>JADLAT010000013.1 GCA_020848095.1 Alphaproteobacteria bacterium | reverse complement strand
TCATACCCTTCTTGAATGCTTGGGCTTGAGTGTTGCCGATACACGCACAAAACCCACGATCCGGCTTATGCAGGGCGAGATGCATCATATCATCGAGTGCGCCGAAAAAGAACTCACCGACACAGGACGGTATTTCCGAAGAGGCGGTGCAATCTCCACGATTAAGAATGATCATCCTATCACGCATGAAACTATCATCAAGCCTCTGCCCAGGAATGCGCTTGTTTCAGTACTTTCAAATGTTGCGGTATGGGAAAAATTTGATGCTCGCGCAGGGGAGCGTATCAAATGCGATCCCTCTGAGCGCGTTTGTATGGCGTTGGACGGAGCAGAGGAATACAAGCATCTTCCCGTACTCAACGGCATTGGCCATCAACCCTATCTGCGGGAGGATGGAAGCCTTACGACCGTTTCAGGCTATGACTCTGCGACAGGTATGTATGGGGCGTTTAAGGCAGAGAATTTTTCAGTGCCGGAACATTCCACGGAGGCGCAAGCGCGTGAAGCCCTTGATAAACTGTACGATCTTATTCAAGAGTTTCCGTTCAAGGATAAAAATGACCGTTCTGCCGCGATCTGTGCAATGCTGACAGCGGCCATTCGCCCCAGTTTGCCGCTTGCGCCGATGTTTCACGTCAAAGCCCCTCAAATCAGTTCCGGTAAATCATACCTTTGCCGTATCATTGGAGGATTCGCTTCTTTTCAGACTGGAACCCCGACCACTTTCCCGCACGACGATGAGGAATGCCGAAAAGTCCTTCTTGCCGAATTTATGCGTGGATCAGCCGTAATCGAGTTTGACAATCTGACCGATAAACTTGTCGCACATAAAAGCCTCTGCACGGCTCTGACATCCGAATATACGAGTGGACGGATTCTGGGCGTATCAAAAATGGTATCGGTCAATACCCGTTCCCTTTTTCTTTCCAGCGGGAATAATGTTGATCCAGTGAATGACATGGCCCGCCGTTGCATTACGATCAATCTTGAACCGAATTGCGAAATTCCTGCTACACGAAAATTCAAAAACCCCGATCTTCTGGGGACTCTGCACCAGCGGAGGGGGGAGTATGTCACTTATGCTCTGACAATCATCAGGGTGTGGATCAATGCCGGCTCACCAAAAACGGATTGCGACCCAGTCGGAGGATATACTAAATGGTCTGAACTGTGCCGCCAGCCTCTGCTCTGGCTGGGGCTTCCCGATCCCGTTCAATCCCTGTTCAATATGATCGCAGATGACCCCGACCGTGAATTGCTGGGGCGCGTGTTAAAAATCTGGCTCGATAGATACGGCAACACCCCAACGAAAATCTCTACCGTAGTTACGGACGCGATGACTGGCGGTAATGATTTTGAGTCCGAAGACCTCGACGAAGTCCTGACGGAAATCGCCGGAGATAATAAAAACGGCATCAACAATACGCGCCTTGGAAATTGGATTAGGCGAAATGAAAGGAAAATCGTTAATCGCCTTAGATTCGTTCGCGCCAGTGCCAGCACCAATGCCGTCCTGTGGCGGGTTGAGGATGTCAAATAGGGTTAATCGGGTTTATCGGTCATACCTGGCTCAGACCCTAAAAATGCATGAAAGGATTTAAGGATGAAAAGTTTACGATCTATCAAGGGATCAATAATGCGGTTGCTGACCACAAATCCGCATAAGTGGTTTTCTTCACGGGCTATCGCGGCGCAGCTGCAAGCGGAAATGGGGAGAAATATAAAACCAACATGCGACCTTCTACGGCTGGTCAAAAGCGGCCATGTTTTGCGGGCGCATAAACCACGACATCTGACAAAATCAAAAATCGGCAATCCCGAAATGCTCTATAAATGGAGTGGCAAGCCGTACAAGGACGAAATCGAGCGTATCAGTCAGTTGCCCTATGATGACCTGTCCCAACCGACAAGGCGAAACTTATGCGTTGCCTGAGCGCACACTATCCAGACCTGCCCCTGTGGTATCGGCACATGATGCTGTGATATTACGGCAGAAAAAATTCTCAGGGCTAGTTTTCGTAACATTGAAAATAAAACGCACCCCAGAATTTCCCATAGTGAACCCTTGAAAAACTCGTATTTGCCAGTTTCACTGTAAAATCAGCCCTTTTTTATAAATTCATATTGCTCTACAGTGACCGTGGATCAGTCAGGGTGCTGATTTGGGGCTTTCTAACCCCTCTATAAACGGATGATGTGTCCGTCAACACATCGCTTCTCAGTCTATGACTGGGGGGCGATGGCGTATGTCCAGACCTCACGGTTAAAGGCCGTCGCGGTCGTTTTATAGCGGCTTAGAAGCTCCCAGTCACCAGACCGCCCTGCTGGTGGCTTTTTCATTTTAAGGCTGGGAGAATGAAGCGTGGCAAAGGAAAGAAGTAAAAAATTTTGGTTGATTATTGGATTCATAGTTTTTGTACCCATAAACTATGCTGTATGGCTTAATTGGTCTGAAAATGTCGATAGACGGCTCAAAAATCTTGAAAGTAAAGTTGATTCTGAACGTGTGATCGCCCACGAGGAAAACAAGATCGACAAAGAGCGTCATGTCATCTCGGATGCTGCGACTGAAAGATATTTGTGCGTTGCTGATAACACTTCCTATTTCACTCAAATTCCAGATCAGCAGAACTGTCGTGTTTCTAAGTTAACTGAAGGATGGAAGAATTTATATTTTTCAAAAGAGCAGATATTTGATTATTACGAAGGCGACCTTTCACGAACTGGAAATGAAGTTAAAGTATGGGCGCGCATACTTACGAGCTCGCCCAGAATGGATGAAATTCAACAATATAACGGAATGAAAAATCAAATTAAGTTGGACGAAGTGAAAAGCCTCTTTGTTTTTGATTGTTCAGCAAAGGTATTTAAGAATCCAAATGTCGTTTATTTTTTAAATGGTAAAAAATTACTCAGCACAACAGGTAATAGAACGACAATCATGTCAAACGGTCTGACAAGCTATTCATACGACGATAAAGTGGAGCAAATAGAACCAGGAACTTTCGTGGATGCTTTATATAAAGAGATTTGTTTTAAGCCAAAACACCCGCCAATTGGGTCGCCACAAGAGAGATAAAAATGAGAAAGCTACTCTTGAAGATTCACGCCTTCTATCTCAACCAGCCAATTTGATGCCTGCCTTATAGCTCTTTGTGTTGCTTTGTTAAAGTTTCCCCAAACCCCTCCGTGATACGGGTTTTCAGGATGAGGCGAATTTTCCGGCAGAGGATCAAAACCTACACTGCAATTTGTTGTCCTGATAGGAGCAACTTGTATTCTAATTGATCCTACCCATCTGGGAGTTGTTACATATTCTTCCGGCTTTAGCCCTGCTGCCACTATCAGCTTTTCAATATCGACAGACATGCTTTCATTCTCACCCGACGAGGCTTTGAAGGCCAGAGAAGATACTTTTCTCTGGCCAGTTGCGCTGTCTGTCGCTATTTGCTGCTCTGATATGCGCCGAATGACGAAATCATCGTTTAGGATTTCGTCATGGTCATGAGGTTGAGTTTTTCCGTTAGGATCACGCGGCGGCGGCTTCATTTGCAGGAGTCGCTCCGGTAAATTCGTTCAGCCATTTACTGATGGCGGTAAAATCTGTTGTAAGGTTAATTTCCTCACCATCTTCTCCAACAGCATCATTGTTTCGCCAAGCAGTAACATCGTATGGAGCTTTGACATGAAGTTCTATGCTCTTCCCGCTATGATGCCATTCAATCTGAACATCGCCATTAGAGCCAGGTATAATTTGTGGCATGTAAGGCGTGGACAGATCGCATAGATTCTTTATTATTTCTGCCGCAAAATAGCCAATCTCAAAACGCATAGGCACGCCTCTGTAGCCGTCCCAGCCCGCTTCTAATTTGCTAAGCTCTTCTAATCTCGATTTTATTGCTTCCCAGCCTATAATAGGTGGATCACTTAAGTTAACACGGCGCGCAGGCTGCGTTAACTTGGCAACATTCGTAGCGGTGGTTCCATTGGGAGAAAATGCCGAGGGTGATGCCATTATTTTATGCTCCATAATTTGTGCGCTGGAGGTGCAGTGATTTCCTTAAAGAGATTAACTATTTTTACGCGACCTTGATTGACAAAAGATAGCGCATCGGTAATTGAGTGGCTGTCTGGCGCTCCCTTTGTGCTTATTTCTAGCCTATAGAAAGGCCCCTTGGCGGAATGTGCC
The DNA here is from genome assembly GCA_020848095.1 of Alphaproteobacteria bacterium. GTDB lineage: Bacteria > Pseudomonadota > Alphaproteobacteria > Micavibrionales > Micavibrionaceae > JADLAT01. The sequence goes on along the minus strand of JADLAT010000013.1, from coordinate 24,114 downwards.
TGATTCAAAGTACAGCGCACACGACCTCGCGGTTCGCCTTTGTCATTCAATATATGCCTAGTGAAATTACAGGCGACTTCATCAGGGGACGTTTCAAAATTTAAGAAAGAAAAAACATCATTCAGATCCAGCCCAGCAGTATCAGATTCATATATAAAATTTATATACGTGACCTCGCATTGATTAACAGAAAGAGGTGGGGCAGAAAAATTCTTTTGAAAAAAAGTCTCAAGCGTTTTCAACTCCGCTGAAAATTTACTAATTATATGTTCAAATCGGGGATATTCGTTTTTTTCATCCCCTACTTTTCTCCAGTTATGAAGAAATTTATCTAACTGGAATTGAATTAGCTCATGCTGATTTTCTCTGAGAAACCAAAAACGGTCGTGTCCAGCACCTATGAAATCAAAACCGATTTGAGGTCTTGGCAATCCAAAAGTTTCAAAAGAGGGAGGGAGCGCAGGCTGTTCCTGTACGAGTGGAAAGTCTTTTTTAAACAATTCCCATACTTGGCCTGCATAAATCTGCTGGTATCCTGGCGCGGGGGCAAACTGCACACCAAGGACAACCTCATTTAGAGGTGGTTTTTCAAAATCTGGTAAATTTGCGGGACGAGTCATAGGATTCTTATGCGTAACAGTTGAAAAAATTATACCCTTTTCTGACCCTTTGCCTAGCAAGAATCAAGCCAGCCTTTCAATTATATATAAAAATTGTTAATTTTTGCTATTGTTGTGAGATAAACTTAGATCACTAAGCTACCTAAAAAAGTACTAACCAACGCCTCACATCCTGAAAACGCAAATTTTCCGCGCTGGTAGGCGCGTGTTCGCGTTCATGCTTTCCCCTACCCGGCAGGGGTAGGTATGCCATTCAAATCCCTTTACCTTTTTCAGAGCATCGGCTAAAAGGGGACGAACAGGGACGGACATTCCCGAATTGCAGTGAACAAAAATGCCTGTAGGAATGGATTTTGTTGGTATTTTTGTGGGTATAAACCAAAATAAAATCATATCTTTACAAATTGATTCAAAGGGTTGTTTTCTTAATTCGATAGACGCCCGTGCAAAGGCAGTAAAAATTGCTCCTAACACTGGGCAAGCCACTACGACCATCGTGCTATTTCCTCTTTTTTAGCAAACTGAGCATGTAGAATATTTCTCCGTTTAACAATTCATCCCACATCGCCCGTTAAAGCTCTCATTATACTCCCACGGACTGCCCGGCACAATATAGCGCTTCTTCGCGCACCGGCGCCCGCCGCCGCTGCGAGATGGTCAGAACTTTCCTCTCAAGATTTTTATGCCTATACCCGCGATCACCAAATACGCGGTGGTTAATTTACGCAGGAGCTGTTATCACAGTGACAGAAACAATGTAAAATTTTTCAGCACTCTCTGCCGCATATGCGGCCAGTATACAGATCAAAAAAGAGCGGAGTCCGATGACTAATAACACTACAATCAAATCCAGAGCGGCCGTAGCCTGGGCGGTCAATCAGCCTCTCTCAATCGAAGAAATAGATGTAATGCCGCCGCAAAAAGGTGAAGTTCGCATTCGCGTAATAGCCACCGGCGTCTGCCATACGGATGCCTTCACGCTTTCGGGTGATGACCCCGAAGGTATTTTCCCTGTCATTCTGGGCCATGAAGGCGGCGGCATCGTTGAATCCATCGGCGAGGGCGTGAAGAGCGTTGCCATAGGCGATCACGTGATCCCGCTCTATACGCCCGAATGCGGCGAGTGCAAATTCTGCACCTCCGGCAAAACCAACCTTTGCCAGAAAATTCGGGAAACACAAGGCAAGGGCCTGATGCCCGACGGCACCAGCCGGTTCCACAAAGATGGAAAGCCTATCTTTCATTACATGGGCTGCTCGACTTTTTCGGAATATACCGTCCTGCCGGAAATTTCTTTGGCTAAAGTAAACCCCAAAGCCCCGTTAGAAGAAATCTGCCTGCTTGGCTGCGGCGTTACGACAGGCATGGGCGCAGTAATGAACACCGCCAAAGTCGAAAAAGGCGCGAGCGTGGCCATTTTCGGCATAGGCGGCATTGGCCTCTCGGCAGTCATTGGCGCCACAATGGCCAAGGCCAGCCGCATCATTGTGATTGACATTAATGAAAGAAAATTTGATCTGGCCCGGAAGCTGGGCGCAACCGATTTCATCAACCCCAAAAATTACAACAAGCCAATTCAGGATGTGATTGTCGAGATGACCGATGGCGGCGTAGATTATTCCTTTGAATGTATCGGCAATGTCAATGTCATGCGCTCTGCGCTGGAATGCTGCCATAAGGGCTGGGGAGAATCCGTAATAATTGGCGTGGCCGGCGCGGGACAGGAAATTTCCACCCGTCCGTTCCAGCTTGTCACAGGGCGCGTCTGGCGCGGATCCGCATTTGGCGGTGTCAAGGGTCGCTCCGAACTGCCGGATTACGTGGAACGCTATCTGCAGGGTGATTTCAAACTAAATGACTTCATCACGCACACAATGGGCCTTGATGACATCAACAAAGCATTCGAGCTGATGCACGAAGGTAAAAGCATTAGGTCCGTCATTCATTTCGATAAATAAATCAACAATGTGGCCGTGCCCTTATGGGCGGTCAAAACATTCGAACGAAAGATGCAAATATGTCGCTGAAAACCATAAGTGTTAACAAAAGCTTTGGTGGCCAGATAAAACGCTACGCCCACCACGCAAACACACTTGATTGTGACATGCGCTTTGCGATCTATCTACCGCCGCAGGCTGCGAACGGACAAAAAGTGCCCGTATTATACTGGCTCTCCGGGCTGACCTGCACAGAGGAAAATTTCATGCACAAAGCGGGCGCCGCGCGCGTCGCCAGCGCGCTAGGCATTGCCATTGTCGCCCCCGACACCAGTCCGCGCGGAACGGATATTGCGGATGATGATGGCTATGACCTCGGCCAGGGGGCGGGCTTCTACGTGAATGCTCTACAGCCCCCATGGAATCGCCATTACCACATGTATGACTATGTGTTGAACGAGCTTCCACAACTCATCGAAGCAACATTCCCGGTCAACGACAAACGATCCATCAGCGGCCATTCAATGGGTGGTCACGGGGCATTGGTTCTGGCCTTGCGCAATCCCGCTCGCTTCCAGTCCGCGTCAGCCTTCAGCCCGATCAGCAACCCGGTCAACTGCCCATGGGGCCAAAAAGCATTCACCGCCTATCTCGGGGAAGACAAAGCCGCGTGGGCCGACTACGACGCAAGCCTGCTGATGCAAAAAGCCACGCAGTTTGTGCCAACGCTTGTGGATCAGGGCGATGCCGATGAATTTCTTGAGACGCAGCTAAAGCCAGAGATGCTGGAGGCCGCGGCAAGGACGAATACCTACCCCTTAGAGCTCAACCGCCGCGAAGGCTATGACCACAGCTATTATTTCATCGCCAGCTTCATTGAAGATCATCTGCTATTTCACGCTCGGCATTTAACGCTATAGAAATATGTTCCGTGGCGATTTTCTGTTTCGGGAAAAGCCCTTAGCCCCATTAAAATAAATGGCGATCCCGACAGGACTCGAACCTGTAACCCTCTGCTTAGAAGGCAGATGCTCTATCCGGTTGAGCTACGGGACCGCAACAAAAAGGCTGCCGTTGAAAGTGTGGTAACAAAAGATCGGGCAGCCGTCACGTATTTTTTACAGTTTCTTCCTCGGAGACAGGGATATAACGGAAATTATCGCCATAGTTTCTTGGCTTTATTTTCCGCTCTTGCGTCGGGATAACGGAACAGGCCATCCCCTGCTCCTGCGCAAATTTTTGCGCCGCCTCCAGTGTTTCAAAACGCATGCGCACCTGCCCCAACGTATCATCAGCCCGGCTCCAGCCCATAAGCGGCTCCGGCGTTTTGGCCGTTGCACTTTCATACTCCAAAATCCATTCCGATATACCCGCCCGGCCAGATTGCATGGCCGTTTTCGATGGTTTATATATTCGTGCTTTAATCATTAAATTTACAACCTCGCCACAGCGAAGCCCTCCGACAAGCACATAATCTAAAGGAAAACAGGGTTTAATCCAGAGGTTTTTTCAATTCTTTGACGATAGGTACGCAGCAACCTCTACAGCGCATACGCTCAGAGCAACAACAGCTCAAGCCCCCGAAGAAAGGGTGGTCGGAGTGGAGGGATTCGAACCCCCGGCCCTCTGCTCCCAAAGCAGATGCGCTACCAGGCTGCGCTACACTCCGTCATTCATTTGAGGTAACTCTTACACTATGGATTTGCGGCAATCAAGGACTTACTTCAACGAAGCACAGCGCTATTTAAACGATCAGGCCTTATTGCCCCAAATGCTCATTACGAAAAATTTTATACAACACCCGGTCACCCTCTTTGAGGCCCATAGCCTCAGCCGCACCGCCCTTAAGCTCCAAAACTGCCTTTACCGGATAATGCGCGGTAATCGCCGTCAAATCCTGAGGCTGTGCCTTATGATGAATGTGGTGAATTTCCCCATCCGAACTGATAAAAAGCATATCCAGAGGAATAAGCGTATCCTTCATCCAGAAATTCCGTTTATCAACGCTGTTGAATATAAACAGCATGCCGGCATTATCCACCATTGATGTTCGGTTCATCAGGCCATAGGCAAGCTGACGCGGCGTAATGGCCAGTTCAACATCAAAATACAGCTTTTGACCATCGGCCTTTAGGATAGCGATCTGATCCTGCGGAAAAACCTCGGCGCTCATAGGCTCCGGCTGACCTGTGCGCGGAAGTTCCTCCACGGCCCAGGAATGCCCCATACTCGCCATGCCCACGCCTAAAACGAGTGCAAATGCCAACAGAATTAAACCACTTACCCTGCTCATCTTTGGAAACTTCATGCCTCCACCTCCTGCATTCTTTGCAACTCTTCCAGCGCCGAGGCGCTCGTCATCATACCGATAAACCGGTTATTTTCACCCTCGACCACAAAAACCGGAGAACCACGAGCAGCCAGAATACTCACCCCCTCCCATATCGGCGTTTGCGGATAAACCACTGTAAAGTTACGATCCATGAGCGCAGAAACCGCCAGCGTATAAACATTGCGCAGCCTCTTGGCAATTCCCGGCGCAGCACGCATTTTAACGTCCATCTGAATTCCGCCCGCCATAACAACGGAAACAGGCAAAATATTGCGGATAAGACTGCCAATAGAAAACACGCCCTCTATAACACCGTCATCACCGACAACGGCGGCATACTCCACTTTTCTCTTTTTCATTTCCTTAAGAGCCTTCTCAATCTCCGTATCCGGGGAAAGAATTAAGGCCTTATCAATCATGGCGGCAGAACAGGGCATATCTCAGCTATCCTTCAATCCGGTTTCATACATTCTAGCATACAGGCCTTTTTGCTCAATTAAATCCGTATGCGTACCTTTTTCCACGACTTTACCTCGATCAAGCACCAGAATAAGATCGGCATCACGTACGGTAGACAACCGGTGAGCAATCACAACAGTTGTACGCCCTTTCTGCAATTTCTCCAAAGCTTGTTGCACCAGCTTTTCAGATTCATTATCCAGCGCTGACGTTGCCTCATCCAGTAATAAAATCGGTGCATTACGCAATATCGCCCGCGCAATAGACACACGCTGGCGCTGACCACCGGAAAGCTTGATGCCATCCTCACCGACACGCGTATCATATCCATCGGGGAAGCTCTCAATAAATTCATGAGCCGCCGCCGCGCGCGCCGCCTCTATAATATCTTCCCGGATCGCACCCGCACGACCATAACCGATATTCATCGCAAGACTATCATCAAAAATAGTAATATCCTGCGAAACCAGTGCAATCTGAGCGCGCAAGGTCTTTATGTCCACATCGCGAACATCCGCGCCATTGATAAAAATTGCACCGCTTTGTACATCATAGAAACGGGGAATAAGATTAATCACCGTGCTTTTCCCACCGCCAGAAGGGCCCACAAGCGCAATCACCTTACCCGCCGGTGCCATAAAGCTAAGCTGATCAATCGCCTTGATCTCGCCGGCATCATAGGAAAACCCGACATCTTTAAATTCAATACTGGCGGCCTGCGTAATCTCCAAAGGAACGCAGTCCGGGCGACTGCGCACCTTGCTGTGAAGATCCATCATTTCAAATACGCGCTCCGCTGCGCCCAAACCCATTTGCAGCGTGTTGTTCAGCTTTGCCAGCTTCTTCATCGGCTCATAGGCCAGCGAAAATGCCGCCAAAAATGCGCCAAGCTGCCCCGCCGTCATGCGGCCGGACGCGGCTTCATAGCCCCCGTAAATAATGATACCGCAAACCACCAGCCCCAAAAGCGTTTCATTAACGGGCGTAGAGAGATTACCCACCCGCACCGATTTAACATTCAGGTCCCGCACGCGGCCGATGGCGACATCTGCGCGCCCGCGCTCATAATCCTCCATGCCATAGGCCTGCACCTGCCGCACACCTTGAAAAATCTGCGACAATCGATCCGACAGATTGGCAAGCTCACTTTGTATGGATGTGGAAACCCGGCGTAACCGGCGCCCCAGCTGCGCCACAAATAAGGCGGCAAAGGGAAAAATGGCAAATGCCGCCAAAGAAAGTTTCCAATCTTGATAAAACATAATCCCGATCAGGAAAATCAGCGTCAGGAAATTTTTCCCCACGCCCGTCAAGCTGTCCAACACCGCCGCCCGCATGACATTCACATCACTCACCACCCGTGAGATCAACTGCCCACTGGGGTTAGCATGAAAAAAGGCCAGATCCAGATCTAAAAAATGCGAAAACAGATTGGATTGAATATCCGCGACGATATCCTGCCCGATCTCATTCATCAAAATAGTATGGTAATACGTGGAAAATCCACGCGCGATAAAAGACACCAAAATCGCAAATCCCACGGGGAGGATCATATTCATCTTCTGGCCGTTAAGAACATCATCCAAAACGGGCTGGATCAACTGCGCAATCGCCGCCGTGGAGGCAGCCGCAACCAGCATGAAAAACATGGCAAAACCCAAAACGCGCAGATGCGGCCTCAGATACGTTTTCGCCAATCTTATCATTAGCTTAGATGGTGAACTCTGCGGCGCCGCAGCGCGGATTGTTTTATCTTTAGACATCGACCTTGTGTTATACTTGAGATAGGAAAAACTGCAAGCTTATAACTGGAAAAACAAAAGGAAAGCCATGCGTTATAGTGAGGGTGATAAAGACGTTACGAATGGAAACACAACAGATTTCCCCAAAGGTATAGGCTTGGCTCTTGGCGGCGGCATGGCCAGAGGATTCGCCCATATCGGGGTTTTAAACGTGCTCCAGCGCCATGGAATCCGCCCCTCCATCGTTACCGGGACATCTATCGGCTCTGTGGTCGGGGCCTGCTATCTGGCGGGCCGGCTGGGCGCATTCGAAGAATGGGCCTGCTCGCTTAACCGCACGCGTATTTTATCCTATCTGGATTTTCGGGTACGCAGCGCGGGAATGATCGGCGGAAACCGCTTAAGAACACTCCTGAGAGAGAATTTCAGCGACATGAACATCGAAGACCTGCCTCATCCTTTCGTTGCCATAGCGGCCGATTTACGGACCGGGCACGAAGTGTGGCTTCGCAAAGGCAACCTCATTGATGCCATGATGGCCTCATTCTCTCTGCCCGGCGTGTTTCCCCCGATCGAGCATAATCATCGGCTCCTGGTTGATGGCGCTCTGGTTAACCCGCTGCCCGTTGCACCGGCACAGGCCTTGGGCGCGCGCATGACCATCGCCGTGGACCTTAACGCCGATATTTTCGGCAAAGCCGCAAAACCCGGCCAAGCCTATCAAACCATAACCGGATTCGATTTGTTCAATGATCGTGACGTCTCGCCTGAGGACCAGAAAAAATATACGTCCAGCATGACAAAACGACTGTTTAAGCGACAGGAAAACAGCCCCAGCCTGTTTGGGGTAATGGTCTCAGCTCTTGGCATCATGCAGGACCGCCTAACCCGCGCCCGTATCGCCGGTGACCCGCCCGACATTCATATCAAACCAAAAATCGGGGATATTGGCCTATTGGAATTTGAAAAAGCTGAAGAGCTGATCGCCCGTGGCGAAGATGCCGCCGTCAAGGCTCTGCCGGAAATCAAAGAGGCAATGCAAGTCTTTCTGCCGCCGGGCAGCGTCTAACCTTACTCAAACGCCACGTTTTTTATGCTTCCGGTCCGGCAGAGGATTACCCCAGCGCAAGCTCCCCACCAGATATTTAGGACGCACCCCGTTAAACTGCACCGCCAGCAATTCCAGCGCCTTATCAATGCTGGCTGGTGTTTTGGCGTTCTTGAATGAGGGCGCATGCAGCCCCGTCTTCACCAGACATGTATCAATATTAACCAGCTGACCGCCAAGAATATCATGCGCCAGCGCATCACCGATCATGATCGTCTCTCCCGGAAAAATATTATGTTCCTGAAAAATCTTCATGCAATGCTTGAAAATCGGCTGGTGCGGCTTGCCGATAAAATGCACAACACCGCCAAAGTCCTGATACCGGCGCGCGAGCGTCCCCGGCCCCATAATACTTTGAGAGCCCATAACGCCGCGACTGTCCGGATTGGCACACAGGGCCGTAAGCCGCTTACGAACACAGATTTTTAAAGCGGCCTCGTAATCTTCCAGCGTTTTTTCCGGCGCGTCCGTTCCGGCAATTACCAGAAAATCAGCCAATGCCGGATCTTCCACAACCTCAATATCCAGACCCGCGATAATCGAGCGATCGCCTCCCCGGCTGATAACATAGGCCTTTTGACCCAGCCCCTCAAAAATTCCTTCATCCCGGCTGCGCAATCCCTGCCACGTCATCTCGCCAGAGGTCATAATCTGATCATACAGACTTGGACCGATACCGATCTTTTTCAGTCTTTCCTTATTTTCTTCCGCGCGCTTGCCGGAGTTCGAGAGAATTATAATATGCTTCTTGCGCGCCTTAAGCTCCTTAAGGCATTCAACAACGCCGCTATAGGGCTTATCACCATCATGCAATACGCCCCATTGATCAATAATAAATCCGGAATAACTATCTGAAATATCAGATATACCCGCGCAAAATTTGGTTTTGATTACAGAACTCATGCCGGAAAAGCCACCTTGTAGAAAAAAGGATTGAATATCGCTTCTTTCATTATCATGCGTTCCGAGGTTTATATCAACGGCCTTTTTTATTTATCCTGCTTGCCTATCGATAAAACCTGCGCCTATGCCGCTTTTCGTTCCACAGCGCTGTCTTTTCCGGCAACCGTGCACAAAAACGCATAGAGCTTACCGACATCGCTTGAGGCAATCGAACTGCTGAGCAAGGAACCGTGATCATTCTCACAAGCCTGTGCGTACAGCTCTTCAAACTGACGCAGGAACCTCTGCACATAGTTTCTAAATTCACCGTCTTTCGTGAATTTCTCACGTGATTTCTCAAGTGGCATTTTGCCCTCCATCGTACTCAAACGGCGCGTAAAGGCAGAAACGTCCCCTTTTTGGAAGGCCTTCCACGTTTTCTCGGAAATCTCGCCGTCAAGCATACGCGTCAGATCGAAGGACAAAGAATGCAAGCTCTCGACAATAAACTTTGCCGCACTCATAAAACCTTCCCGCTCTATACGCTGGCTTTTCTTACGAACTTCCTCGGCAAAGTGAGAAGCATCCTGCGAGGCTTTGAACAAGGCCTCCGATTGCTTTCCAAACGTCAAAGACGCATCGCGCGCAGCCTCCAGCGCCGCCGTAGAAACACTGAGCAATCTCTCGGATTCACCCGAAAGCTTTTCGCGGCTAAGTTCCACTTTCTGACTGGCCTCCCCTGCCGCACGACCGACATCATCCATCTTTGATTTAAGCGCGCCCAAAGAACGACTCAGCTGCTCAACCGATTGAGCCGAAGCCTCCGCCACCAGACCCGCCTGCCCGCGCAACTCACGGCCATATTTCTCCGATATGCTCAACGATGCCTTGAGCTGCTCGCTCATCTCGCGAGTCCGTATAGAGAAACTATCCCCGGATTTACGAAGCTCAAACAAGGTATCGGCAGCTTTAGCCAAAAGATTTTCAGCCTCGGCCTGAACGGCACCAACCATACCGCGCGTATCTTCCACGACTTGCGCACTGGAATCTTGAAGACGGCTGATTTCCCCTCTGACAATCAGGCCAACATCCTCAAAACGCTCGCCCACATTTCCGGCCTCTTGCTGCAAAATCTCGGATTGCTTGGAAAACTCAATGCCAGTTTCCCGAATTCTCGCGATCGCCTGCCCCACAGAGGCTGAAAGATCATGAAACTGCTCATTAATCGCCGTTTGAATTTTCTCAACCTTCAACAGGGCCTGATCGGTCATCAAATGGATATCCGAAGCCTGCCCGGAGAGCGAGGCCGTAATCTCGCGCATTCTTTCCCCCGCAGAGCGTGAGGCCTCTTCTATCTCATCCGTACGCTCCCGCAGGCCGTCTCCAGAGTTACGCAATATTTCAGAAGCATCCTCCGCCCCGGCTTTTAAACTTTGAAGACGTTCATCAAACACAACACCAATCTGCTGCAGCCGCGTCAGCTTGCTTTCCGTTGTAACCTCAAAACCGGCTTTAAGCTGCTCAAAGCGCTCCTGAACCTGCTCGGCCTTCCCTATAGCTCTTTGACAAACCGGTTCTATTTCCTGTGCCGCAGACTCAAGAGCCGCCCTCACCGCACTCACTGAACTCAACGCGCCATCTGCGCGATCACGTAATATCGTAATTTTTGAATCCAGACTTTCATCAAGATCCCCCAATGTTCCAAAGGCCGCGCCAGTGAATCGCTCTATCTCCCCGCAACGCGCCTCAATCTCAGTGCGCAAACCGGAAACATCGCCAATGGCTTTTTCGGTAATACCGCCCAATTGAGCCACCTGAGTCTCCAATGCGCCACGGATATCATTCATGCTCTGAATAGCTGCCTGCGCCTGAAGCGACATTTCACCTTTCTGCACATTCATCTGCTCACCGATCGTCCGGGCATTTCCGGAGATCTGACCAGAAAGAACCGAAATTTCCTGTGCCTGCCCTTTAAGGATATCACGGATATTTTCTGCACTGTTTACAGCTTTCTCTCCAGCCTCGTTAAGATCGGAAACCCGGCGGCGCAAAACGGATTCTATTTTCTCATGGCGGGCATCGGCATCCGCCACCGCACTCATAATATCCTTCAAGGGCCCGGATAGGGATTTCCTAACGGCATCAGCCCGCTCAACCAGCCCCATACAGGAAATACCCATTCGGCTGTTTTGTTCTTCCACAGCATTCGCCAGATCTGAAATCTGCTCATGCGCCGTACGGGAAACTTCTTCAATCTGCTCGCGCCCCGTCTCCAACAAACTCACAACGGCTCTTATTTCTTCAGTTTGTGCCCGGCCAGCATTGTTAAGCTCCGTAATATGTTCATGCGTTGATCCCGTCAACTCACGGGCACGCTCATGCGCGGCCTGCGCGGCACTCTCCAGAGATTCCACCGCCCGGAAGACAGAGCGCCCAATCGTTTCCGCCCCGGATATCGCCGAAGACAAGGCCTCCCCCAGCTGATTGGCGGCAACCTTCCCAGCCTCCTCAATCCCTTCGGCCTCCCGGCTAATTCCGCTGACAACATCGCGCAGGCTAACGGTTTTTTGATCCAGCCGCCCTTCAATATCCTGCGTTTTCTCGATCACATGATCGACAGCATGACCAAGCTTTTCAACACTGCCGGCAATGGTCGCCGCGATTTTTTCCGATTGCTCACCAAGCGCACGCGCACCATCATCCAGCGATTCTCGCTGCGCCTGAATAGTTTCTGTGCCACGGCTCATCGCTTCAATCGTCCGATCGGCCACATCCTCCAAACCGGAAATCTGATCCCGAATGGTTTCCGCAAGCCGCTCCGTCTCCGCACTAACCGCATCAGCGGCCTTAGCGACACCCGCCGTATGATCTTCAAATCGAGTACTCAGCGCACCCAGACGCTCAGCCATTTTCCCGACAGACGTATCCAGCCCTTCATAACTGTGCTCAAGCTTGTTTTTAATATCCTGCGTTTTTTCAGCAGCCTTATCAGCAGCCCCCAAAATCTTATCCGCGCCCTTACCCATCGCCAATTCCATCTCAGCCGCCCGTTCCAAAATGGAAAGCGTCGCCTGATCCCAGGCCTCAACCCCGGCCTGCGCTTTTTCATCAATGTTGGACGTTCTCTGCTCAATTTCCTCGGTCAGCGACAAAATACGAACGCCTCGTTCCTGAAGGGATTCAGCCAGACGATCAATATGAAATTCCGCTTTTTTAGAAACACCGGAAAAATCCCGAATTTCTGCGCGCAAACCCTGACGGGCACGCTGCAATGATTTAAGAACCGCTCTGGAGGAGGCCGAAACCTCCGCTGCTTGCTGGCACAAACGCTCAACATCCTTGTTAATCTGCGCAGAGGTCTCATCGGATGGAAATAACAATGTCTGCAGTTCCGCCCGGAGCGAAGCGGCATATACATTCACATCCGAACGCCGGTTTATCGAAGAAACCATCAGCCAGAGCATGGCGGGCGGCGCAAACATGCCCGCCAGAAAAGCGCCTAGAGCATCCGGCGTAAAGGCAGCATCTTGCGCCATCAGCAAATAACCGAGCGCAAAAACAAACCACAGCGCGGTGCCGACAATCCCCAAAACATTCAGCATCTTAACGCTCAAGGAGACCTGTGCCGCCGGCACAAACGGCCCGCGAAGGGGCTCCAGCACAACCGCCGGCTCATCTTCATGTTCGTAATGTTGCTTTTCTTCTGACATATCCGAAAAGGAAAACTCTGTTTTTTCAGCCGGGAGACTTCCCACATTCGCAGGCGCGGCAACCGTCGATATTTTCAAAGCCCCAAGGCCCGAAATCCGCCCGCGCAATTCTCCGGCCTTCATGGCCCGCACATCGTTTTTTGGGCTTGGCGGAGAATCTTGCGTCTGCTCCGGCGTTTGCGCCGACTTCGCGTTTTTAGTTTTCATGGCTGATTTTTCAGACATCGCAAAAAAGCTCCCCGTCTGCGGACAAGGCATAAACCTGGCCCGCATTTCTTGTTTCATATGCTTAGAAAGAGCGTATAAAAAGCCACGCCAAACGCCTTCAAGCAAGAGGATTTTTTTTGGTTATACACAGGGGCCATAATGGCGCTCCCGCCGAAGCCCCGGTTCTTTGGATTCGCGGATAAAAACGCCCTGTGGATAAAATTTCAGGCCTTAAGATTTTTTATATAGACCTTAAGATCGCGCTTGATTTCAGGGGCAAAAAGATAAAGGGCAATGATGTTTGGAAAGGCCATGGATAAGAATAAAGCATCCGTCAGATTAACTATATTTTCCAGCTTCATAGCACAGCCCAGAACCACACAGGTTAGAAAAATAATCTTAAACGCAACGGACACCCATTTCTTTTCCCCCAACAGGCTGGTCGCGCCAATTTCCCCATAATAAAACCACGTTATGAGCGTCGAATACGCAAACAGAAAAACAGCAAGTGCCAGCACGTAAGACAACCACGCACCGCCATGCTCCAGAGCATTGGATGTCAATTGGACGCCCGACACGCCCTGCCCGCTTTCATAAGCGCCCGTCACCACGATCAGCAATGCCGTAGCCGAGCAGACCACAACCGTATCAAGAAACGGGCCAAGCATGCCGACCATCCCTTGCCGCACAGGAAACGCCGTCTTCGCCGTTGCCTGCACAATCGCGGCAGAACCCAAACCGGCCTCATTGGAAAATGAAGCGCGCTTCACCCCCATCAAAATTGCACCGATCAAGCCGCCCATGCCCGCCTCCGGCGAGAGCGCTTCCCGAAAGATTGTCACCACCGCGCCGGGCACGTCCTGCCAATATAAGGCAATAACAAACAAACAGGCAGAGAGATAAATCACGGCCATAGCCGGAACCAGTCGCGCCGAGACACGGCCAATAACACCAATGCCGCCCACGATCACCACACCGACCAACGCCGCCAGCCCCAGACCAAACAACCAGCCTTTGCCATACAATACGCTCTGCTCACCGCCCGTAACATGCAATATCTGTTCAAAGGTTTGATTGGCCTGAAACATATTACCGCCACCCAGAGAACCTAAAATACAACAAACGGCAAACATGGCTGCAAAAATCGGCCCCAGAAAGGGAATGCCGTAACGCTCAAAAGCGTGCCTGACATAATACATCGGACCGCCCGCAAACTCGTGAGGGCTCCCCGCCTGCGGTGTAATCCGGTACTTAACGCCCAGCATGACCTCCGCAAATTTGGTGGACATCCCAAGAAAGCCCATCAAAATCATCCACAGCACCGCGCCCGGCCCGCCAATAGAAACAGCAACGGCGACCCCCGCGATATTACCAAGCCCTATAGTCGCCGACATGGAGGCTGTAAAAGATTCAAAATTACTAAGCTGTCCCTTTGCGCCGGGCTCTTTGTAAGCACCGCAAAGCACACGAATCGCATGACCAAAATAACGGAAATTCACAAACCCCAGATAAAGGGTGAAGAAAATGGAGCACGCCCCGATCCAAAGCAGGATCAAAGGCAGAGAATGGGAAACCGCCGGCTCACCGATCGAAATAGGCAGAGAATAGAAAATTATTTCATTCGTGGCACAGGTCACCGCCGAGAAGCTGCAATCCACAGCGGCATCAAACCCCGCCGCGGCGCAAGAGCCGCCCTCTGTCACTTCCTGAGAAAAACATTTATCCAACATCACGGTCGAACTTCGCATACCGAGGAACGAATTCACAAGTCAGATCAAAAAACCATTCACAAAAAAATACAAAATCAGCCGCGACCAAGGAAGAAAATCTTATCCACCCGCACAAAACGGTCTTGAAACAGGATGAGACGGATAAACGGTAGAAGCCCATTTACGAACATCCGCGCCGGACATCTTCGAGGCTTTAATTATCCGGGGCGCATAACGGGAGCAAAATATATCAGGCCTCATGGCGGCAACATCGTTGGAAATTTTATTGGCGACATTCGTCCGCAGCGTATTAAGCGAAGCCTCCGGCTTTGCCTCACCGTTTCTTTGGAAAAAATCCATAAGTGTTTGTTCATAACCCGCCAGAAGCTTACCGTGATCAGCGGTAAACTGACGGTATTGCTGGTAAAGATTCATGCCATCACGCGCGCCCATATGCTGGCAGTTCAAGCCAATCACCATCAATTCGCTATGAATGCGAATAGCCTGCTCGGCCTCGGCCTCGGCCTTGGAGTAGCAAGAAGCGGCGTTCGCCGGTGCGGTCAAAACAATCAACAAAGCCGCAATCGCGAACAGGAGAATCAAAAGCGTAAGGGGGGTAAGGCGCGTCATTTTTTCCTCAAAATATGCGTAATGGGCCTGTATATGCGCCAAGTTTTATATTTTGTCCAGCTTTTCGATATTCACCTTGATTATACAGCCCGGAATATGGTTTAAACCCCGCATGGAACATGCACAAAGCAGGAATAAAAAACTGTTCATAAAAACATGGGGCTGTCAGATGAACGTCTATGACAGCAACCGCATGGCCGATGTCCTGCGGCCTCTGGGTTATGAATCCACAGATACTGCCGAGGATGCGGATATGGTGATTCTCAACACCTGCCACATCCGCGAAAAGGCCACCGACAAGGTCTTCTCCGATCTGGGCCGCCTGCGCCCTCTTAAAACAAAGAAAGAGCAAAGCGGCGGAAAAATGATCATGGCCGTAGCGGGCTGCGTGGCGCAAGCCGAAGGTGATTTCATCCTCAAACGCGCCCCCTATGTGGATATGGTCTTTGGGCCGCAAACCTATCATGAGCTACCCGAAATGGTGGCCAAGGCCATCGGCGCCTATGGCGAGGCCCGCATTGTAAACACCGATTTTCCGCTGGAGAGTAAATTCGACTCCCTGCCCGAGGAACAGGCCACGCACGGCCCCAGCGCCTTCTTATCCATACAGGAAGGCTGCGATAAATTCTGCACCTTCTGCGTTGTCCCCTACACACGCGGCGCGGAATATTCCCGCCCGGCAACTGCCATTATAGATGAGGCCAAGAGACTGGCCGATAACGGGGCCGTTGAAATCACACTCCTTGGCCAGAATGTAAACGCCTATCATGGCGATGGCCCAAACGGAAAAACCTGGGCGCTGGCCGATCTGATCGATGCCATCGCACAGATCAGCAACATTGCCCGCATCCGCTACACAACCTCCCACCCGCGTGATATGGACGAATCCCTCATTCAGGCGCACGGCATTGACAAGCTCCAGCCTTTTTTACATTTACCGGTACAAAGCGGCTCCGACAAGATTTTGGAGGCCATGAACCGCAAGCATACGCGCGACCTCTATTTTGATGTAATCGAACGCCTGCGCGTTGTACGCCCGGACATCACATTTTCATCGGATTTCATTATCGGCTTCCCCGGTGAGACAGAAAAAGATTTTGTCGAAACGCTGGACCTCATAGAGCGCGTAAAGCTGGTTTCAGCCTATTCATTCAAATTCAGCCCCCGCCCCGGCACGCCAGCGGCCAACATGAAAAATCTGGTGCGCGATGATATCGCCTCAGAGCGGCTTGCCCGGCTTCAAACACTGGTGAACGCGCAACAAACCGCTTTCAACAAATCCTGCGAAGGGCGTATTCTACCGGTTCTTTTTGACCGGCGCGGCAAGAGAAAAGGCCAGCTCATGGGCCGTACGGCCTATAATCAATCCGTATATGTCGAGGCGCCAGAAAGCGCATTTAACACCATTCGTGATGTTTTCATCGAAAATGGCTTTGACAACTCCATGCAAGGGCGCATAAACGAATTTAATACGCCTTCTGCATGATTTTGGTATATAATAAAGAATAGAAGCACTTAAATCAGGCTCAAGGCCGGAAAACCAAAACCAGACAAGGGCTATATTTGACACACAACCGCGTCATCGAATTTCAAAACAACGATCTTCTCCCCCTGCTTTTTGGCGCGAACAACGCCCATCTGGGATATCTTGAGCAAAAACTCGGCATTCACATCGCCGATCGCGGTAATCAGATCACACTCTCCGGGTCCGATGCGGACGTACAGGCAGCGGAAGAAATCCTCAGCGCACTTTGGCAACGTCTGGAAAAAAAGCAGGATGTCGGCAAGGCGGAAATAGATGCCGCACTTCGTTTTAGAAATGATCGTCAGGAAAACCCCGGAAAAACAAAGGCCCCTCACATGAGCGAAAACGACATCGTTATCAAAACGCGCAAAAAAACTATCGTGCCACGCTCCCCCAATCAAGCCGTCTATCTGCGCTCCATCATGAAAAATGAGATGGTTTTTGGACTGGGGCCGGCGGGAACCGGAAAAACCTATCTTGCCGTAGCCGCCGGTGTATCCATGTTTCTGAGCGGCGATGTTGAACGCCTGATTTTCTGCCGTCCGGCTGTCGAGGCCGGCGAAAGACTGGGTTTTCTGCCCGGCGACATGAAAGACAAAGTTGACCCCTATCTGCGCCCGATTTACGATGCCCTGCATGACATGCTGGATACAGATTTTCTGGAACGCAAGGTCATTGAGGGCGATATAGAGATCGCACCTCTGGCCTTTATGCGCGGGCGAACCCTCAGCAATGCCTTCGTTATTCTGGATGAAGCGCAGAACACCACCTGCACCCAGATGAAAATGTTTTTAACCCGTATGGGAGAAGCCTCGCGCATGGTGATAACGGGCGACATTACCCAAACCGACCTTCCCGTGGGCATTAAATCCGGCCTGCGCGACGCGACGGAGCTGCTCGAAAACGTGGAGGGCATAAACTTCATGCACTTCAATAAAGATGACGTTATCCGCCATCCGCTCGTTAGCAAAATCGTCAATGCCTATGATATGCAAGGCAAAAACTGACACGTCATGTTTTCCAGGACCGCCAATAAAACGACCAGAATCGAGATCGACACAGCAGTTAATGAACCGCTGTGGAACGTCTCCCTTGCGTCACTTGAACCTAAAATGCACCAGGTCATACATAAAACACTGGAAATCGTCGGTTTCAAACCCCAAAATGCCGAATTAAGCCTGCTGCTGACCAATAATTCCTTCATCCAAACGCTCAACAGGGATTATCGCGGCAAAGATAAAGCAACCAATGTGCTATCTTTCCCCCAATGTGAACCGGAGAACCTTTGCACAGATGCAGAGTTTCTGGCACTGGGTGACATCGTTCTGGCTCTGGAAACCATCAAGACCGAAGCAACAGAGCAAAATAAAGACTTTGAAGACCACGTGATGCATCTTGTAATCCACGGACTTCTGCATCTTCTCGGGCACGATCACGAGGAAGAATCAGAGGCAGAAACAATGGAAAACCTTGAAATTCGCATCCTCGAAAACTTTGGAATAAAAAACCCTTATGAATCCGATCTATTTATGCGATAAATACACTTTAGATATGTTTAAAATGTTACCTGAAAACGATGAAGATCCTCCAAGTACGAACGGCCCGGACATATCCGGGGCCGCAATCCGTTCCGAATCGAAAAACTCGCAAAACGGCAACCAGAGCCTCATGAAGCGGGTAAAATCACTTTTCGGCCACAACGGCGGACGCAACGACAATGCCCTGCGCGAAGCCATTGAGGAGTACATAGAAGAATCACCGGACCGGGACGCGGATGAGGTCTCCAGCCATGAACGGCTGCTTTTTTCAAACATTTTGGATCTACGCGATATAAAGGTTTGTGACGTCATGATCCCGCGCGCGGACATCGCCGCAATAGATGTGGACACGACCAAGGACGATCTGCTCAAATTTATGGCCGAAAAGCAATATAGCCGCTTCCCCGTTTACCGCGACACGCTGGATGACGTTCTGGGAACGGTGCATCTTAAAGATATCATCACCGCCATGGCCGAGGGCCGAAAAATACGGCTCAAAGATTTCCTGACGGATATCCCGATTGTCTCTCCCTCCATGCCGGTTCTGGATTTGCTGCTGGAAATGCGCAAAACGCGGCGGCATATCGCGCTGGTCGTCGATGAATATGGCGGGATTGATGGGCTGGTCACCATCGGTGATGTCATGGAAACCATTATCGGTGAAATAGATGACGAACACGACCGGGAAGATGCTCCGCAAATCATAGAAGAAGCTGACGGCTCCATCCTCGCCGATGCGCGCCTGGATATTGAGGCATTTGAAGACCGCTATGGCGCCATCCTTTCCGAAGAGGAACGCGAGGAAAGCGACACGCTGGGCGGGCTCGTCTTTGCCATGGCGGGGCGCGTCCCGGCCAGAGGAGAGGTTCTCACTCACACCACAGGCATGATTTTTGAGGTGCTGGAGGCGGACCCCCGCAAGATCAGCCGGCTAAGAATCCGGGATATTCCTCAAGCTTCAAATGATAGCTGATCTCTCATGAATGACGCTTCGCTGCTTCAGACGATGCAGACAAAAACAGCCTGCTTTCTTTCGCGCGCATCGCGCAGCCTTCCGCTTTGTTTTCTGGCCGGGGGTCTGAGCGCTCTCGCCATGGCCCCCCTCAACGCGGCATGGGTTTTACTGTTCACCTTACCAACGCTTTATCTCAGTCTGCATTTTTCAAAGTCAGGCCTTTCCGTATTTGCGGCAGGCTGGCTGTTTGGCTTTGGCTATTTCGTTTTCGGACTGTACTGGATCGGCAACGCGCTTCTGGTTGAAGGCAACGCCTATAAATGGGCATGGCCACTGGCCGTTTGTGGCCTGCCCGCCCTGCTCGCCTTTTTTACCGCCGCCGGTACATGGCTGCTCCGCCGTATCGCAGAACTCGACCATATATCGGGCTGGCTGGCGTTTGCAGCAATTCTTACGCTTTTTGAATGGCTGCGCGGCCATCTTTTCACAGGCTTTCCCTGGAATCTTTTTGGCTACACATGGTCCGACACACTGCCGATTTTACAAATTTTACATCTCAGCGATGTTTACGGCCTGACATTGCTCACACTCTTATGGTTTTCCATACCCGGCTTTATACTGCTGGCCCCGCAAAAACGCGGTCAGGTCGTTCTTATTCTGGGCTTGGCCAGCTTCGCCGCCTGCTACACCTACGGCCTTTCATGGCTTAAAACGCATCCACTGACCTATCACGAAAACCTCACCATTCGTATAGTCCAGCCCAACATAGATCAGGCTGAAAAATGGAACAGCGATGCCATGAATCGCCATTTTGACAAGCATTTAAATCTTTCCCGCAACGCCGCAGAAGTGCAAAATCCGGGCGATCAAAACAAGACATCGCATTATATAATCTGGCCGGAAACGGCGCTGAGCTACCGCTACGTCAATGATCCATCAGCAATGGCGGCGCTGCGCGAAATGCTAAACAGCTACCCCGGCCCCACCTATCTCTTCACCGGCCTGCTCAGCTATGATCCGCAAACCCGCGGCTACAAAAATGCACTGGTGATGATCGACCAGAACGGAACCCTCAGCAACACTTACACAAAGCACCATCTGGTCCCCTTTGGTGAGTACATCCCGTTCCAAAACTGGATTCCGCTTGAGCCCGTCGCCCGGTTCAACGGCTTTCAAAAAGGTGCAGGTCCTCAAAGCTTTGCCACGCCGCAAAACCTTCATTACAGCCCTCTAATCTGTTATGAAATTATTTTTCCGGGAAAAACCATCCCCAAAAATGGCCCGGCGCCGGATTTCATCCTCAACGTCACAAACGATGCATGGTACGGAATAAGCCCCGGCCCTTATCAGCATTTCGTACAGGCGCAATTCCGCGCTGTAGAAAGCGGCATACCGGTCATACGCGCGGCCAACACCGGATTTTCCGGAATTTTGGCCCCGAACGGCGAGAAAATTGGGACAAGCCGGCTCTACACAGAAAACACCTCGGACTTACACTTGCCTCAATCTTATCCAATATCTGTTTGGGGTATAAACCATCGCTCTCTTCCGCTTCTTATACTGATTGCGGCAATAAGCGCCTTGGCTCTGGGTCAGAAAATGCGCGCCAAACCCCATAAAAAACCGTAAGCTTCCACCACCAATTTAAAGATTAGTTGCATACAGGGGTCTTCATAGGGTATGCATCTCCCTACACAAAAATTTATTTACTTTCGATCCTTTCATAAAGAGGACACCCTGCGTAATGGTAGTAAAAAAGAAAACAAAAGGCACACCGAACGACATCGACACTCACGTTGGCCAAAGGCTGCGGGTGAGGCGCTCCTTGCTCGGGCTAAGTCAGGAAAAACTGGCTGAATCCATCGGCCTGACCTTTCAACAGGTACAAAAATACGAACGCGGCACAAACCGGGTCAGCGCGAGCAGGCTCTACGACATCAGTAACGTCCTGAATGTTCCCGTCTCCTATTTTTTCGAGCAGATTGGAGAGATGGGAGCATCCGCCCCCGAATCTCTTCCCGGTCTTTCGGATAATAAACAGGAAGAATTTGAAGGCGAAGATGTTATGAGTCGTAAAGAAACACTCGATCTTGTACGCATTTATTATTCGGTCCCCGACCCCGATGCCCGCCGTGATATCGTAAAATTCATTAAGTCCATGACGGAACGCCTGTCAAAAAGCTAAAAAACAGAGAAGTTTTCCTTGCAAGGCATACCCACAAACTTTACTCTTTTTCTTTCACGGCTTAGTAAAGCCTCGGTCCCCTTTGGTTTATATTGGATTTGATAAATTGGACACAATGATGCAAAACACCGCTACAGCTCTAAAAGAGCGCGCTCTCCCTTCCGCAAACCCCGACCTTAAAGATTACATCTTTACGAGCGAATCCGTCTCCGAGGGTCATCCTGATAAACTCTGTGACCGCGTATCTGATACGGTTCTCGATTTGTACATGAAGGCCGACCCGCAATCTCGCGTGGCCTGTGAAACGCTGGCCACCACCGACACCTTGGTTATTGCCGGTGAGACGCGCGGCCCCGAGAGCGTGACCAAAGAAAAGATTATTGAGGCTGCCCGCGAAGCCATCCGTGATATCGGATACGAACAGGAAGGCTTTAACTGGAAAACCGTCAATATCGACGTAAAATTGCATAAGCAGTCCGTGGACATCGCGCAAGGCGTTGATGAGGGCACTGGCGTTGACAAAAACGAAGGCGCAGGCGATCAGGGAATCATGTTCGGCTACGCCTGCCGGGAAACCGATGCACTGATGCCGGCCCCCATACATTTTTCACACCAGATTCTCTTTGAACTGGCGCAGGCGCGCAAAAACGGGCCGCTGGCCGGTAAGATTGAGCCGGACTCCAAATCACAGGTCACGCTGGAATATCGGGATAATAAACCCGTCCGCGCGACATCCGTTGTCGTTTCAACCCAACATGTCGAAGGCCTGTCACAGGAAGAAGTCAAAGCACTGGTTCGCCCCTATGTGGAAAAAGTCCTGCCTGAAGGCTGGATGTGTCCGGATGAAGATTTCTACGTAAACCCAACGGGGCGCTTTGTTATTGGCGGCCCCGTAGGCGATTGCGGTCTGACCGGACGTAAGATCATCGTTGACACCTATGGCGGGGCCGCACCACATGGCGGCGGCGCTTTTTCAGGAAAAGATCCTACAAAAGTTGACCGCTCTGCAGCCTATGCCGCGCGCTATCTGGCTAAAAACGTTGTGGCTGCCGGTTATGCCGATGGTTGCACGATACAACTTGCCTATGCCATCGGCGTATCCAAGCCCATTTCTGTTTACCTCAATACACACGGCACCGGCACATTACCGGAATCCGAAATCGTAGCGGCATTACAAAAAATTGTAGATTTACGCCCCAAAGGCATCCGCGAGCATCTGCAACTCAGCCGCCCGATCTACGCACGCACCGCCGCTTATGGACATTTTGGCCGCGAGCCCGATGCCGATGGCGGCTTCAGCTGGGAAAAAACAGACATCGTAAAAGATCTCCAGAATATCCTTGGCTAAACCGGATCCCTTTAGACGAACCTTTGGCCGCAGAATTGGCAGGCCATTGGGAAAAAACAGGGCGGAAGTGCTTGAGGCGCTTCTGCCTTCTTTTTCCATACCTGAAAACCGTCTGACCGAAAAACACGATCTCAATCCTGAGGATATTTTCTCTGCGCCCTGCGCGCAATACTGGATGGAAATCGGCTTCGGCAGCGGTGAGCATATCTCAAGCCTGATGCGCCGCCATCCGGATTACGGCTGGATCGGGGCCGAGCCGTTCATAAACGGTGTCGCCGCACTGCTCAAGGATATTTCACCGGATTTTGAGGCCGGACAGCCCTGTAATCTCCGCCTGCTCAATGATGATGCCATGCGTATCGCCCTGTCTTTACAGGAAAAGACGCTGGACGGAATATACATTCTCAACCCCGACCCATGGCCCAAAAAACGCCACAACAACCGGAGAATTGTTAACCCGCTCAACCTTGATGTCTTTGCTAAAATCATAAAATCCGGCGGCGCGCTTATCCTCTCAACGGACGTACCGGATCTGGCCGATTGGATGATTATGCACACCAGCACGCACCCCGCCTTTGAATGGACGGCTAAAACCGCGCAGGATTGGCGTACGCCGCCGCCGGATTGGATACCGACACGCTATGAAGTTAAAAAAGCCCGCCATGGCGAGCAAATGTGCTATCTGTTTTTTGTGCGAAAATAGCTTGCAAATATAGCCGGAGCGCGCTATAAACCCCTCAACATCCCGATATTTGATAGAGGGTGGGCTTCATAAGAGGCCCGCCTTTTTTGTTGGGTTTTGAGGAACGAGGATAATGAAAGCCACACCGCTGGAGCAAAGAATCGCGCGCATTGCCGCCCCCGTGATCGAAGATCTCGGATTCTCTCTGGTGCAGGTGAAGATCCGGAGCGAAGGCGGCGTTCAAAGCGTACAGATTATGGCCGAAAATCCGGCGACAAAACGGCTCGGCATAGATGATTGTACAAAAATCAGCAAAGCCCTTTCCGCCGTACTGGATGTGGAAGACCCCATCAATGGCCGCTATATGCTGGAGATGAGCTCACCGGGAATCGATCGCCCGCTGACCCGTATCGAGGATTTTGAAACATATTCTGGATTTGAGGCCAAACTGGAAACCGATGTACCAGCAGAAAACGGACAAAAGCGTTACCGCGGATTTTTAAGAGGTATCGAAGGGGAATCAATCTTGCTCAGCACAGACACAG
>JADLAT010000012.1 GCA_020848095.1 Alphaproteobacteria bacterium | reverse complement strand
GCTAATCTCTAAAGTTTCCGGCGCAGTTTCCGGCTCCGCCAGCTTCGCAGCCTCATCCATCGCTTCTTCTTCTGCGGATTTCGGCGCGCCAAATTTTATGCGCTCTACCAAAGAGCTGGAAATCACCATCTGATCCGGCGGCGGATCAATGGAAAGAATACGCCGATCAAAATAAACAACGTTTTGAATCATCGGAATTTTAATATGCAGACCCGGCCCGCGCGGCTCACCCTGCGGTTGACCGAGTTGAAGCACAATCGCCTGCTGACGCTGATCAACGATGTAAAAAGCCTGTGAAGCGACAATAAGCAAAAGCGCAAAGCCCCCCAGAAAAATCGGCAAAGTTTTATTCATCCTACGTCAAAGTCCCTTTTTTATGCCTGTTACTTTGCTAAAAACCCCTTACGGCGTTCTCAGCACTGAAGATTTAGAAGGTGCGGCCTCGGCGCGATTAAGCTCGCTCAACGGCAAGTACGGCACAACACCATTACCCGTACCTTGATTGTCCAGAATAATTTTTTGAGCGTTTTTCAAAACATTTTCCATGGTTTCAATATAGATACGCTCACGAGTGACATCCTTCCCGCTCAAATACGCTTCATAAACAGCATCAAACCGCGCGGCATCCCCGCTCGCCTCGGCAACAACCGATTGCTTATAACCTTCGGCTTCCTGTGTCATCTGAATGGCCAGGCCACGGGCTTTAGGCAAAATATCCTCACGATAGGCGCGGGCCTGATTCTGCGTATCCTCCGCATCCTGCTTCGCGGATTGAACATCCTGAAACGCATCTTGCACATCCGGATGCACCTCGGCCTTTTGAATCAAAACCTGCGTAATATTAACGCCGGAGTTATATTCATCCAGATTGCGCTGAATAATCGCCTTGGTCCGGTCCGCCACCTGTTGGCGCTGGTTAGTGATAATCTGAAACATTTCCGTCTGTCCGGCCACTTCACGAATCGCACTCTCCGAAACCTTCTTGATCGTGCCCTCCTGATCCATAATCTGGAACAGGAAATCCTCAGCAGATTTAATATTCCACTGCACTTCAAGGTTAAGATCGACGATATTCCGGTCCACCGTCAACATAAGGCTCTCTTCTGGCAGATTACTGCGGACACTGCCGTCACCGCGCCGGGCAAAGGCCTCAGCAAAGCCAATGTTCATCTTGCGAATCTCTTCCACGTTCAAGACGCTGACGCTTTCAATCGGCACAGGGAAATGATAACCCAGCCCCGGCTCGGCCTTCGTATGCGACCACGCACCAAAACGCTGTATCACGGCGTTTTCTCCCGGATTAACAACGTAAAACCCGCTCGCCAGCCACAGCAAAAGAATGCCGGAAAAAATCAACACAAACACATATCCGCCATGAAACCCGGAAGGGAACTGCCCTTTAAAGCGTTCCTGCATACGGCGTAAAACTTCATCCATATCCGGGGGTTCCTGCCCGCCGCGACCATAACCCTTTCCGCCGCCGGGACCATTCCCGCCGAAAGGGCCGCTGCGCTCATCGCGCCCCGGACGATTCCAAGGGTTTTTCTTATCACGATTGGGGCGGTCTGGTTTATCGTCCGAAGGCATAGTAAAGCTGTTCCTGCAGTGATTGACAAAGGCTATTGCGCGAAAGCCGCGCTGTATGGCTTATAACAATAATGAATTCTCCGGCTAAAGCAAGCCGACATAAAAACTAATAAACCTAACCGAAAAGGCACAAATAATGCTGGATTCCCAAACGGTTTTAAAAGCCCTCTCACGCATCAAGGCTCCGGGCAAAGATACAAACATCGTTGCCATGAATATGGTTTCAGGCCTGCACATTGATAACGAAGGAAACATCCTGTTTATGATCGACGTTGACCCCGAACAGGGCGCCGCGCTGGAACCATTGCGGCAACAGGCCGAAGCATGCGTGGCGAGCCTAAAGGGCGCCGGCAAGGTGACAGCTATCTTGACCGCCGAAAGAAAACCTGCACATACACATACGGCACGTACATCCAAGGGCAATAACGATCCGCACGGGATGAATAAAAACCCCAAACTCACCCCCCCCATCCGAAAAATAATCGCCGTGGCTTCCGGAAAAGGTGGCGTTGGGAAATCAACAATTTCAATTGCTATTGCAAAATCATTAGCCGAAAATAGCCAGTTGAAAATCGGGATTTTGGACGCCGATATCTACGGCCCATCCATCCCGACCATGGCCGGACTCACAGGACAAAAACCAGCCTTCACACCCGAAAATAAAATCATCCCCTTAAACGTACAGGCCGGGAAACATGGCCTTAAAATCATGTCTATCGGCTTTATGGTTGAGACCGAAAAAGCGCTCATCTGGCGCGGCCCCATGATCCAGAGCGCACTTTATCAACTCTTTCGGGATGTGCTTTGGGGCACGCAAGACGATCCGCTTGATATTCTGATCGTTGACATGCCGCCCGGAACAGGCGATGCGCAGCTCACACTCGCACAAAAAGTCCCCGTAAGCGGCGCGGTCATAGTCTCAACACCGCAAGATATAGCGCTTCTCGATGTCCGCAAGGGCATAGAGATGTTCAACCAGACAAACGTCCCCATTCTCGGCATAATTGAAAACATGAGCACGCATATCTGCTCCAATTGCGGCCACGAAGACCCGGTTTTCGGGCATGGCGGTGCGCGGCTCGAGGCAGAAAAACTAGGCGTATCCTTCCTCGGGGAAATCCCGCTCAGCCGGCATATCCGCGAAAAATCAGACGCCGGACTGGATTTCACACTAGACCCGGAAATCACCGCGAGAATACTCAATGCCTTAGGGTAAGTCCCTGATGAGCCATTGTAAAAAAATAAAAACCGCGCCGCGGCCTATTTTCGCTCCAGCGTGTAAATACTGAACGAAGGCCTGTCATGAGCCGGATCTTCGGGATAATCAATTTTTTCTACAACCGTCCAGTCCTGCCAGTCTATTTTCGGGAAAAAAGTATCCCCCTCATAGCTGCGCTCCAGAACCGTTAAATATAAACGCTGCGTCAGGGGCAGGGTCTGGGCGTAAATCTGACCGCCGCCGGTGATGAAAACCTCATCCACCCCCAGATCAACAGCCATTTTCTGCGCCGCCTCAATCCCGGCTTCAACGGAAGGGTATAAAAACGGCCCCTCATCCAGCGCACTGCTGCCCGTGCCGCCCGGCTGCACGCCCTCCATTTCTGTAAAAATTTTGCTCGGCGCGCCAATTTCCAGCGTTTCAAACGCACGGCTCACCACAACATTCGGACGCCCCGGCAAAGGCTTCCCTAAAGATTCATAAGACTTACGCCCCATAATCACAGGCCGCCCCATAGTCGTGCGCTTAAAATGCCGCAAATCCTCCGGCAGATGCCAGATCATGCCGTTATCCCGGCCAATGGCGCAGTTTTCAGCAATCGCGACAATGGAACAAATTTTAGGTGAACGCATATTCATTGAATCATACTGGAAAAAAAGAAGCAAAAATGCAATAAACTCAGGGATAAATATGAAACGGGACACAGATTTTGCAAGAGAGCGGCGTTAGAATATTTTTAGACACCATCGAAGTGCCGCTTAAACTCGGCCTGTTCGCACATGAAAAAAACGCACCCCAGCGCGTGATCGTAACCGTTGAGGTTTACGCAGATACCGCGTCATATTTGCGCAACGCCACCCCGCAATCCATCATCGATTATAATGTCATCTATCAAACCATCAGCAGTTGGGCCGACCGACCGCACACACAACTAATTGAGGATTATCTGCGGGAGCTTCTCACGCTGTGTTTTGATTTCCCTGCCGTTACGGTCTGCCGCGCCTCCATACAAAAGGCCGATGTATTCGGCCCCGAACAGGGCGCAGGAATCGAGGCCTGCATCCGGCGCGAGGAATGGGCGTAGTTGACAAGACGTGCACCCTAAATCAAGGCGTACCACGTCGCCCGCCCACTCCCATGACGAACAAGATAGCCATTTTTAACCAATTCAGCCAGCCGCAGCTTAAGGGTCGCCCGGCGCCCATAGGTCAATAATTCAATATCTTTCATTTGCAAGCGCTGATGATGCTTGAAAAGCGTCATTATACGGGCCGATAGCGCAGGAAGGTTTTTCAACTCATCCCCCTTGCCGTAAAGCCGCGCTTGTAAAATGTCCTTTTGCGCGCAGAGCAACTCCAGAAAGAAATCCAGCCACAGCGTCCAATCGGGCGCGGCTTGCTCTAATGAGGCCTGATTGTGTTTGAGCGCCCCGTAAACGGCCTCTGCCCGCGCAGCCATTAAGGGCGCCAGCGACGCATACGGCACGTATATATAACCGGATTTAAGCAAAATCAACATCACGACAAACCGGGCAACCCCCATGTTCCCCGCCTTAAACGGCGCAATTTGTAAAAAGATCGACATAAACATGGCAGAAACCAGCAAAGGATGAAGCTCCCGCGCAGCCAAAGCCTCATTCACCCATTGCACCAACCGCTCCAGCAGCGGCCCGGCCAGCGCAGCCTCCGCCACGTCCAGTGCAGCAATAAACCCCTCATCTCCGACAATCTCCAGCGTGATTTCCTCATAACGCAAAGACGATGCGGATTTTTGCCGCAGCTCCGCCCCGTTCAAGAGACAAAGCACATCCACGGTAATCGGACGATTCTCAAGAGGCCCCAGAGTTTGAGAAAAATTCGCCCCATAATCCGCGACATCCCCCAAAAGCTGCAGCCCTGTTGTGTGCCGCTCCAGCCCGCGCCACAACCCC
Organism: Alphaproteobacteria bacterium; assembly: GCA_020848095.1. Lineage (GTDB taxonomy): Bacteria > Pseudomonadota > Alphaproteobacteria > Micavibrionales > Micavibrionaceae > JADLAT01. Next base: position 2,971 of record JADLAT010000012.1, on the reverse strand, counting down.
TTGAATTCATCAATCTCCGCGATACGGCGCAGAACAGAATTTGTAATTTTTATTTTATTTATACCAAGCATATAGCCAATTAAATCTATAAAAATAGCCCTGTCAATGCCGCGGCAATACCGGAGGTAAGATTATAAAGGTTTTTCACGAAATAAAGGGGCGATGGAAATTAATATTGCATTTAAATACAAAAATAAGTATATTTCATAATTCATGCAACCCGAGGCACATTAAAAAGAAAAACCAATGGATAATAGAGATAGCGCCGCCCGGAAACAAACACCCACAGAGCAGCCTTTGGAAAAAAGAAAACTTTTGGCGCGCCATGCCTTCCTCAACGCGCACAGAATAACACCTCTGGATGATCCCGCCTTCCAGAACCTTTCGGAGGATCAACACCGCGCCACAATGGACAGAGCAGGAACAAAAATTAAAGAAATGCTATACGTAAACACACTGAAGCTCTCTCAACCCTCTTCCAAATCTCAGGGAAATGAGCGCTTTCGTCAGTTTACTGATCAAGCCGGGTTTTTGCTGCCTTATGCGCAAGGAGAAGAACGTTATCTCCTCCAGGCGTTTAAAGGCATAAGCGCCAAAGCCAATGAGCATCGCAAAGAAACCAGAGAAGCGAATAAAAATCAACTGATAGACCCTTTGACACACACATTAAACAGGCAGGGTTTCGCCAGAGCGCTTAAATTTGAAATTGCAGATATGATACGCCGCCAAAACCGCAGCCTCGCACTGGTTAATATAGATTTAGATGGATTCAAGGACTTAAATGACAATTTTGGCCACCCGGAAGGCGATAAGGCATTGATAAAAGTTGCAAGTCTTTTTAAACACGGACTAAGAAAGACCGATGTCGTGGCACACCCATCAGGAGATGAGTTTGCGCTTCTCCTGACTTACGATTCTAAAGAATATTCGAAAAGCACAACACATCAATTTATCGAAGAAGACATACGAAAAAAAATAAAAAACCTCATGTCCGGATTCGTTCTGTGGAAAAATAATTCTCCGTTCCCGCTGACAGCCAGTATTGGAATGGCCTTTTTTGGGCCTGAGACTTTTAATCAAGAAACCACAAAACAGGAAATAGACGCCATTATTGCTGAAAAAACCCAGATAGCTGATGAAAAAATGTATAAAGACAAAAAGGGTAAGCCCATACGTCTACTCGCTGCCAAAGAACATGCTCTGAAAGCTGGCCCTCCCTCTACATCCGCTCCGGAATCTGAACCCCGATTAGAGCCATAACCGCCTCAATCTGCCGGTACGTCATTGCGCACAGGGCAAGCCGTACGGCACGTACGGCCTCATCCGGCTCCGAAAGGATATGGCAGCTCCCGTAGAAGGAGCTAAACGCCTGCGCCAGCCGGTAAACATACTCACACAGAACATGCGGCGTGAAATTTTCCAGCGCGAGTTGAAAATGATCGGGAAACTCGGCCAGAAGCAACGCCAACGGGCGCACAACATCATCCAGAATCAAAATACTCTGCTTCAGAGGCGCGGCGGCAATATCCCCAAGCCCCGCCTTACGGAGCAGGGATTTGATGCGTACAGCCTGATACAGCAGATAAGGTCCGGTTTTCCCCTCAAAGGAAATCATACGATCCAGATCAAAGATATAATCCGAATGCCGTGGGTTTTGAAGATCAGCGAATTTTATCGCCGCGATGGCCACCTTTTGCGCGATATCCTCGCGCTCCTCCGGCGCCAGATCAGCCGCAATGTCAGCCTCCTCCAGCCGCGCACGGGCCTTTTCCAGCCCCATGGCTATGAGATCTTCCAGCCGCATAACACCCCCGGCACGAGTCTTGAACGGCTTGCCATCCGTCCCGTTCATCGTGCCAAAACCGGCAAACACCAGCTCAGGCCGTCCATCTCTCACCATTCCCCCTTTACGGGCGGCACGAAACACTTGCTCAAAATGCAAAAATTGCCGCTGATCCACACAGTAAATGATTTTCACAGGGTTATGCGCCTGTATGCGGTCGATAATCGTCGCCAGATCGGTCGTGCCATAAAGCACCGCCCCATCGGATTTTAGCAAAATCAACGGCGGAATCTCTTTTTTATCACCGGGCTCAGCCACATTAACGACCAGCGCCCCATCGCTCTCCACCGCCAGAGCTCTGGCCTTGTAATCGGTAATCATGCTCTCAATAAAGGGGTGAGCATCGCTCTCGCCCTTCCACTCATCAAAATGCACACCCAGCGCATCAAAATTAGCCTTCATCCCGGCAATGGAAACCTCAATAAATTCGCGCCAGCGTGCGGTCGCTTCCGGATCACCATCCTGCAAAGCCTTGGTCGCCGCACGCGCCAGCGCCATACGCGCCTCATCTTCCTTACAGGACGCCGATGCCCTGGGATAAATCTCCGCCAGAAGCTCCATCGTTACCGGACCTGTATGCCCCATGAGCGTAAGCTCGGAGAGAATCATCCCCATGGGCGTACCCCAGTCACCCATATGCACATCGCCAATCGTGTCATACCCGGCAAAGGTATAAATCCGGCGCAAACAATCACCGATAATGGAAGAGCGCAGATGCCCGACATGCATCGCCTTGGCGATATTCGGCCCGCCGTAATCCAGAACAATTTTCTGCCCTGCCCCCTCCGGCGCAACGCCAAACTGTTCATCCGCGCCAAGCACCTGAAGATGCGCGGCGATATATGCATCATCCAGAATAATATTGATGAACCCCGGTCCGGCAATCTCCAGCTTTGAAAACGCCGCATGCCCCTCCAGCGCATCCAGCACATCCTGGGCCACCGCGCGCGGATTTTTACCAGCCTGTTTGGCCGCCGACATCGCGCCATTACACTGAAACTGCGCCAGATCCGGCCGATCAGAAACACGTACAGCCCCCAAAGCCGCGGGCAGACCCAAAGCAGTAAACGCTTCACCAAAGATTTTTGAAAGATTTTGAGAGAGAGAACTCATTGAAGCAGGGACCCT
>JADLAT010000011.1 GCA_020848095.1 Alphaproteobacteria bacterium | reverse complement strand
TTATCCCGCTGGAGGGCTCTTTGGCCGATGCTCCGCCTATTAAAAATGTCAGCGGGGAGCCGATTATCGTTGATACGTTTGCCCGGTACAAAATCACGGATTCTCTACAGTTTTTGAAAACTCTGCGGACAGTGAGCGGCGCCAACAGCCGTCTTGAGACGATTTTGAATGATGCGACGCGGGCAGTTTTGGGGCAGACCACGCTTAAGGAGCTGCTTTCTGATGAGCGTACGGCGATTATGGCCAACATCAAAAATCGGGTGAATCGTAAGATCAAGCAGGACCAGCTTGGGGTTGAGATTGTTGATGCGCGGATTATCCGGGCGGATTTGACCGCTGATTTGCGGACGTCCACAGTGCGGCGGATGATTTCCGAATTGCGGGAACGGGCCACGGAAACCCGCGCCAAGGGTGAGGAGCGTGCGCTTGAAATTCGCTCCAGAGCTGAGAAAGAACGCACTGTTATCATTGCCGAGGCGCAAAGAGACGCGCAAATAATCAAGGGGCAGGGCGATGAAGAGGCTATCCGGGTGTATGCCCGCGCCTTTAACAAGGATGCCGAGTTTTATTCCTTCATCCGTTCGATGGAGGCGTATAAAACAACGTTGTCGGATCCCGATACGCGGCTTATCCTCTCACCCGATAGCACATTTTTCCGGTATTTTGAAAAACACTAAAGCGCTCAATCTTTAGGTGTTTTTCTTTTACTGAAAAAATTATAACCCGTTGACCTTGCGGCGCTAAGCCCCTATTTTAGATGCCTTGGGCCTGATTGTTTGCGCCTTTGTTTTTTATATTCCTGGAGGTTTGTCTGCCATGAGATTTTTTATCTCTGCCTTGGTTCTTTGTTCGGTTTTCTTTTTTGTGCCGGCTTATGACGCTATGGCGCGGGCGGCTCCGGGACAGGGAAGCCCGGGGAGTTTTGCCGACATCGTTGAAGGCCTTCTGCCGGCGGTGGTGAATATTTCCTCTACGCAAAGGATGCAAACACCTGAAGAGTTTTCCGAGATGCCGCAACTTCCGGAAGGCTCGCCCTTGCATGATTTTTTTGAAGAGTTTATGGAGCAGCGTCAGGGGATGCTGATGCTGCCGCAGGCCTCTCTGGGCTCTGGTTTTGTGATTGACGCACAGAATGGCTATGTCATCACGAATAATCATGTCATTCGTGATGCCGAGGAAATCCGGGTGATTTTTCAGGATAATATCACGGTTCCTGCCAAGCTGATCGGGATGGATGAAAAGACCGATCTTGCAGTTTTGCAGGTGGAGACGGACCATAAAATGACGGCTGTGAAATTCGGCGATAGCGACGTTTTACGGGTTGGCGACTGGGTTGTGGCCATTGGTAACCCGTTTGGTCTGGGCGGTACCGTGACTGCGGGCATTATTTCCGCCCGCCAGCGCAATATCAATGCCGGGCCTTATGATGATTTTATTCAAACCGATGCCTCGATCAATCGCGGTAATTCCGGCGGACCGATGTTTAATCTGGACGGTGAGGTTATTGGTATAAATACGGCGATATTTTCGCCCTCCGGCGGCTCTGTGGGGATAGGGTTTGCCATTCCCTCTGCGATGGCCAAGCCGGTGGTGGATCAGATCATTAAATTCGGGCGTACGCGCCGGGGCTGGATTGGTGTGCGTATTCAGGAAATCACCCCGGAAATCGCGGAAACACTGAGCTTGCCCAAGGCCGAAGGGGCGCTGGTCTCCAGCGTTACCCCCAAGGGGCCTTCGGAGGCTGCGGGGCTTGAGGCCGGTGATGTCATACTGGAGCTGAATGGGCAAAAGGTTGATACGATGCGCTCTTTGCCGCGTCTTGTGGCTGAAACGGCTATAGATTCCAAGGCCGATCTTGTTTTCTGGCGCAATGGTAAAGCGTTGCAGACGGAAGTTGTCGTTGGAGAACTGGAGCAGGCGGAGAAAGATGGTCTGCTTGGGAATGCGCAAGAGGCTGAAATCGTTGGTACGGAGATCCCTGATATTGGTATCACGGTCAAGGCGCTTGATAACGTGCTGCGGCAAAATTATGCCGTTCCGCAAAACGTCGAGGGGGTTGCCATTGTCGGTGTTTCCCAGATGTCTGAGGCCGCGCAAAAGGGCTTGTTTGAGGGCGACGTTATCGTTGAGGTGAATCAGCAACCGGTTAACCAGCCGGAAAAGCTGAAAAGCATTATCGCAGAGGCGACCTCTTCGGGAAAATCATCGATTCTACTGCTGGTGAATCGGGAGGGCGATGTTCGTTTTCTGGCGTTAAAAATTGAAACGGCAAAACCCCAGAAGAAAAAATAAGATAACTCCGGGATAGTATTTTCACGCAGCTTTAGGGCTGTACGTGTTTTGGAAGTAAAGGGTCCTTCCCTCTTGTTTTCCAATGACTTTAACCTGGGTTTGGGCCTGTTTGATAGGGGTGATATGCCGGAAACACGCGCGCTTATTCATATTGTTGCCGGGCCGACCGCCAGCGGAAAATCCGCCAAGGCGCTGGCACTGGCGCAGGCTCTGGATGGCGTGATTATCAACTGCGATTCGCTTCAAATCTATGATGCGTTGCCTTTGCTCACCGCCCAGCCCTCCGCTCAGGAACAGAAAGCTACGCAGCACAGGCTCTACAGCGTTTTGCACCCTAATGCCGTGTGCAGCGCCGGGAACTGGCGTGAAATGGTTATTCCTGAAATTGAGGGCGTTTTGGCTGCCGGGAAAGTTCCGATCGTTTGCGGGGGGACGGGGCTATATATCAAGACCTTGATTGAGGGCTTGTCGCCGATGCCCGATGTCCCCGATGCCATAAGGGCCGAGGCGGTTGATCTGCAAAAAAATCTTGGAAATCCGGCGTTTTATGCGGCTCTACAGGCGTGTGATCCGGTAATGGCAGAGCGACTTCATCCCTTTCATACCGCCCGCCTTGTCCGGGCGTATGAAGTCATGGCGGCGACGGGAAAATCTCTGGCTGCATGGCAGGATATCCCCCGTGAAGGGCCGCCCGCACACTGGCATTTTGAAATTCATAAAATCATGCCGGAACGCGAAGAGTCTAAATCGCGCTGTGACGCGCGGTTTGAATGGATGCTGGAAAACGGTGCGCTGGATGAGGTCGAGGCGCTGGACCGGCGGCTTGTGGCCGGGGAGGTTCATGAAAATGTGCCCGTTACCAAGGCGCTGGGCTTTAAGCCCTTGCGGGCTTATCTGCGTGGGGAGATGTCGCGGGCGGAAGCGGTGGAGCGGGCCAAGGTCGAAACCCGCCGCTATGCCAAGCGGCAGGTTACGTGGTTCCGGCACCAGCTATAGATTGAAACTATCGGCTGTGGGCATTAAAAAATTATTGCGTTACAGTACAAATAGAGATAGAAGGGTTATTATGTGTATGAAAATGGAATTGGCCGTAAACGTTGTGAACCTCGTGGTGCTCCTTGAGAGGGAGGCGCTACGCGTTTAGCCGTTTATAAGGTTAGAAGCATTCAGCGCCCCGCCCGAAAAAAGCGGGGTTTTTTATTGCTCGAACGATGGAATAAAGTTAGAAATATCAGCGCTTGAAGAAGGAAACGAAATTATGAGCACGACGGACGCGAAAAAAGAAGCCCCCAAGACAGAGGGCGTCAAAGTGAAGCAGATGAGCGGCGCGGAAATGGTTATTGCGGCGCTGATCGAGCAGGGCGTTGAGGTGATTTTTGGCTATCCCGGCGGTGCGGTCTTGCCGATCTATGACGAAATTTTTAAAAATCAGGATAAAATCCGCCACATTCTTGTCCGTCAGGAAGGTGGCGCCCTACATGCGGCGGAAGGCTATGCGCGCTCTACCGGTAAGGTGGGCTGTGCGCTGGTGACTTCCGGTCCCGGCGCGACCAATGCGGTAACGGGGTTGACGGATGCGTTGATGGATTCCATTCCTCTGGTGTGTATTACGGGGCAGGTGCCTACGTTCCTGATCGGGACAGACGCGTTTCAGGAGGCCGATACGACCGGCATAACGCGCCCCTGCACAAAGCATAATTATCTGGTGAATGATGTTAACGCTCTGGCTGATATCATGCATGAAGCTTTTCATGTCGCGCGATCTGGCCGCCCCGGCCCTGTGGTTGTGGATATTCCAAAAGACGTACAGTTTGCCAAGGGCGGTTATAAAACGGCCAAAACAGAGAGCGAGCAGTTTTACAGGCCAAAAACCCAGCCTGACCGGGAGGCTCTTGAGGCCGCCGTTGAGCTTATGGCGCACGCAAAGAAACCTGTTTTTTATACCGGCGGCGGGGTTATCAATGCCGGGCTGGAGGCCTCAACTCTGTTGCGGGAGCTGGTGCGGATGACGGGTTTTCCCTTAACCTCGACCCTGATGGGGCTGGGGGCGTATCCGGCCAGTGATCGCCAATGGCTGGGGATGCTGGGGATGCACGGCACATTCGAGGCCAATTGGGCCATGCATGATTGTGATGTGATGATCAATATCGGCGCGCGCTTTGACGACCGGGTGACGGGCAAGGTTGATGCGTTTTCGCCGCACTCCCAGAAAATTCATGTCGATATAGACCCCAGTTCGATCAATAAAAACATTCATATTGACATTCCCGTTGTGGGCGATGCGGCGGCGGCGTTGCGTGGCATGATCGAGATCTGGAAAGCGCGGGGGTATAAACCCAACAAGGAAGCGCTGGACCATTGGTGGACACAGATTGAGGGCTGGCGCGCAAAAAACTGTCTGGCCTATAAAAATGATTCCAAGATCATTAAACCGCAATACGCGCTGGAGCGTTTGCGCGATGCCATGGCGAAGGACCCGCGCGACAAATATATCAGCACCGAAGTTGGTCAGCACCAGATGTGGGCGGCGCAGTTTTTGCCCTTTGACCATCCTAATCGCTGGATGACTTCCGGCGGGCTGGGGACGATGGGTTATGGCCTGCCTGCCGCTATCGGTGCGCAGATTGCGCATCCAGAGGCTCTGGTGGTGGATGTCGCGGGGGAGGCCTCGATCCTGATGAATATTCAGGAAATGTCCTGCGCTGTGCAATACCGTACGCCGGTCAAGATTTTTATCCTGAATAATCAATGGATGGGCATGGTCCGCCAGTGGCAGGAATTGCTGCACGGGGAGCGTTATTCTCACAGCTATACAGAGTCTCTGCCTGATTTTGTGAAGCTGGCCGAGGCTTATGGCGGGATTGGTCTGCGGGCTGAAACGCCGGATGAGCTGGATAAGGTGATTGCCGAGATGATGACAACCGACCGCGTGACCATCGTTGATGTGCGCGTGGATCAGCGCGAAAACTGCTTCCCCATGATCCCCTCAGGCAAGGCGCATAATGAAATGATCCTCAGCCCCGATGCGGCGCAGTTTGATAAGGGGTTGGTTTAATGTTTGAATCTTTGCAAATTTTCGATGTTCGGGTATAAAGCGCCATGGTTAGAATGAGATACAAAGCAGGTAAATCGGTTTATGCGCCCGGCGGTGATCAGGGCATTGTGAGCCGTCATACGCTCGCGGTTATTGTGAAGAATGAGCCTGGTGTTCTGGCGCGGGTAATCGGTTTGTTTACCGGGCGGGGCTATAATATTGACAGCCTGACCGTGGCGGAGACGGATCATGAGGGTTTAATGTCCCGGATTACCGTTGTGTGTTCCGGCACGCCGATGGCGATTGAGCAGATCAAGGCGCAGCTGGGGCAGCTGGTTCCTGTAAAACGTGTGCGGGATCTAACCACATTCGGCGCTTTTGTTGATCGGGAGCTGGCGCTGGTCAAGGTGCGGGCTACAGGCGTGGAGCGGATTGAATCCCTGCGTATCGCTGATATTTTTCGGGCGCGGCCTGTGGATTCTACGCTGGAATCCTTTATTTTTGAAATTACGGGGACGAGCGATAAGGTGGATGCCTTTATTGACCTTATGAAGCCTTTGGGGCTGGTTGATGTATCCCGGACGGGGGTTGCGGCTATATCACGCGGTGCAACCACGCATGATGATAAGCCGTAACGGGCGCGTCTGTTTTCGTATCTTCTTAACGCGCTAAGAGAACGCTATAGAAATGATAGAGCCCGCCGCGTGAGAAACAGGCGGCGTTAAACGGTCCGCCGGGCAGGATGATTTCCGTACCATCGGCAAAAACCCCTATATATTTTACGCCGGACGCTCCGCCGCCGCTATCGGCGGGAATGGTGGAAATGCCGAGCCTTTGGTCTATCTCCGCGCAGACGGTGGGATCAATATTGGGCAGAACGGCCAAAAGTTCCTCATTGGCGGTGGTGTCACTATCGCAGCCCGTGGCGCCGGTTCCTATATCCGCGATACAGGTCCTTCCGGTGAAAAGCCATGCGGAGCCGTCATTAGCATCGCTTGGCGGGTTTTTCCAGACTAGACCTCCGCCCTCAAGATAGAATATTTTATTGGCGTCGGGCTGGGCATGGGCGTCATAGCCGGCATCTATCGTTTGTTCAAAGCTGATGTCGTTTTCAGAGATTCCCTTGCGGCGCAGCCGGTCAAGTGCGCGCTCCGTTCTTTGTGCGTAATCGAGAATATCGGCGGCGGCCAGCGCGGCTTTCTGGCTGGTCATGGCGTGCGTTGTGCCGCTGCGCATGCCGCGCGCTACGGTAAAGCTCAGAGCGGCAAACAGCACAATGCCCAGCAGGATGAAAACAAAGACATTTCCGCTTTCTGTTCCGGGTTTAGTCTTTTGCATCAATGTCTTCCTTGTTTTTGAACAGGGTTTTTCCGGTGCTGCGCCCGGCATTTTCGAGGATATCGATGATTTCTTTGGGAAGCTGTTGTGTTTTTGCAGGTGGCGCGGGCTGAGCGGAGACCGGGGCCGATATCGGAGCGGCTACCGGGGCGCTTGCTGCCGGCGGGGCGGCTGCGGCAGGTTGTGGTGATTGCGGTGGCTGTGGTGATGCCGGGGCACTGGCGGGCTTTTCTTCTCCCGGTTTTGCACCAAAGAACCCCATAGGGCCTTGTCCTGTGCCGGTTGCGCTGGCGGGTGCTGTCGCCGCCGGTGGGGGCTTTATTTCGGAGGCCCGCTCCGCGGTGAGCGGTGGGCTTGCCGTGGCTTGCGTGCTAATTGGCGCTGCGGGCGCGCTCGGGGCAACCGGAGCTGGCGGCGCATCTTCGAGCTTATTGGTCAGAGCATAGACCTGTACCACGGCGGCTATGCCTTTATCTACCGCATCGACCTGCGGCTTATCGGCTATAGAAAACCCTTCCAGCAGCGCCTCGATCTCTACCGGGGTGGGCATGGCAACATCAGCGCGCTCCGCCGTCCAGGTTTTATTGACCAGCAGGTCGCGCAATTTGGTGATAGAGCCTGCGTGTTTGACCACTTCTTCGTCCGGCGGGGGGAGCGCCATAAAGCGGGTGACGCGCATGGCCTTTGCAAAGCCCGGATTGGAATAAAACACGGCGGCATCAATGACGGCTTCGCCAAAGGTAATAACGGCTTCTCCTTCTTTGAAGCCGCGCAGATTGTCATAGCTGGAGCGGGGGCGCATCTGTACCCCGGCTTGCTGGGTGTCGAAATATGTGCCCATGGAGCCACCGCCGGACATCTGGAAGCCCGATACTTCCGTTACGATGGCGGTTCCGACGGTTTTTTCAAAGAATTCCTTTGTTTCTGTTGGGTCTTCGAGCTTGCCGAAAATCTTGATGTTACAGTTTGCGGTGATGGAATTGGCTTCCTCGCGAACCCGTTTTTTCATCGCCGGTAAATCCTGACCGGAGAAGATGAGGCAGAACCCTAAAGAACGGGCCTGTGCGGCCATCACGGCCATGCCTTGCGCGGTGTAGTAACCAACCTCGTCAAAGACAGTCATGAATGGTGTGGAGGAATGGGTGGGTTTGTTCTCAATAACGGTTGCAGAGGTTCCCTCAACCGTGGAGCCGAGCGTGGAGCCCATCATGCCCTTCATGGTGGCGGCGACAATTTTACCGAGATTGGCGATCTCATCGCCTGATTTTTCCAGCGCGGGGATAAGCACGATTAAAATGCGGCGGTTCAAGACCACATCGGTCATTTCCACATCTGCGGCCTGCGTGTCGAAGATGTAGCCGTAATCATCGCCAAGCGATTGCAGCGAGCGGGTAAACTGCATGGCCAGATAGCCGTGTTGCTGGTTGGCGGTGGTGGTGTCGTATTGCGGTGTGTCGGGGCCGGGTGGTTTGACCTGCCCCGTGTCGTCATATGCGGCATGGACAAAGCCGGGCAAGGTGTCGAGATAACCGATAATACCCGCGCGTATGAGCTCTGGAACAGCTGAGTCGCGCTGGAGCTTGATAACGTTGTTTAAAGAAAGATAATCCCGGATCGTCCGCACGGAAAGCGGGATGTCCTGATGGTCGCGCTTCCATGTGAGGCAGGGCATCATTGCGCCAACCAAAGAGACGGCCCGTTCTTTCCACATGGCGTTGTCGCCCTCGGATTCAGGCATAAGAGAGACCAGCATGTTAACCAGATAAGAGGCCGAGCCGCTGGAAAACGGGTTCATGGTGTTGGATGGCGCGCTTACGTCCGAGTTTCCGGTCATGTAGTTCAGGACGAGCAGATCATCATCCCGGCCAAAGCGGCGTACGAGCGAGGATAGAGAAGACCAAAGATCCGTATCAGCCTTCCCGTCCACATATACAAAACCCGATCCCCATGACAGGGCGTTTGTGACCATGGATTTCAGGCCCTCAGTCTTACCGGAGCCAGTGGTGCCGAGATATAAAACATGCGTCCGGGCGTCGGAATTGGTAAACCAGATTTCTTCTTTCGTATTTTTGGCGTTGCCCAGATATAAAATGCCTTCGGCTTTCCCGCTTCGTCCATCCCGGCCATTATTCGGGTCCATGAATTTTGCGCCTTGCGGGAGCTTAAAGGCGAGAGCTTTATTACGGCCTTTCAGCCACCACCAGTACAGCAGCAGCAAAAGCATGATGACATCGCTGAAGGCCAATGCCCATTCGTTTGTCAGTATCGCAAAAGCCGTTGTAACGAAGACGGCTGTGGAGTAAGCGGGGGTAGAAAGGGCATCGGCAATACGCATGCCCAGCGGGCGAATATCCCGCAGGATCGCTCTGTGCTTATGTTCGTATTTCCTTTGGTCCAGTGACATGGTTTAAAGCGATACTTTCTGAAAACGGGCTTAACGGTTTTGGAGATAGGCATCGGCGGAAAGAGGAACCCCGGCGGTATTTTGCGGGTCAATGGGTGTCTGGCTTGCCGGGCCGGTCGGTGATGTCCACAATAAAAACAGTGTGCCGGTCAAAATAAGGATTAAAATAGCGGCCAGCCACTTTCCATGCCCTTTGGCGGCGGGTGGGCGCCCTTGTACGGTGGTTACGCTGGCGTTATTGGCGGTGTTATTTGGTTGCATCTGACCCTGCGCATTTTCAAAGGCACCGGTTACGGCCATCAGCCCCTCTATAGCATCGTTTTTATTGGCAAAAGGGGCAATCTCAACGGTTTCGCCGCGCGGGGTTTTGAGCACAAGAATATGAGTTTTCCCCTCATCGGCTTCGCGGACTTCCAGCGCGGAAGATTTTGTCTGGCTTAAATCCATTTGCCAGACAATGGGCCTGATGGCCAAGGGGAGGGAGAGAATCAGGCGGCCATCAACGACATGAGCGCTGGCCGCTGTTCTTCCCGGTTTGTTACATAATTTGCCTAGCATGTTCTTGCTCCTGTTTGTGGTGTGTTTAAGGGGTTCATACGGCTTTTTTTATGCCCCGCTTGCCTGTGCCTGCGTAATCCAGCGGCGGGATCGGGCGGGCGCGTGCCGAGAGCATATAGTTTTTGATTGTCTCAACGGCGGATTCTATCTTTGGAACGGGGATGGGGCGCTGCGTCATTTTTTCGGCCTTGAAATGGGCCATAGCTCCCAGAGCTTCCATATGGAAAGAATGGCGGCCCAGATTGTTCAAGGGGTACCATAATGTTCTGTCATAGGCGCGCAGCCACACAAATTGCGAAGGGGCGAGAACGCCGCCTTCCTCCCGCGCGGTGCTTAAGGCGCGGAGCATTGCGGTGGTTACGAAAGCGTGCTGGTTACATTTGGCAAGGGTGGTGCCCGCCAGCGCACCATTGCGGAGGATTTTTTGTGCCTCCCCCAGTAAGCGCCGGTCACGTTTCAGGTTTAAGCCTCGTTTATGGCTCCAACACAGGGCCAGGCGGCCCAGCATCTCATCCGAATCAACGCGCTTACGTGCCGCTTTCAGGCAAAAGGCCGCCAGCAGGATCTGCTGGTAAGGCTTTAAGGCCTTGGGGCCCTTCCAGCGGCCATAAAGCTGTGTTTTGAAGGCGGCGGCGGCGGCGGCCTCATCCATCACGCCGTCGGGAAACGGGATCGTGTTATAGGCCAGCCATTCTTCCGGGCCGAGCGCCTCGGCAAAGGGGGGTAATTCCCCCGGGACGGGGGAGCCGGGCGGGCGCGGTGGCTGGGTTGCCGGGTTGAAATCAACAAAGGGCGCGATAACGGCGAAATTCTTCGCTTGTCTGTGGATCAACCCTTCCAGATCGAGCCGCGTTCTATAATGGGTCTTGGGACCCTTAAAAATTGCCCAGATCGCACCAAGAGCGGCCAGAACAAAGAAGATTATGCGCAAGGGCTGCAGCGCCAATGCACTGAAATATACCAGATGATCATAGCGCAGCGCGTCTTTGTGGAATTTGGGGGTGGCTTCGAAGCCCTGCTGCCAGTCTACGAGCTTTCCGTTGTATAAAACCTGATAATTTTCATTCGTCAGACCAATAAAGTCAAAGACCTTGATAAACCATGAAATGACCCACATTTCGCCATAGCGAAGCCAGCGAACGCCGTTGCGGACCTCCTCGGCATTGTAATACCAGAACATCCAGATCAGCACGGCAAACACCACCAGCAGGATCATCCAGCCAATTGCGTTTTCGTGTAGGGTGTTTTCAGCCTGTTGTCCGCCCGCCAAGATATTGTCCGTGTGTTTGAAAGGTAAGGGATTGTACCAATTAAAAAGTATAACAGGATTTTAGGGGTAAGGCCACTTATACGCCAGATCAAAAATCCCTGTTTTCCCCTTATTTTTCCGGGATTCGTTGCCGGGGCGGGCGTTTTTCAGGCCGATATTTTCCCGTTTATCATTATGATGGATTTGTAAAGAAAGGGTTTGCAAATGCCGTGGATTTTGCTAAGACCTTTCACGGCCTGTTTCTTACAGGCCCTTTTTAAAATGGAAGCCGGCGTAGCACAGCGGTAGTGCAGTCGATTTGTAAACATAGGGCTTGGTACGTAGGGTTTGAGTTTTGTAAAATGTCCCACGGCGTTAGAAGGGGACAAAAAGGCGATAAAAGCCAATAAACGCCGGATTAGCACAGTGGTAGTGCAGTCGATTTGTAATCGAAAGGTCGCGAGTTCGAATCTTGCATCCGGCACCATTTTCCCTCTGCGGGACACTCTTGGGACACTAAACCAAGAAACTTCTTGAGAAATTACGAAAATTAAGGTTCGGACGGAAAAGTTCGGAATTGAAGCCTATGGGCTTCTTCCGAATGCAACTTCCGTGACGTTCCCTATCGTGCCGTAACGATCAAGGAGGATTAAAGTGGCGAGTTTTGAAAAAAGAACAGCAAAAGACGGCAGCACTGGATACAGGGCAAAGGTGCGGATTAAAGGCCAGCCGCCGCAATCAGCTACGTTTAAAAGGCTGACTGATGCGCGAGAATGGGCCAAACAGATTGAGGTTGATATGAAGAACGGTCTGTACTTTAAAAAGACGCAAGCCAGAAAACGGACGGTGGCAGAGGTTATAGACCGCTATATTGAATATCTGCGGCTGGAACATCCCCGCCGTCTGGAAACAACAGACCACATGCTGGAGTGGTGGAAAAAGAAACTAGGGCACCATTTTCTCTCCGGTTTGAGTGAAGACATGATTTCCGAAGCTATGAGCGGCCTGCTCAAGCAGCAGGTTCCAAACAGAGAAAAGGGGCAGACATATACGAAAGCCACGGTTAATCGCTATAAATCTGCGTTACAGACAGCATTGAGCATGGCGGTCAGTCCGTGGGGATGGATGGAACACAATCCCGCTCAGAGTGTAAAAAGCATGAAAGAATCGCCGGGGCGTACCCGGTTTTTGTCGAAAGACGAACTGGCCAGACTTCTTAGGTGCTGCCGCGAGTCGGAAGGAAAATATTTATACAGTATAGTTGTTGTTGCCTTAAGCAGCGGGGCGCGGCGCGAGGAAGTCAGGTCGATCAAGTGGGAAGATGTTTTGCTGGATGAGGGAAAGATTATTCTGCGTAAAACCAAAAACAAGAGACACCGCACAATTCATCTTGCGCATCGGGCGTTGCAGGAAATCCGTAAGCGTTCCGATGATAAGGGGCGTGATGATATATATGTTTTTCCGTCTGAGAAGGGCCCGGACAAGCCGATAGATTTCAGGACGGCGTGGCGCACAGTATTAAAAAACTCAAGCATTAAGGATTTCCATTTTCATGATCTCCGACACACCGCTGCCAGTTATCTGGCGATGAACGGCGCAACACCAAGTGAAATTGCAGAAGTTCTGGGTCATCAGAGTTTAAGCATGGTAAAACGATACGCGCACCTGTGCGACAGCCATACCGCGACAGTTGTAAAGCGTATGAATGAAAGGATGTTGATTGATGCCTGAAAAATTGCCCGATAAGTTGCTGCCCCATAATTATGAATATACGGCTGATCTATCATTAAAGGGGTGGGCGTGGGAGGCATTGCGGCGCAATAAAGCTTACAGAGCAAATTACGAAGAATATTTGAACGAGCGGCAAAAATTACAGGACGAATACGGCGATGATTGGTGTGAGCTTATTGTGGGCTATAACCCGCCCAAGAAAAACGATGAGTCGGTTGAGGCGTGGAAAGCTAGAGTAATTGAGGACGAAGGTAATCCTAGGGCTTTAAATTTAAGCGGTCAGTACGCTCACAAGTGGGGGCTGTTGAAGATGCACAACCCGCAGGAAAAATACAGCAACGAGATTTCCTTTGTCCCGGTAAATGCCCCGTTCGCTGTAGATCTGTATGACAATTTACATGAGCATATACCTGCTCATGTGGTGGATGACGGTGAACGTGCGGAAACGATTGTTGCTCCGCATGTGGGGGTTATCGTGTTTGATTTGACCAGAAGCTTTGACTCGCAGGTGGATAGGGCAAGAGAGCTGGTTTCTGAAAGAGTCTCCAGATTTCAAACCAAGCAAAAAAAGACGATCAAACAAAATCAGACCGTGTGGCGACGGCATATTAGGGTCCTGGATGCGCTCGATAGCGATATAAAATTCAGCGGTGAAGAAATTGTCCGGTTTTTTGGCGATCATTTCAATTATGCTGACCTTCAAAAAACAGGTGGCGACTACAAGCGGCGTGCCAAGGAATTTACGCAAGGGCACCTGTCAATTCTGAACGGATATTATTCGGAATAGCCGCCAGTCTCTTCTATCCGAGTGCACTTCAGTGCAAGAGTTTCTAGGCTTGTCCTCAGTTCGCCGGTTTTTCCGGCATCACACACTGAAAGAGGAGAACAAGCATGTCTATACCCCCCCCCTGCGATCCCGCAGGCTAAAAAACGCATCGTACCGTTATCAAAAATTCCAGATGTACCCGGCTATGAATGGCTGACGGTGGCGGCTCTTCGACATTACATTTTTCAAAGTGAGCCACGAGTTGTCACGAACGGTAGCACCATTCCCGGCAACGGTTTGAGAGAGGCGGGAGTTATTATCCGCATCGGCAAAAAAATTCTCATTGATCTCGATAGGTTCGATGGGTGGATCGATAGTCACCGCGAAGGGCAGGAATAACGCTGCCCCTCTTACAAGCCCCGTTGCTGAATAAAAATAAGAAAGAAAAAACGATGAAAAAAAATATAAAAATTAAAGAAAATGAATTGGTTATGACCGTTCCGAAGATTGATAAAATCAGTATCGTTATAGATATACCGGAATTACCGTTTGCAACCGCTATCAGTCAGAACGTATGGGATGAATTAAAAGATACAGAGTCCGGTTGGGTACAACCTTACTCGAACGGGTCTTATAATACGGCTGCGAAAATCTTTTGCCCCGATGAAAATGGGGAGGTTGATACGAAAGAGCCGCATATGCTCTTGCAAATCCGTACAAAGGGAAAATACAAGCCGCACATACGGGTAGAATACAATCCGGCCAAAATCCCCCAGAAGCTCTACGAACACCTTGAATGCTCGTTTAACTGCATAACCGGCCAGAGCTTTTTTGAAACCCTGTCTCATGGGCGCGTCACTCGTCTGGACGTTTGCACGGATATCTGGGGCATCAATCCCGAAGACTTTATGTTGAAGGTGAAATACGCCCGGCATTCACAAAACGTATTCGGCCAGAGTGGTGATCTCGAAACGGTTCTATTCGGTAAATCAAAAGGCACGCAGTACGCCGTTTACAAGAAAGCGTTAGAAGAATACGGGGATGATGGTGAAGCTGACATTATGCGTATAGAAGCCCGGTTGCGTAAATCCATGCCTATTCAGCAGTTACCGTTCATCGAAAATCCGTTTAGCCGGGTAGAGCTGTATAATCTTAAACCCACTAATCTGCCTAAACTTCACCCCAGCCACTGGACTGCGTTTGTGGACTCGGTGCGCTTTCGTGGTAGCGTTAGCACAGCTTTAAAAAAGCAGTCCCCAGATGCGCGGTCAAAGCTGAAATATTGCTTATCTAAAAATACTTTCGAGGGTTGGAAGCCTGATAATCTGTGGGGGCAAAGATGGCTCAATGCGCTGGAACAGTGCCATCTATTAAAGTTTCCGATTGCGATGCCTCTGACGTTTAAGAATGCAACGGGCGAGGATATTGATGATTTGCTTGATAAAAAGTAGATAAAAAAATCTTATTAAATTTGATCAAAATCGTATCAAAAAGGGGCGAGAAAAACAAAAATTGAGAAGAAACGTGATAAAATTTATGGCGGATGCAGTAAGCTGTGTCCGTTGATATGCAGGCTATACGCGGGAGAGGCACGTAAAAAAATATAGTAAAAACGGGAGCTACCCATTTTTGCTCCAATTGGTGTTTTTTTCTTTTAATGACTGACAACAGGGTTACGCTTTTCCAAGGCTAATTACTTTGGATGGTGTTGATGTTATTAGATTTTTTTGATCCCGAAGAAGCGGTGCTGAAAGGTTTGTCTGCTCATAAAGAGATTGTGGACTTTACGCTTCCTGAAGATGTTGTCCTTGATAAATTCGTCGCCAGTTCAAGTCTACAAAAATCGTTAAGGCGGAAGGACTTGAGGCAAGCCGTCTTTGCTGCCTCCGTTTTGAAGAAAGTTGACGAAGCGTATTTATTTCGGCGCTTAAAATGCTGCGCTCTGGAAGATATTGGACCTGCCGATCTTGATGTTGTCGCTCAGGTACTTTGGGTAAGCGGCAAGCAGGATTGGATGCAAAGACACGGAGGGGCGGGTTTAATTCTTTCCTATCTTCTCCATCGCTTGACCAGTACGAAGGCATGTCGGGCGCTTGATGACCAATTATACACGGCTGCAAAACATCCTTTGTATGATTCCCAGCGCGAAGTCTTTTCCGGCATGACGCAAGACGAATTACTGGACAAATTCACAGATCCCGGCTTGGACGTTGTGGAGCAAGCGCTGATTGCGTGGTTCCTGTGCGGAGCGCGATACCCGTGCGGCGATCTCGCCCTCCGTAAAGGCAACCCGGATTTGTTGCTGGATTTATGCAACGGTTTGGGCGTGCCGCCGTTCGTTTCCGATATCCTGAGGCTTTCCCGCCAGTTTGAATTTTATGTCTCGTTACTCCCAGCGTGGATGCAGATTGAACGGTCGCAGACCGTGAGCGTTACTGACGATGTTGAATCGGAGTCCGTGATGATTAGCCCATATCCTGCCGAAAGCTTTGATCGGCACACCATGCAGGGCAAACGCGCTTTTCGCCTATTCCTGAAACGCTGCCCGGAGGTGTCAGGACTTTTACAAAACCATGCGCCGGGCGCCGACCCTGCAAATCTGGTGGGGTGGGCTGTGTTTATTCTGGAAGGCCAGCTTCTTCGGCAACGGCTCGTTTATGAAGGCAGCGAATGTCTGCGGGAACTGGCCGCACAAAGCTGGCTGTTTAGCGGCGGGATGGGGATAGAGATGCAAGAAGAATTTTTGAATTTGATGAAACAGCACATGGGGAAACTCCACGATGCCAGACGATAACATTTGCACTCAAGTGCAATTTGGAAGCAAAGCTATATCATTGCACTTATCACAAAAATCTTCGGTTGACCAGAGAGAAGAGAAAGTCAGGCAATACGCCAAACAATCTCTTTCTGAAAACTCACGCAGGGCTTTGGCTGGCGATTTACAGCAGTTCGCAGATTGGGGCGGTAGCATCCCCACCACCCCGAAAATGATCGCCCGGTACATATCCGATCACGCTGAGATACACAGTATTGCGACAATAAAACGCCGCCTCGCCTCTATCAGCAAGGCGCACAATATGGCGGGGCATAATAATCCGGTGCCTTGCGAATTGGTCAAAATGGTTTTGCGTGGTGTGCAGCGTCAACACGGTAAGCCACAGCGTCAGGCCACGCCGATTTTGAAAGAAGATTTGACGGTGATGCTTTCCTATGCGCCGGATAATCTGAAAGGTGACCGTGACCGGGCGTTGTTGATGTTGGGGTTCTGCGCTGCCCTGAGAAGATCGGAGCTGGTCAGCGTACGGGTTAAAGATTTAGAATTTAACGCGCAAGGGTTGGTCTTGACCATTCCGCGTTCAAAGACGGATGCCAGCGGCGCAGGTGAAAAGATCGGGGTGCCGTTTGGGCGCGGTAAAACCTGTCCGGTAGGGTTGGTACAATTGTGGCTAGAAAAATCCGGCAGAGAAATGGGGGCGCTGTTTGTGTCTGTTCGCAAAGGCGGGACATTAACCGAGAAACAATTATCGGAGGTAACATGAAACGTAATAGGGATTCAATTAGGTACATATTGCTCACGGTTGAATGGGTGTGTGAAAGCCGACGGGGGCTGGTTGGCTAGATATAGACGGCTAAACGGAGCTTTAGGTTTATTATCATGTCATGTTGCTGGCGGAGTTTGGGTTAATTGAGGTGCAGGATTTATTCGGGAGATACGGGAGTAAGATAATTCAGATCACGGAAATCGAAACACGCAGGGTAAAGAGGGGCAGGGGACGCTCTTGGGGCACACAGCGAGGAATTTTGCCGAAAAACGGTGAAACGCGGGGAGAGGTTAAGAAAAAACCTCTTTCTTTAAGCTCCTGATACGGTTACGATAACCGCTCGTAATTACTCACGATCTGTCTTGGAGTGCCACAAGGGTCAGGTTTTGTAATCGAAAGGTCGGGAGTTCAATCCTCTCCGCCGGCACCATAAATCTTCCCTTAAAGTCGTGTGGTTACCTGTTTTAATTGATTATTTTTTCTGCATATTTTCGGCAAGAAAGTTGGATTATCAATTCTTGGTACACAAATAGGGCACACACGCATGGCAGATTACGCCACAGATAATATTTTAAAACCCCGCCCCTTAGTTGCTTAGGGACGGGGTTTTCTGTATGGGGGTGGCTCTTTCGGTCTTTATGACTGCAGTTTGGATAAAATCTTCGGATAAAGTCCGTAGGACAGGCCAAAAACGATATGGGCGGCCCAGTTCCAGAAAATGGGGACTTCCCTGTTCCAGATGTCCATGCCATGCAGGGCTTTCATCGCGAAGGGGACCAGCACATAAGTATCAATCATGCTCAGCACCGCAACGCTCAGACCGAGAATGACGGCCTGTTTAACGGTCTGGATTGTTAATGTGCGGGCAAAAACCCAAAATACAACGCCCCAGGCCAGAGCAACGCCCTGATGCACGACAAGCCCGGTGAGAAAGGCCGCCGGGTTAAATCCGGTCAGTGCGGGTTCCCCAAAGGCGATGGAGCCGATTACCTGAACCGGATAAATCGGACCCTTGCCGAGAAAAAGGGTGAATACGGCCATAACGACCACCGCCATGATCAGGCCCGCGGCCTGGCTGGTTAATAAGGCGGCAATGAGCGAGCGGGTGTGATCGGCCTCATTAAGGGATGCGGATGTTTGGTGTAATGCAGTTTTGGTCATTTTTATCTCCTTGATTGAAAGTCTCATCTTAGCCTGAATTTCAGACTTTAGAAACATTTTTATTTTAAAAGTATTTAATGTCATTGGATTGGGCGCTGTGATATCATTAATTTTATGTTAGAAGCGCTTGGAAAAACGCAGCAAACCCTTCTTAAGGCCTTGTTTGTCAATAAAAAAGGTTTGACAATTGAGGCCTTGGCCCGGTTTTTAGCGATCACGCCGCCCGCCGTCCGGCAGCATATTACGGCGCTTGACGGGCTTGGGTATCTTGAGAAGGATCAGGCGCCCTCAACGGGCGGGCGACCGGGGCAATTCTATAGCTTGAGCGCGCGGGGGCGGGCGCTTTTTCCGAAACAATATTCCTTTTTCTCGGATATCCTGCTGCGGGCCATTCTGGCGGAAAAGGGGCCGGAGGGCTTGAAAGACTGGCTGGGAAAGCTGGGGCAGGATGTGGCCGGCAGCTTTACAGAGCGGCTGGCGCGGCTCTCGGCCCGGGATCGTGTGATGGAGACAGTCTCCATTATGAATACCATGGCGTATGACGCCAGCGCCGTTGAGGAAGCCGGTTCGGATGAATTTCCGGCCATAGAGGCGGTTAATTGTGTCTATCACGATCTGGCGGCCCAGCACCCTCAGGTCTGTCAGTTTGATCTGGCGCTATTGTCCGGTTTGACGGGGGCGCAGGTCACGCATGAGAAATGCATTCAGCTCGGCGATAATGTGTGCCGCTTTTGCTTTAAAAAATAAATGAACGCCGCCGGATTTGGTAATTACGGCTGTGCTTCTGATGTTGTTTCAAACGCTTCATTTCAGGCAGCATCAAGCCGCCATAGGCCATAGGCCAGCGGTAATAGGTTTGCTCCGAAATTCCCGCGTGCGGCAACATCAAAAGCAGCAACATACATTTTGGCCATAGCTATTTCCCTTCCTTATTTGATTCCTTATAATGGTGAACAATCTGCGTCCCAACCTTTAAATTTAGCAACTTCTCATCTGCATCATAAAAGGCAATCGTTTGCCAACCTGTCGCAGGGGGCACTATCGAAAATTTAACTTCAGAATGATAAGGAAAATTATACTTCACTAATATTTCAACCAATACAAATTGTGGATCTTCATATAAAATTTTATCCGTTATAGTCCCCGATAATATTCCACCAGTGCCCTTCTTATACTCTTGTACATTAATTATCCCCGATGTTACTGCCTTTTTATCCTGTAAAAGAATTTTTTCAATGAATGACCGGCTTGTTCCAATTGGAAAAATTTCCTTAAAAACATTAGCTAGCTCATCTGCAGTTTTGTAATCGTCCCACTTAAAATTTTCCGCTAGAGTATTTCCATCTTTCTCAATCATTTTCACATTCTCTGAGTGATTTTTAGGCCGATCCCCCATCGCTCTCGCTTCATCATTCATAAAGAGTACGAATAAAAGCCCTAAAAAAATCACAGCCAGAACAGTTTTAAAAAATATGAAATATCGCACTTAAACCCCCAATTTCTATCATTGCACATTACAAAAAACCATTACCCCCGTGCTCACGCACAACAAAGCCGTCATCACCGGAAACCCAACTCACACGCTCGGCAAAGGGTTGAATAAGCTTGGCGCATTGTCCGTCCCGCGAAATGAAATGATTGTTGAGCCATCATAAGAATAAGCGAGAGCGTAGAAGCCTATGCTTTGTGCCGCTGCGTCGCCCTTATCATCGTCAATAGTTGCATTTCCTATACTAAGATAATTACCATTTTTATCTTTGACTCCTAGGTCAATCGATGCATCATAGCCTCGGTTATAGGCATCCATTGACAGAATGGCATTAAATAGTTCTGAGCTAAGTGATGATGTCATTTAAATTCTCCTATTTTCTTTAATCTCTTTTGAAATTACCGCCATGTAATCCATAAGGGGCTCCCTTAGATGTGAATCCTCCATGTAGGTAGCCACCTTTTAACTTCTTCAGCCAAGGCAAATACCCATCAACAACACCCCATGTTACCGGCATCATTGTAAGCGTCGCTGTCACAGACTTTAGTCTCATGCCCTCTCCAAGCTCGTTCGCAGAAACCAGCTTCACACTTTTCGGGTCATTCATATCCTCAAACATCACCATTTTCGGAATATATCGTCCTGAAACAGGCGCTTTGCGCCAAGGCCAGAGATACAGATAGTTATAGTGGAGAATGCCCCATACTGTTGAAGCGCCTCTTTTAGTTGGAAAAGCGCTATAAAGCTCATGATAGGAGCGATCATCAATCAAGGCAAACAGCACGCCGCGCTCACCTAAATCAACAACGACGGCCTCCCCCTTCACGTTTGCGGGATTGCCGACATCAGGCAGATCAAGAATTTTGATAATAGATGCGGAATTTGAAACCTGCCGCACCGCAGAACCAGTTTTTACGCCTTCGGGTGTTTCCACCTCTACCGTTAAGCGATAATTCCATGAACCATACGCAAAAAGCGGCGTCATGCCAGAGGCAATAACTAAAACGATTGCCACTAAGGCACCACTAAATATCTTTTTTTTGCTCATCCCATCATCCTTTTATCAGCGGTTACGCCCAGCATGATCGTAAATGTGGGGCGAAATATAATCAATAAAAACAACATTTTTTATTTTTGGCTTGTTTGTTTTTAATAAAAGTAAAGTAAATTTTTTTAAAATAACAAATTTTTTTTGTTTAATACTTAGGTTGTGATGATTTTACGGGCCTTATATTTATGCCTTTTTCCCGAAAGTAAATTTTGTATCCAGATCCCGGAGAAAATAAAGCGCAATGCACGCCTCCGGATTCAGGGGGTGGGATTATCCTTCCCATATTGTTTCACGTGGATCAATAATATTGTGAAGTGCCGGGGCATGGGCTACATTATGGTCTATGAAGCTTTATCTGGATTTAATGAAAGACGTGCTGGAAAACGGCACGAAGAAGGAAGACCGTACGGGAACCGGCACTTTGAGCGTGTTTGGTCGCCAGTTGCGTTTTGATCTGGCTGACGGATTTCCGCTTGTTACCACCAAAAAATGCCATTTGCGGTCAATTATTCATGAATTGCTCTGGTTTTTGAAGGGGGAGACGAATACGGCGTATCTAAAGGAAAACGGCGTATCGATCTGGGATGACTGGGCGGATGAGCATGGAAATCTGGGGCCTATCTATGGTTCGCAATGGCGCGCATGGAAAACGCAGGGTGGTGGCTCGATAGACCAGATCGCCGCTGTGGTTGAGCGTATCAAGACCAATCCGGATGATCGCCGGTTGATTGTTTCGGCCTGGAATGTGGGTGCGATTCCGGAAATGGCCTTGCCGCCCTGCCATGCGTTTTTTCAGTTTTATGTCGCGGGCGGGCGATTATCCTGCCAGCTTTATCAGCGCAGCGCCGATATTTTTCTGGGGGTGCCGTTTAATATTGCCTCTTACGCGCTTTTGACGATGATGGTGGCGCAGGTGACTGATCTGCAACCCGGTGAATTTGTTCACACTTTTGGCGATACCCACCTTTATGTTAATCATATAGAGCAGGCGCGGGAGCAGCTCTCTCGCACGCCTTATCCTTTGCCGATTATGAATATAAATCCCGCAGTCCGGAATATTTTTGACTTCAAATTCGAGGATTTTGAGTTGAGCGGTTATCAGGCTCATCCGCATATCAAGGCCCCGGTGGCTGTTTAAAGCCGCCGCCGTCAGTGTGTTTTGGTGCATTGTTCTTGATTCTTGGCGTAAAACCTTGTTTATTGCGCATGTTTAGTTTTTGAACGTATGAGAATTGGAACAAGAAATGGCACAAGGTAATTTGGCGAAGGAAACTCCCGTGAATACAACATCCCTCAATGTTTATTATGATAAAGATTGCGATCTGGATCTGCTGAAATCAAAGAAAGTTGCTGTGATTGGCTATGGCTCGCAAGGGCATGCGCATGCGCAGAATATGAAAGACAGCGGCGTTAAGGACGTGATTATCGGTCTGCGCGAAGGCTCGGCGAGCGCCGCCAAGGTTAAGGCCGCCGGTTTTGAGGTTATGGACCCGGCCAAAGCCGCAGCGGAAGCGGATGTGGTTATGGTTTTGGTGCCTGATGAGTATCAGGCCGACCTTTACCGCGATTCTTTGGAAGCCAATATGAAGCAGGGCGCGGCTTTGCTGTTTGCCCATGGTTTGAATGTGCATTTTGGTCTGATTAAGCCGCGTGCGGATCTGGATGTTTTCATGGTTGCCCCCAAAGGCCCCGGTCATACGGTGCGCGGGGAATATCAAAAAGGTGGCGGTGTGCCTTGCCTGATTGCCGTTGCCCAAGATGCCACAGGCAACGCCAAGGCGCTGGCGCTTTCTTACGCCTCGGCGGTTGGCGGCGGTCGCTCCGGCATTATTGAAACAACATTCAAGGATGAGTGCGAGACCGATTTGTTCGGAGAGCAGGCCGTGTTGTGCGGCGGTGTTTCCGAGCTGGTTAAGGCGGGTTTTGAGACACTGGTTGAGGCCGGATATCCTGAGGAAATGGCGTATTTTGAGTGCATGCATGAATTGAAGCTTATTGTGGATTTGATGTATGAGGGCGGTTTGTCCAATATGCGCTATTCGATTTCAAACACCGCAGAATACGGCGATTATGTTTCCGGTCCGCGTGTGATTACGAAAGAAACGAAAGCGGAAATGAAACGTATTTTGCAGGATATTCAATCGGGCAAATTCGTTCAGGACTTCATGGGCGGCAACAAGGAAGGCCTTTCCCGCCTTGTGGAAATTCGTGAGCGCGAAACGCATCATCCTATTGAAAAAGTGGGAGAAAAGCTGCGTGCCATGATGCCGTGGATCGGTAAAAACAAGCTGGTTGATAAAACCAGAAACTGATTTTTTGCGTCTTTAAGGCGTTTTGAATTTTTGAAAGGCCCCGCATAATTGTGCCGGGCCTTTCTTTTTGCATAATTTTATTTTTTATGTTAATTTTCTGCCTTCTTTAAAAATATGGAATTAAAAGATGGAAAATAATTTTTATAATCAGCAGCGGCGGTTGGCGATGGCTTGGAGCAAGGCGATTTTGATTGCTGTTTTGGCGGTGTCAGGGGCTTGTACCCGGGAAGAGGAACCTGAAACAGATGGGCAGGTAACAGAACCCCGTATTTTGCACATCACGCCGGAGAAGGTTGGGCCTGAGAACGAAACTTTATAGGGCATAATGGATATTACAGAAGGAAAATTATCGGACATTTTTAAGGCAGGCATTGTGCGTGTTGAAAAGCTCACGGATGAATTTGGTCTGCGTGTCGTGCTCGCCGAGCCTGAAAATTTAAAAGGCATTTTGAAAACAGGCGCTATGCCGAGCGGTAATATAAAGTATTCAAATCCCTCTCTTATAGAGCTTTGCCATCATGCGGGCGTTATTGTTGTTGGGAATGCAACTATGGAAGGGATACCAGAAAACGCACAAATTTCCTATGCCGTTGATAAAAATAAACATTTAAAGCAGGATTTCTTTCATCAAGATCGTGTGCCATGGAATGGGGATGATGCTTCTGCTCTGGCGAAGGATTATTCAGCCATGCGTTCTGTCCCGACCATTTTTGCGCGTATTAAAGATGTGCAAGCAGCCTTGCGGGCTATTGAGGGAAGTCTGGACTTGACGCCAAGACTTCGTTCGGATTTTAATGAAGTGGTTGATGATGCGCATAGTTTTTCGCTTGAACGCAGTGAGCTGCGGCCCCGTTTGCGATTGGCTGAGGGCTATCCGGATCTGACGCGGCTTGTTGTTGAGCAGATTTCGCCTGAAAAACTCTATGTTCATAGTTGGATGACGTGCGCATCGGAAGTTGTGATGTATTCGAATAAACTTCAGGATGGTATTGTGCACGCCCGCCCAGCGAGCAAGGAAGATCAAGAAAACATTCTTCGCGCGTATACTATTTCCTATTAAGGCTTTTTTATGTGGCGTTTATTATCAGAAATAAAATCAAGAGATAATCTCTGGTTAGCGATTGTTTTCGCCAGTATCAACGCCTTTATGCTGGCGGGGATGAGCCTGTTTTCCAAATTGCTCTCGCAGTATTATGGGCCTCTGGAGATTGCATTTTTACGTAAGATATTTTCTCTGGTCGTGCTTGTGCTCTGGATTGGGGCAACGCGGCAGATGTTTCTGGTTCATACACACCGTCCTCTGGCGCATTTATTTCGGGCGGGTGTGGGGACGCTGGGCATTGTTCTGGGGATGTGGGCTTTGTCTATGATGCCGATTACCGAGACAACGATTTTGCTTTTTACTTCACCCTTGTTCACTGTGCTTTTGTCTTTTTTCGTATTGAAAGAGCGTGTCGGGATTTATCGCTTTTCTGCTGTGGCGCTTGGTTTTATCGGTGTTCTTATCGTGGCAAGTCCCGGTGTGGATGGCATTCATATTACAACATTGGGAATTGCTGTTGGGCTGGGCTGGGGGCTTTGCTCGGGGGTGGTTGATATCTGTCTGCGCGGGATGGGGGTCACGGAAAGGCCCACGACCACAACATTTTATTTTGTGCTTTTTGGTTCGCTCGTTCTGGCGCTGCATTTACCCTTTGCGGAGGTCAGGCCGGGCGGGTTTTCGTTGTCGGCTATGGGGATTATGGCGGGGCTTGGGTTTTGCGGGCTGTTTTCTTTGCTGGCCAAATCGCAGAGTTTTCGTCTGGGAGAGGCGGCGCTGGTTTCCCCTATGATGTATACCATGCTGGTCTGGTCTATTTTGTTTGATTATTTGTTCTGGGACAGGATGCCAAGAGCCAACGCGTTATTGGGTGGGGCCATTATTATCGGGTCGAATTTATTCATTCTCTATCGAGAGATGAAAATAAAAAAACTTATTCGCAAGCGGATCAGGCTTGCCCGGTTTAGAAAAAGGAAACTGGATGGACGGCTTTAGGGTGCCGCGCTTTTGCCACAGAACATATAGCCTACGCCGCGTATGGTTTTTATGGTTTCAGAAAAATCAGCCTCGTTATCCTGCAGGGGGGTGGCCATTTTCTTGCGAATGCGTCCAATCTGTATGTCGATGGCGCGGTCATAGGAATCGAAACGCCCATCGCGCGTCAGGTTAAAGAGATGCTCCCGGCTTAAGACCCGATTCGCCGAGAGGACAAGCACCTCCAGCAATTTAAATTCGTTGGCCGTCAGGTTTGCCGACCGTCCGTCTTTGTCGTAGAGCTGGTATTGCGTCCGGTCGAGAACCCAGCCCTGATCAAGCTCTATTTTCTCAGCCTCTTTTGTTATTTCGGGAGGTTTATCCTCGGCAGGGTTCATGCGTCTTTTGAGCGCCTTGATTCTGGCGACGAGTTCCCGCATTTCAAAGGGTTTGGTTATGTAATCATCGGCGCCCATCTCAAGGCAGATTATTTTTTCGGTCGATTCGCTTTTGCCGGAAACAACGATGATCCCGGCAGTGGTTAATGTTCGGAATTGGGGGATGAGGGGCAAGCCTTCGCCATCGGGCAAGACCAGATCAAGCAATATGATGTCTAAAGCCTCGGTTTTGACCTTTTCAAGCGCGGAAGCAACATCTGTGGCGTTGATGACATTATAGCCATCGTCCTCAAGATATTGTTTGATGACGACTTGAATGTGTTCATCGTCATCAATGCTTAAAACCGTGGATCTGTGCATATGCCGGATATTATTTGATCTGTTACACAATTGATACATTTTTTTTCACAAGTGAAACATGTCCGACAAACTGGCGTTACGATCATCGTCCATTGTGTTGGGATTGGTAACACAAAAGGAGCTTTTAAAGATGTTCGACAATAATGCACTTATCGAAGAGATGGGCCGGCTTGGCAAATTTGCACGCCGTTTGACGGGCAACACTTGTGATGCAGAGGATTTATTGCAATCAACTGTACTGCGGGCCATGGAGAAAAAGCACCTGTTTCAGGAGGATTCTAATCTGTTTAGCTGGTCTTCTAAAATTATGTTTAATATTTTTGTCTCCGGCTATCGCCGTAAGGTGAAGTTTGAGACACAATATGACCCGGAGACGGTGATCGGGAATGAGGCTGTCGCACCGGCTCAGGAAATAAAAATGACGTTTAAGGACGTTGAAAGTGCCATGGGCCGTATATCGAACGATCATCGGGAAGTTTTGATGATGGTTTGCGTTAACGGTATGGAATATACGGCGGCTTCGGCTGCGCTGGGTATTCCAATTGGTACGGTGCGCTCCCGTCTGTCGCGTGCGCGTGAGAGTCTGCAGACTGAGCTGGATGCCGGACGGTATGCCGGCGCTGTAGCGGTGCCATTACCGCATGAGATTTCTGCGCAACGCCTCTCTGCTTAAGGGATTATACATTGCAAGATTTATTCTACTTTTCGCCGGAACTGTCCGCAGGTGTGGATGTTTCGGCGAAAAGGTTTCTGGTTTCCTCAAAATGCGTATCTATGGCTGAGGCATGGTCTGGGATACCGAAGCGATCCGGTGTCAGCAGCCCTGCGTTTTTCGCGATGGAAAAGCTTGCGACTGCGGCATTTCTTCGGGCGGCGGCCAGAGCGGTTCTGGCGGTGAGCAGTTCTTGATCCGCATCAAGGAGATCAAGGGTTGTTCGCATACCCATGAGTGTTTCTTCGCGCAGACCTTCGCGGGCCTGTTTAAGGGCCTCAATCTCCTCAAGGCGGGCTGTGATTTCCGTTTGTGCGCTTTTCAGGGCTTTGTGGTGGATTGTTATATCCGCGCGGACACGGTTTTTTATTTCAGAAATTTCTATGTATTTCTGGTTAGCGGTTTGCCGGTTCTGGCGGAGGCGTGAGCGGGTTGCGCCGCCTTGATACAGGGCAAGCGTGGCCTTCAGGCCGATTGTTTCGACCTCGAATTCATCAATGATGCCCGGTTGCGGGTCATATTGTCTGTTGTAGGAAGCGTAGGCAAATATATGCGGAAAAAGCTCGCGCAGGGTGGCATCGGCATTATGCCCGGCGGCTTTATGAGCGTATTTTGCCGCCAGAATATCCGGATTTTTTTCCATGGCCGTTTCGATTTCTTCGCCAAGATTTTGAGGCAAATCTGTTACGTTTGGCGGATAATAAAAAGTTGTATCGGGGGAAAGCGCCGTCAGGTATTCAAACTCTGCGTTACTGGCCTCCAGCGCGTTCATGGATTCCTGCGTCTGCGCGCGCGCGCGGGCAAGGCGGCTTTCGCCGTGATGTATATCGGTGATGGTGATTGCCCCGGCTTTGAAGCGTTCGCGGGCGGCAGTCAGTTCTTCGCCCAGCATATGTTCATTGCCGCGCCGTAATTCCAAAACGGTGCGGTTTTGCATGACGTTCAGATAGGCAATTGTGGTTTCCAGAAATATTTTTTGTTCCGTACGCAGGGTTTGTGCCTGCGCCGCCATGATGAGGGCCTTTGCTCTGGCGGTTTGCGATGTTGTGCGTCCCCCCCGGAAAAGAGGTTGTTCGATGCTTAAGGTCAGATCCTTTGTTGTGGCGCCGGTGCCCCGGCTGAAATTGTTGCTGTCGATATCGGTGGCGAAGATACCGGCCTCGGCATTCAGGGTTGGACGCCAGCCCGCCAGGGCCTGAGGGTAGAGCTCCTGTGCTGCATGTAATTCGGCGCGCGCGGCCTGTAGAACGGGGTTGTGTTCATAGACGTGACGGAGGGCCTGCTCAAGATGCAGACCATTTTCTCTGAAACTCTCGGAAATGGGGGCTTCTTGCGCTATCGCCGCGTTGCTGTGAAGCAGGCCAAGCGCAAGAAGTGCATAAGGCAGGGAAGATTTTATAAGTTTAGGGATGGTCATGTTAGGGATGGTCATGAGAGTGTCTCCGTTTTGCAATTGAGCATGTAGCCCGTTCCTCTGATGGTGGTGATGAGTGCGTTGTTCTGGCCGTGGAGCCCCAGTTTCTGGCGTATGCGGGTGATTTGAATATCTATGGCTCTGCCGCTGCAGGGGATGCCGATGCCGGAATCTGGCAAGAGATGCTGTGCAAGTTTTTCCCGGCTCAGGACGGTATTCGGGTTGGCAACCAGCGCTTCGAGGATGCGAAATTCGCGCGGGGTGAGCGGCGTGAGCGCGGTTTGTTTATCTAAGGGCTGGATTTGAAGCGTGGCCCGGTCGAGTACCCAGTCTCCGAAAATGATTTTTTCACGTGCGCGGCGCGGCATCAGGGCATAAGCAGATTTTTTGCTACGGCGGAGATTTGCACCAATGCGGGCGCAAAGTTCCTGCGGGCTGAAAGGCTTGGTGATGAAATCATCTGCACCGCTCTCAAGAGCTTTTACTTTATCTCTGTCCGTTCCCCGGCCACTTAAAATTAAAATAGGGATGGCGGTTTGCTTGCGGATCGCGGGGATTAAATCAAGCGCATTTTCCTCTGTGAGAATGAGATCCAGCAAGATGAGATCTATGCTGGCGGTTTTGAAAATTTCCAGCATACGGCGGCCTGTCGTGGCTTCGAACACCGCGTACCCGGAGTGTTTGAGCGTGGTGCGCGCGATTTCTCTGGCGTCACGCTCATCATCGACGATTAATATTGTGTTGTTTTGATTCATTGTTTTTTGCGGAAAAAAAGTTGCCCGGAAACAATTATGAAACACAAAATAAACTTTTATACAATCTTTGGTTGATATTCTGGGATACGTGAGTAACCTTAATAGAGAAACGGGGCTTGTTATGACCGGCGAAATTGACCTTCAGACTTTAAATGCAACTCTTCAACAGCATGAGGATATCTGGTCGTCGTTGACGGCGCCGGTTTCAAAGCTGGATGCGGATCAGTACATGGCCGAAGATCTGGACGGCGTTACGGAGGGGTTATCCGGTTCCGGTAATCTGAATTTTCTCATGATGCAGGCGGGGCAGACTGAAGGCGCTTTGGCGGCCAGTGACCCGTTTACCCTTGCGGGTGATACGCCGTTTTCTTCCATGGCTTTTGGGTCTGTGCATGGGCTGGCGCCCGGCGCGGTTTATCAGGGGGGTGAACATGATTTTACCGCCAGTGGTCCCGGTGCGGTCAATAGCGATCCGGCGCGGATGAGTTCAGGCGATGGCGGATATCAGGGGAATGTTGGTGATACAGGGTTTACGTCCAATACGCTGGGGACGCTGGGGGCCTCGGGATTTGTGGCGGATAGTGCGGTCAATGGCCGCTCCGCCGGGTCATTTTCTGGCTCTGGCGGTTCCGGTACGGATGGTCAGAGTTTTGTTGCGACTAATGGTTTGAACGGTACAAATGGGACAAATAGCGGTTCCGGCAAGGATGGCGCCAGCGGCACCAACGGTGCGGACGGGCATAACGGTTCTGATGGCAGCGATGGAGGCGGGGGCTGTGGTGATGGTTGTACCCTGATTGATATTGATCTGGGCGATACGATTATCAATCTGGGTGATTTTACATTGATTGATGCCGGTGACGTGACGAATTTGGTTACGACGACGATTACGGAGATATCCAGCACGATCAACACGGTTTTTACGAATATTACAAATAATATCACCAATAACCTTACGGAGGTTCTGGTGAATGTTCTGGATGGCGATGGTTTGACGCTGCATCTGGATGCTGTTTTGAGCCAGCTGACGCATTTGAATCTCGATGTGATCAGTGGTGATAATGTTTTGCAGGTTATTGATCATGTTATTGATCTGGACCCTTTGACGTCTTTGGTTGAGGGGCTGGGGCTGCCGCTTGATCCGGGTGGGCTGGTCCTTGCCGATCTTCATGGCATTGTCAGTTTGCTGGGGGGTGGCGATAACGAACATAGCGCCGGAGACACCGATCTGGGGCTGGGGCTCGATCTGGGGGTTGGGCCATTGGAGATTGCGGATGCGATTGTGGATGTGGTGTTTAATCCGGTGGAGGATCTGGCCGGGGATATCGATATTCTGGCCGATGCGGGGCTGGCGCTTTTTGATACGTCGGGGATAGATAATGCGGGCGGTGATGGTGATGTATCGCTGGGCCTGGATCTGGCGCTGGCTGATCATCAGATTTTACCGCCGATTGATCTTGATATTCCGCTTGATCCGCTGGAGGCGATTGTCGGAGATGTTGATCTGGATCTGGGGCTTGGCGCGAATATTTTAGGGGATGTTGCCGGCGGCGTTGTTGATGATCTGGCCGGCGGCAGCGGTGAGGATAATATCCTGACGGGTATTCGTGAGGGGCTTGGGGATATTCTGTCGGATCTTCCTGATCTGCCTGATCTGCCGGAGTTGCCGGATATCGGTGATATTGCGGGCGGTGGCGGAGATATTCTGCCGGGGATTGGTCTTGATCTTCTGGATGCCGAAGGCACGAATAACTGTGAAGGTGATGTTGATCTGGATACCGGAGTTTCTCTGGATGTGGCCGGGCATGAGATTGCCGATATTCAGGGTATTGATCTTGTGCTGGACCCGTTGGAGGGGATTTTAGGCGATATAGATATTGAGATTGATGTGGCGCTGGATATTTTGAATCCAGCGGGTGATGGCGATTTACTTGATATAGGTTTATCCAACGACCCTATCGGGATTGGCGGGCTTGCTGATTGGACGGAAAGCCTTTTGCCCGGTGTGGGTGATGCCGGCAATATTGGTGGTGATGGTCTGCTTGATGATGCGCTGGGGGGTGTTCTGCCCGATCCGGTCGGGCATATTGCCGAAGGGCTTGGCGGATTACTGGATGGCATAGAGCATGCACCATCCGGCGGCGGGTTGTTCGGTGGAGGGCTTTTTAGATGAGAAAGCCCAGACCTGCACAAGGAAATTTTTTGAAGCCGTCCGGTTTTAAAATTGATACCGGTTCTTTGCTCCTGACGACGTTGGCTATTAACATTCTTTCGCTGGCTCTGCCGGTGACAACGCTTCAGGTTTACGATCGTATTTTACCCGCCCCCGGTTCAGGCACGCTCCCCGTTCTTATCTCCGGCGTTTGCCTGGCCGTCGTCCTCGAGGCCGCTCTGCGCCTGACCCGTGCCTATACTATGGGCCGGGCCGGGGCGGCCTACGAGCACCGTTTGTCCTGCGCGGCTATGAATCATTTGTTGCAGGCGGATCTTTCGCGCCTTGGGGAATACGGGATTGGGGAGCATCTGCACCGTATGAGCGCGATCGGTAAGCTGAAGGATTTCTACAGCGGTTACGCGCAGATGACAATTTTTGAGCTTGTTCTGGTTCCCCTGTTTTTATGTCTTGCGATTTATATTGCGGGGCCGCTGGCCATTGTTCCGGCTTTCGTCCTTATGATTTTTACCATCGTTTCCTTTGCGCGCGGACAAAAGCTGCGGGCGGCGCTCAAGGCCCGTGACCGGGCCGATGATGCGCGTTATAATTTTCTGATTGAAGGTCTGGAGGGTATACATACCCTTAAATCTTTTTCCCTGGAGAACAGTTTTGCGCGCCGGTATGAGGTTTTGCAGGAAACCTCTACGCTGGGGAATTTCAGCGTAACCGAGGCCACGGCCAATACGTTTAATGATTCTGCGCTTTTTTCTCATCTTATGGTCGCCGCCGTTATCACGATTGGCGCTCTTTTTGTGTTGCAGGGGCAGATCACGACCGGCGCGTTAATTGCCACGGTTTTGCTCTCTGGCCGGATGATGCAGCCTATCCAGCGGGCGCTGGCGCTTTGGGCGCGGTATCAAGATTATGTTCTGGCGAAGGAAAAAGTTGAAACGCTGTTTGAGACGCCGCGCCATTTTGCCGTTGCCGCCAATGATGAAGCGCCGGAAAGAAAAGGAGATCTCAGCCTTCGGCATTTATCCTTTCAGCATGAAAGAGACGGTGTGTGGCTGTTGAAAAATATTGATCTGGAATTAAATGCCGGGGAATGCGTTTTGCTTCATGCCGATCACAGTGCCAGTAAAGGCGCATTTTTGGATATGCTTGCCGGGATATATCCGCCGACGACGGGCGATATCGTCATAGACGGGGTGAATATTCTGCGTTATAGCCCGGAGCGCCTGATCCAGCATGTCGGTCTTATTCGCACAGAGGGGCTGATTTTCCGGGGAACGATCCGCGATAATATGACGTGTTTCGGCCAGATTGAGGGGGAGAGTGTCCGCGAAGTGGCGGCGCTTTTGAAGATTGATCGTGAGATTGCGAAATTGCCAGCCGGGTTTGATACGTTTTTGACCGGCGGGCAGGCCGATACTATCCCACCCGGTTTGAAACAACGTATTTCCATGGTTCGTGTTTTGGCCTCCAAGCCCCGCATTATAATTTTTGACAATGCCGATCTGGCGCTCGACCGGGAAGGGTATAACGCCATTTACAGCCTTCTTGCGCGTCTTAAAGGGCGGGTGAGCATGATTTTAATTTCCGGTGATTGCAATATCCGGTCTTTGGCGGAACGCTCCTTTGTGCTTGAAAACGGCGCGTTGTCAGAGGATACGGATCACTTGAAACATAACGCATTTGTACGGCTATAAAGGGGAGTTTGAGGGGCATGACTAAAAATTTTGGAAAAGTAAGGGTGAAAAATGCTGCGATTTCGGAGGCAACGGATAGCCCCGTTATGCTGATGATGAATGTCTTGCAAGAGGCCGGTTACAGGAATTTTTGTGCAACAAATTCATGGGAAAAAGAGTTATGCGCTCTGGTTCTGACGCTGGAGCCTCATTGCAAAACCTATCGTTTACTCGAAGCCCTGCCGCAGCATAACCGGCCGTTTGATCAGGCGGATGTGCTTAATGCTCTGGCGCATCTGGGGTACCGGGCGCATTCGGCAAAAACGAAGATCAAAGACATTGATGCGCGGTTGTTCCCTTGTCTGTTTGTGGCCCGCAATGGAAATTCTCTCGTGCTTACGGGCCGGGATCAGGCGGTTTTCAAGGTGTATGGCGCTCAAGGTTCTGCGGATGTCAGGCTGGAGCGGCTGGAGCAGGGTGAGGGCAGAATATGGATTTTTGAGCGTTTTGATGAAAATGCGGCGCCTACATCGAAATTTATGCGTGCAGGTTCCGGTTCGAGCTGGTTCAGGGCGCTGTGCGGGCGTTTTAACGGCACAATCGGGCAGGTTATGGTTGCGGGGTTGATGCTCAACCTTATTGCGCTTTCGACACCGATTTTTATTTTGCTGGTTTATGACCGCGTTATTGCGGCGGGATCGCTGGAGACGCTGCCGATGTTGGCGACGGGGGTTGTGATTGCGCTTTTATGCGAGATGATTTTGCGAAAAATACGCTCGCGCGGGCTTTCATGGCTGGCGGCGCGTATGGATAATATTGTCGGCAACAAGATATTTACGCATCTTATCGGCTTGCCGCCTTCTCTGGTTGAGCGGGCCTCGGTTGCGGCGCAGATTGCGCGGATAAAAACATTTGAATCCATTCGCGATTTCTTCAGCGGGTCGGTTTTTCTTTCCCTGCTCGAGATGCCCTTTGTTGTGCTGGCGGCGGTGGCCATTTTTATGATTTCCGGGCCTTTGGTTCTGGTTCCCCTGTTTATGGTGGGCGCTTATGGGGTCTTGTTTTATGTGGTGTATCGCAAGGTGCGTGTTGCGATACGCCTTGCAGCAAAAAACAGTTCCGCGCGTCAGCAGTTTACCATTGAGACATTTGAGAAAATCAGAGCTGTGCGCGGGTATGGTCTTACGAGTCGATGGCAATCCAAATTCCGGGATTTGTCGGGGCGGGAAATGCTGGCGCATTTTCATCTGGGGTGGTTGGGGATGGTGGCCGAAACGGTTGCCCATGCCTTTACTGTTATCTCGGCTGTTGCCACTATTGGTTTTGGTGCGCATCTTATCTGGACCGGCGGGATGAGTACTGGCGCGCTGGTCGCCGTGATGATTTTGGTGTGGCGCGTTTTAACGCCCTTTTATAGTCTTTGCACCATGATCCCGAGATTGGAGCAACTCCGTAATTCGATTATTCAGATCAATATGCTGATGGATCTGGATACGGAAGCGATGGAGGCCAAAACGGCGGCGCGGCTTCCCCGGATTAAGGGTGCTGTGCGCTTTAGCCATGTGAGTATGCGTTATGCGCAGGACGGAGATGCCGTCTTCAGGGATTTGAATTTTGAAGCGCGTCCCGGTGATCTGGTGGCCATTACAGGGCAGAATGGATCCGGGAAAAGCAGTCTGCTGAAGCTGGTTAAAAGTCTGTATAAGGTTCAGGAGGGCTCTGTGCAGATTGACGGTTTTGATATTCGTCAGCTGGATGCGCCGGATTTGCGGCGGCATATTGCCTATGTGCCGCAGCAACCGGATTTTTTTCGCGGTTCTATCCTTGATAATCTGCGCATAGGAAATCCGCTGGCCAGTGAGCAGGATATTCGTCAGGCTTTGGTCCATGCAGATGCGTGGGATGATGTGTCAAAGTTAATGGATGATGTGGAAACGCTTATCGGGCGCTATGGTGTGGAGACACTGCCGCAGGGGTTGCTGGCGCGTTTGTCTTTGGCCAGAGCCTATCTGCACCCCTCGCCGATTGTCCTGATTGATGAGCTGCCTAATATGCTGCTGGGCGGGAAAGCGGGTGAAAACCTTAAGAAATATCTCGCGGATATACGCGGTAAAAGAACGGTCTTTCTTGTGACCTATCGTGAAGATTTTATGCGTATGGCCGACACGATTGTTACGCTTCGCCGGGGCGTTGCGCCAATGGCCGGGCCGCGTGAAAAAATATTGGAAACACTTCTGGAGGATGCAGCATAATGAAAAATAAAAATCCCGAAAAACAAACACGATATCTCTCTCAGGCTATTCAGCTTGAAGAAGCGGTCAATCCGTCAATCGTGCGCTCGACCATGTTAACGATCAGTATTGCCTTGCTGGCTTTTCTAGGGTGGGCGGGCGTAACGAAGATCAGTGAAATTGCCCATACGCCGGGTGAAATTATTCCTACGGGTAATCAACAGGTGGTGCAGCATCTGGAGGGCGGCATTGTCAAAAGCATTCGCGTGAAAGAGCGGCAGATGGTTAAGAAAGGGCAGATTGTTCTGACGCTGGATGGCGGCGGATCGCAGGATGATTTAAATCGTGCGCTAAGCCGGGATATGGCTCTGAAGATGCAGGAAGAGCGGCTGCGGGCTTTTGTGGAGGGACGCCAGCCTGATTTTTCGGCCTATGGCGCAGATCATCCCGATGCGGTGAAAGACCAGAAATCATTTTTCGCCGGCATGGTCAAAGCCCGCACCGAAGACCATAAGGTTATTGAAGAACAGATTGTGCAGAAAAAACGGTTGATCGCCACGTATCAATCAGACTTAAGCACGGCGCAGGATAATCAGCGTATTGCCGGGGATTTATATGCAAGACGAATGCAATTAAACCAGAAGGGGTATGCTTCGGATATGCATCTTCTGGAGGCGCAGCAAAATCTTAATAATGCAAATGGCGATACGCGGCAGATTGAAAATAAAATCCGTATGACGCGCTCTGAAATTTCGGAGTTTCAAAACCGCCTTAAATCTTTGGGCGCTCGTCAGCAAGATGAAATGCATGAACGGCTGGACCAGATTATGGCTGAGCTTTCCCAAAATGCAGAATTGGTGGAAAAGCTTAAACACCGCGTGGCGCGTCTGGATGTGCGCGCGCCGACAGATGGTCTGGTCAAGGGGCTGGCGGTGAATACGATCGGCGCGGTGATACAGCCCGGTCAGACTTTGATGGAAATTGTGCCGATGGATGAAAAGCTGGTGGTGCAGATTAAAATTCCGCCGCAACATATCGGGCATCTCAAGCCGGGGCAGGATGTGCAGGTTAAGTTCAGCAGTTTTGACTTCTCACGCTATGGCTTTATTCGCGGAAAATTACAGCAGATATCGGCAACCACTTTTTCCGGTGCCAATGGAGAGCGGTATTATGAAGGCCGTATTGATCTTGAAAAAGATTATGTGGGAGAGGATCAGGGCAATATTATTTTGCCCGGTATGGTGGTGATGGCCGACATCATTACGGGCCGTAAAACGATTTTGGATTATTTGTTGAAGCCTATTCGTAATTCTGTGAAGACGGCCTTTACAGAGCGGTAATTGTAACTTTTAAAGATTTAAAGGGTATTTCCATGCAAAAATCCAGTGAAAATATAGTGCCGTTCATGAAAAAACGCGCTGACTCCCTTAGGATTCTTGTTGTTGATGATGATGAATTGCAACGGGATTTAATGGGGGAACATATTGCCCGGTTCGGGCACAGCATGTTGCCGGCGCGTAACGGTGAGCATGCTCTGGCG
Organism: Alphaproteobacteria bacterium; assembly: GCA_020848095.1. Taxonomy (GTDB): domain Bacteria; phylum Pseudomonadota; class Alphaproteobacteria; order Micavibrionales; family Micavibrionaceae; genus JADLAT01. The sequence goes on along the minus strand of JADLAT010000011.1, from coordinate 7,731 downwards.
CTTTTACAAAAGAACCCGGCAGATATTGACGTTGTTTTGATGGATTTTCGTATGCCGGTTATGGATGGGCTGAGCGCCGTCAGGCGCATGAAAGAATATCCTGAATTGCGTAATACGCCGGTGGTGATGGTGAGCGGTGCGGCCAGTCAGCAGGAAATGCAAGAAGGGCTTGAGGCCGGTGTTTTGTATTATCTCAGCAAGCCGGTGGATGAGAATATCTTGCGATCCGTCTTGATTGCTGTGGCGCGTGATGTGCAGCAAAGCAGTCTTTTAAATGAGGGGTTTAAACGGCATAAATCCGGGTTTTCCCTGATTCAGACCTGCAAATTTAAATTTAGCACTATGGAAGAAGCAGAATGTCTTGCTTCGTTTGCCGCGCAATGTTTCCCGGACCCCCGGCGCGTTTTGCCGGGGCTGGGTGAGTTACTGATTAACGCGGTTGAACATGGGAACCTCGAGATTGGCTATGACCGCAAGACGCATTTGTTAAATGAAGATCTCTGGCATGCGGAGATTCGTAAGCGGCAGGACATGGAGGATTATAAAGATCGTGTTGTTGATGTTGCGCTGACGCATAAGGATGAAGGAATTTACGTTATTATTACCGATCAGGGGCGGGGATTTGAATGGAAGCGCTATTTGATGATCGACCCGGCGCGGGCGGGTGATAACCATGGCCGGGGTATAGCCCAGGCGCGCGCGATGAGTTTTGACAGGCTGAGTTTTAATGAAACGGGGAATCAGGCGGTGGGTTTTGTTGGCACGCAAAAACCTTTGGAATGGTAAGCATTCCCTAAAGCGAGGTGCTTTGTTTCTCCAAAAGATCCGAAAGGCTTTCGCCGCGCGTATCGGCCAGCGTATAGCGCGCCAGCGTGCTGAGGAAAGCTTTTAAGGCCTCCGCTAAAATACCTTTTAACCGGCAGGCGGAAACGATTTTGCAGGTGTTTGTGGAGGAATCGAAGCATTCAACGATTGTCAGGCCGGGTTCCAAGTCTATGACCAGATCGCGGAGATTTATATCTTCGGGTTTTTTCAAGATAGCGATGCCGCCGCCCTTTCCCTTTTGGCTTTGGATATAGCCGAGCTGGGCAAGCTTATGGACAACTTTGACGATATGATTGTTGGAAATTCCATAGCGCGCAGAGATTTCCTTGACCGTGCAGAGACGGTCCTGGTTCTCACTGAGATACATCAGTACCCGCAGAGAATAGTCTGTGAATAATGTCAGTTGCATGTTTGTCCTAAAACGCTTTGTTCATTTGAATATACCTTTTATATTCAAAAATGCGTAATATTTTATACTTTACCCGTCGCAAGGGCCGGATAAGGGCTGTTTTTATCAAAACTTTAAAATGTTTTAAGCGGCCTTGATGCCCTTGTCATCAAGAAGCGTTTTGAGTTCTCCGCTTTCATACATTTCACGAATGATGTCGCAACCGCCAACAAATTCGCCCTTAACATAGAGCTGGGGTATGGTGGGCCAGTTTGTGAAATCTTTTATACCCTGCCGCAGATTTTCATCTTCGAGGATGTTTATATCGCTGAAATCCACGCCCAGATGGGTCAAAATCTGAACAACGAGGGATGAAAAACCGCATTGTGGCATGGCGGCGTTCCCTTTCATGTACAAGACGATGTCATTGTCATTGATTTGTTTTTGGATGGTTTCAAAGATTGCGTTTTCCATGGTTTTTATCTCTTTCTTATCATCTTGCGGGTTGTTTTTTTGTTCTAGCTGTCGGAAGCGGATGTTTGCAGCGCCAGCGCGTGGAGTTCATTGCCCATGCGCCCCTTTAGGGCTTTATACACCATCTGGTGCTGCTGCACGCGGCTTTTGCCATTGAAGCTGGGCGCCGTAACATAGGCTGCGTAGTGATCGCCATCGCCCCGCAGGTCTTCGATACGGATATCAGCATCGGGAATGCTTTCCAAAATCAGGTCTTTGATCGTTTTTGCGTCCATAGCCATATTGTCGATACCTTCGTTAAAATCTGCAAGGGGTCCTTTTCTTTGAAATAGCGCGGCGGAGCCTAGATTGCAAGCCTTTAGCGTTTTGAGGCTGCCCGCTGCGGCGGAAGGTTTTTCAAAAAACATGTTCGGAAATTAAGATTTTAGGTTTATTGTCGGAGCCGGGCCGGGTTGAAACGCAACGGAAAACACAGCACTTATGAAATTTCAGATTGTCGGATTTACGCTGGGGATGCTGATTGGCATTGTTGGTCTGGCTGAGCTGGTGCCTGCGTTGATTGACGGTATGCACCATCATCCGAACGCGCATGTTTTTTTGATTAACGCTATTGTCTGTCTGTTTTTCGGTGGTGGGCTTATCATCACGAATTATTCCTTTGAAAAAAAGATGAGCGTGCGGGAAGCGTTTTTGTTGACCACCTTGAGTTGGGGGTTTCTGGCGTTTTTTGCGGCCTTGCCGCTTTATATGTCCGATCTGGATATTAAGTTTGTGGATGCGTATTTCGAGGCGACCTCGGGCATTACCACCACGGGTTCGACCGTTTTATATGGGCTGGATCAGATGTCGCATGGTGTTTTATTCTGGCGGTCCATGATTCAGTGGATTGGCGGTATTGGTATTATTGCCTTTGCGATTGTCTTTTTGCCTTTTTTGCGCGTGGGCGGGATGCAGCTGTTCCAGACGGAATCTTCTGATCGCTCGGATAAGATCATGCCGCGAAGCGGATCTGTAGTCTCTGCGGTTTTCAAGGTTTATTGCGGTTTGACCATTGTTTGTATGGGCACGTATTATGCGCTGGGTATGAGCTGGTTTGATGCGGTAAACCACGCTATGACCACGGTTTCTACAGCTGGATTTTCAACGCATGATAAATCTTTCGGCTTTTTTGAAAACCCGGCGCTTCATTACAGCGCCAGTTTTTTTATGTTTGCCAGCGCGTTGCCGTTTGTATTGTTTATAAAGTTTTTCGTGAGGGGTAATTTTGCATTCTGGCAGGATGAGCAGGTCCGGGTTTTGAGCTTTATCGTTATAGGTATTGTCGGGGCCATGACCTTTTGGTTGTGGAATGCGACAGATTATACGTTTGAGTATTGCTTTCGGCATTCACTTTTTAATCTTGTCTCCATTATTACCACCACGGGATTTGCCACAACGGATTATATGCTCTGGGGGAATTTTGCGGTGGTGGCGGCGCTGATGGCGACCTATATCGGGGGTTGTGCCGGATCGACGGCGGGCGGTCCCAAAATCATGCGGATTATTATTGCTGCCAAGGTTATGAACCGGCAGATTAAAGCGCCGCTTTATCCCAACGGTATTTTTGCCCTGCGGTATCAAGGTAAGACGCTGGATAAAGGCGTGATTACCTCCACATTGGGGTTTTTAAGCTTTTATGTGGTCTGTAATGTGTTTTTAACGATCGGGATTGCCTTGACGGGCGTGGATTTTATGACGGCGATCTCCAGCGCGGCGACAGCTGTCGGGAATGTAGGGGCCGGTGTCGGGCCGATTGTCGGGCCGGCCGGGAATTTTTCTCTGCTTCCGGACGGGGCCAAATGGTTGATGTCCTTTGCGATGATGCTGGGGAGACTTGAAATTTTGACTGTTTTTGTATTGTTTTCCTCCATATATTGGCGAGGATAGAAGGAGAGCTATGAATCCGCTGCTGGTTTTTGCAATGAAGGAAGAAAGTCAGGATGTCTTTGATGATTATGATGTTCTTCATACCGGAATAGGGAAGGTGAACGCGGCTTTTGGTTTGATGCAGCGGCTGCGGGCGGGGCGCCCCTCTCTGGTTATAAACATGGGGACAGCCGGAAGCCGGCGTCATGCAGGTGGAACCCTTGTCAACCCGACGCGGTTTATACAGCGTGATATGGATGTTACCGCTTTGGGATTTGAGAAGTTCAAGACGCCGTTTTCAGATGACCCGCTTACATTGGAGCATGGAAACCGCATTGAGGGTCTGCAAGATGGTTTGTGCGGCACCGGCGATAGTTTTGATGCCAGCGAGGCAGCATCGGCCTTTGATGTTGTTGATATGGAGGCGTATGCTCTGGCTCTGATTTGTAAACGGGAGGCGATTCCGTTTTTATGTTTGAAATATGTTTCTGATGGTGCGGATAGCGAGGCTTGCGGTGATTGGCATGAGGCTTTGCATCATACGGCCTCTAAATTGCGGGACGCCTTAAGGGGGGCGGGATTATGAACAAAAAACTCTGGTACATTCTTTTGGCTTTTGTGCTCTTTGTGGGCGTGTTTTCAGGCGTTTTAGCGTATATGAGCGCGAAGCGGCAGGAGCAGGCCGGTAAGCAGTATGTGGCGGAGCAAAAGGCCCAGAACGCTGAAATAAAGGCTGATTTTGAGGTTTTTTTAAATGGCTTTCTGGCTGATGTGGAAAAGAACGCGTTTGCCTATAAACAGCGCCGCAAGGTTTTAACAGGCCTTATCAAGCCGGAAAATATGAAAATGCCGGAGTATATAGAAGAAAATGCCTCCCTTGCCGAGAGTACGATTTTGGCGCTGCATCTTCAGATGAATGAAATTCTGGAGGCTTTTGCCAAGGCCGATCATGAAATTGAGACGCTGCTTCCCGGTCTGCCGGAAGGGGAGCGCATTGCCGCCAGGCAAAAATGGGAACAGGTGCGCACGAACAGTCAGGATCAATTTACAGGTTATTTTGCAAGCGAGCGGGATATTCTGGCGGCTTATAAAAAGCTGCTGCATTTTTATGCCGAGAAAAAAGAGAGCATTTCTATCGATTCCGAGAGCAATGCGGTTTATTTGCTGAAACCAGAGGATCAGAAAGAGGCTCTGGCGCTGCAGAAGGACATAAAAGATCTTGAGGCCGCACAAATTGAGTTTATGCAGCAGGCCCCGCAAAATTAAGCGGTAAGGTTTTTTAGGATTTTTTAGGCTTTGGGGCCTGTTTCCAGTGCGCTTTGTACGGCCTCAACATGGCCGGGTACGGAGACTTTGCGCCAGAGTGCGGCGATCTTGCCGTTTTCATCGATTAAAAAAGTGGAGCGGTCTATGCCCATGTATTTGCGGCCATACATGGATTTTTCCATCCATACGCCATAGCGTTCGCAGACATCGCCATGTTCATCAGAGGCCAGCGGAAAGTTCAGGTCGTATTTGGCCTTGAATTTATCGTGCTTGGCAACGGAGCATTTTGAGATGCCGATGATTTGGGCATTCATAGCCTTGAAATCAGCCAGTCCGTCCCGGAAACCGCAAGATTCCGTGGTGCAGCCGGGGGTGTCGTCCTTAGGGTAGAAATATAAAACGACTTTCTGGCCCTGCAGTTTTGAGAGCGTTATTTCGCCGTCGCCATCGGTGGGGAGGGTGAAATCCGGTGCCGCGTCGCCAATTTTGAGGTCTTGCATGGGGTTTTGTATCCTTGGGTTTTGTTTTTTGAGGGCATGCGCCCTGCGAACAAGAATGGTTGCTTTGCTCTCAAAGTCAAGGGCGGTTTTTATTTATGGCCGAGGCTTTTTTAATAGATTTTATGACGGGCAGGGCCATTGTGTGGCATAAATGTACTGAAAGAGAGTTATTTCTATGTCTATAGTTAAGGGGATGATGCGCTTTAAGATCATGAACAAGCGGGCGGCGTTTGTTGCTCTTGAAACTTTGATGGTCATTCTGGTTATTCTGGCCATTGGAATAGGCTTTGCAGCCTGGCGATTATTGTCCGGCCCGGTTGAGATAGATTTTGCCAAGCCTTATATTCTTTCCTCCTTACGCGATGACGGGACCGGCGCGCATGCCAGTATGGACCGGCTTGTTTTGCAATGGCCGGATATGCGCGGCCCGATTTTACTGGGCATGAAAAACAGTCGTTTTTATGACGGGCAGGGGCAGGTTGTGGCCTCTGTGGATGAGGCGGCCTTGGGTCTGAGTAAGAGATATCTTGCCTTTGGTCAGGTTGTGCCGGTTGCGTTGATCCTGAAAAATCCGACTTTGCGTATTGTTCGGCATGAAGATAACAGCTTTGATGCCGGGCTGGTTCAAGGCGTGGATTCCAAGGCGCCGCCTGCGGTAGCCCCCAAGCCCGGTGGGGGGCCTTTGGACAAGGTTGTCGGCTGGCTGGCGCATCCTGGCCGCGATCCGCATGAGCCTAATTTTCTGCGCGGTTTGAAAGCCTTTGAGATTGAGGGCGCGAAGGTTATTGTTGATGATGCGCTTTTGGATATGTCCTGGACGTTGCCGCAGCTGGATATTCAGATGGAGCGCCAGCCTGAGGGGCTTTTGTCGAAGGCGTTTATTCGTTTTGATGATAGTGCCTCGGCGCCCTCCATTTTGAAGGTCGAGACCCTGCTGGATTCAAAAAGTGGTGAATTTAGCGGTGCGGCGTTGCTTGAGCATTTTGAACTGTCCTTGCTGGGGGGGCGTATTCCGGAATTATCGGTGTTAAAGCAGCATAAAGGGCAGCTTGATGCGCGGCTGAATTTTGTTATTGGCGCGGATAGAACGGTCAAGAGCGCGAAAATGACTTTGCTCTCCGGGAAGGGGGAGTTGAATATTCCGGAATTATCAGAAAAACCGGTGCCGTTTTCGGATATGGGCCTGGTGGCTGAATACAATGGGGAAAATGATAAATTACAGGTGAGCGGTGCGGAAATGACCCTGAACGGGTCGGTGAGTGTGCGGTCCGCGGGCGCTTTGGTGTTCAGTGAGAACGGATTTGACGGAGATATGAAATTTATGATTGACCGGCTGGCTCAGGCGGATATCGCCCCGGTCTGGCCAGAGATTTTAAAAGGTGATGCCAGCGAAAAATGGATCGTTAGAAATCTTTCGGATGGCGTTTTTTCAGATTTGCAGGCCGTGGTCGGACTGCGCGGGCAGCGTGAGGGCGAGGATTGGCATTTTGATATTACCAGCGCGGCAGCTCAGTTTGCTTTTGAGGGGATGAGCATTGATTACCGCAATCCGCTGGCCCCTATTCGTGACGCACAAGGGCGCGGGCATTTTGATCTGGGTAGTGAAACGCTTCGTATCGATATTGAAAGCGCGAAGCTTTTGGATATGCAGATTTCAAAGGCGGATGTTGAACTGGTGAATATTATTGAAGGTGGGAAAGGCGTTGCGGATTTGAATGTTGTGCTTTCCGGCCCCCTGAAATCAGCCCTTACCTATGTGAAGGATGAGCCGATCAGTGTAAACACATTGATTGATATCGAAAAAACGCAAGGGCAGGCAGATATCGCGGTTAATCTTGCTTTTCCGGCCCATGCGGACCTTAAGGTTGCGGATGTAAAAATTAACATCACCGGTGAAATGACGGACGTTGTTTTGCCGGGGGTTGTGCGTGATCTCACATTGACCGCGGAGAAATTGACCCTGAGCGCGGCGGATAACGTGTTTAGTGTTTCGGGTGCCGGAAAACTGGAAGGCCGCGATATAAAGCTGGATTATCAGGAGTTTTTAAATGCGGAGGGACAGGCCTATACCAGCAAGGTCAAGGCTAGTCTTGTTGCCGATTCCGAAATTCGTAAACGGATGGGGATGGATCTTGGCGCATTTTTGGAAGGGCAAGCCGCAGTTGATGTGGTTTACACGCAATACGCGAATGGCAAGTCGGAGGCCGAGGTTGCCGCCGATTTGCGCGATGTGCGCTTGTTTTTTGATCCCTTTGGTTATGATAAAGCACCGGGAAAACCGGGAAATGTTACGTTGCTGGCTGTGTTGAAAGATGGGGACCTGAAGGAAATCAAGGGTCTTAAAGGCACGGCCAGTAATCTTTTGATTGAATC
>JADLAT010000010.1 GCA_020848095.1 Alphaproteobacteria bacterium | reverse complement strand
CGGTGAAGCCTCACGCTTTGCCTCCGCCTTGACCGGAGAAAGCGCAGATTCAGCTTGAACATCTTTCTTTTTGGTCTTTGTTTTTGCTTTTTCTTTTGTCTTCGTCATAGGAATGTCGTCTTTCTGATTTTAAAGAAACGCCCTCTTAATTACGGCGAACAAATACATTGGAAAGCCACCCGGCAACACACGCAACAAAAACACATAACACACCGTAAAGAAGAGATTCGTTATGAGCAACACTGTAGACACTGGAGCTGAATCCCACCTGCGCCACGGTCATTTTTTGCTTGGTCGCATGCGTAACCTTGCCGTTTTCCACCAAAAGCGCCCGCACGACATATTCCCCGCGCGGCACGTTAGAGGGCAACCGGAAATCAACCCGAAAAAAATGATCATCTATAAACCGGACATCTTGCGATTCCAGCGGGAAAAGATGTCTTTTTTGCTTGTTGCGGATAAGCGCGTTTTGGAAATTTTCAACCGTTTCAGAGTCATACCGATTACTCTCCAGCTTTGACTTGAAGGATTCAAAACCAATATGGTTGAGCAGCCGCTCCGATTCCGGCAAAAGGTCTTCTTCATTTTCCCGGCTATGTGCATAATCATAATACACGGGCACATCTTTGAATTTCAGCCATGAGCGATTAATCCACGCACCGGCGACATTTTCCTTCCGCCGAACGATACTGTCTTTTAAAGGCCCCTCGAGAATAATTACGACATCCCCGCGCCCCTTACGCGTCCCGAAAACCGAGAGCAGCGCCCCGGTAAAGCCCGTGGTGATATTGATATGGCTCTGCGCCAGATCAATATTAAGCGCCCGCGCCTCAGCCTGCGCCCGGTCAGACTGGCAAACAGCCAGCACCACAAACAGGATAAATCCAGCCCGTAGCCTTAACTTTTTTCTGTACCAGAGCGCGCTCATGAAAAAATCACCGTTGAGAATAAATCCTCTGGCCGGATAAACATCTCCAGACAAAGCCGCGTACACACCGCCAAAATCAACAGCGCCAGAACAATCCGCGCATAATGGCCGCGAATAAACCGGGCGAATAAAACGCCGATCTGGGCGCCGATGACCCCGCCAAAAATCAGAATCAAACCCAGAACAATATCGACATTCTGGTTCATAACCGCATGCATGATCGTCGCGCAAGCCGTTGTAAATATAACCTGAAACAGTGCCGTACCCGCAACCAGAAGCGGCGGCATCCCTAAAATATAAATCATGGCCGGGACCAGCAAAAACCCGCCGCCAATACCCAAAATAGAGGCCAGCAAGCCACTTACAAACCCGATCCCCGCTGGAATTAACGCGCTGATGAACAGGCGGGAGCGCGGAAAGCGCATCTTATACGGCAAAGACATCATAAAGGGAGAGATGCCGCTGCTGTTAAACTCCTTACGCATATCCTTCTTTTTGTTGAAGAAAGAGGTCGTGCTCTCAACCATCATCAAAAGCCCGATCGAGCCCAGAAAAACGATATAAAGTATGGAAATAACCAGATCTATCTGGCCCAGGAAATGAAGAAGCTTGAAAATAAAAATACCGATGATCGAGCCGATAAAGCCGCCAGCGACCATCACCAGCCCCATTTTGATATCGACATTGCCACGCCGCAAATGCCCCAAAGAGCCAGCAAGGCTGGAAGCCACAATCTGGCAGGCCTGCGTCCCCACGGCAATGGCGGGCGGAATACCCGTAAAAATCAAAAAGGGCGTGGTCAAAAAACCGCCGCCCACACCAAAAATCCCGGAAAGAACCCCGACAAAAGCGCTCAGAAGAAATATGATTTCCGCCTCAACGGCCATTTCAGCGATAGGCAAGTAAATCTGCATCTCAAGCGCCCGGTCTCACCCCTTGTCATTTCCGGTGCAGACTAACCCATATAGCGTGGATTTTTCAAGAACCTTGATCGCTAAACCAAGACTTTGCGCCTAATGATAACTGTCTTCAAACACGTTTTGCCCGCGAACCTTAAGCGTTCTATCGCGCAAAAAGTCACGGTAATAGCCTGTCGAGCTACGCGCATTGGTGGGATCATGGAAATCTATGGATTTAATAATACTCTGAAAGGCATTATGCCATTTCGGATAAACACTGTCTTCCGCAGAACATTCAACGGTATAAACCCGGTTGTTATAGTAAGACGCAAAGGCGATGGAACGCTTCATCATCTTAGGACCACTGGCCGTTTCATACGATGCGGCCGCCATAGAGGCAAATCCACGCCCCAGCCCGGCATTATCATACACATCTCTAAAAACCACATTATTATGAATGCCATAATAGGATTCCCAATAAGGCATGCTGAAATCGCGGCGCTGAATATGCGCATCATATCCGGCGGGATAGATCGCAAAGCGTCGGTCGTCCTGAACATTCACATGACAGCCCGCAAATTCGTTACGCCCCGGCGCAGCAATGGTTATCACATCACCGGGATATTGGTTGCTCACCTGCGCCCAGCGGTCAGGAAAGCTCAACGACATTTTACTGCCGGGATCCTGCCAATAGAAAACCTCTGCACTGGCCGGAAAAACCGAACCCAGAGCAAGAATGCAGGAAAGTCCAAAAATCTGTAAATATTTTTTCATGGCGGGTAAATCACTTCAGGGTTAAGTATGCCTTACAAGCGACTATTTTGCCAACATAAATACTAAGAAAGCGTTAATCACATTTTCCAGAATCCCATAATGTCCCGTGTTTCCTGAACCGTTCTTTCTGCCAAAGCGCCCGCAACCTCGCTGCCCGCCTTTAAAATACGGTCAATCTCCGCCACATCGCCCAGCAATTCATTCATGCGTGCGGTAATCGGGGAGAGTTTGGCCACCGCCAGATCCGCCAGCGCGGGCTTGAACGCGCCCCAGCCCATTCCGGCATATTGCGCCAGAACGTTCGCCCGGTCACACCCGGCCAGCGCCGCATAAATCGTAACCAGATTAAGCGCGCCCGGCCGCCCGGCCAGCGCAGCAACCGTCTCCGGTAAATTTTCCGGGTCGGTTTGCGCCTTTTTAATCTTCCGGGCGATCGTATCGGCATCATCCGTCATGTTAATCCGTGATAAATCGCTCTCATCGGATTTGCTCATTTTCTTCGTGCCGTCTTTAAGGCTCATAATCCGCGTAGCCTCCCCCATAATATAGGGCTCAGGCAGAAGAAAATGCTCCTGCGCGTATTTGGTGTTGAACGTAGCCGCCACATCGCGGGCAAGCTCCAGATGCTGTTTCTGGTCATCCCCCACCGGCACATGCGTGGCCTTATATATAAGTATATCCGCCGCCATCAAAACCGGATAGGCAAACAGGCCCAGCCCCGCGCGCTCGGCATTCTTACCCGCCTTGTCTTTAAACTGCGTCATCCGCTCCAGCTTGCCCATCTGCGCAAAGGTGGAAAGCAGCCACATAAGCTCCGAATGACCTGGCACAGAGGATTGTACAAAAATCGTGGATTTATCAGGGTCCAGCCCACCGGCGATATAGGCCGCCGCAATCTCCCGCGTCGCCTTGCGCAGCGCATCTGGCTCCTGCGGCAGGGTAATAGCGTGCAGATCGGCCACCATGTATAAACAGGAAGCCTCCGGCTCATCCTGAAGCTTCACCCAGTTTTGCAACGCCCCCAGATAATTACCCAGATGGAGGTTATTCGTAGGCTGCATACCGGATAAAATACGTTTCATGGCTCAAACTTCACTTTTTGAAAAATACCGCTTCAGATCGGAAAGACGCAAGGCGCCCGTCACCTGAACCGCCAGACCATAGGCAATAATCCCCGATGCCACAAGCCCCGCCAGCGCCATATAGCGCATAACGCCCGGCAAATGCGTATAGGGGATAAGCCACAATCCGGCGATAAAAACCACCCCGCCCATCAGCGCCGTTGAGAGGATAATCTTGGGCAAAACCGCCTTAAACCTTACATCCGGATATAGTTCAGGGTGCTTCTTCAAAGGCCGCGCCAGTAAAAACAGCTGCAGCCAGCCCACCAGCCCGGTAGCCAGCGCAATCCCCGCCACACCGATAAAGGGGATAAAACTTAAGGCCAGAATGATGTTAGCCAGCACAACAATGGCAGAAATTTTAACGGGCGTCAGCGTATCTTGCTGCGACCAAAAGGCGGTGGAGAACACCTTCACGCCAATATAGGCGGGCAGGCCGATCACATAGCCCTGCAACACAAAGGCCGTCGCCTGCGCCGCCTCGGCGGAAAACGCCCCGCGCTGGAACAACACCGCGATAATAGGATGCGCCAGCAATACAAGCGCCAGTGCGGCGGGCAATCCCAAAAACAGAGTAATCTCCAGAGCGCGGCTGAATAAATGACGCGCCACCTCATGCTTACCCGCCGCCACCGCGCGGCTGAGCATCGGTAAAAGCGCCGTCCCTACGGCAATCCCGACCGTACTGAGGGGAAGTTGATTCAACCGGTCGGCATAATAAAGATAAGAAATTGACCCCGTCGGCAGGAAAGAGCCAATAATCATATCGGCAAACAAATTGATCTGCACCACGCCCGCGCCAACCACGCCCGGCCCCATAAGCCTGAACAACCGCTTGACCCGCGGCGTGATTTGTGGCCGCACAAGCCGCAGGCGAAAGCCGATCCAAAGCCGCGCGGTAAGCAATAAAAGCGCAAATTGTAAAACGCCCGCCACCAAAACGCCCCAGCTCATCGCCACGCCAGCGCTTTCAAACCGTCCCGATAGCGCCAAAGCGCCAATCAACGAGAGATTAAACAAAACCGGCGCGAAGGCAAACGGCGCGAATTTATCATGCGCGTTCATCACCCCGCCCAAAAGCGAAGTCAGGGACATAAGCAAAAGATAGGGAAAAGTTATCCGCGAAAAAGCCACCGCCATATGATATTTTTCAGGCTCATCAGAAAATCCCGGCGCAATAAGGTTAATAATCACCGGCATCGCCAGCATCGCCAGCACCGTAAAGGCCGAAAGCATCCAGAGCATCAGCGAAAAAACCCGGTTGGCAAATAAAGCCGCCGATTCTTCGCCCTCCTGCGCCAGCTCCGCCGAATAAATGGGTACGAAAGAAACGCTAAAAGCACCCTCCGCCGTCACCCGCCGAAAAAAATTAGGCAGCTTCAGCGCCACAAAAAATGCATCCGCCACCGGCCCCGCGCCCAAAAAAGCTGCCGTCATAATATCGCGCGCAAATCCGGCAACACGCGAAAGCGCCGTCATGCCAGCGACGGTAGCCATGGCCCTAAATAGTTTCATGAACCGTTTTTATCACCAAGCCCAAAGCATTACGAGAGATATTCGGTGTAAAATCACGTCTTTTCCCACAAGTTGTGGATTGCACCATGGAACGCATAATGACAATATGCCCCCCATGAACCAAAACCCTGAAAGTACGCAATTTGGCCGGCGCATCGTTACGCCGGAGGAAAAAACCGGTCTGGTGCGCGGCGTGTTCGACTCTGTGGCCGAACGCTATGACATTATGAACGACCTTATGTCCGGGGGGCTGCATCGCCTGTGGAAAGACAGCTTCGTGCGCCGCATCCGCCCCCGCCCCGGCATGCGCATTTTGGATGTTGCGGGCGGCACGGGCGACATTGCCTTTCGCATGCATAATAAAGCCGCCAAGGGCGCGGATATCACGATATTCGACCTCAACCAGAACATGCTCTCGGTCGGACGCGACCGCGCGCTGAACAAGGGCTGGAGCGGCGATTTCGAATTTGTCACAGGCAACGCCGAATCCCTGCCCTTTCCCGATGCGCATTTTGATCTCTACACCATTGCTTTTGGGCTGCGTAACGTCACCCATGTAGACAAGGCGCTGAGCGAGGCCGTGCGCGTCTTGCGCCCCGGCGGGCGCTTTTTCTGCCTTGAATTTTCCCATGTGCGTGAACCGGTTCTGGCGCGCCTTTATGATGCCTATTCCTTCAAAGCCATTCCGCGCATTGGCGGTCTCGTGGCCAAGGACAAAGAGAGCTATCAATACCTCGTGGAGAGCATCCGCAAATTTCCAAAGCAGGAGGCATTGGTCACGCGCATGCACGAAGCCGGTTTTAAAAGCGCTTGTTTTTCAAACCTTTCCGCCGGGATCGTTGCCATTCATAGCGGAATCCGGCCATGACCCGCTTTTACGGGTCATTTAATTTCCCATAATTTCAAGGTGTTACAATTTTTATTTGACATTCAATGCGTTTAGCGGCAAATCTATGCCCCATCTGTAGAAATCTTCCCGGTTGGGAACAAGAAAAGGACTGACCTATAATGAACAACTTTACAAAATCTATCGTTTACTCCGGCGTTGTACTGGCTGCCGGTCTTGTTGCAATTTTTGCAATTTACAACAATGCGGGTCCTTCGAATTCCGACCTGTCCTACATTGAGCCTGCTGCAGGCAGCGAAGCTGCTATGACGGAAAGCACAGCCTCCGAAGCTTCTGATGCTGCGATTTCCAACATGGATGGCGCAGTTGATGCCGCTACGCAAGCCGCTTCTGAAGCTGAAGAGTTTGCAAATGACGCTGCGGAAGCTGCCGATGCTGCTGCTGATGAAGCTGTAAATGCCGTTAAAGAAGCACAAGATGCTGAAGCCGCAAGCGCAGAAGCTCAGGAAGCTGCACAAAATGCTGCTCAATCCGAAGCTGACGCACAAAACGCTGCTGAGCCTGCTGCTGGTAGCGAAGCCGATGCACAAGAGTCCGAAATGGAAGACGCTGCGCAGTAATTTACGCGCTGGCGGCCAATAGGCCCCAATAATAAAAAGCCCCGCTTTTCAGAGCGGGGCTTTTGCTTTATGAAGAATACTATGATGCAGAGCCTTGAACATAAATCCATTCTCCTGATCATCACCGGCGGCATTGCGGCCTATAAAGCACTGGAACTTGTCCGGCTGCTCAAAAAAAACAGGGCACATGTGCGCTGCGTTCTAACCAAAGGCGGAGAGCATTTCGTCACGCCGCTAAGTCTTGCCGCCTTGAGCGAAGAAACAGTTTACACCGATTTATGGTCCCTCAAGGATGAAACGGAAATGGGGCATATCCGCCTGTCGCGGGAAGCTGACCTGATCGTCATCGCCCCGGCCAGCGCCGATTTCATCGCCAGAACGGCCTGCGGTCTGGCCGGGGGTCTCGCAGGCGCGCTCTTGCTGGCCGCCGATAAACCCGTTTTACTGGCCCCGGCGATGCACCATAAAATGTGGCTGACCCCCGCAACACAAGCACATGTGCAGACGCTCAAGCAGCGTGGCTTTCATCTTATCGGCCCGGTTGAGGGCGATATGGCCTGCGGTGAATACGGCCCCGGACGCATGAGCGAGCCACCGGAAATTCTGCAAGCCATCCAAGGATTCTTCGGCCATCGCCCCTTAAGCGGAAAAACGGCCTTGGTCACCAGCGGCCCCACTTTTGAACCGATTGACCCGGTGCGCTTCATCGGCAATCGTTCCTCCGGCAAGCAAGGGCATGCGATCGCAGCCGCGCTGGCCGCGCTGGGGGCGCAAGTCACGCTGGTAAGCGGGCCGGTTGCCCTGCCCGACCCGCCGGGGGTCAAGACGCATCACGTTGAAACCGCCGTGCAGATGCTCAAAACCTGTGAAGACACCTTAAACAGCGCGCAAACCCTTGATATCGCTGTCTGCGCCGCCGCTGTGAGCGACTGGCGCCCTGAAACGGCGCTGGATCACAAAATCAAAAAACGCCAAACACCGCGCGCGCCTGAACTTAACCTCACCGAAAATCCGGATATTTTAAAAACCATAGCGCATGCGAATAAACGCCCCGCTTTGGTGATCGGCTTTGCGGCGGAAACAGAAAATCTGGAAGAAAACGCCAGAAATAAACGCACGCGCAAGGGCTGCGACTGGCTCATGGCCAATCTGGTCGGGCAGGAAAATGCGCCTGTTTTCGGCGAGAACCACAGCCATGTCTACCTCTTGCGCGATGAAAAAACGCTTGAGGATTGGGGCGTTTCCAGCAAAACCGACACGGCGCAAAAACTGGCCGAGGCCATTGCCGTACATTTTTCCAGCGATTTTAAAGGATAAACGCTCTAAAAACTTGGCCAGAGCGCCCCTCATGTCGTATGAATCTCTCTTATGAATCACCCCGCATTAAAACTCGCCGAGGATTTTATCGCCGAAGGCCATACGCCGATGATGGCGCAATATCTGGCCATCAAAGCGCGCTATCCCGGCGTGCTCTTGTTCTATCGCATGGGCGATTTCTATGAGCTGTTCTTTGAAGACGCCGAAGCCGCCGCAGAAATTCTGGACATCACCCTCACAAAGCGCGGAAAAAGTGATGGAGATGACATCCCCATGTGCGGCGTGCCGTATCATTCCTATGAGCCCTATCTGGCCAGGCTGATCCGCGCGGGCCGTAAAGTTGCCATTTGTGAGCAGACAGAGACCCCGAACGAAGCCAAGGAACGGGCCAAAAATGCCGGAAAGCCCGCCTCCAAATCCTTGGTGAACCGCGACGTGGTGCGCGTTGTCACGCAAGGCACACTCACCGAAGACTCGCTTCTTGAGGCCAGAGAAAACAACTATATCAGCGCCATAGCAGAAATAGGCGGCCAATATGGTCTGGCATGGGCCGAACTCACCACCGGCGCATTTTGGGTTCAACCGGTTCTGCGCGACAACCTGCAAACGGCGCTGGAGCGCATTGCCCCCAGAGAGATCATCCTGCCCGGCACGCTGGAAAATCTCCTGCCGCGGGACGAGCGCCGCTCTGCGCAGCCCGATACCATGTTTGATAGCGAAAATGCCCGCAAGCGGCTGGAAACCCTCTATGGCGTGAGCACGTTAGAGGGATTCGGCGGCTTCAGCCGGGCGGAAATCGCCGCCTCCGGCGCGCTCATTGATTATATCGCCCGCACCCAGCTTGGGCGCATGCCGCATCTGGAAAAACCGCGCCAGCTTGCCGCCAATGGCCGGCTTGAGATTGATGCCGCGACCCGCAGAAATCTGGAGCTTACCCGCACCCAGAGCGGTGAGCGCAAGGGCAGCCTGCTGGAGACCATCGACCGCACCATCACCGGCCCCGGCGCACGGCTGCTGCAGACATGGCTATCCGCGCCGCTGACCGATATAAAGGCCATTAATGCCCGGCTGGACCGCATCGCCTGCTTCCTGAACGATCATGCCCTGCGCACCGCCCTGCGCGAGCGCCTGAAAAGCATGAGCGATATGGAACGCGCGCTGGCGCGCCTTACTGTCGGGCGTGGCGGACCGCGCGATTTATGCGCCCTGCGCGATGGATTGGTGCAATCTGAAAGCATCAGAGCATCATTACAGACGCACAATGACGCAAAATCGGTTCTCTCCGACCTGCTAAACACCATGAAAGATCACCCGGAACTCAGCGCACTTCAGGACCGTCTTAAAAATGCGCTCATAGCCGAACCGCCTGCCCTGCTCCGCGATGGCGGATTTATTGCACCGGGCTATCTCAAGCGGCTGGACGAGCTGAAAAACATGCGCGAGGAAAGCCGCCGGCTGATTGCCGCGCTCCAAAACCGCTATCAACAGATCAGCGGCGTTGAGATTTTAAAAATCAAATTCAACAACATGCTGGGCTATTTCATCGAGGTTCCCGCCAAACGCGCCGATTCCCTGATGGTACAAAAGAACGATACGGAAAACCCGTTTATCCATCGCCAGACACTGGCAAACGCCGTCCGCTTCACCACGCCAGCGCTGGCAGAGCTGGAGCGCGACATCCTTTCCGCCGGAGACAGGGCACTGGCAATCGAGATGGAGATTTTCGAGGAGATCACGGCGCAATGCACCGCGCTGGCCGGGGAAATAAGCCAAAGAGCCAAATCCATCGCCGCGCTGGACGTGGCCGCCGCTCTTGCGCAACTGGCCAGTGATATGGACTATACCCGTCCGATTCTGGATGAAACGCTGGGTTTTGCTATCGAGGCAGGCCGCCATCCGGTGGTCGAGGCCACCCTCAAAAAAGCAAATGAAGCCTTCGTTCCCAATAATTGCCGGGTCATGGAGGAGCAAAGACTCTGGCTCCTGACCGGGCCGAACATGGCCGGAAAATCAACCTATCTGCGGCAAAATGCCCTGATCGCCATACTGGCGCAGATCGGGTCATTCGTCCCGGCGGCAAAGGCGCAGATCGGCATCATCGACCGGATTTTTTCCCGCGTTGGCGCATCGGACGATCTGGCCAGAGGGCATTCGACCTTCATGGTCGAAATGGTCGAAACCGCCGCCATTTTAAATCAGGCCACAGAAAGGTCACTGGTTATTCTTGATGAAATCGGGCGCGGAACCGCGACATTCGACGGGCTTTCCATCGCCTGGGCCTGCGTGGAGCATTTGCACGATGTGAACCGCTGCCGCGCCCTTTTCGCCACACATTATCACGAATTGACCACGCTCACCTCGCGGCTGGAGGCGCTCTCCTGCCATTCGATGCAGGTGCGCGAATGGAAAGGTGATATCATCTTCATGCACAGCGTCGCCAAAGGCAGCGCGGATCGCTCCTACGGCATTCATGTAGCCCGGCTGGCCGGCCTGCCTCAAGCGGTGATAGAGCGCGCGCAAAGCGTGCTGGAGCTTTTACAGACCGGAGAGAAATCAACCGCCCTTGCCCGGCTGGCGGATGATCTGCCGCTCTTTACCGTCAGTGCGACGGATACGGCAAAAACCCAGCCGGATGCCCCGCTCCGCGCCCTGCGGCAAAAACTCGAAGAACTGCAACCCGACACCCTCACCCCACGCGAAGCACTGGATATCCTCTACGCCTTAAAAAAAGAGCTGAACGGAGAGGCTTGAAAAGCCCACGCAAAACACTTAGATTCCAGGACATAGCGGCCATAACGAGTTTATCCGATGAGCAAAGACGACAAACTGTCCGAAGTTGAACATATTAAAATAGCCAGCCGCGGCCTGCGTGGCGGGATCGCCGCCACATTGGATGATGAATCGGCTATTAAGTTTTCCGAATCGGATGAAAAACTAACCAAATTTCTGGGGTTTTATCAGGGCTATAACCGCGACACCGCGACTGAACGCAAAAAAGCCGGACTGGACAAGGAATGGGAAGTCATGCTCCGCGCCAAAATTCCGGGCGGACGGCTGCTGGCCCATCAATATCTGGCACTTGACGGGCTGGTGGATCAGTTTTCCAACGGCACCTTGCGCGTAACCTCGCGGCAGGGTCTGCAATTCCACCATGTAATGAAGGGCAATATCCGCCCCCTGCTCCGCACAATCAATGAGGTCATGCTCTCCACACTCGGCGGCTGCGGCGATGTGGTGCGCAACACCATCGCCGTACCCTCACCGGTAAAAAAGCCGATGTACCGGGAAATCGAAGAAACCGCAAAAGCCCTTTCCAGGGCCACATTACCCTCAACCGGCGGTTATCATGAATTATGGGTGGACGGAGAGAAAATAGATACAGGCGCCTCCGCGCCAAAACCGGAAGAAGCGCCAGACCCGCTCTATGGCAAGGCCTATCTGCCGCGTAAATTCAAAATCGCGCTGGCCGTGCCGGAGGATAACACCGTCGATGCACTGGCCAATGACATAGCCCTGATTGCCCTGCATGATGGTGAGAATATTCACGGCTATAACGTCTATATCGGCGGCGGTTTCGGCATGAAGCACAACAACGCGGAAACTTACCCGCGGCTGGCCTCGCCACTGGGCAGCATCGACAAGGCCGATGTCATGGCCCTGTGCATGGCCATCATTAAATTCCAGTCCGAGCATGGTGATCGCGGCGACCGCCAGCACGCCCGCATGAAATATGTCGTGGCCGAAAAAGGGACGGATTTTTGCCGAGATGAGATAGAAAAAAACTTCGGCAAAACCCTGAATAAATTTGAAAAAACCGGACCACTTAAAGTGATAGATCATCTGGGCTGGCATGAGCAGGGCGACGGACGCTGGTATCTCGGCGTGCCCGTTTTAAGTGGCCGGATCAAGGACACAGACGAACACCGTATCCGCACCGCCTTTCGGGAAATCGCCAGAATCTACGACCTGCCGATGATTCTCATGCCGACCGAAGATGTCATTTTCTGCGATATTACCGAGGATGATAAAGCGGACATAACCACATTGCTCCAGCACCATAAAGTTCCGCTGAAGGAAGACCACCTGCCCGCCGAACTCTGGGCCATGAGCTGCGTAGCCCTACCGACCTGCGGCAAGGCCTTGACCGAGGGGGAGCGCGCCCGCGTACCCATCGTGAAAATGGTCACCGATACGCTGGCGAAACACGATCTGGAGCAGGAAAAAATCGCGGTCAGGATTACCGGCTGCCCCAATGGTTGCTCCCGCCCCTATACGGGGGATATCGGCATTGTCGGGCGAGCGCCCGGTATTTATTCCATTTTTCTGGGCGGTGATTTCGAAGGCACGCGCCTGTCCCATAAAGTCGCCGATATGGTAAAAATGGAGCAAATCGGCGATTTTCTGGAGCCCTTTATCGCCAGCTTTGCCAAGGAACGTACGAATGATAACGAGGGCTTCGGCGATTTTTGTGAGCGGATTGGCGATGAGCGCCGAAAGATGCTGGCGGCACAATCGGGCGCGGCGAAAAAACTCTAAAACCCGCGCTGAAAGTTTTTTCTGCTCCCTCCGCTAAATGCACTATATAAATCCTCATAATTTGGATGACGAGGCAAAAAACAAGATATGTTCCCGATTATTCTCACCCACAACAACGCCCGCATAATGCTGATCGGTAAGGGCGCGCTGGCAGAAAGACGCGCCGCGCAATTAACGGACGCGCGGATGAGCCTCACCCGGTTTCAAACCACGCTGCCGAGTGCGGCGGATTTAAAAACCGCCCATGCGGTTTATATCGTTGATACGCCATTGGAAACGGCCCAAAAAATTGCCGCAGATTGCCGCGCGCTGGGGGTTTTGGTCAATGTAGAGGACGTCACCGAATTATGCGACTTTCACACCCCCTCCCTTATCCGGCGCGGTGATCTGCTTTTCACCGTCTCCACAAATGGAAAAAGCCCGGCGCTGGCAAAACGCTTACGGAGATTTCTGGAAAATAAATTCAACCCGGGCTGGGCAGAAAAATTGGACAAACTCGCCGAAATGCGGCAGATTTGGCGGAATAGCGGCGCAACAATGGATGACGTGACAAAAAAAACAAACGCCCTTATTGATGAGGAAAACTGGCTTCCCAAATGAGCAATACGACGACACAAATGACCGTAACGGAGTTAGATAAACTCACCGCCGATCTCAACCGGAATTACGGCGATCTGGACAGCCATGCCCTGCTCGAAGTCATGATCGGACAAATTTTTAAAGATAAAATCGCGCTCGTATCCTCTTTCGGTACAGAGGCGGCCTTGCTGCTCTCGCTCGTTTCCGAAATCAACCCGCATACGCCCGTCATCTTTTTGGACACGCTAAAACATTTCCCGGAAACGCTGGAATACAGGGACAGGCTGATTAAAAAACTGGGTTTAAGCGATGTACGCTCCATCAAGCCCGAACCCAGCGCCATTCGCGCGGCGGACCCGGCAGGAATCTTGTTTGAAACCAACATTGATGGCTGCTGTTATCTCCGCAAGGTCGTCCCTCTGGAGGAGGCCCTCTCAGGCTTCACCGCATGGATCAATGGCCGAAAACGCCTTCACGGCGGCGGGCGGGCCGAGCTGGAAACGCTGGAGCATGATGGCCGCCGCGTTAAAATCAACGCCATTGCCGATTGGACGCAAGAACGCATTGATCAATACTGGAAAGACAAAGATTTGCCGGAACACCCGCTCGTGCCCTTTGGTTATTTTTCAGTCGGCTGTAACACGCCGCTTTGCACTGCGCCCTCCGATCCCAATAATCCCGGCAAGCGTTCCGGTCGCTGGGCGGGCATTGCCAAAACCGAATGCGGCATCCATAACCGCCCCAACACACTGGATGAGCCGGGAGGAATATAAACGCAATGCACCCCGCACGAGAAGCACCAAGCCTTATAAATTTGGGGGAGCTGTTTTCATGACCTTAAGAAAAAAGGGTTCATTGACACTTCCCGCCTTTGAAAACGGCACGATCTGGCTGGCGGGCGCCGGACCGGGCGCCCCGGGTCTTTTGACCCTTCTTTGCGTCAAAGGGCTGCAGGAGGCTGATGTTATCTTGTATGATGCACTGGTGCAGGAAGACATTTTGAACCTCTCCCGCCCCGAGGCGCTCTGCCGCTTTGTCGGCAAACGCGCCGGCGTGCGCTCTCTCAAACAACCGGAAATTACGGCGCTGATGATCGAATACGCCAGAGCCGGAAAACGCGTTTTGCGCTTAAAGGGCGGCGACCCTTTTGTCTTCGGACGCGGCGGAGAAGAAGCCATGGAACTGGCCCGCGCCGGGGTGCATTTTCGGGTCATTCCGGGAATCACCGCCGGAATCGGCGGCATGGCCTATGCAGGCATTCCCGCCACCCATCGCGACATTAATACAGTCATCAGCTTCGTCACCGGCCACGATTCCAGCGGAGAACTGCCGCGCAATATTGACTGGGAAGGGCTGGTCAGCGCCTCCCCGGTTATTGTTTTCTACATGGCCCTTAAAACCATGCCGGAAATTATAAGCCATTTAAAAACCGCCGGCATGGCGGAAAACACGCCGGTTGCGGTAATCTCCAACGCATCAATCCCCGGCCAGCGCGTCACAGAAACCACACTGGCCGGTTATGATCTGGAAACCGCAAGCGTGCCAAAGAAAGCGCCCGCCATCATTGTCATCGGGGAATGCGTAAAAATTCGGGGGTTGATTGCAGGATTCCAACAGACTATCTATAATCCTGCTTCGCCGCGCGCCCTTGAATGCTAAGAAAACGCACGGATGAGCCACAAAACAAAAAACACCATTTAAGGATAGACCCATGAGCACCCTGTATTCCGATGCCCACCCCGCCGGAGAAACAATCAAGACGGATGCCGTGATTATCGGCGCTGGCCCCTGCGGATTATTCACCGTTTTCGAGATGGGACTTCTCGATATGAAATGCCATCTGATCGATATTCTGGATCGCCCCGGCGGCCAATGCGCGGAGCTCTATCCCGAAAAGCCGATTTACGACATTCCGGCATACCCTGAGATCTCAGGACAAGAGCTGACCGATCGTTTAATGGAGCAAATCGCCCCTTTCAAGCCTGTTTTCCACCTTCAGCAAATGGTTGAAGGGCTGGAGAAGACAAATGAAGGACTTTGGCGCTTGAAAACCGACATTGGAACCGTTTTTGAGTGCAAAGTGGTCATTATTGCCGCTGGCGGCGGCTCTTTCATGCCTAAAAAACCCCCGATACCGGGCATTGAGGCCTATGAAGGTCAATCTGTTTTTTATGCCGTTCGCAAAATGGATCAATTCCGCGATAAAAAACTGGCGATCGTGGGTGGCGGCGATTCCGCGCTGGATTGGACCTTGAACCTGCAACCGCTGGCAAAGTCATTGACCCTCATCCACCGCCGCGATGACTTCAGAGCCGCGCCCGATAGCGTCGGCAAAATGCGAGGATTAGTGAGCGAAGGCCAGATGGGCTTCCACGCCGGGCAGGTCAAAGAGCTAAAAGGCGAAAACGGCCAGCTTTCCGCCATCGTCATTGAACACGCAGACAAAACCCGCTCGGAAATCGAATGCGATTGCCTGTTACCCTTTTTCGGCCTGACCATGAAACTGGGGCCGATTGCCAATTTCGGATTAAACCTGCATGAAAACCTGATCCCCGTGGATACGGAGAAATTTGAAACATCCGAGCCGGGAATTTTCGCCGTAGGGGACATTAACTGGTACCCCGGCAAGCTTAAACTGATCCTCTCCGGCTTCCATGAGGCCGCGTTAATGGCGCGTCAGGCCTTCCGCTACATCTATCCGGATGCAAAGCTGAAATTCGAATACACGACCTCCAGCAGCTCCCTGCAGGAAAAGCTCGATGTGACGGAATCCAAGGAACAAAAACGCGCTTAAAGAACAAAAAACGCCGCCCTTAAAACCGGGGCGGCGCCAAATTCAACCAAGAGCAAAGAGCCCTTTTATTACTCCCCCATATGCTCAAACAGCAAGGTGGAAATATAACGCTCGGCAAAGGATGGCAGGATAACCACAATCCGCTTGCCTTTATTTTCCGGCATCCGCGCCACATCACGCGCCGCCGCCAGAGCCGCGCCAGAAGAAATCCCACCCGGAATCCCCTCAAGTGCTGCAATTTCACGCGCCGTTTCCAGCGCCGTCTGGCTATCAATTTTGACCACAGCATCAATAAGGGTCTGATCCAATATTGTGGGAATAAACCCGGCGCCCAGCCCTTGAATTTTGTGCGGACCGGGATTCCCGCCCGACAGCACCGGGCTTTCCGCCGGCTCAACCGCATAGACTTTAAAATCGGGATTACTTTTCTTCAAAACCTGCGCCACGCCGGTCAATGTGCCGCCCGTTCCCACGCCTGAAACCAGAATATCAACCTTACCCTCCGTATCATGCCAGATTTCCGCCGCCGTGGTTTCCCGGTGAATCTGGGGATTGGCAGGGTTATCAAACTGACCGGGCATAAAATAATCCGGATTTTGCTCCAAAAGCTCATTTGCACGCTCGATCGAGCCTTTCATGCCCTTTTCCGCCGGGGTGAGCAAAAGCTCCGCCCCCAAAAAGCGCAGCATCTTACGCCGCTCCAAGGACATGCTCTCCGGCATGGTCAAAATCAAGCGATAGCCCTTCGCCGCAGCAACCAGAGCCAGAGCAATCCCGGTATTCCCCGAAGTCGGCTCCACCAGAACCGTTTTCGCCGGTGAAATTTTCCCCGCGCGCTCCGCTGCTTCAACCATGGCAAACCCGATACGGTCTTTCACAGACCCCAAAGGATTAAAAAACTCCAGCTTGGCCAAAATCTCCGCCTGAAGCTCATATTTTTTGGAAAAGCGCGGCAAGCGCACCAAGGGCGTCGCCCCGATCGTATCCAAAATGGAGTCGTAAATCCGCCCGCGATACTCAACCTCAACCTTAAGGGCATCATCGGTTTCATTTTTGTGTACGGCATAGGTCATGAATAATTCTCCTTATATTTCAATCTGGTACGGCAATTTAAGCAGCACATCAATTAACGATCAACAGGGAAGCGACAAAAGATCCTATCACAGATCAATCCCCCTCACCCGGCTCGGGGCTGAAATATTTCTCCAGCTTGCCTTCCACGTCCTTCATTTCCTCCGCTTCCGGCATCGGAGGCTTTGTCGTCGTGATGTTTGGCCATTTCTCTGAATATTCCTTATTCAGTTCCAGCCATTTTTCGGCAGCATCATCCGTATCGGGTAAAATAGCCTCAACCGGGCATTCCGGCTCACACACACCGCAATCAATACACTCATCCGGATTGATAACCAGCATGTTTTCCCCCTCATAGAAACAATCCACGGGGCAAACCTCTACACAATCGGTGTATTTACATTTAATGCACACATCGGTGACCACAAAGGTCATAACGGTCTTCTCCTTAAATTTTTCTGCATTTCGCCGTCAGACTAACGCCGCCCAATGTCATTTAAAAGGTTAACGTCCAAAAGAACATAATCACGTACCCGGCCCAAGGCAATAGATTTGAAAAAAATTGTGTATGACCGGCGTGCGCATACAGACAAGCCCCGCACAATTTCCTACCCTGAGGACATGAAGATTCTCTCAATGCTTCTCCTTCTTTTTTTATGTGCCTGCGCGGGCGGAAACGGCGATGGACGACAAGCCGTTGATCTGCGCTTTACGGAGCCTTTGGACCCCAGCGACAAGGTTTTAAACGCGGCCGTCCAGAAATTTCTGGAAGAAACGGAGGCCCCCGTAGCCTCCACCTATGATTTTTACCGCACCTATCTGGATTCGGACGGACGGCGGGATGCGCTGGTCCTGTTCCAGACCCCGTACGGTTATTGGTGCGACATGCATGGCTGTACGATGCTGGTGCTCAAGGCCAGCGATGACAACTTCGCCTTAATCAACGCGGTTCAACCCGTGCGCGAACCCTTATACATCAGCCAGGAGCAAAGCAATGGCTGGAAAAATCTGGTGATGCGCGTCTCTGGGCGCTGGGACAAGGCCAAAGACGTTGCCATGCTCTATGACGGTGAGGAATATCCGCACAATCCCGCCGCCCTGCCCGCTTACCCCAAAGGACCGGAATCTGCCTATACGCGCATTTTTATTCGCTAGAAAACGTCCTAACTCCGAAAGCTTTTCATGAAGTAATTCCGAAAATTATCAAAAGCATATTGCAGATTTGTTTTTGCCCTTACCGAAGACGAGGCAGAATTTGAAACATCGCGTTCATCTTCCAGCTCCAGATCCAGATCAGCCCCCCCGATCAGAGAATCAAAGTCAGCGTGCTTAAAGCGCATCTCCTGCAGGCGCTGCATAATTTTCTGCTCCGACTCGCTGAATTCCCCGTCAATATGAACCAGTATACGGGCATATTTGAAAAAGGCGGCCAGATCCCGCGCGTCGGTAATCCCTTGAAACATCACCTCAATGCCTTGGGCATGTTTGACATCTTCATTCAAGATCGCGCGCTGGGTTTTTGAAAACGGAAAATCCTCAAGCGCTTCGGCCATAAAGCGCACCTCCTCCTCACTCACCACGCCATCGGCATGCGCAATCGCAAAAAGCGTCCGCCACATATAGAACTGGCTGCTGGTAAGTGCGGTCTGGGCCATGGAGGACCTCCGGTTTTACTGCCCCGTCACCACTCGCCCGTTCAAAGGCTGCACTGGCCGGGCATTATAAGGGAACATATCTTGAAAACCTTTGATCTGATCCTCTGAAATCTCAAGCGCCTCCCGGAGCACAAACCAGCGCACATTCTCGGTGCAGGGCGGCGTGGTCAAGGAGCCATCATAATCATAATAATCAAGGTTTTTAGGCAAAAGATCCGCCGCCGAGAGCTTGACCGTTTCAATCCGCCGAACCGCGCCGATATTGGCCGGAACATTCTGGAGGATTCCCTCAACGGTACGATTTTTCTCCCCGGCCTTTATCATCACAGCCAAAACGGCCACGCTGCCATTCGCCGCCTGATGGAAAAACTGTGCTTCCATCGGCCAGGAGGCGCCATCCATATAATGTTCGGACGGCGTATGAAATTCGATCTTGTTGAGATCATAGCGCAGACCATCTACGGAAAAACCACTGCCCGGCGCATAACCAACACGCAAGGTGCTGCCGATATTGGCGATCATAAGCGGCACAGGGTTATAATCGGGAACCAGCACGGGCTGGGTTTCCTGATAAAATGTGGCAATATTAACAGGCGATTGCTTCAGACCCTGCGCGCAGGCGTGATAGGCCAGGTTTAAACTTCCCCAATGGGCCGGGCCGTGCGCCCCTGTATAGCCCCATAAATCACCATTTCCTGATGCCTTTGGATTGGGCGCGGAAATCTCCGGCGCGGATACGGGCACTTGCGCCGGCTGGGCAACCGGCGTCGGATCAGCGTGCGAAGCAGGCTGCGCCGGTATTTGTTCCAAAATCTGTTGCGGCGCATGCTCCGGGGCTGGGGCTGGAGAAACTGCCGGAACGTGTTCCTGCGCTGGCGCTTGCGGAATTTGCGCATCGGGCACTGGCGCCTTCGGCGCACGCTGCAAGGAATAAGGCGTCGAATCCGCCGCCAAAGCGTAGGCGGGCATCAAAAGCCCCGAAAGCATCGGCAGAGCCGTATAAAGAAGAATTTTCTGCATATTTATGACGATCCTCTTTTTTCGCTGATTTGTGCCATCCCCCTTCAGGGCAACAGACACAGAAGATAAAGTGTACAACCTTACCCCACGAAATAAAAATACTGTTTTGCTGTTATACGCCACAAAGACGTGCTTCCTTCTGTGTTTTTTACCCTGTTTCTGCGGTAAAAGCATAGAGAGAGCTTGATCCACCGCCAAGAGCGCGGTAAAGCATAGCAAATGAGCATCACAGACGCCCCAAAAGCCGTTCACATCATCGGCGCCGGACTGGCCGGATCGGAAGCCGCATGGCAATGCGCAAATGCAGGCGTGCCGGTTATCCTGCATGAAATGCGCCCGGTAAAGGGCACACCCGCCCATAAAACGGATGGCTGCGCGGAGCTTGTCTGCTCAAACTCCTTCCGCTCGGATGATGCGGAGCATAACGCCGTAGGCCTGCTCCACGCGGAAATGCGGGCAATGAACTCCCTCATCATGCGCGAGGGTGATAAAGCCGCCGTCCCGGCTGGCGGCGCACTGGCGGTGGACCGGGATATTTTCTCCGGCGGCGTAACCGCAGCGCTGGAGGCGCATCCCCTCATCACCATCGAGCGCGGAGAAATTAACAGCCAGCCGCCCGAAGACTGGGACAGCGTGATCATCGCCACCGGCCCCCTGACCTCCGATCCACTGGCCAAAGCCCTGCGCACACTGACAGGCGAGGACGCGCTGGCCTTTTTCGATGCCATCGCCCCCATCGTGCATACCGAGAGCATTGACATGAGCAAAGCCTGGTATCAATCGCGCTATGACAAGGAAGGCCCCGCCGGAACCGGCAAGGATTACATCAATTGCCCAATGACAGAAGAACAGTACAACGCCTTCGTTACCGAGCTTATGAACGCTCAATACGGTGATTTCAAGGAATGGGAAAAGGACACCCCCTATTTCGAAGGCTGCATGCCGGTCGAAGTCATGGCCGCACGCGGGCCGGAAACCTTGCGTTTTGGTCCGATGAAGCCGGTCGGTCTGACCAACCCGCACGCACCGGAAACCAAGCCCTATGCGGTTGTACAGCTTCGGCAGGACAATGCGCTGGCCACGCTCTATAATATTGTGGGCTTCCAGACCAAAATGAAATACGGGGAGCAAACCCGCGTTTTTCGCATGATCCCCGGCCTTGAAAACGCCGAATTTGCAAGACTGGGCGGCCTGCACCGCAACACATTTCTCAATTCGCCAAAGCTGCTGGACGGACATCTCCGCTTAAAAGCCCGCCCCGCACTGCGTTTTGCGGGACAAATCACCGGCTGCGAGGGCTATGTAGAGAGCGCCTCTATCGGCCTGATCGCCGGGCGCATGGCGGCAGCCGAACGCCTGGGCGGCACGCTGTCCACCCCGCCCGCCACAACCGCGCTGGGCGCGCTGCTCAACCACATCACCGGCGGCGCGGAAAGCACAACATTCCAGCCCATGAACATCAATTTCGGCCTGTTCCCACCCCTCTCCGAAGACGAGGCCAGTACAAAACAACCCAATGGCAAACGTAAATGGCTTAAGGGGCTGGACCGGAAGAAAGTTTACACGCGGCGCGCCCTGCGGGATTTAAACCACTGGCTGGAAGCGCCGGATAGAAAAGCCGCATAAGCTGGCAAAATCACCCTGCCCACACCCGGCAAGCGCCAAAAGTTCCTTTCTACATTGCCCCATAAACTGTTAAACTATCTATATGGTGACAGCAAAGCCCTCATCACAATCACAGGCCGATGACAAAGGCCTCATTGTCCTGCTTCACGGTATCTTGCGCAGCCGCACCGATATGCTGCCACTCTCGCGCTTTTTTAAAAAACAGGGCTATGAAACAGCCAATATTCTCTACCCGTCTCGCATATTGGATCTGAAAGGGTTGAGCGAGTTTGTCGCGGAAAAAATTCGCCTCCACACCAATTACCGCGCGGACAGGCCTTTGCATTTCGTCACGCACTCCATGGGCGGGCTGATTGCCCGGTATTATATCGACCGCTACGCCCCGGAAAATCTGGGACGCGTCGTCATGCTATCCCCACCCAATATGGGCAGCGATCTGGCCGATGCACTGGATGGGAACATCGTTCTGGGGCCGCTTTACCGCAGGGCTTTCGGCCCGGCCTCAGGCCAGCTTACGACAAAATATCTACATACAGATGCGGCAATCGCCTATCCGCTGGGTATAATCGCCGGTAGCCGGAGCATAAATCCACTCTCGCCCTTTTTGCTTTCTCGCAGGAAATTCGGCCCGCATGACGGCATCGTGCCGGTTGCCCGCACAAAAATAGAAGGGATGAGCGATCACATCACCCTCCCGACAACGCATACCTTTATGATGTTTAACCCGGCCGTCATGCGCCAGACGCTCTGTTTTTTACAAAACGGCCGCTTTAAGACTGAAGAATAAGAGGCTGAAAAAGCAGACAAAACCCTACAAAAGCGTATCGAGACGCCCGCCAGAGGTCAAAGCCTGATCAGCATTACGCTCAAGCTCTGCCCGCGTTTCCTGCGTAGCCTGCTCAGCGCGAGCAATTTCCTGCGCCTCTGCGGATAAAGTGACCTCATCTTGCACCTGCTCCCGCACCTCACGGCGCGAGTCAGAAACCTTAGCGTCCTCCTTCCGGCGATCTTCAGATTTTTCAACCTGCGGTCCCTGCGCAACTTTCGTAATCGCATGGACATTATTAACAGCATCAACCATTTTGCATACCCTAACCCTAGTTGTAGTCCCTACCAACCATTATAGACCAGTTTACGTTCCTTATCAATTACATAACACTAAATAAGATCCGCAACACCTTGAAAGACGGCTGTAAAAGCAGCTTTGGACTAAAAACATCATAGCCCAGCGCCCTTATCTGGCGCAGATATATAAGTGCCAGCGCATTGCTTGCCCGCAAGAAACGGTTTTCACAACAAACACCTTCAACCCTTTGGTTTTCTATTCTTTTTACAATTTCCATTAACCCCTGCGCCGGTTTAAAATCATAAAGCGCATTGAGACTCTGGCCGTGCAGATTCATAAGATCTTCCGGCAAGAGACAACGATGCTGGCGCGCATAAAACGGAACCGCGCGCAAAATCCCGGCCAGCGCATAATTCACCGCCACAGGCTGAACCGGCTCCAACTCCGGCGCCCCACCGCATATCTCAAGCGCCAATCGCAAAAGCGGCGTAGAGGTAAAATCGGCATAATTCAATAGCCCCTCAAGATTGGCCGGACGCACATCCTCAAGATCAAATTCCCGCGCATATAAAAGCGTTTCAAACAAATCCCGCTTGAGGGCATAGGTCTTGATCGCGCCCGCCAGAGGCTTAAGCACTTCATGCTCCGGCACGAACTGCCCGTCATATATCGCGCCCAGCGCATCGCGCCACCATTGCAACCGGATAAGACCAAGCTGCGTCTCGCTTACCACTTCGCGCGTTCTGGCAATCTCATGATTGAAGGCAAAAAGCGCCCAAAGCGCCTCCCGGCAGGGCGCAGGCGCAAACATGGACAGTAAAAACCGGTCCGGGTCCTGCGTTTTCACAACATGCCCGCAATAAGAAAGAGGTAAAGCCATATTGAAAATCAATCTGCAAAAAATGCCCGAAAAAAGGAACCTTAGAGCCGCGCCCCTCATTATAAAAGAAAATAAATACAAAGTTTCGTTTTCCCTGTCTTCGGTTTAATTTCCTTGAATAAGGGACGAAACGCTCTAAATTACTGGACTGAAAGACACTGATAAAATCTAAAGGAGAGCCTTACCATGACTTTTAAACTGCCCGAGCTGCCTTACGCCTATGACGCGCTGGACCCTTATATGTCTTCTGAAACGCTGGAGTTTCATCATGACAAGCACCACAAGGCCTATGTCGATAAGGGCAATGAACTGGCGGAAAAGGCCGGTCTGGCGGGGAAAAGTCTGGAAGAGATCGTTGTTATTTCCTACAAGGATAAAAGCCAGCAACCCTTATTCAACAACGCCGGGCAACACTGGAACCACCTTCATTTCTGGAACTGGATGAAACCCAATGGCGGCGGCAAGAAAATGGATGGCGCACTGGAAAAGGCCCTGAACGACAGCTTTGGCTCCTTCGATGATTTCCGCGGCAAATTCGTTGAGGCCGGTGTGGGACAATTCGGCTCAGGCTGGGCTTGGCTGGTTCTGGGTACCAACGGCAAGCTGGAGATCATGAAAACCCCGAACGGCGAAAACCCGCTGGCCCACGGCAAAACGGCAATTTTGGGCGTTGATGTCTGGGAACACAGCTATTACATCGACTACCGTAACGCCCGCGCGAAATATCTCGAAGCCTTCGTGGATAATCTCGTGAACTGGGAATACGTGGCGGAGCTTTTTGAAAAAGGCCCTGTAAAACTGGCCGCTTAAGCCACCCTTGATACCAGTTTAAACCGGCAGGAGCGCAGCGGCAACGCGGCGCCCCTCCGCCATCAGGACGTTATACGTGCGGCAGGCCGCGCCCGTATCCATGATATCAACACTAAGCCCCCCGGCCTTAAGCGCGGCGCGCAGGGCAAGCGGCAAAAACCGCATTTTAGCGCCGCACCCCAGAAGAAGAACATCAATCGAAGCCGCCTCCGCGATCAAGGGCGCAAAATCATCACTCGTCAAAGCCTCCAGCGAGACATCACGGACAGTCCAGATTTGCGTAGAAGAGGGCTGGACAATAATTGCGGATTCATAAAGCTGGCCGGACACACGGAAACGCCCGCCCGCATAGCTTTGGATAATCTGCTGTCCGCTTTTAACCAGCGGCGTGATGTCCATCAAAAATCACCCTATAGAGTAGAAAAAACGAAATCTTTAAGCTTCCGCCGCGCGCTCATCTCCGTCATCTTCCTGCGCAGAAGTTTTAGAGCGATCCGGGCGCAGCTTAAGGTAATACAGCGACGGTGCGGAGACGAAATAGGAAGAATGCGTTCCGATCAAAATCCCCAGAAACAAAGCCGAAACGAAGCTGCGGATCACCTCGCCGCCAAAAAGCCAAAGCGCAAACACCGCCAGAAGGGTCGAGCCCGAGGTCATGAGCGTGCGCGGCAAGGTGGAGTTAATGGAGATATTGATAACCTCCGGCATCGGCATTTTTTTATACTTGCGCAAAGTCTCGCGCAGGCGGTCAAAAATAATGATGGTTTCATTGATCGAATACCCGGCCACCAGCAAAATCGCCGCCACGGTCGAGAGGTCAAAATGCATCTGGGTCAGGGAGAAAAGCCCGACAATCCCGACCACATCATGCAAAAGCGCCAGCATCGCCCCGACACCATATTGCCAGTTAAACCGGACCCAGATATAGCCCATAATCCCCGTCATCGCGATCAGCACAGCCAAAAGCCCGGCCAGCTTAAGCTCCTTACCCACTTGCGGCCCGACAAATTCGGTCCGGCGGTAATCGACTTTCCCGGCGCCGAATTTCTCATCAAGCGTGGTCTGCACCAGAGCAATAGCCGCCTTTTGCGCCTCCGGCCCGCCCTCTTGCTGACGCATCCGGATCAAAAGATTATCGGGCGTACCAAATTCCTGAATGGACACCTCACCCAGCTCCAGCACATTTAAACTGCGCCGCAAATCCGGCAGATCCGGCGCAGCTTCGGTTTTAATCTCGATAACCGTCCCGCCGGTAAAATCAATCCCGAAATTCAGGCCGTTAATAGAAAGGCTCAAAGCCGAACCGCCCAGAATAATGATACTGGCGATAAAGGCGTAAAAACGGTGCCCGAAAAAATCAATTTTCGTATTGGGCGGCACAAGCTGAAGGAACTGAATAATCATGATCGTTATACCGTCTTTCCTAAACTTTTATCTCTTTGGGTTTGGCCCAGCGGAGCCATGTCAAAACCATCAACCGGTTTAACATGATCGCACAAAAATAAGAGGTCACCACGCCCACGCACATCGTCACGGCAAAGCCCTTGATCGGCCCGGTGCCGAATGAGAACAAAATCAGGGCCGCAATCAGCGAGGTAAGGTTGGAGTCCGTGATGGTGGTTTTCGCGCGCTGATACCCCGTATCAATGGCGGAAATAATACTGCGCCCCGCCCGAAGCTCCTCTTTTATCCGCTCAAACACCAGAACGTTACTGTCCACCGCAAGACCAATGGTCAAAACAATCCCGGCAATCCCGGGCAGGGTCAAGGTTGCCTGCAACGTCGACATGATCGCCAGAATAAGCGCCATATTGATCAACAGGCCTACAGAGGCAAAAATACCGAACAACCCGAAAACCGTGCAGCTGAAAATAACCACGAAAATCAGCGCCATAACGCCGGCCTTCTTACCGGCCTCAACCGAATCTGCGCCCAGCGTCGGCCCGACGGTACGCTCCTCAACCACGCTCATCGGCGCGGGCAAAGCCCCGGCCCGCAACAACAAAGCCAGATTTGAAACGGCCTCGACACTGAAATTACCGGAAATCTGTCCCTGCCCGCCACAGATAGGCTCACGAATAACCGGCGCGCTCAAAATCTCGCTATCCAGTACAATCGCGAAAGGTTTGTTCACATTGGCGCGGCTGACATCACAAAAGCGCCGTGCGCCGGGACTGTTCAACCGGAAGCTGATAACCGGCTGGCCATTTTGATCAAAGGCGGGCTGCGCATTGGTGAGCATATCCCCCGTAATCAAGGCGCGGCGGGAAACGGCAACTTTCCGCGCGGGATCTTCCGCAAAAGGCAGCATTTTAACCGCGCCGCCCTCACCCGGTTCGCTCACCATATGAAAAGAGAGCTTGGCGGTTGTGCCGATGGTCTTTTTCAATTCTTCCGCATTTGCACCGGGCGCCTGAATAAGAATGCGGTGCTGCCCCTGACGCTGGATCAATGGCTCGGTCGTGCCAAGCTCATCCACACGCCGCCGGACAATCTCTATAGATTGAGACAGCGCGGAATCGGTAATCTGCCGCTGCGCCGCATCATCCATCAGCGCCTCTATCGTCAGGCCGCCTTCTGTATTCGTCACCACAAGATTTTTGTCTAAACCGCGAATAACGCGCCGCGCGGTCTCTCCATCCCCGGCATCCCGAAGGGTGAGGCGCACGCCCTTCGGCACAACCCCGATCCGGCTATAGCCGATTTTTTCCTTACGCAGCCCCGTCCGCAGATCCTGCAACAGGCTATCGGCCCGCTCCCGGAAAACCACATCAATATCAAGCTCATAAAGCAAATGCGCACCACCGCGCAGATCAAGCCCCAGATTAACAGTCTTATTCGGCAGCCAGCCCGGCAAATTGCTCTGGAGCCATGTCCGCCCCCCCGTCCCCACCACGTTGGGCAAGGAATACAAAATGCCAAACAGGCACACAGCCACAATAAGAATCGTTTTCCACAAAGGGATATTGGTCATGAGTTTGTATTCCTCAAAAGGTGAGTTTTCTTTAAAACCTGATTATTTCTTTTCCACAGTTTTTTTATCCGAAGCTTTCTTCTCAACAGAAGACGCCGCCGTTTTAGAGCCGGACACAGATTTAGGTTTGCTTTTTTTCTGAAGCTGATCGCGCATAACGGTGACTTTCAAGCCATTCCCCAGATCGACAACCGCATCTTCGGCGCCATCTTCAATTTTCTCAAGAACGCCAATCAGGCCGCCACCGGTAACAACCGTATCGCCCTTTTTAAGCCCTCTTAGCATCTCGCTATGCTCCTTAAAGCGGCGCTGTTGCGGGCGGATCAAAAGCACATAGAACATAACGACCAGCATAAGCACCAGCCCCATATTCCACATGAAAGCTTCCATGGCGCTCGGCGCTTCGGGGGCGCTCAAGACCATATTATTAGCGGCTTCCACCGGGGCTTCAATGGCCTGTGCATAGGCTTTGGAGATCAGCATATTCTTTCCTCATATAATAAAATCACATTCACGAATACCCGGACTATAAACGCCCGGACGGCAAATACAAGCCCATCGATTTTCAGCAAAAGAAAAGAAGAGAAATCTCTAGCGCAGCCGTGCAATCGTACGCAAAAGCGCCCAGCCGCCCACACTGACCGCGATCAGGAGAAAAACAAAGGCCATCTGACCGGTAAAAAATGAACCGCCCTGCCCAGAGCCCAGCACCGCCAGCACAGGCAGAATCAACAAAATGCCGCCAAGCAATTTCAGATACCCATGAACCCGAACCATGCCATTGCGCAAAACAACGATATTAATATTTTCCTTTTTTATAGAGGGACTTAGCAGATAGGAAATCTGGTCTATCTTTTGAGGTTCAAACATTTCAGCCGGTTGATCTCCCGCCGCCGCGCGCTCGACAATCGGCAAGAAACGCCCCTTGTCTTTTTTAGTGGAAAAATCCACCACCTCCGCTTCGGCTATTTTGCCGGTGGCCTGAACAGTGAAAAAATCAAACAGGCAATATAATCCCGGAAACGCAGGCAGTGCCGCGAGGCCAAATAAAAGCCAGTTCATTTATAGGCCCCCTTCATCATCGTCTTAACTCTCAAGATAGCGTTCGGGGTTAATTGCCTCCGTCCCGCGCCGGATTTCAAAATGCAATTGCGGCGTATCCACAGACCCCGTTGAGCCAACTGCGCCAATCTGCTGCCCGCGCTTGACCGTATCGCCGCGTTTAACCTTGATAGAATCCATATGCGCATAAGCGGTCATCCAGCGCCCGTCATGACGGATCAGCACCAGATTGCCGGAACCTTTAAGCTCGCTCCCCGCGTAAACGACAACGCCATTTTCCGCCGCCTGAACCTGCGTGCCGCGCGGGGCGGCAATATTAATCCCGTCATTATGAAGACCATCGGCCTTTGAGCCATAGCCGGAAACCACGCGCCCCGATACGGGCTGCATAAATTTGGAAGAAGCCCGCGGCGGCGTACGGGCAACAATTTTAGCTTTAGCCGCGCTGGCCTGATGTTTTTCGGAACTTTGGCGCGGTGCATCTGCCTCGCCCCCCCTGTTATCAGGAACCA
Source organism: Alphaproteobacteria bacterium (assembly GCA_020848095.1). GTDB lineage: Bacteria > Pseudomonadota > Alphaproteobacteria > Micavibrionales > Micavibrionaceae > JADLAT01. The sequence goes on along the minus strand of JADLAT010000010.1, from coordinate 20,301 downwards.
CCGCCGACGATGGCGGCATGGCGCCAGCAAAGCGGTAAATCGGCTTTCTCCCCGGTGGAGGCACAGCAGAAGAATTGCGCCCGGCCAGATTTTCAGCCCTCACCGGCGGCACGGGCGCGGCGCCCGCAAGATTTTGCGCATCCAGCGAAGGCAGTTTGAGCGTCTGCCCCACTTTAAGGGCATAAGGCGGCGAGAGACGATTAAGCGTCGCCAGCTCGGTACTGCTGACCTCAAACAACCGGGAAACACTATAAACCGTATCCCCGGCACGCGCTTTATACGCACGCGGCGGCGGCAGCTTAATCCGCTGCCCCGGTTGCAGGACAAAAGGCGCACTTAAAGCATTGCCCACCACGATATCGCGCATAACGATATCATAGCGCCGGGCGATGCTGCTGATCGTCTCCCCGCGTGAAACCGTATGCACGCCGCCGCTGCCTTCCCCCGGCGTTTGCCCGTACAAAACCACGGGCGCCGGCCTCTGCGGCCCAAAGCACCCTGAAATCAAGAAAACTGCGCCGAGAAATCCGGCAGAAAAGATGAATGAACGATACGCTTTCATCGTCAATCAGGATACACCCTCAGCTAAAATCCGTCCAGCTTTGCCGTATTCAGCCGTAGAGCGCAGCGCTCGCTCACTCTCCGCATCATCATCATCCACCGGCGCGCCGCTCTCGCTGGCGATATCGGGCAATAGCGGCACAAAACGCACCGGCATAAGATTGCGCACCGAATATGATTCCACCGTGTCCTTGTGATAACGCTTTAACATCTGATCGCCGCTCGGCCCCACGGGGATGACCATAACACCGCCGACACGCAGCTGGCTAAGCAAGGCCTGCGGGGGCTTTTCCCGCGCCGCCGCCGTACAGATTATCTTATCAAACGGGGCCTGATCTATGCCATGCATGGTCGGCCAGCCCTTCATCCCGTCCCCGGCGATAGCCGTCACATTGCGCAATTTCAAGGATTCAAACATTTGTTCCGCCCGCGCCAGCAGAATTTTATGCCGCTCGATCGAATAAACCCGGCGACACAGCCGGGCCAAAATCGCAGTTTGATAACCGCAGCCCGTCCCGATCTCAAGCACTTTATCCCGGTCCGAAAGATCCAGCGCCGCCGTCATGCTGGCCACGATAAAGGGCTGGCTGATCGTCTGCCCGCGCCCGATCGGCAGGGCCATATCCTCCCAGGCCTGATCTTTCACCGCCGCCGGCACAAATTCATCGCGCGGCACGCGCTCCATCGCCGAGAGGACTTTTGTATCAATCACGCCCTTATTACGAAGCTCCATAATAAGACGGATTCTTTTATTCAAGCCTTGCGTGTTCATAATGAAAACCTGTGAAAAGCATATAGACAAAGGGCGACAGCAAATTTCCTCTGGAAAAAACACCGCCTGGATTCCAGGAAGTCTATCACATCGCCGCTCAGCGCCCCAGAGGCTATGAGCGGGATAATAAAAAAATCACGCCGTTTTCAAAATTTTCTGAACACCGCCCATATAGGGCTTCAAAGCGTCCGGCACAAAAATGCCGCCATCGCTCGGATCGTAGTAATTCTCCATCACCGCGATCAAAGCCCGCCCGACCGCCACACCAGAACCATTAAGCGTGTGAACGAACCGGATATCTTTCTCCCCGGCACGGTAGCGTGCATTCATGCGCCGCGCCTGAAAATCCCCGCAATTGGAACAGCTCGAAATCTCACGATAACGCTGCTGCCCCGGCAACCAGACCTCAATATCATAAGTCCGGATTGCGCCAAACCCCGTATCGCCGGAGCATAAAACAATTGTTCTGTGCGCCAGCCCCAGCTTTTCCAGCACCGTCTCGGCGCAACGCGTCATGCGCTCATGCTCGGCTTCGCTTTCCTCAGGCAGCATGACACTCACCATCTCTACCTTATAGAACTGGTGCTGGCGGATCATCCCGCGCGTATCTCTTCCCGCCGCCCCGGCCTCCTGACGGAAACACGGCGTAAAGGCCGTATAGCGACGCGGCAGCGTTGCAGGCTCAATAATGCTCTCAGCCACCATATTGGTAAGTGGAACCTCAGCCGTCGGCAAAAGCCAGTCATCACGCGTTGTACGAAACTGATCCTCCGCAAATTTCGGGAGCTGTCCGGTGCCAAACATGGCATGATCCTTCACCAGCAACGGCGGAGAGACTTCGGTATAACCATGCTCGCCCGTGTGTACATCCAAAAAAAACATACCCAAAGCCCGCTCCAGCCGAGCCAGAGCGCCGCTCAAAATGGTAAAGCGCGAACCCGACATCTTGGCCGCCGTCTCCGCGTCCATAAGCCCTAGCGCCTCACCGATCTCGAAATGCTCCGGCACCTTATCCGCGCGCGGATCACCCCAGCGGCGCAGCTCTACATTATCATTTTCATCCGCCCCATCGGGCACCGCAGCAGAAAGAACATTCGGCAGCGCCGCCAGATGTTGACTCAGAGAATCTGCCAAAGTGCGCTCCCGCTCTTCCAGAATCGCCATTTCATTCTTTAGCGCCGTAACCTGCGCCATCACTTCGGAAGCATCCCCGCCGGATTTCTTGATCTCGCCAATTTTTTGCGACTCCGCATTGCGCTGCGCCTGTAGCTCCTGCAACGCCGTCTGCGCCCCGCGCCGTTCCTCATCCAGCTTCAAAATATCGGAAGATTGAGCGCCCAGCTTACGACGTTTCATCGCCGCATCGAAAGCGTCCGGATTGTCGCGAATGGTTTTAATATCGTGCATTTTTATTCCCTGATTTTTTTGCGGCCCCCGCATACGCTGCCAAGCCGCCGCCATCCCTGTTTTATAGTCATTTTTTAAACGCAGGTCACGCAGCTTTTTACAACCCTCTTAAAGCACACTCATAGAATATTTACATTCTTCATGCTAAAACAAAAAGATGAGCGATGTTTTTAGCATTTCACCACCGCAAACGGCGGCGCTGCCCCTGATTTACGACTCGCCGCATAGCGGGAACGCGTATCCGGATGACTTTAATTATTCCTGTGATTTTAATATCTTAAAAAGTGCAGAGGATAATTTTGTTGAAGATCTATTCAACGCCTGCACCGCCCATGGAGCGCATTTTCTTCAGGCTCATTTCCCGCGCAGCTATATCGACCCCAACCGCAAAATTGATGACATCGATTCCGAACTTCTAGGCAACCACCTCTGGCAAGGTCCATTCCCCATCATGCCCAGCCCGCGCTCACACGCCGGGATCGGGTTAATCCGCCGCCTTGTCCGGCCCGGCATACCGGTTTACGATCGTGCCTTGGAAAGCCATGAAATCCTGAGCCGGATAGAACGCTGCTACATCCCTTATCATCAGGCGCTTAAAACCCTGATCGCCGAAGCGCACTATAATTTCGGACAAATCTGGCACATTAACTGCCACTCCATGCCCGCCAGCAGTGCCTACCCGAAAACGGCAACCGGCCTTACCCATGGACAGGCGCAATCCTGCGATTTTGTTCTGGGCGATCGCGACGGTACGAGCTGCGCTCCGGATTTCACGCGAGAGCTGCGCACTTTCCTACAAAATCTGGGTTACAACGTCACCATAAATGACCCCTATAAGGGCGTCGTCCTGGTCGATCAATACTCAAATCCGGCAATGGGCTACCACTCCCTGCAGATCGAAATCAACAAAGCCCTCTATATGGATGAGACAACAAACACAAAAAACAGCAATTACAGTAGTCTAAAGAATGACATTGATAAAATGAATAACTTTATTGCAGATTTTGTTGGCGCACGTCTTATGAGGCTGGCCGCGGATTAGAGGGGCAATAGCGCCACCATGAACTAAAAATGACCCCGCCTGAGCCGTCAATGCCCCAAAACGAGGTCACGCCGCCGTCAAAACATCCGCATGCGACCGCAAGACCTCATCCAGCGCCGCCATATCAACCCCATGGCCCAGAGCCGCCATACTGGTGACCCCATGCTCCGCAATGCCGCATGGCACGATCCCCTCAAAATGTGACAGATCGGGGTTCACATTGATGGCAATACCATGAAGCGTGATCCAGTGACGCACGCGCACGCCAATGGCCGCAATTTTCTTCTCCGTACCATCCGGGCAGACCACCCATATTCCCACACGTCCGCAGCGACGCTCTCCCTTAATCTCAAACACCGCCAGCGTACGAATAATCCATTCCTCAAGACTCCAGACATATTTTTTAAGATCCGGCGTGCTTTGACGTTTTTTTAAATCCATCATGACATAGGCCACACGCTGGCCCGGCCCGTGATAGGTGTACTGCCCGCCGCGCCCACTGGCATAAACCGGAAACCGGGCCTGCAACAGCCCGGAATCCCGCGCGCTCGTCCCGCCCGTATAAAGCGGGGGATGCTCCAAAAGCCATACACACTCCGCCGCCTGCCCGGCATGAATCGCGGCGACGCGCTCATCCATAAAGGCCAGAGCTTCCGGATACGTTATTGAATCATTTGAAATTTTCCAGTCCATAAGCAAACGATATAACCTGCCAAAAGAAAAATCTCAAGATATGGAACTCAGCTTCAAGACATTCACTCAAATCCTTGACAGAACCATCAACATTATGGCAAAGAATGCCTTATGCAACCTCTTGAAAAAATATTCGCAAAAACATTAACCAACCCGGCCGAACGCAAACCTGTGCGCGCGGACTTTCCCCCCGTCGCCACACACAGAGGTGAATTACTGCGCCACATGATAGAAGAACTCGATAAACAGGGGACATCCATCAAAGAGACACAAAGAATTAATATTTTCTACCCTCAAAAAGACCCTAGAAATCACTCCAGTCCTGCAGGGCGAATTGCAACAGACATCCTTCTTACATCGCTTGGATCAGGAGATTTTTTACAGAGCAAAAACGCATCCCATATAAAATGGGTCAAAGCCGATGCCCTGTATGAACAACACCAGCTGGACAGAAATAATTGGCATGTAAACAGCCTGCAAAGCGGCTTTTTGACATCACTGGTGCGCCGCCAGCACTATATCGCCGATCCGGCGCTTCAATCGGGAGAATTCCCCTTCCTGACCGCCAATATGACCGACACATCACCGGAATACTTTATTCTGGCCGATCATGTTTACGACCGGGGAAGAACATTTGCCAATATGATCAACTATATAGAGCATAATGGCGGGCATGTTCTGGCCGCTTACGCCCCGGATAACATGAGAAAAAGAGACCTTGCACAGATACAAAGCCAGAAAGGGGCAAGTCATTTTAAAAATTATGACCACAAATCAGGCAGACTTCCCGACCTCGCCGCCGCATTTTCAGCCTCTACAAACAACGCGATAGAGCCGGAAGAGTGCATAATCCTCCTTAATGAGGCTCTGGCCCCTCACGGGCTTTCATTGGCCTCTTTGACCAACGAGGAATGCTCAGACCTGCAGGAACTTGCAAGCCGTAAACATCTTCAGGCCATTATTGACGAAATTCATAACGCCCCCGTCAGCCCCATATAAAAATCGTCTTTTTATCCCGCACTGCAACGCGCAAAGCCCCTTGCGCACTCCCGTTTCATTTGCTATCAGGATGGCCTTGAAGGGTATGCGGCCGTGGCGGAACGGTAGACGCGCAGCGTTGAGGTCGCTGTGGGAGCAATCCCGTGGAGGTTCAAGTCCTCTCGGCCGCACCATTCATACCTCGCTAAAGCCATGAAGGACACTCAATAAAAAGAGTCTTCCGGCCTGACGCGGATAAAGATAACCAACAACAAGAACGGCCTTGCAAAAATGACGACACCGAGCAAAAGCAGCAAAGAAGCCCTGTGGGCAGATGCCCTGGATTACCACCGCTATCCGGAGCCGGGCAAAATCGCCATCAAGCCGACGACACCTCTGGCAACCCAGCGCGACCTCTCGCTGGCGTACTCTCCCGGCGTGGCCGCCCCTTGCGAGGAGATCGAAAAAGATCCTCTAAAGGCCTATGATTACACCTCTAAAGGCAATCTGGTTGCCGTGATTACCAACGGCACCGCCGTTTTAGGATTGGGCGCGATTGGACCGCTGGCCGCAAAACCGGTGATGGAAGGAAAATCCGTTCTGTTCAAAAAATTCTCCAACATTGATTCTGTCGATGTTGAGATTGACGAACTGGACGTTGATAAATTCGTGGATATCGTGGCCTCGCTTGAGCCAACCTATGGCGGGATCAACCTTGAGGACATCAAGGCCCCCGAATGCTTCGAGATCGAGCGCAAACTAAAAGAGCGCATGAATATCCCTGTTTTCCACGATGACCAGCATGGTACGGCCATCATCGTCACGGCGGCCTTTAAAAACTGGCTGTTATATTCCGGGCGCGACATTTCTAAAATTCGCCTCGTTGCCAATGGCGCGGGCGCGGCGGCCATTGCCTGCCTTAACCTTCTGGTGGGCGCGGGACTGAAAAAAGAAAACATCATCGTTTGCGACCGCGAAGGTGTGGTCTACGAAGGCCGGACGGATCTTGACAGCGAAAAGGCAAAATTCGCCCGCAAAACCAATATGCGCACGCTCGACGATGCCATGAAGGATGCGGATGTATTCCTCGGTCTCTCCGCCGCTGGCGCCGTTTCCAAGCCAATGGTTAAATCCATGGGCAAAAACCCGCTCATTATGACACTGGCCAACCCGACGCCGGAGATCATGCCCGAAGAGGTCCGCGAAGTGCGGGATGATGCGATCATCTGCACAGGCCGCTCGGACTACACCAATCAGGTCAATAACGTCCTGTGCTTCCCCTTTATCTTCCGCGGCGCGCTGGATGTTGGCGCAACCACAATCAATGAGGAAATGAAACTGGCCTGCGTTGAGGCCATCGCCGCGCTGGCCCGTAAGGAAATTACCGCCGAAGTAACAAGCGTTTATAGCGATGAAAACCTTGAATTTGGTGCGGAATACCTGATCCCCAAGCCCTTTGATCCGCGCCTGATTGTTGATCTGCCGATTGCCGTGGCCAAAGCCGCTATGGAAAGTGGCGTAGCCACACGCCCCATCACCGATTTCGAAGCTTATGAACAGCGCCTGCGCGGCTTTTACGTCCGCTCTCAGCTCATCATGCGCCCGGTTTACACCAAGGCCAAAGAAAACCCCAAACGCGTTGTTTACTGCGAAGCCGAGGAAAATCAGGTCTTGCAGGCCGTGCAACTGGCGCTGGACGAAAAAATCGTTAAACCGATTTTGATTGGTCGTGAAAAAGTCATCGAAACCCGGATCAAGCGCCTTGGTCTGCGCATGAAAAAAGACACGGATTTTGAGCTGATCGACCCGGAAAATGACGCACGCTACCGCGATTACTGGGAATATTATCACCAGATCATGGAGCGCCGGGGCGTTACCCCCGCCGTTGCCCGCGCCAGATTACGTACAAATACTACCGTGATTGGTGCACTGATGGTGCGCCGGGGCGATGCCGATTCCATGATTTGCGGCACGGTTGGCCTGTATAAGGAACACGTCAGGGACGTGATCGACATTATCGGCCTCAAGCCCGGCGTGGAAACACCCGCGGCGATGAATGCCCTGCTGGTCTCAAAGGGAACGTATTTCTTCTGCGACACGCAGATCAACCCGACCCCTTCGATCGCCCAGATATCCGAAATGGCCTTGCTGGCCGCGGAAGAGGTCAAGCGTTTCGGTATTAAGCCGAAAGTCGCCCTGCTCTCGCATTCAAATTTCGGCACAGGCGATACGGAATCGGCAATTAAAATGCGCGCCGCCTATCAGGACATTCGCCGCCGTGATCCGGAACTGGAAATTGATGGAGAGATGCACGCAGATACGGCGCTTTCCGAGAAAGTCCGGTCTCTGGTCATGCCTAACTCCACCCTGACCGGTGAGGCCAACATCTTCATCATGCCCAATGTCGATGCCGCCAACATCGCCTTTAATATGGTGAAGATTTTCGGTGAGGGGATCAGCATCGGCCCGCTTTTGCTGGGCGTTGCAAAGCCTGTGCATGTGGTCACGCCTTATGTTTCCGCACGCGGCATTGTGAATGTAACCTCCATCGCCACCGTCGGCGCGCAAGTGCACGAGGAAGAGCATGGCGGAGCTTCAAAACCTCAGGAGCTGGCTCAACCGGATGCAAAAAAAGCAGCCGCCGGACGCGCATAAATTCAAAACAGGGTACGACCCGTAAAAAGGCCGTACCCCTTGGCTAAAATTTTTTCTGGAAAAAGACTGCACTCTGATATATAAAATAAAGCCGTAGCGAAACAAAGACGTGGAAGCAAAGCTGTGCACACTCTGTTTCGACATACGAATGTATCCTTATAAAAAAAACAGGACGTTATTCAAAGCATTTACTTTTAGATTGTAATAAAACCGATATATTTTTCCTGCATAAAAGATCGCCCGAACAATGTCAGCCTCCAAACTTGTAAAACCAAACGCCGCATACAAACAAAGCTATTTAGAGGCCCTGGATGAATTCCACGCCGAAGGGCGCTATAAATCCTTGAGCCGTAGCGAGATTGAAAAAAACTTTGATAAATACGTGGAAGAGCTTAATACCGGAAAACGGTATTTACGCCGCCCTTTCGTGGATTGGGTCGAGCCCGTTCCGGAAACCGTATTGTGGCTGGTTAAAAAGGATGAATATATCGGCAGCATCACCATCCGCCACCGGCTCAACTGGCATCTGGAAAAATGGGGCGGGCATGTCAACTTCACCATCCGCCCCTCCATGCGCAAAAAAGGATTCGGCAAAAAAATCCTGCAAAAGGGCATGCCCTATATCTGCTATCTGGGCATAGACCGCGCGTTGGTGCTGGTCGATCCGCTCAACATCGCCGGGCAGCGCGTTGTTGAATTTTGCGGCGGCGAATTTCAGGACGAAACACAAAAAACGGACAGGTTTCCGGCGCGTAAACGCTACTGGCTCCAATGCGGTTAAAAAAAATCACCCCGAAAAACTCGGGGTGATTACGCAGAGGATAACAGCTAAATTCAACGCGCCGAGCCGCTTATAATGCGAAAACACCCGGTACGGGAAAGGTCTCCGGCGTGGAAAACCTGTCTGAAGACGGATCAACCGGGGGTTTTTGATAGGAAACTTTGATCAGAAAATTATCCTGTCCGGCGTTTTTCTGACCAATAATCTCTTTAAGAGATTTTAACCGAGGAACATTCTTCACCTCAACCGCACCTGTAAAGGTCTTGGCCAAAGCTGGCAAATCCCCCTGCGCATCCGCCAACGGCTCAAGCAAAATCGGCCTGCCCCGCGCATCTGTTTCTACAACATCAAAATAGCTGGAAATTTCGTCAGTGCCTGTTACCTGCTCTTCCATGAAACTCTCCCTGTTCAACTTGTGTCTTATGATTAATAAACTTATAAAAAATATAACCAGAGAAAGACAATAAAAATCTTATATTTCGTTACATTTTACACCATTTATTTCAAACTCATGACCTAACCCGCAACAAGCGCCATTTCTGAAACCAACCCCGCCAGCGCCCGTTTAGAGGGCTGCACACCGCGCATACGTAAATCAGCAATAATTTTAATAGCCTCTTCCGCCTCAGCCACTATTTTTCTGTTATGACTAGCCCGCGCGCCCATATCCGCAGAAATATCCCGTGGACTGACGTAATTATCACCAAACATTCTTTTCCAGGACCTCGCCATTTTCGATGGAGCCTGCATATGAACCATCATATTATCCCTCCGCATTCTACCCCGCCATGCAGAAACGAGTTGCTGATTAGCTCCGGCATCATCATCAGAAAGCCGATCAACAAACACGCGATCATACTTCTCCACAGCCAGCGGCAGATTCTCAAAACCAACCATTGAGAGAGCGTCCACAACTTTCCCATTATCCCTTAACGCGCTGAAGTGATTAAATAATGTTCCGAGCACCTTACTGTCAGGATGGGTCACAGCAATTTCTGCGGCCTTGCGACCTGTATTGGACGAACACACGCGGGCAATGCCGTCCGAGCGCGAGGACACGCTTCCATTGGGAGGAATATTCCCGAAAATCAAAATGCGATCGTTACTTTTCAGCCCAGACAGATCGCGAGCAGAAAGCTCCTTACGCACGGCTATGAAGGTACCAAGAATACTCCCCTGTACCAAACGCGTATCAGCCGTGATCCACTGAACAAATCGATCATAATATCCCTGCCGACTTAATGGCAGCTCTCTTTGAGTTTTTTCCCATCCACTATAAAACTGCCCCTTGATGTTCACCTCGCCCTGCTTCTTACTGAGCAGCCCCAGATTAAGCTTCATCAGGAACGCATACCCTTTGGTTCCCTCATGAAACGAAAAATCGCCCGGCGCTGCGCCCTTGACGGGAAAAGACTCAAAATCACAGGAATCACCGTACCAGACCTGCCGGGCGCAGCTTTCCGCATACGGAATATGTTTCTGGTCACGCCAAGCGACAATGGCATCGGTTAACTGCTCCGTACGAAAATCAACGACAACGAGCCCGCCTATTTTCAAACTTTCTTTCTGCATAAATCTTCCCTGCGCATCTTTATATTTATTTTTGAATTTATGACAAAACAAAAAAATCTTTGCAACACCTTGTTTCAAAAAATTTTCTGTAGCGCGAAAAGCCATTTTCGTCTAAAAAACAAAGCCATGAGCAAAAAATCAACAAACACAATGTGGGGTGGCCGGTTTACAGAAAAACCCGCCTCCGTAATGGAACAGATCAACGCCTCGATTGATATCGACCGGCGTTTATGGCGGCAGGACATCACCGGCTCCAGAGCCCATTGCGAGATGCTTATGCGCCAGAACATTATCCCCCGGCAGGACGGAGAGGCAATTTTAAACGGACTGACCCAGATTGAACAGGAAATCGAAAGCGGCGCTTTTGAATTCAGGCGGGATCTGGAAGATATTCACATGAACATCGAATCTCGCCTGAAAGAGATTATCGGCGAAGCGGCGGGCAAGCTCCACACCGCGCGCTCCCGCAACGATCAGGTCGCCACGGATTTCCGCATATGGGTGCGCGAGGCCGCCACCAGCGCCATGGGCGGCATAGAGGAGCTTAGAAACACTCTGGACACGCTGAGCCAGACCCATAAAGACAGCATCATGCCCGGCTTTACGCATCTGCAACCGGCGCAACCTGTAACGCTGGGCCGCCATCTGGATGCCTATGCCCAGATGCTGGGCCGCGATAAAACCCGGCTGGAAGATTGCGCGCGGCGCCTGAATTTCTGCCCGCTGGGCGCGGCGGCCATGGCGGGAACCCCCTACCCCATAGACCGGGATTTCACGGCCAGAACACTGGGCTTTGAAGGGCCGATCCCCAACACGATGGACGCCGTTTCCGACCGCGACTTTGCCGCTGAATTTTTGTTTTGTGCGGCGCTGTGCGGCATTCACCTTTCCCGGCTGGCCGAAGAGATCATCCTTTGGTCCACACCGCAATTCGGCTTTGTGCGCCTGTCGGATCAATGGAGCACAGGCTCCTCCATCATGCCGCAGAAGAAAAACCCGGACGCTGCCGAACTGGTGCGCGGCAAGACAGGCCGCCTGAATGGCAATCTGGTGCAGATGCTCACCATGCTCAAGGGCCTGCCACTCACCTATAACAAGGACATGCAGGAGGACAAGGAATTCGTTTTCGACAGCTTCGATACAATTCTCTTATGCCTTGAGGCTATGAACGGCATGCTCTCCACCGCGACATTCAACACGGGAAGAATGCTAAAATCGGCGGAAGACGGCTACACCACAGCCACCGCACTGGCCGACTGGCTGGTCATGAATCTCGGCCTGCCGTTTCGGGAGGCCCATCACGTCACCGGCGCCATCGTAAAAATGGCGGAAAATCAAAACGCAAAACTGCACGAACTTGACCTGACAGACATGCAGAAAATCGAAAAGCGCATTACGAAAGAGATTTATAAAGTCCTAAGCATTCGCTGAACTTGTTTTTGAGCTTTAATTAGCGTCAAGGAGACCAGCCTTCACCGGGGGAAGACATACCCGGGATTGGCTCATTAGACGAAGGATTTAATCTTTCTTCAAGTTGAGAGACAAACTCCTGAGCAAGCGGATCATCCACATACTCCATATTTGCTATCATGTCCGCGAAATCCTTCGGCCCTATGCCCGCACTTTTTAAATTGTATAAAAACCCTGCCACACATAACGCTTGCCCCTCCTCAGAGGTTCTCGCCATACCATTCGCAAACATCTGTCCAATTATAAACATTTCCTTAGCAACATCATCATTATTCATTTTAGACATCTCCTTTAAAGCAGAATCATATTTAACATAATTTTTTAGCGTGTGCTATCATTTTATACACAGATCCTCATTTTATTCTCTTTTTCCCCATTAAAGATGAACAAAAAAGCTATGACATCACTGTGAACTCTGTGGTGAAAATGATAAAAAATCGAAAAGCGCATTACGAAAGAGATTTACGCCGCACTCTCCGTACGGCATGAATGATCTCAAAGGGCGCGAAATCAGATGTTCAGGTCCAGCTTGCCTTCAACCGCCGTAAGAATATTAGCGGATGTGAACTGGTCCTCATCGAGGGAGCGCAACGCGTCCACGACAGCAGTAAATTCCGGCGCCAGACCGCCAAACTCATCATCCTGAACCAAAATTCTTCGGGCATGATGAACAACATTAAACCGATCCGGTCCATGAGGGTCGGCAAATCCCTGACAGCGCACAGCCGCATTGAAATTTTCAAGCAATTCTTTATCAGATAACACCAGAGCATCACCCAAATATTGTTCCGTTTTCATCTATGTTCCGCCATCATCGAAAATTAAACTATGACAAACAGATACGGGCACAAAAACGATATGTCAATATTTAAAAACTTGTGCCACAACCATTCACCTCATAAAGTTGTAAACGCATGACAGACACCGCCCCCCTTCTCCAGATTAAAAACCTGAGCGTCGATTTCAAAACCGGCGATGGGGCTTTGCGCGCCGTTGATAATATCTCCTTTGACATTAAAAAGGGGCAAAGCGTGGCGCTGGTGGGGGAATCGGGCTCCGGCAAATCGGTCAGCGCGCTTTCGATCATGCAGCTTCTCCCTTACCCCAGAGCCGTACACAGCCCGGAATCCTCGATCCTGTTTAACAAAGAGGCGCTGATCGGCAAACCGGAAAACTTCATGCGCAACATCCGGGGCAGCCAGATCGGCATGATCTTTCAAGAACCGCTAACGGCCTTAAACCCGTTGCACACGGTCGAAAAACAAATCTCCGAGATTTTATTCCTGCACCAGAACATGAATAAGGATCAGGCCAGAGCGCGCGTTGCCGAATTGATGGAACTGGTGGGGCTGGAGGGTCTTAAAGACCGCCTAAACGCCTATCCACACCAGCTTTCCGGCGGCCAGCGCCAGCGGGTGATGATCGCCATGGCTCTGGCTAATAACCCGGAACTGCTCATCGCCGATGAGCCAACAACCGCGCTGGATGTAACCGTACAAGCCCAGATTCTTGAATTGCTGGCCGATTTAAAAAAGCGCCTGAACATGGCGCTTTTGCTGATCACGCATGATTTATCTATTGTCGAGAAAATGGCCGATTATACCTGCGTCATGCAACAGGGGAGAATTGTTGAGCAAAAACCCACCAAAGCGCTGTTTAAAAATCCGGAGCATGCCTATACGAAGATGCTCCTCTCCGCCCAGCCCAAGGACGCCGCCATAGAAATACAAACCGATGCGCCCGTCATTTTAGAAGGACAAAATATTAAAATTCACTTCCCCAAGCACCGCAATTTTTTTGGCAAACCCACATCATGGATCAAAGCCGTTGATGATATTAACATCACGGCCAGAAAAGGGCAGACCATCGGCGTCGTAGGCGAATCAGGCTCCGGCAAGACCACATTGGGATTGGGGCTTTTAAAGCTCGTCAAAGCAGAGGGGCGCATTATTTTTCAAGGCCGCGACATCGCACCCCTCCCGCGCAAGGATATGCTGCCGCTGCGGGAGGATATGCAAGTGGTCTTTCAAGACCCGTTCGGCGCCCTTTCCCCGCGCATGAGCGTAGGGGCCATCATCGGCGAGGGTCTGCTGGTGCATCGCCGCGCCCTGTCCAGGCCGGAACGCGAAGCGCTCATTATCAAAGCACTGGAAGCGGTTCACATGGACCCGGAAACGCGCCACCGCTATCCGCATGAGTTTTCCGGCGGCCAGCGCCAGCGCATCGCCATCGCCCGCGCTTTGGCGCTGGAGCCCGCCTTTATCGTTCTGGATGAACCGACATCCGCGCTGGATGTCTCGGTTCAGGCGCAGATTGTGGACCTCCTGAGGGAATTACAGGAATCACGCGGCCTGTCTTATATGTTCATATCGCACGATTTACGGGTTGTCCGGGCGATGGCGCATGATCTGATTGTCATGAAAGATGGCCGGGTGGTCGAAGCCGGACCCGCCGCGCAGATCTTCCAAAACCCGCAGGAAGACTACACAAAAACCCTGCTCTCCGCCGCGCTTGATCTAAAGGCGAAAGTCGCCTGAACCGCCCCAAAGAAAGCGGTTCACTTTGCAAACCCGCACCAGATAGTGTAAAATCAGAGCTGGTGCTTAATTTTTTCTTGCAATCCCCGGCAAAGCTGTTAGGAAGTGTGAGCTTTTATTTTAAGCAGATGAACTCATTTATCAATTAGAAAGAGGTGATCACTGTGGTCAGTGTGAGCGTACGCGATAATAATGTTGAACAAGCCTTGAGAGCGCTCAAGAAGAAAATGCAGCGCGAAGGCATATTCCGTGAAATGAAATTGCGTCGTCATTTTGAAAAACCCTCGCTTCGTAAAGCCAGAGAAGAGGCAGAATCAATTCGTCGCTGCCGTAAAATGGACAGAAAACGTCGCGACCGCGACGGTTTTTAGGATGCAAGGCGGCTAACCGAAGCCGCTTTCAAATAAACCAAGTAGAGACAAAACCGTTGGCGGACTTTCCAGCGGTTTTTTTTTGCTCTACACTGTTATGATAGGATCTGACAGGAAAACCCCACATGCGCTTGACAAAAATTTTTAGAAAAAATCGCTATAAATCAAGACTTCCAGCGGGGCTGGCGGCTTTATTTTTATTCATCACCCCCCCTGCGCTGGCGCAGGTCTGGAATAATTTCGTTGCCATGGAAAATCTCTACAGCCTTTCTTTTCCAGAACCATTTAATGATCCGGAAGTTACCTATTTGCGGGCAAGCGATTTCAGAGTATTCAGTGCAAACGAAATTATCGCCACCGTTGATAAACGACCCTATGTCCCCGTGATCAAAAACTATATTTTAAAATTCTCGCAGACATTAGGACCAGCCTTTTCGGAAGAACAACGACAAATTCTGATTGCGCGCGAGCTTGAATCCTATGCCCAATATTATGCCACCATGGACGGCTCTGTTCTGGAGATGATCCCCGACGCACCGCAAGGAGAAAACAAGGGCGGATACATCATGATCGGCTTCAAAGATCCCCATCTGGGCCTGCAGGTTATGCGTGTTCATGTCGTCATGACCAATCAAAGCATGTTTCACCAGATCATTACCGGTTCCGAAAAAGATATGCGCACACCCAGTACCGAAAAATTTTTCCAATCGCTCATCGCGCAGGATAATCTTATACGCTCGCAAGGTCAGATAAGAGCAGAATGGAAAAAATTCAAAGCCGGATCAAGCCTTTTTACAGCATACTTCCCCGAACCAGTGAAGCCCTATGTCCCGGAACCCGCACAAGCCACACATGAAAATAAATTTGACCGCGTGAAGGCTCGCTTTTATGACCCCGTTCTCAAACAAAATATTTTTGTGAACGTCTATGGTTATGAATTAGACCGCAAAATAACCGAAACAGAGGCGAATCTTTTTTTAGAGGAACGTTTTATCAATCGCCATGGCTCAAATCTGGAGCGCACAAAAATTTATAACTACACAAAGAATGGCTTTCCTGTCATTGAGGCCGTCTACCCCATCAGACCACCTAACGAATTTGGCTACCTAAATACGGTGCGCGTACGCATCATGTATTCTCGCAACTACATCATGGCTTACGAGGTCAGAGCATCCTCATCTCTGGCAAAAGGCGATTTTGTTACCACACTTATTCAACAAACATCCTTCCACCCCGGGCAAGCCCAAAAAGAGAAAAATAAGCTTAAGAAGGGTGGTGGCGCCGTAAACACTATTTTGAACGAGACAGATGAGCCGGAAGATGAGTTAGAAGATGGTTCATCCGCAGAAAGCAGCAGCGAAGAATACAGTAACGAACCCAAAAAAAGCATTCGAGAACTTATTTCGGAACAAAACACGCCGCCATCCGCCACACCGGATGATCCGGAGAAAAGCCCGGAAGCCCCCGCGCCAAAACCGCTTTTAAAGGACGCACCACCGCCACCGCCACCACAGGAACAACCCGCGACACAGGCGCCTTAACAACCAAGGTCACATTACAATGAGCGCAAACAACGCAGCCCAAAAAGAAAGCCCGCATTATCACGGTCACCGCGACCGCTTGCGAGAACGCTTTTTACAGGGCGGCCCGGACACGCTTCAGGATTACGAATTGCTGGAACTGGTTTTATTCATGGCCATCCCCCGGCGCGATGTGAAGCCTCTGGCGAAGGATATGCTCAAAAAATTCGGTGATCTGCCGGGACTGCTAAGCGCGCCCGTGGATGAGCTTCTTAAGATAGACGGCATCAGTGAAAACACGGCCACAGCCCTCAAAGCCGTTGCCGCCACCGCGCACCGGATGATGAAACGGGAATTAATGCACCGCCCCGTTTTAAATTCCTGGAGCCGGTTAATGGATTACTGCAGTTCCACCATGGCCCACGAAACGCGGGAGCATTTCCGGATCCTGTTCCTCAATAAGAAAAACGAGCTAATTGGTGATGAAATTCAAGGCTCAGGCACGGTTGACCACACGCCCGCCTATCCGCGCGAAATCATGAAAAGAGCCCTTGATCTGGGCGCAACGGCCCTTATTTTGCTCCACAATCACCCCTCCGGCGACCCCTCCCCTTCTCAGGCCGATATTGATATGACGCGCCTTATTATCCGGGCGGCAGAGCCCTTCAATATAGTTATCCACGACCACATTATTATCGCCAGAAACGGCTATTCAAGCTTTAAGAATCAAGGTTTAATCTAAAACCATGATTAGAGTGATGTTTCTCCTGGTGCTGCTGACGCTTTCGGCCTGCGATACCATTATCCCCCCCACATCTGCGTTGCTGGAATATATCCGCGGCACGCGGCAAACCTTGCTCGCACGCGAAGTCAAAACGCAAAAGCTCCAGCTCGGCGCACCGGTTTTCCTGCGCGTCTTTAAACAGGAAAACGTGCTGGAGGCATGGATTCAAGACAAAAAAACCGGGCGCTATACGCTTTATAAAACTTACCCCATTTGCCGTTTTTCCGGAAATCTTGGCCCCAAACTGGCCGAGGGCGACAAACAGGCCCCGGAAGGGTTTTATCTCGTAGGGCCTGAGCAAATGAACCCGCAAAGCCAGTTTCATCTGGCCTTTAATCTGGGCTATCCCAATGCTTACGACCGGGCACAGGGCCGCACCGGCAGCGCCCTTATGATCCACGGCGGGTGCCAGTCCACGGGCTGCTTCGCCATGACGGACCCCGCAATCGAGGATGTCTACCTCCTGCTGGATAACGCGCTGCGTCAGGGGCAGACCTATGTAAACGTGCATATTTTTCCCTTTCGCATGACAGAAGAAAACATGCAGCTTTTCACAGACAGCCAATGGTATGGTTTCTGGCAAAATTTAAAAGCTGGCTATGATGCCTTCGAAGCCACCCACATCCCGCCACTGGTTGGGGTGGAGGAAGCCCGCTACGTATTTCATGATCGCAGAGCCATCAGCGCACTGGCCGCGGCGCAGACGCAAGACAAAGAAATGCTCCCGCCCTCCGCCTCGCAAATCATCATCAACCCGGCACCTATAAAGACTGCGCAGGACACCACAACCACCCCGCCCCCTGAAGGAACCAAAGATAATACCTATACCAGCGGGGCCGTCCCGGAAGGTTATGCCGATGGCTTTGCCCTGTTGCGCGGCATCTCGAACCCGCCCCCTCTTGACCCCGCGCCCCGAAGTCCATAAAACTTCAATCCGACACACATAAATAAAACCGGAAAGACGCGCATGATCCCCCGCTACACCCGCAAGCCGATGGCTGATATTTTTGAACCGGAAAACCGGTTTAGAATCTGGCTGGAAATCGAAACGCTCGCCACCGAAAAAATGGCCGAACTTGGCATTGTGCCGGAATCTGCCGCTATTGCTCTGCGCGAGAAGGGCAATTTCGATGTGCAGCGCATTGATGAAATTGAGGCCGAGGTCAAACATGACGTTATTGCCTTTTTGACCTCCGTTGCCGAATTTGTCGGCGAAGATAGCCGTTACGTGCATCAGGGCATGACCAGCTCCGATGTCGTGGATACATGTTTTGCCAAACAACTAACGCAGGCCGCCGACATTATGCTGGCCGATCTGGACGCGCTGCTGGCGGCGCTGAAAAAGCGTGCATTGGAGCATCAAAACACGCTGTGCATAGGCCGCTCTCACGGCATTCATGCCGAGCCTACAACTTTCGGCATGAAACTTGGCGGTCATTACGCGGCCTTCAAACGCGCCCGCAAGCGCCTTGAAGCCGCGCGCGCGGAAATCGCCGTCTGCACGATCTCCGGCGCGGTCGGCACCTATGCCACCATCGACCCCGCGATCGAGGCGCATGTCGCCGAGAAAATGGGCCTTAAACCCGAAGACATCGCCACGCAAGTTATCCCCCGCGACCGCCACGCCATGTTTTTCGCAACGCTGGGCGTTATAGCCTCCAGCCTTGAAAATCTGGCGATTGAGATCCGCCACCTCCAGCGTACCGAAGTGCGCGAGGCCGAGGAGTTCTTTGCCGAAGGGCAAAAAGGCTCCTCCGCCATGCCGCATAAACGCAACCCGATTTTAACCGAAAACATTACCGGGCTGGCCCGTCTGGTCCGCTCCATGGTTATTCCAGCGATGGAAAACGTGGCTCTGTGGCATGAACGCGACATCTCGCATTCCTCTGTAGAGCGCAATATCGGCCCCGATGCCTGCGTCACGCTGGATTTCGCCCTCTCCCGCATGACCGGTGTCATTGAAAACCTGTTGATTTACCCCGGCACGATGCGCGAAAATCTTGAGCGTACAGGCGGGCTGGTTTTTTCCCAGCGCACCTTGCTGGCCTTGACGCAGGCCGGGATTTCACGGGAAGATGCCTACCGCATCGTCCAGCGCAACGCGATGGAAGTCTGGGCCAGGCGCGGCAGCCTTACACTGCGCGATGCAATTGAGAATGATGCGCAAGTTTCTGAAAAACTTGACAAAAATACTTTGGACACTATCTTTGATTACGAAGCCTATACAAAAAATATCCGCCATATTCTTGCAAAGGTTCTGGCGTAACACCTAAGACCTGCGATGTAAGATAACAATTGAGGAGAAAAGCCATGAAGGGCGATAAAAAAGTCATAGAACATTTGAACGAGGCGCTTAAAAAAGAGCTGACCGCGATTAACCAGTATTTCCTGCATTCACGCATGCTCGAAGATTGGGGCGTGACCAAGTTGGCCAAGCACGAATACAAGGAATCGATTGAGGAAATGCACCACGCGGATGAGCTGATCAAGCGCATCTTGTTCCTTGAAGGGCTGCCCAATCTGCAATCGCTCGACAAACTCCAGATCGGTGAAACCGTAAAGGAAATTCTGGAATGCGACCTGAAAATCGAGATTGCCGGCGCAAAACACTACCGGGAAGCCGTATCCTATGCCGATTCCGTAAAAGACTATGTTTCCCGTGACCTTTTTGCCAAGATTCTGGGCGAGGAAGAACACCACATAGATTATCTGGAAACCCAGCTTGAGCTGTTCAAGCAAATCGGCGAGCAGAACTATATCCAGCTCAACGCCGAAAGCCCGCTGGATTCAGAGGCGTAAACCGCACCGCCTTTTTTCAGGTTCCGGATTACAAAACGGCTTTGAGAATAACTTGCATTCACAACGCGAAGGTGATAATGATTCTTAGTAACAAGAGGAATCAGCGCAATGAAACTCTGCATTTGCCGCGACGTCAGCGACACAACCTTTAAAAACCATCTTGCCGAGCTTGGCCAGATGGTGGAGTGCGCCGAAACCGCCCTTGCCGGATGCTGCGGCTCCCCCACAAATTGCGGGCAATGTCTGGATATGGCCGATGAGATTGCAGATGCGCATAATCTGCGCGTGGAAACGATCCGCAGCTTGAAAAAAACCATCGACGCCCCTGCAAAAACACGCGAACGGGCGAGATATTTTTT
>JADLAT010000009.1 GCA_020848095.1 Alphaproteobacteria bacterium | reverse complement strand
CAAGCCCATCGCCGATGATGTTCCGCTTTCGGTCATGAGCTTCTTATTCCTCTTCGGCCTGAGCTTTGCCATCGTTGCGCTGATCCTCTCCCTGATCGGGCTGGATTTCATGACCGCCATGTCCGGCGCCATAACCTCTATCTCAAATGTGGGTCCGGGCATGGGCAATATCATTGGCCCCATGGGCAATTTTTCAACGCTCCCCGAAAGCGCCAAATGGGTCCTCAGCGCCTCCATGCTGCTTGGGCGATTGGAAATCATGACCATGCTGGTCATCCTCCACCGGGCATTCTGGCACAATTAAGCGGATGTATCCGCTGATGTTCCGCTTTTGGCGCGCTCCTTAAAAATTGTATCCAGATCAAAATTATATTCCTGACTGCAGAACTCGCAACGCATGGATATACGCCCGTCTTCGGCGGCCTCGATCAGCTCGTCATGCCCCATCATGGCAATGATATTGTCAACCTTTCCCTGATTGCACCGGCAGGATTTATGCACAAAACACGGCTCAAAAACACGCACGCCCTCCTCATGGAACAAGCGAACCAGCAAGGCATTGCTATGGATATCCGCATCCAAAAACTCATCCTCAGTACAAGAGCCCATAAGAATCATCGAACGGCGCCAGTCATCCTCATGGGTATTGCCCATGACTTTATCTCCATAACCGTCATCTTCCGGTACGTTTTGCAACATAATACCGCCCGCGCGCCATTTTCCCGCACGGCGACCCACCGCCATCTTTATGCCGGTACCAATCTGCTCGGACTGGGTAAAATAATGCTGAACGCAATCAATCAAGGAGGCCCCGCGCAGCTCAACAATGCCCTGATACCGCTCCGCCGCGCCTTCTCTATCAACGGTAAAGGCGATATAGCCCTTGCCCAGATACTGCGCGAGATGGTTTTGCGCGCTCTCCACCGGCTCCAGCGCCGAGAGCTGCTGGCTGGCATGCGCCAGCCTTTCCGTATCAAAACTGGCGCAGCCGCGCACCGCTCCGCTTGAGGTCACATCCGCGACCAACATGCTTACCGGGCCATCACCCTTGGTCTGCAAGGTAAAAATCCCTTCATATTTCAACATGGAGGAAAGCAAAAGCGCCAGGGTCACGGTCTCGGCGACCAGATGCGCCACCGGCTCCGGATAGTCATGTGCACCGAGAATTTCTTCCAAAACCCCGCCCAGCCTTATAACCCGCCCGCGCAATGACGAAGAATCAAGCTGAAAGGGCTGTATCACATTATCATCAGGCCGGTTTTCAGGGGGCGCGGTGTCCCCGTTTCTTTTTTCAATAATCTCGCTCATAATCCATTTTAGCTTAAAATTGTAAATTTTGCGCAAATACGCAGAATCAAAAAAATAACCTTCGTAACTTCCCGGTAACCCAACGTCAGGAAGCACTAGCCTCCCGGGCGGCTTATCCCCTATACTCACCAAAGGATGATCAAGGATATAACTTCGCCGGATAATGACAACCTCTCTCAGGGAAAACAAGGGGCACGCGACAAACGTGGCCCGGATAAAAACGCGCGAAAACCACCCAAAAAAATCACGGAAAGCTACCTTCATAATGCGGGCCTGTATTACCTCCAGCGTTTCGCCGCCAGCAGCGCGCAATTCCGCCGTATAATGTTACGAAAGGTTAAACGCTCCTGTGATTTCCACAATGATCAGGACCCGGCCCACTGCGCCGCGCTGGTGGATGCGCTGGTTATAAAATTTGAAAAGGCCGGGTTGCTCGGCGATCAAATCTATACGCGCGGGGCCGTCACATCCTTAAGACGCCGGGGGAAATCAAAGCGCCATATACTAGGTCGCCTGAAAACCAAGGGGATAGAGCCTGCTCTGGCTCTTGAAGAACTAACGCTGCACGATAATGAGCATTTTAACGACCCGGCCCTTGCCGAACATCAGGCCGCTCTGGCGCACGCCAGAAAGAAAAAACTGGGCCCGTTCCGCATATCGGATAAAATGACCCCTGAAAAAGAGCTGGCAAGCATGGCACGGGCCGGTTTTTCTTACGAAACGGCACGAAGCGTATTAAATCTAGACGCCGAAGAAATGACCCTATTCTGTGATACGTCCGGATTCTAAAATATCGCCATAATCCATGATTTTAGCCGGTTTTTCCTTTTTACGCACGACCCGGTCCGCAGGCAAAATGACCGTCGCTGTCGTGCCAATCCCCTTTTGTGAAAGCAATTCGAACTCCCCGCCATGAATACGCACCAGCGCATCAACAAGGGTCAACCCCAGACCCGTCCCCGATCCACTGCGGCTCAAATCATTATCAAGCTGCCCAAAGGGGGATAAGGCTTTTTTGATCTCATACTCATCCAGCCCAATTCCGGTATCGGTGATCGAAAAATGAACGCGCCCCTCCCGATCCACATGCGCAGAAATCGAAATACGGCCACCATCGGGCGTAAATTTTACCGCATTGGATAAAAGGTTAAGCACAATCTGCTTGAGAGCCAGCTCCTCTCCGATAATCTCCGGGATGCCCTCCATAGTGCGAGTAATGCGCATATGGCTGTCCTCAATTTTTGCCGAAAGCATCTCCAGCGCCGCATCGACAATATCGACAATATGAACAATACCCTCATTCAATTGACGCTCCCCGGCCTCGATACGGGAAATATCAAGAATTTCGTTAATCACCTGCAACAGCCTTTGACCGCTTTGATGAATATCCTTGGCGTAATCCTTATAGCTACTCTGCTCGATTGGCCCAAAGACCTCATTACGGATCATTTCTGAAAACCCGATAATAGAGTTCAAAGGCGTGCGCAGCTCATGGCTCATATTCGATAAAAATTCCGATTTCGCCCGGTTGGCCATATCCGATTGCATCTTGGCTTCCCGAATGGCCGTATCCGTTTCCCGGCGGCGGGTTATATCCTCGATACTGCCCTCAATAAACAATACATTCCCGTTTTCGTCCTTTACGGCACGCGCGTTCTCATTAACCCAGATAACCGTCCCGTCCTGCTTGCGCATCTGCTCTTCATGATTATGGATTGTATCTTTAAATTCCAGCTCCCGATAAAATGCCCGGCGTTTTGTTCCATCGACATAGACAATCTCGTTGGCGTTACCAATCTCCCGCAAAATCTGCTCGGTGCTCTCGTAACCCAAAATGCGGGCCATAGCCGGATTAACGCTTAAAAACTGCCCCGAGGTGGTCAGCTGATAAATACCGCCTGCGGCATTCTCCACAATAGTTCTGTACTTTTTTTCGGCCTCGCTAAGCGCCCTTTCCGCGCGCCTTCGTTCCTCGATATTCGTAAAGGTTCCGATATAACGTGCGCCCTTCCGTCCATCCTGCTCGACCTTGCGCAAAGCCATCTCAACAGATCTGAAATCACCACCCGATGTCCGGATTCGTGTATAGGCCCGCATATCACGTCCGTTTCCACGCACTATATTTTTAAAGGCCTGCCTCTGCCCTTCCTGATCTTGCGGAAAAAGCATCTCAAAAAGATCTTTCCCCAAAGATTCCGCAACATCAAAACCGGTCATTTTCGACCACGCCCGGTTTAAAAAAACCAGATGCCCTTCACGGTCTGTCTCAAAAATAATATCACCGACGGAATCAATAACAGCTCTGTTCTCTGCCACGGCCTCCCGCAGGGTCTGATAAAGCTTTTCCCGTTGCGCAATTTCCACTTCAAATTCATGACTTTTATGCGTCAGGGTCTCATTCATATCCGCCAGAACTCCGGCCTGCTTATGGCTGTTGCGCATATGAAGCCCGCCTGCAACAATGAACAAAACGCCAAAAAAGATCACGGCATAAGGAAACATTTCCAAAAACCCGGCGCGGGGGTCTTGCACAAAAACATTTGAAATCTCCCATTTACGCCCGGCGATCGGAAACTCATAAATTTGCGGCACGCGTTTTTCCCCGGCCATAAAGTTTTCACTTCGTTCAAAAAGAAAAATCACACGGTTGCTGTCCACATCCCGAACACGCACATACGACAAATTCCGGGCACTCTCCATCCAGGGCTCCCCCAGAACATCGTGTGGATTAACAATACCCAGAACAAACCCTTTTTCAGGGTTTTTCACCTCAACGGCACGAACAAAGGCGAAAACCCCTGAAATTATTTTAGGACTTTGCCGCTCTTCCCGCGGCGCCGTATTATCAAGATCGTCAAAAACCCTCGTATAGGCACTCTCCATAACCCCCTTGGAAAGCAGCGCCGCCAAAAGCGCGCCGCTGGGAGAAAAAGCGCCCGCTTCACGCCCCTGTAATAAAGGTGTAAAAGTCCACCCCTTTGCCGAGGCGGGCTTCCTGAACCAGATAATTTGAGAGTATCCCTTATATTCATGACCGGATGCCTGCAAGACTTTGGCGACATCTTTCTGTGCGTTTTTATCCGAAAGCGCGATAATCGCCGTCAGCATCTCCAGCGGCTTTTGCACCTCTGCAAAATTTTCGACAACGTCCTCGACAAAATTCTGAGACATACGCGCGCGCTCTTCCCCGGTTAAACTCTGGACAAAAGAGCGCAACACAAAAAAAGCGTACAAAGTCGCCACCAGAGCCACACAAAGAAACAATGCCTGAAAGGCGCGCGTGTTATACCAGCGCCCCCGCAAAACCGATGATAAAAAAGAGTCTTTAATTTCAACCTTCTGTACAGACATTTGTCCCGCAATCATTGTGATTTACACGCGAACGCAGTAGCAAAAATATTCTTTTTCGCCCTTTAACGGTGACGGAAAATATTTAAAAATTCACTAACGCCCTGCAAAAAGGACTTTTTATTACGAAAAACAAAAAAAACGGGAGGAGAAATACTGCAAAAAAATTTTATTGTGCAGCTTCTTTCTATAAGGTAAAGGTAGTTCGTTCCGGCTTTCGGTATTTTATTGCGTAGTTTTACGGCCCGGATTTTCCGTTGCCGGATGCATAACCAGAAGGATAAAAATATGACAAACAAAAACCCCTTTGCTGACTTCTTCTCGCAAAACGACTTTTCAAAGATGTTTGAAAATTACCAGACCATTCCTTTCGATGTGAAATCCTTTCTGGAGACACAAAGAAAGAATGCGCAGGCCCTTTCCGAAGCGCAGCAACTGGCCGTAGAGAACATTCAAGCCATTGCGCAGCGCCAGACAGAAATCCTGTCCCAGATGGTTGAGGATAATTCCAACATCGCCAGAGAGATGATGAACGAAGGAACGCCGGAAGAAAAAATCTCCAAAAATGCCGACCTGTTCAGAAGCCTCTATGAGCGGAGCATAAAAAACCTGAACGAACTGGGAGAGATGATTAACACCTCAAATCAGGAAGCCGGCAAAATCATCAACAAGCGGGTTTCGGCAACAATGAACGAAATCAAATCCTCGCTTGAAAAAGCCCAGCAAAAAAAGGCAGCCTAAGGGCCGCCTCTTTACCACAATATTTCCATTCAGGACTGACGGCGCACACGGAAAAACGAATTGATAAAATTCTAAACCCCGTGTGCCTCCACGTCCTTTTCACGGACTGGCCCGGCGCTCTCATAAAGGTATCCAGACCATAGCCCTCAACCCGCCGTGATCGCTACGGCCCAGCTCTATACGCCCGCCATGGGCATGCACAATATCCATCGCAATCGGCAGCCCCAGCCCCACACCGCCCGTCTCCGCATTGCGGGAGCTATCCACGCGCATAAAGGGCTTAAAAACATCCTCATAATGCTCCGGCGGTATCCCCGGCCCATCATCCTCGATAGAAATGCGAATACGTTTTCCATCTTGCGCCGCACGGATCCACACATGCCGCCCGTATTTCCCGGCATTATTAACCAGATTACCCAAAGCCCGCTCAAGAGCCAAAGGCCGCGCCATCAAACGCAATCCTTTTTCCAGATCGAGAGTCAACGCAACATTTTGCCGCTTCACACCGGCGGCAATCTTCTCAAAGAGCGTTTCAAGATCCACAGCGGAAAACTGCTCATCACCATCGCCGCGCACAAAATCCAGATACCCATGGATCATTTCCTCCATATCCTGAACATCCTGCTTGAGATCGCGCACATCGGCACTATCGGGCAACATTTCAAGCTGTAGCCGCATCCGCGTAAGCGGCGTGCGCAGATCATGCGAAACCCCGGCCAGCATATCTGTACGCTGGGAAATCTGGCGTTGTATGCGCCTGCGCATCTCCAAAAAGGCATTAGCCGCCTGCCGCACTTCCAGGGCTCCTTCCGGCTTGAAAGAGGGCGTATCACGCCCCTTCCCGAACCGCTCCGCCGCCACCGCCAGCTTACGAATAGGCCTTATCTGGTTGCGCATAAACTGAATGGCAATCAAAAGCAGTAAAAAAGAGGTCCCGATCATCCAGAGCAAAAAGATATATCCGGAAGAGGAAAACAGTCGCCTTTGTGGAAAAGTGACACTCAAACGACCCTCAGGCAGCTGAATATGAACCGCGATACTCTTCTCTCCGGGTATGGCATTTACCACGAAAGGCTTGAAAACCTGCGCAGAAATCTCATCCCGAAGCTGGCGGGTCATGGAGTTCTCCCAGATTTTACCGGGTCCCGCCTTGATCCGTTCCGGCAACGACCCGCCCGGCGTGAACTCAATATTAAAATCCAGACTCTCCGCCATACGATACGCCAAAGCGTTCAGGCGCAAATTCATATCCAGAGGCGACACGGCATCCTCCGCCAGAGCGGCAATCACCGCAATCTCGCCCGAAACCGCATAGGCAAGGCGCGTCGTCATCCGGTTCCAGTGACGGTCAAAAAACATATAGGTGGCAATCACCTGTATCAAAAGCACCGGCACAATCAAAATCAAAAGCGAACGCCAGAGCAGCGTCCGGGGCATAATCCTTTTAATCGAAAAAAAATTTCTCAGTCTCTTAAAATGGCTGCGCATATTACCCATGGCGTTCAGATCTCCTCCGCCCGGAGCATATAGCCCTTACCGCGAATAGTCTGCAAATAGCGCGGATTTTTGGTA
This sequence comes from Alphaproteobacteria bacterium, assembly GCA_020848095.1. Classification (GTDB taxonomy): domain Bacteria; phylum Pseudomonadota; class Alphaproteobacteria; order Micavibrionales; family Micavibrionaceae; genus JADLAT01. Next base: position 21,070 of record JADLAT010000009.1, on the reverse strand, counting down.
TCCTCCTCAATTTTACGGCGCAAACGGGTAACCTGCACATCTATAGTGCGCTCGCCGGCATCAATGCCGCAACGCTCCGCCAGCGCCTCTCTGGACAAAACCTCACCATGACAGGTCCCCAAAACCTTGAGCAGCGTCACCTCAACACTGGTCAGCTTGCGCACATCCTCCCCCCGGATCAACTCCTCACGCACCGGATCAAATAACCATTCCCCAATACGAATTTTTCTGGCATTGGGCGTTTTCCGGATTGTGCGCTTTAAAATCGCATTCAAACGCAAAACCAGCTCCCGCGGCTCAAAGGGCTTGGAGAGATAATCATCCGCACCGGCCTCCAGCCCCGAAATCCTGTCCTGCGTCTCGCCCAGCGCCGTGAGCAACAACACAGGAACATTGCTCTGCTCACGCAGGGCGCGCGTAAATTCAAAACCGTTCTGGCCGGGCATCATCACATCAACAACGAGAACATCCACCTTGAAATTCATAAGCTGGTGACGCGCATCCTCCGCATCACTGGCCCCCACCACGACAAATCCATGCTCGCCCAGATACCGCGAAAGCAAATCCCGAATACGGCGGTCATCATCCACAACCATGACATGCGGGCGATCGGCGTAATTTTCTGTCTCTTCCGGCATTTTGTTCATGAGGCGGTTTACAAATCCGGCCATTTTGGCCTATAGCTAATCGTTACTGTATCGCTTTTGGAAGTTTCCGGCATTTCACTACGCAATCTGCTGGAATAACCTTATAAGAAGCGTATAGTTTCACAGTTCAGGTATCAATTTAAAAAAGAACAGCGACCATGGCCATAATCCCTTTTGACGATCGTGACGGCTACATCTGGATGGACGGGAAAATCCTGCCCTGGAGAGAGGCCAAAGTCCATTACCTCACCCATGCCCTGCACTATGGAACGCAGGTCTTCGAGGGAGAGCGCGCCTATAGCGGAACAATTTTTAAAAATCGCGCCCATTCCGAGCGCCTTTTAAAATCCGCCGCCATCATCGGCATGGAGATGCACTATACCGCCGGGGAAATTGACGAAATCAAAAAAGAAGTGCTTCGGGTCAACGGCCTGGAAAACGCCTACATTCGGGCGGCGGCCTGGCGCGGCGCGGAGCAGATGGGCATCGACGTTACCGGAACCCGCACCCATATGGCCGTGGCCGCATGGGAATGGGGCAGCTATTTCGACCCCTCCATCCGGGAAAAGGGCATCTCGCTCAAAAGCACACACTGGCGCAAACCTGCACCCAACACGGCGCCAACGGCGGCTAAAACCGCCTCTCTTTATAATTTAAGCTGTATGGTCAAAATCGAGGTTAAAAAGGCCGGCTATACCGACGCCCTTATGCTCGACCACGAAGGCTATGTCGCCGAATCCACGGGCGCAAATATCTTCGCCGTGAAGGATGGAACGCTCATCACCCCCATTGCCGACCGCTTTTTAAATGGAATCACGCGCCAGACCGTTCTGGAGATTGCTAAAAATATGGGCATTCCTGTCGAAGAGCGCCGCGTAAAGCCCGAGGAGCTGGATGGATTCTCTGAAATCTTCCTGACTGGGACCGCCGCCGAGATCACCGCTGTCGGTAAAATAGATGAACAAATCTATCAGGTTGGGCCCATCACGCGCAGACTACAGGATGCCTATAGCGATCTCGTTCACGGTAAAACTGAGTGAAAACGCCCCGCTTCCCTGAATCCAGCAAATAGTTAACAAATCGTTAACATACTGTAATATATACAAAATTTGACTTTTCCTGTCAAAGCCGTTATGCTGTCCCTAACGATAAGAAAATAACAATAAATTAAAGCGGCAAAAGCCGTAATAGAGGGTGTAAATGGCGGAGACTTCAAAAGAAGCCCCATATGATTCGGTAAAGCAGGAAGATATCCTGAAAGTTCGCGACTGGATAAACACCAATCGGGATGAACTGAGCAGTCTGCTCAAACTCAAGATGCCCGATGAAACCGCCATAATGGAGATACCCAAAAGCACGACCAGCTATAGCGATCCAGCCTTCAGCACCCCCTACCTCAAGATAAGCACCATAGCCGAGCTAATGGAACTGGATGGTCAGGAAAACGCACTCATTAACGAATTCAAGGAAACCTCAGCCGCCATCGCGCCCCTGAATGAACCAATCCTCGCGCACGCCAATATTTATGAGGCTCTTGGTATCACACTGGATAAATCACCAGATGACGTCGTTGAAAGCTTTATGCTCTTGCGCACGAAAATGCTGGTTGCTGAAATTTCGGACGAAAAAGCTCTGGGCGATCTCCCCGCTTTTGATTACAAAAACAACCCCTTCGATGCGCAAGACCCCGCGTTTATTGAAGCTTTCAACGCACTCGGCGCCACCTTGGAAACCAACAATCTGGGGCTTGAAGATATGCTGGCCGCCGCAGATGAGACCCTTAAGAACGCTCACGATTCCGGAAAAACCATCTTTGAAGAAAAAGAAATTCTTAAAGAAGTAATGAAAATGCCGCCAGCACAAAGAATAGCATGGACATTTTCAAGCGGCATTATAGAAATAAAACCGGAGCAGGAAGGTGCCATCAGAGCAGCTGTAACCTTCCACGCCATCACGCAAACGCTCCCCCCCACCATCGCACAAAAAATAGAAGCGGCAATAATAAATCCTCAAGCAGCGGCGGCCACGAAAATTGCCAAGCCGACTACGCAAGAAGCGCAACCACAAAAACCGGAAAAAACTGAGGCTACCGAAGCCCCAGAGACTGCCGAGGCCCCTGAGACAGAAGAAGCCGTTGAATCTGCGCCACCACCGGCGGTAAATCCACTCGATCAAATGGTGTGGGAAGCTCATCCCGCCGCCTTTATGGCTGCCGTCATGGCCGCCGAAGGCGCGCTGAACATCAAGCCTATGGATGGCCTGTACGATGGCGCGACCCAGATCAAAATCGAAAATTTTGTCGTCGATGTTTTCGAAAAATATGGATCATCCTACTTACAGGATGGTGTGCGCATTCACGCAAACCCGCCCTCAAACAAACCTTATGAATTTGACGAAAACGGCAATATCTATGCGCTGGACGTCGTAAACGAAAAACTGGTTCGCGGCCCAAAAGTTGGCGACATTCGTCAAGGCATACAGCAACGCGACGGCAAAACCCGCCCGCACGAAGCCACAATTGCCCTATTCAATAAAATATGGATGGATCAGGAAGACTACCTGCGCACACGCAAAATCGAACACGCCGGCGGCGCCTACAGCGAGCAGGAAAAAACCATCCGTGAGCAACTGCAAAAAATAAATCGTCTCGACCTTGAGAGAGATCTGCGCGCCCAACTAAAAAAACACGGTGCGGACAGCAACGCCTTCCAAAACAGCGAAGCCTATAAAACCGTTGCGGCGCTCGATCCTGCGGGCGCAGATGATTTTCTGTTCATTCTTCTCTCCCAGCAAAGCGCAAAACATATTTTCGGCGGTGATATCACTGAGCGTGAAATCGAGACAGGACGCATCGGCGCCGTGTTTAATTTGCTGCACTTCATGGGCACCAATGAAACTTTTGATCCCGCGCAACATGCCAACATCAAAGCGGGCGCTCTGGTGCGTGACAACATACTGGCACGCGGCGCTTATGACGTCCTGCGCCATATGAGCGGTGGCGATCTTGTCCGCGTTGACATCTTGTATGATGAGGCCATCCCGGGGCAAAAAGAAAGCATTCTGGCCGCCTTTGGTGATCGTCAGGCTGTCTCGCGCGAAGACATCTACGCCTATGTACAAAAGGAATTTGAAGACCGCGCCATTGCAAGATTAAGCAAGGAAGAAAATATTGATCGCCTCACCCCGGCTGAGCGGCAGGAAATTCTCAAGGGCGTTTCTCAGGCCATGGCGAACGGCGATTTCAACCCCTACGAAAAGGATGTCGAGCTTGCCTATAAGGGGCTGGGCCGCCCAAACATTCAAGACCCACAAGTGCGCAGCATGATCGACAGAGCGCGCGCAAACGGAGATTTTCCCGGCGCAGAATTTGCACTGGATAACATGCGCACAGCCGATCTTATCGAGATCACAGGCCGCAACGATTTCAACGATCTTTCCCGCAGCGAAAAGCTCGAAATATTGCAGCCTCTCATGTACAAACCATCTCAGGAATTGCAGCAAAATGCCGCCTATGAGCGCATGATGATAAACTTCCACGAACGCGCCATGGGGAACTTTACATGGTGGCGTAACGGAGAGGTCGGAGCCAACGATAACGACACATGGAATGGCCGCTATGGCGCTCCGGACGAAAATCAATTGCTGCATATTTACATGCGCTATAACTGGCATAACCTTGATCAAAAATTCGGAACGGAAACCGCTGACCTAATGCGGGACAGTGTGGGAAATCTGAACTTCGATGTCACGCTTGAGGGCGTCATGTCTCAAATCTCCCCCGAAGCGCAGCAAAAATTACGTGCCGGAGTTGACGAACTTTCTCGCCCGTCAATGTACACCTATCTTATGGATCTGCGCCGCGATCATTATCGTGATCTGCGCAATCAAAAATACATCCCGACCTTGCAACAATTAAGCCTGTCCGAAGGGTTCAAAGGCGCAGCACACGCGGAACACGGCCATGACGGCGCGGCATCAGACCTGCAAAACAATGGCACAAACGAAAACAACCCCGATTCGGGCGCAGATGCCACGGGCACAAACGGACTGGACGGAGCCGAAGGGGCAGGCGAAGAAGACCACGCCAAGGTCGGAATCCCCATCGAAGACCGCGCCGAAGGCAATCCCTTCTGGCCTGTAAAAGGCGGCCCGGGCATACTGGCTTGGAAAAAAGCCAACCCCGTATCCGCACCCGCACCTCTAGTAAGCGAAGCCAATAAGCTTCTCAAGAGCCCGCCATCAAACGCTATTCAGCCCAAAGTGCTCCATGGCACCGTCCTTGGGCCGGAAAATAAGGCCACAGCCGCTCTGAGCAAAATAGGACAAACCATTAACGGAACCGCCTATGTGTACAAACCTGTTGATTTACCACCCGGACAAAAGCTTCTTAATTTCTCTCCCGATGCTCTGCGCGCGCTGACCTATTTCCCAAAAGTAAATCCACTTGTACCCATCACATCAGGCTCTATCGTGAATCCGGCGACAAAGGGCGGCGCTTTGGCAACCATCGCTAAAACACTTCCCGCCACCCCTGCAGCAATCGGTAAAGAAGGCCTAAAAGGCACAGATATACTAAAAGGCGCGGCGGGAATGGAACTTTTCAATAACGTCGCCAAGACAAAAAGCACCATAATCGGCCCTAACGATGCAAATTTCTTAAAAGATATCGCAGCAAAATACCCGGATTCTTTTGTAAAACCGCCAACAGCCCCGGCGGCAACATCTAAAATCCCCATCACAACACAGATCGCCTCAACATTCAGCGAAATCGCCAAGGGGGCTGGCTCCGGAGTCAAAAGCATCATCAGAGCCCTGCCCCTCATCGGAGGTGGAGTAGCCACCGCCGAGGTTGGCTTTCTAACCGTGAGCGCCAACGATATGGTCAAGGCTGGCCTCATGCCCGAGGATGCACGCATCGCTCTGGCCGCGCTGTATTCAGCCCATATCGCACAAAGTGGTCTCGACATTTCAGGTTTTGGCGGAGAAGCCGCAACATGGTACTCCATGAATACAATTGCCCAGAAATATGATCTGGACCCTGTTGTCGCCAGCATAGTCAGCCCGGTATTTTTTACCAAATTTGTAAAATCCTATTTCGATGATGAAGGCGACATTGAAAATCGTGATTTGAACCTTATGCGTGATAGATACGCAAACGATGAAGCGCTGCAGGAAAAATTCTATGCCCCGCTGATCAAAAAATATAGCCTGCCTGAAACCGTACCCGTAGAGGGTCACGGCGATCTGCCCTTGGGTATCGCTATCCGCCTTCCCGGTGTCGCCGACAAACTGCGCGAAGAAAATCCGGAGATGAGCGAAGGCTTGAAATATCTTCAAACCGTAAACGAAGTTGCGGGTCAAGCCAGAGAGCTTATTCAAAAGGCGGAAATCTACCTCGCCCTTAAGGACAATAAAAACGACATTACACAGCTCGCAGAGCAACAGCCCACCACGACACCAGAGAACGCTCTCGCGCCCTTGCCGGGTTAGACCCGCCGCAGCAAATTTGCAGCAATATAAATTCTATAGCCGAAAAAAAATTACAGATTTTTTAGTTGCTGATAGAGCGAAGTTCCAGCCTGCGCATTTTCCGCAGCCTCGACAATCGCCGCCGTAACCTCTTCCAGATTTTTATCTATCTCATCCACAGCAATAGAGGCCGATTGCATATTGGCAGAAATCTCCGAGGTAACGGTGGATTGCTGCTCCACCGCCGTTGATGCGGCCATAACATTCTCGGAAACCTGTCCCATCGTCGATCTGATCTTGGAAAGATGCGAAACCATATCCGCTGCCACCATTTGCATATCCTGAATTTCCTGAGAGATCTTCATCGTCGCGCTATCCACCTGTCCCGCCAGATTTTTAACCTCCGAAGCCACTACGGCAAAGCCCTTTCCGGCTTCACCGGCGCGTGCGGATTCAATCGTTGCGTTTAGCGCCAGAAGATTAATCTGCCCTGCAATATCCTGGATAAACTCCACAACATCCGACATGGAATCCGAAACGCGGGAGAGCTGCTGCGTCAAAACATCCGCCTCGGATGTTTCCTCCTGCGCAAGAACAACCGATTGCTTTGACTTGGTCATACTCTGCGATATCTCAAGCGCGGAGCTGCTCATTTCCTCTGCCGCCGCCGCAACGGTCTGCACCATGGAGGATGTCTCCGCCGCTGCCGCCGAAACGGCACTGGCCGTCTTCCCGGCGGTCTCAACACTGTTTAGAATTTTGGACAGCCCCTGATCAACCTGCTGGCCCACACGGTCAGTCTCAATCTTTTTCAGAACTTCCTTTGTGTTATCCGTGGCGTATTTAACAATTTTAAACGGCATGCCGTTTGGGTTCAAAATAGGGTTATAGGACGCATGAATCCATATCTCACGCCCCCCCTTGCCAATGCGCTTATACTCTCCGGCCTGATATTTTCCACTCTTAAGCTCATCCCAAAACTGCTTATACGCCTCGCTTTGGGCCTCCTCCGGTGGAACAAACATACGGTGATGCTGCCCCACAATCTCCTCAAGCGTGTAACCCATACCGGAAAGAAAATTGCTGTTCGCCCATTGAATGGTTCCATCGACATTAAAATGAATAACCGATTGCGACTTTCCAATGGCATTAATCTGCCCTTCAAAATCCGCATTTTTAAGCCGGATCGCGGTAACGTCCGTCGCCAGCATCACAACTTTAGACGGCACGCCGCCGGCCCCCGGAAGCGGGTTATACGAAGCCTGCACCCAGACCTCTCGCCCGCCCTTACCTAGAAATCTATACTCACCAGCCTTAAACTCACCTGCGTTAAGCCCCTCCCAGAGCTTTTTATAATCCGGGCCGTTTGCCACCATGACAGGGAAAAATGACTTATGATTTTTCTCCTGAAGCTCCTCAAGCGTATAGCCCAGGGGCTGCAGGAAATTCTCATTCGCCCATAAAATATCGCCTTCCATGCTGAAATGCATAACCGCCTGCGACTTGCTCAAAGAAGCAACAAGAGCATTATCTTCGATAGCTTTTCTGGACTTAAAAATCATGTGGCAATCCCTTATTATAGATGGCGCCAAGCATTTCACGTATTTTTCAAACGCAAAGCCCGTGGCGCACGTAAAAATTCAAAATCAAAACTCTAAAACACAGAAAAAACACAAGGAGAGAATAAAGGAACCGCGTAAAGACATACGTTCTTCATTCCAGATAATATATCGCAAAAATATACAATTTCCAAGCCGCACGACCATTAACAATATATTCCAGCCCTCGGGTCAATCAGATAACCTGCATACTGATTATACATTAAAATTTATGAAAAGTTGATTAAGGCAGAAACACTCAATAACACAGTTTTCAAAGCGCGTTATTATCGCTGCTTTGACAATAATAGCCGTTATATGAGCAAAGATCGTAAAACTCGACCAGCGGTCTCTCCACCTCTAAAAATCCGGCAGCGACAAAAAGAATTAAGCTTCCATGATCTTCGCCAATCAAAATACCCCTTTAAAATCGCAAAAACCTTGCCGCGCTCACCCAGATCAACCACAACGGCCTCACCTCCAATACAGCCCCCTTACCATCCGTTTGAAACGGGCGTTTTCACGTTATACCCGGTATCGCACCCGGCTTTTCGTGAGATGACAAGCGAGAAAGTAATTCCTCAGGAGAGGGTAAAATGCTTTAAAATCAGGTGTCTTCGGCGATTATGAGACTGTCTGATATTTTCTGAAATGACCAGAACGGTTTAAACATTAAACCGGAATAAAATTATATCCCCGTCATGCACGACATATTCTTTGCCTTCCTGCCGCATTTTTCCGGCATCCTTGGCCGCTTGCTCCCCGCCCAGAGCAACAAAATCCTCATAAGCGATAACCTCGGCCTTGATGAAGCCCTTTTCAAAGTCGCTATGAATTTCCCCGGCGGCTTCCGGCGCCTTGGCGCCTATGCGAATATTCCACGCGCGCGCCTCCTTCGGGCCGACGGTGAAATAAGTTTGCAGCCCCAGCAATTTATAACCCGCGCGGATAATACGGTTTAGCCCCGGCTCGGACAGGCCCAGCGTTTCCAGAAATTCCGCCTTTTCCTCTGCCGATTCCAGCTGCGCGATCTCTGATTCAATTGCTGCACAAATAATGACAACTTGCGCACCTTGCGCTGCGGCCATGGCCTCAACTTTTTTGGTCCACGCATTCCCGTTGGCGGCATCATCCTCATTAACGTTACACACGTAAAGTATTGGTTTTGAAGTTAAAAGCTGCAGCATTTTAAAAGCAACAACCTCATCGGCATCAACTTTAACTTTTCGGGCCGGCTCTCCCGCCTCCAGCAATACTTTAATTTTTTCAGCCAGAACCAGCTGCGTTTTTGCATCTTTATCGTTGGATTTCGCCTTTTTGGATAATGTATTCATCTGGCGCTCAAGGCTTTCCAGATCCGCCAGCATCAACTCCGTCTCAATCGTCTCGGCATCGCGCAAGGGGTCAACCCCGCCATCCACATGCACAATATCGGAATCCTCAAAACAACGAAGGACATGAATATTCGCATCCGTTTCCCGAATATTGGCAAGGAATTGATTGCCAAGCCCCTCGCCTTTGCTCGCACCCTTAACCAGCCCGGCAATATCCACAAACTCAAGCTGCGTTGGCACAATTTTTGCCGATTTACCGATTTTCGCAATACAGTTCAACCGCTCATCAGGAACGGCCACCTTGCCAATATTCGGCTCGATCGTGCAAAAGGGGAAATTGGCCGCCTGCGCCGCCGCCGTCGCCGTCAGCGCGTTAAAAAGTGTAGATTTCCCCACATTCGGCAAGCCGACAATTCCGCAATTAAAACCCATATCCGTTCATTCCTTATCTATATTTTTAACCTGAATTTTTTAACCTGAACTCTTTGAGAGCTTCACCGCAATATCGCTCAAAAACACATCCGGCTTTTCTGCAAAAAGCTTCTCCCCCTGCGCAGCAATCTCCGCGCATAACGGCTCAACCCATGTCATTTCCATCTTTGAAAAATCACTCAGCACATAAGGGCTCACCCGGTCCCTTTGCCCCGGATGACCAATCCCGATGCGCACGCGGTTAAAATCCGCCGTTCCCAGATGCGCCTGCGCCGATTTCAAACCATTATGCCCGGCATTGCCCCCGCCCGTCTTAACCCGAAGCTTACCTGGCTCAAGATCCAACTCATCATGAAAAATAAATATTTGAGAAGGCGGAATTTTATAAAACGCAGCAACCTTGCCAATACTCTGGCCGGAATCATTCATATAAGTCTGCGGCTTGAGCAGTACAACCTTATGAGAACCAATCTTGCCTTCTGCGATCTGTCCCTGAAAACGGGCGCGAAACGAAGGGAACTCAAAATGATCCGCGATGGCATCAATCACCATAAAACCGACATTGTGGCGGTTACGAAGATATTTTTCACCGGGATTGCCCAGCCCCGCCAACAGCCACATCTGCCCATATTCCTCTGAAGAAACGGGCGCATGGCCGGGAAATAAAAATCTGAATATCCCGGCCATCGCCTTGCCAAACACCTGCGCTTGTCGCGCGAGGATTATTTTTTGGCCTCATCCTTATTGTCTTCTTCTTTTTCTTCTGCAGCTTCAGGAGCCGCCACCGGAGCCTCAGCAGCATCCTCAGCCTCAGCCTGAGCCGCCGTTTTCGGCGCAACCAGCGTAGCAATCGTAAAGTCACGATTGGTAATCACCGGCGTAATGCCCTTTGGCAACACGGCATTGCTGATCTTAACCGCATCGCCATGCGCTTTACCCTCAATATCCACTTCGATAAATTCAGGAATGCTGGTCGCGCCGCAAAGCAGCTCAACCTCGTGACGAACGATATTCAGCGTACCTTTATTGTAAATGCTTGGGGATTTGTCTTCGTTAATAAAACGAACCGGCACATAAACCGCAATCCGGGTTTTGGCGGTCACGCGCATGAAATCGACATGCTCAACCACATCCTTAACCGGGTGAAGCTGTACATCACGGACCAGAACAAGATGTTTTTGCCCATCAACGTCCATATCACAAAGATTGGTGTACATATGGCCTTTATTGTACTCAATATTCACTTCCTTTGCCGGAAGAGAAATCAGCACAGGTTCTTTCTTATCGCCGTAGATCACGGCAGGGATTCTGTTCTCACGACGAATGGATCTTGCTGCCCCCTTACCGGCCTGATCTCTTTTCGCCGCTGTCAGAGCGTAATGTTTAGACATAGCGTATTTCCTTCATTTTATGGTCACGCCTCCAGGGGTGCGCAGACCGTTGCACAACATAATGTGCGCATAAAGAACAGATAACCGGGCATTTTTCAAGAAATATCTGCGCCCGCCTGCTTAAAATCCTTATTTAAACAGGGCGGAGATCGAGCGTTCCTCACTCGTGCGCAATATCGCCTCTCCGATTAAATCGGCAACCGAAAGCTGTTCTATCTTGTCGCAAGCCCGCACGGCATCAGATGCCAGAATACTATCCGTCACAATCAGCTTTTCCATAGGCGAAGCCTTAATCTTATCCGCCGCGCTGCCCGATAACACCCCATGAACGACATAGGCATAAACCGCCTTGGCCTTATGGTTTTTCAAGGCCACCGCCGCGTTACAGAGCGTTCCGCCCGAATCGACAATATCATCCACCAAAATACAGATCTTGCCCTCAACCTCCCCGATCAAATGCATAACCTCTGAAACACCGGCAGCCTCACGCCGCTTGTCAATAATAGCCAGATCCGCGCCCAAACGCTTGGCCAGCGCGCGCGCGCGCACCACGCCGCCAACATCCGGAGAAACCACGCACAGGCTCTCTCCGGAAAATTTTTCCAAAATCTGCGGAACAAAGACGGGCGCGACAATCAAATTATCCACGGGGATATTAAAAAACCCTTGAATCTGGCCGGCATGCAGCTCCATCGTCAAAACCCGGTCCGCCCCGGCGGCTGTGATAATATCCGCCACCAGCTTCGCAGAAATCGGCGTCCGCCCACCGGTTTTACGATCCTGCCGCGCATAACCGAAATAGGGCAAAACCGCCGTAATCCGGCGCGCAGAACCCCGTTTGAGCGCATCAATCGCTATCAAAAGCTCCATCATATGGTCATTGGAAGGATAAGACGTGGACTGGATGAAGAAAACATCTTCCCCCCGAACATTATCCATAATCTCAACAAAGACCTCATTGTCGGAAAAGCGCTTGATCCCGGCCTGCGTCAACGGCACGTCCAGATAGGTCGAAATGGCCTCAGCCAACGGGGGATTAGAATTTCCTGCAATCAGCTTCATAAAGAAAAATCACCTTGTTTCCGGTTTTTTGAACGTGCCTATCCCTGTCGATATGCGCCTGACTATACGTAAAGATAGAAGCAAAAATCAACACGCCTGTAGCATTATTTTCTATCCATCCCCGCCTATATATAGACTCCGGCACTTAACGCAAACGCCGGATAAAACGTTAGGGCCGGATCATAATCACAGAAACCTGACGACCATAATCCACATCCTTGCGGTGCGTGGTCCGGCGATAGCTGAAAAAATCTTCCTCGTTAAAATACGTATCGAGATCGCGGATAAAAACCCGCGCAACGCCGCTGCTGGCCAGCTTGGTCGCACAATATCCGGACAGATCAAACATCAAATGCCCCGTCCGCCGCGTCTCCATAAAAAAACGCTCATTCTCAGGATCTTCCGCCAGAAACGGCGCTGAAAAATCAACCGTAACTTCGTAGGAATTTTTACCTATACACGGCCCGATAGAAGCCCTCACAGTTTCACGGGCCGCGCCCAGAGCCTCCATCTGCACCAATGTCGCTTCCAAAACCCCTTTAAGCGCCCCGCCCCAGCCCGCATGCGCCGCGCCAATCACGGGCGCACCATCGGCTTTTCGCCCGTAAAAAAGGACCGGCGCGCAATCGGCTGTTAAAATCGCAAGCCCCAGACCGGGAACATCCGTTGCCATGCCATCGGCCTGCGGACGCGCCTGCGCGGACCATGGCGCAGTAACGGTAATGGCTGTCGCGCTATGAATCTGATGCAAACTCAACAGGGATGACGGCGCACACCCAACCGTTTCAGCAACACGAATGCGGTTAGCGCTCACATCCTCGGGATTATCCTCCGAGCCCGGGCCGCAATTGAGCGCACCATAAATTCCAGTGCTCTCCCCGCCCTGACGCGTAAAAAACCCATGAAAAATACCATCTTGCTCCGGCGTGGCAAAGGCCTTACGGCAAAAATACGGAAGCGGCGCATCAAAATCCTGCGGGGATAAGGCCTGTTTCATAAAAACGACTCACAGCTATAACTTTAAATAATGTCCCCATTTCACTCGAAGCGCACAAACGATGCAAATCCTTTTGTAAAGAATCTGCTTTTTCCGGGCCGTTTTTACGCAAAAGATCCTGCGCCCGCACCTCAATGCCCAGATTTTTAAGAAACGCCCCTTGGGGCAAGGGGCCGTAAACCGGAACGCCCTGCGCCAAAAGCACCTTCCTGAGCGCCCCGAAATCCACGTGAGAAGTCAGATCAGCCTCCCCCACTTTCTCCAGAACATCGCAAAAACGATGCACATGCACCGCCTGAAACGTGTCACCCGTGCCGCCGCCCTCATGCCCATAATCAATAAACAACGCAGCCCCACCCTGGCTCATGACGCGGCGCGCAAGGTTCAAAATGCACCCCTCCCGCGCGGGCGAATACTCAAAAATACTGCCCACCGGGGCCTGCGCCAGATCGGGCGATAAGCGTTGTGATATTTCAAAATCGCAAGGGCGCAACGCAAAGAAAAACCCATGCGCCGCATCATGATTTATGACCCTTTCCTGCCACCCCTCCGGCGTTTTTTGCACCTGCCGAAACGGCAGAGCGTCCAAAAACTCATTAGCCAGCGCAATAATCGGCATACCCCCGGGCAGCATCTCCAACCCCTCATGCCAGCACGGCGAAAACCCCAAAAGTGCGGCCTTTTGCTTTACCCGCAAGGCCGGGCTGATCTCCAGAAGATGAATTTTTGCTGCCGCATGAAATCCGGAAACATGGCGCGTAGCCCGCAAAGCATCAGCCATCAAGGTTCCACGTCCCGGCCCGCACTCCAGCAATATAAACGGGTCAGGCGCGCCAATGCGCATCCACCAATCGGCAACCCAAAGCCCGAGCATCTCCCCGAACATCTGCGATATTTCCGGCGCCGTTACAAAGTCACCCCCCCGCCCCAGCGGATCGCGATGCCCATAATATCCATGCTCCGGATGGGTCAGCGCAAAGTTCATGAACCAGCCCACATCCACCGGCCCATTCCGGGCAATATGCCGGATCAGTATCTCCTCAAGCGGCAGGGTCATGAACCTTCCCGCGCATCAAAGCGTAAAGAGCCAGCGCGCAGCCCGCCACCACCATCGGCAGGCTGAGAATCTGCCCCATTGAAATCACTCCACCGATCAAGCCAATTTGAAAATCCGGCTCCCGGTAGAACTCAATAAAGGCACGAAACAGGCCGTAACCGGCCAGAAACACTCCCGAAACCAGACCGGGACGCGCCCGAACACCGGGGCGCAGCGCCAAAACCAGCAAAATTAAAAACAATACCAGCCCTTCGAGTCCCGCCTCATAAAGCTGGCTGGGGTGACGCGGCAAATCGCCGCCCCGCGGAAACACCATACCAATGGATGAGTCCGTCACCCGGCCAAAAAGCTCGCCATTGATAAAATTCGCCAACCGCCCGAAGAAAAGCCCGATCGGCACGCAGGCACACACCATGTCCGCAAGGCGTAAAGGATTGATCTTCCGGCGCAGGGAAAACAAAATCATGGCAATAATCACGCCCAGCGCCCCGCCGTGAAAGGACATGCCGCCCTCCCAGATTTTTACGATGCTCAAGGGGTTGGCCATATAATAAGCCGATTGATAAAACAGCACATACCCGGCGCGCCCGCCCAGAATCACCCCGCCAATCGCCCAGGGAAAAAAATCATCAACATCCACCGGATTGGGGCGCGTATCCTTATCCAGCCCGGCCAGATACAGACAATAACGCCAGCCGATTAAAAACCCGGCCAGATACGCCAGCGCATACCACCGCACAACCAAAGGGCCAACCGAAAAGGCCACCGGATCAATATTGGGAAATTCCCACATGATGAATCTCGCACTCCCTTGCAAACAAAAACACTTCCGGCATTTGTTCACCCTCACAGCGCTCAAGTCAACAATTCTTCCACAGGCAAGGCCTTGAAAAAGAGTCGAAAAGATTTGCCTGCACCCAAAACGCATGTTAGTGACTGACTTTCCGCGAACATTGATTTTGTGACAATGATTGGCCGAGGCAAAGAGAAATTTCTGGATGATATTGCCCGCGTTGCCGGCGGTACGGTCAGCGTTTTTAGCGGGCTTGGCCGGAACCTGCGCGAGGAAATTAAAGCCAGAGCGGATGAGGCCGCAACGCGGCTTGATCTCGTCCCGCGTGAGGATTTCGAGCGCCTGGAAACCGTCCTGCGCGAAACGCGTAAAATTGTTGAGGAGCAACAGGCGCGCATTGGTGCGCTGGAGCAAAACATACCAAAAAAAACGGCCTCTAAAAAATAACAACCAGGACATAAAAACGCTAAGCCAAGGTAACGCAAAAATGCCCTTACATTTCGATACGATCGATGAAGAAGCCAGCAACCCGCTTGATAACGTCGAGTTTGTTCTGGACGCGCATAACTGGGTGTTCAACCGCATGAATGACGATGAGCTTATGGTCAACGTCACCGGAAAATCAGGACAATACCGATTGTTTTTCATCTGGCAGGAAGATATGCAGGCTTTGCAATTCTGCGCGCAATATGATCTGCACATCACCACAGGCAACCGCAAATCGGCGCTGCAGGCCCTGCGATCAATGAATGAAAATCTCTGGATGGGTCATTTTGACCTGCCCGATGACACCGGCGTGCCGACCTATCGCTACACCTGTCTTTTTCGCGGCATAGGGCAAGAGGGAATCACGGAAACAATCGAAGACATCGTTGATATATCGCTGGCCCAGTGCGAACGGCATTACCCGGCCTTCACCATGCTCTCCACCGCGAACGATTTCAGCGGACAAAGCCTCTCCCTCGCCTTGATGGACACGCTTGGGGAATCGTAAAACAGCCCACGCATGAGCACATCATATAAAATCACACTGGTAGGTTACGGCAAAATGGGAACGGCCCTTTTGCGCGGCTGGCAAGCCTCGGATATCCCGGCTGATTTCACCGTCATTGATCCGCATAATGCGCCACCGACCGGCACCCCCCATTTCAAAAACGCGGACGAAGCTGCAGAAATTCTACAGGAAACCGACGTTCTTATCCTTGCCGTAAAACCGCAGATCATGGCAGAAATATGCCAGATTTTAAAAGCGCATACCCCGCTGAAAACGCTTGTGATTTCTATCGCAGCCGGACAATCCCTCAGCACGTTGGGCAAGGCCCTGCCCCCCGGTCAACCGATCATCCGCACCATGCCCAACACCCCGGCCGCCATCGGCAAGGGCATCACAGTATGCATCGCCAACTCCGCCGCGCAGCCCCAGCATAAAAAACTGGCCACGCGCCTTTTTGAAACCGCCGGAAAAGTGGAATGGCTTACGGATGAAAATCTTCTGGACGGGGTAACCGCCCTCTCGGGCAGCGGCCCGGCTTACGTTTTTTATCTGATAGAAATACTGGCCAAGACCGGACAATCTCTCGGCCTCGCGCCCGATTTCGCGACAACTCTGGCAAGACAAACAATTATCGGTGCGGCGGCGCTAGCAGAAAATGATGCGCACACACCGGCGGAAACACTACGCCAGAACGTCACCAGCCCCGGCGGCACAACACAGGCCGCTCTGGACATTCTCATGGATGGGCGCGTGCAGGCGATCTTCAACGAAGCCCTGCTGCACGCGCAAGCACGCAGCAGGAAACTCGGTAACTAAAGAATTTTTATTCTTATGCTTTAGCAGCTTTGGCAGCCTTAGGCGCTTTGGCGGCCTTCGGCGTTTTATTCTTACCCTTGGTTCTGCTTTGCCCAAGACCGATATCCTTGGCCAGCTTACTACGCTGCTTCGCGTAATTAGGCGCAACCATCGGATAATCCGCAGGCAAATTCCAGCGCGCGCGGTAATCATCAGGCGTCAAACCATACGCCGTCATCAGATGGCGCTTAAGCATTTTGAGCTTCTTACCGTCTTCCAGACAAATAATAAAATCAGGAGTAATCGACTTTTTAACCGACACCGCAGGTTCCGGACGCTCACGCTTCACATCCCCTGAAACACCGGCATTGACGTTGCTCAACGTGTTATAGATCTGCTCGATCAATCCAGAAACCTCACCGGGAGACACTGTATTATTCGACAAATACGAAGACACAATCTCCGTTGTCAGCACAAGAATTTCTTCGCGATTTGTAGTGTCCGTCAATTTTCTCTCCATTATTCAAAAAGTTTATATTTTATATTTAAGATATATATCTGTTTTTCCCGGCAGGTTGTCAACACTGCTCACCCGGCCTTCCCGCATCCGGCAAATGTCGTGGCGGCGCGGAAGGCATGCTAACCGCCGCTCCGCGCAAATAAACGGGCGCAGGTTTTTCTTTAAAAAAAACATCTCTACTTTGTTTCTTCTGCACGCATAGCGCGACAGTCTTAATATCCGGCACGCAAAACCAGAAATCGGCGTGCGGTGAAAGACCGCGCAGCATCTCCGCGCCATCCCCGATCAGATTCTCTTCCTCCGAAAGCTGACCCGCCGCCTCAGCCAGCATCTCTGGCGTACATAAGCGCGGAGGCTCAATCTCCATCGCGCGCGCATCAAAACGTCCCACATAAAAATCACCGCGCTTGGTATCAATCGCCACAAGGCAGCCTGCTTGTTTTTTCTGCGCATGATCCAGCGCCAACGCCTGAAGTGTGGAGATACCAAAAACCGGAAGAGAGAGACTAATACCAAAGGCCTGCGCGGCGGAAAGCCCTATCCGAATTCCCGTAAAAGCCCCCGGCCCGGTCGTGACCGCCAGCGCCTCCAGCGCGTCATAGTCCAGTCCGACCTCACGCATGGCCTCTTCAATCATGGGAATCAAATGCTCGGCATGTCCGCGCGGCATGGGACGGGTCACAGCGGTGCAAATATCGGCATTCATAACGGCAACGCCGCATCCATTCACCGACGTATCAAGAGCCAGTATATTTTTAAAATCCGCCATCACCACACAGGCCTTTAAAATATAAATTTATAAAATCGAACAGGCTTCATCAAACGCGAAACGCGGTGAGCGCGGATGAAGTTTCTCCACCACACCATAACCCAGATTACACAGGAAATTTGGCCAGACAGGCTGGCCCTTAAAGAATTCTTTTTGCAGCCCCTCCGGATTAAAACCCGACATCGGCCCGCAATCCAGCCCCAAAGCCCTGGCGGCAATAATCAGATAAGCGCCTTGCAAGGCACTGTTCCGAAAAGCCGTTTCCTCAATTTTCTTCTCCTTACCGGCAAACCAGCTCCGCGCATCCGTATGTGGAAAAAGCTTGGGGAGCTTCTCATAAAACTCACGGTCATAAGCAATAATCGCGGTTACCGGCGCCTTCATGGTTTTTTCAACATTTCCCTCATCCAGATGCGGCTTTAAACGGGCCTTCGCGTCCTTTGATTTTACAAACACAAAACGCGCGGGGCAGCAATTCGCACTGGTCGGGCCAAACTTCATCACATCATGCAGCGCTTTCAAAAGCGTATCGGGCACATCTTTATCCTGCCAGTTTGAATGCGTCCGGGCCTCCCGAAAAATCGTATCCAGCGCGGCATCATCCAAAGGGGCATTTAAAGCGGTCATTTTTATTTGTCTTTCTTATACATACTAAAGCTTGAAAACTATAACGTCCCCCAAACAAGTAATTCAAAATATCAGAGTTTCAACACAAAAAATTTCTCCCACACGAAAAACTTCACTATATAATAAAGCCATGCGCATTCCGGGGTTTGAATTTTATATATACGGCATTTGCCTGATTGCGTTTTGCCTGCACACTGGCAACGCCCTGGCCGCAACGGCCCTGCCGCAGGATGACAACAAAGCCGTTATCCTCGCCTATCATCGTATCGGGGAAGATAACGCACCCGGCGAAAACCTCTCCGCCCAGCAATTTAACGACCATTTAGAAGAAATCGAAAATGGCCCCTACCACGTCTTGCCGCTGTCCCGGATTATGGAGATCCTCAGCAAGGGCGAAACGCTGCCGCCCAACACGCTAGCCATTACTTTTGAGGGCGCTTATCTTTCCGCCTATGAAAAGGGCATGAAAGCCCTGATTCACAAAAACATTCCTTTTACCGTTTTTTATGCCAGCGACACTCTGGATCAAAACCTGTCTGAATACATGGACTGGGATACGCTGCGGGCGCTCAGCAAAAATAAAAACATAACCATCGGCGCACTCCCCGCCAGCTACACCCACATCGCTCATGAACCGACGCAGGAAATCATCGCCAACCTGAACAAAGCCCGCCAGCGTTACCGGGATGTTTTCAAGGCCGAAGCCGATTTTCTCGCCTATCCTTTCGGTGAATACTCTCTGGAATTAAAAAAAATAGCCAGAAAACAAGGATTCAAATACGCACTCGGCCTGCATTCCGGCGTTACGCAGAGCCAGACAGATGTTTTTGCTCTGCCTCGTTTTTCCATGACAGAACGCTATGGCGATCTGGAAAGATTTCAAACCATCGCCACCGCGCTGCCTCTGCCGATAAGTGATCTGGAGCCGGCTGATCCACTCCTCTCCGGCGGCGCATGGATCGCGGGATTTACCCTCCCCGAGGCGCTGGCGGCGGAAAGCGATGCGCTTTCCTGTTTTATTTCCGGACAAAAACCACCAGAAATCGAGGCTCTGGGCCCGCGTATTGAGCTGCGCGCCGCCGCGCCCGACCCCATACCCTCACGCATGCGCATGAACTGCACCATGCCCGGCCCGGCAGGGGAAGACGCAACGCCGCGCTGGCGCTGGTTTGGTATGCTGTATCACCGCAATGAAAAAAACGTCCCTAATCCGCCGTTGGGCGCACTTCAAGAACTTCAGGAATAAAATGACGCAGCATATTCTCAATGCCGCTTTTCAAGGTCGCCGTCGAGCTGGGGCAACCGGAACACGCACCATGCATACGCAAGTAAACAATACCGTCTTCAAAACGATCAAAGGCAATATCCCCGCCATCCATCATCACCATGGGGCGAACGCGCGTATCAATTAACTCGATAATCTGAAGAGAAATTTCATCCGGCGCGCCGCCGCTCTCCGCCTCATCTTTATTTTTTTGATCATAAAAATCTTCGGTCACAACCGGTTGCCCGGTTGAAAAATGCTCCATAAGCACGCCCAGAATCATGGGCTTTAGCATAACCCAATCCGTATCTTCCGCCTTGGAAACGGAAACGAAATCCCCGCCCAGAAAAACGCCCTCCACACCCTGAAGCGTAAAGAGCCTCTTGGCCAGCGGCGCGCAGGCCGTATCCTGCCCGGCCTTGAACTCGGCGCTGCCGCGCGTCAAAACCGCCTGTCCCGGCAGGAATTTAATAGTGGCAGGATTAGGCGTAGCCTCGGTTTGTATAAACATACCTATCCATATGGTTCAAGCCAGCAAGCTTGTCAATGGCTTTAAAGGCTGCAAACCGGTCTTTTAATCACTCTGGAATACCCGTTTTTTATGCCTCATCCGGTTTTTTCATTTCAAAACGCATCTTTAAAAAATGCATGCGCGCATGCCCGTTTCCAAGGGGTTGTTTAACGTCTGCCGGATGCTCGGGCGTCCCATCAGCCTTGCGGCACGCTCTTTTCTACGGTGCCTTTCCTGTCAAAAGACAAGCCTGACGCCCAGCCGGTTCTAAGACGTTGGTTATCGATAACGTCACGACCACAAATAGGATACAATTCCTATAATGTCAATAAAAATGTGATAGAGTTCAAAAATATCAAATATTATCCGGAACAATCAAAAGCGGAACGCGAAGCTCTGCCAGCCCCTTGCCGGTAAAAAAGGAAACCAGCGGGTTGGAAGATTGCGTCCCCGCCCCCAAAACCAGCATCTTGATAAGCGGGTCACACCCCAGAACCGAGAGAATGGCCTGGCGGGTTTTCCCCTCTTTGATATAAATAGCCGGGCGCTGGCCGTCCATTTCGTATAAACGGCTGGCCACTTCCCAGACACGTTTTTCCGCCTCCGCCCGCAAATCCTTATGGATGCGTTTTTCCACCATGCCCCAATGCAAAAACCCCTGCTCTTCGATCACATACAATATCGCAACATGGCCGTTATTCTGACTGGCCAGAGAAGACGCCTTTTTAAGCGCCATCTGAAACTCCTCGCTCTCATCAGCCACGAGAAGATAAACCCCGCCCATAAGCGGTGAAGCCTCACGCTTTGCCT
>JADLAT010000008.1 GCA_020848095.1 Alphaproteobacteria bacterium | reverse complement strand
GCTGAAGATCGGGCAGAACGGGGCATGGACGTACACGGCCAAGGGCGGTAACGCTACGGATGTGTTTGATAAATTTATCTATACGCTTAAAGACGCCGATGGCGATACGGACAGCGCCGAGTTGAAGCTGAAAGTATTGGCTGACCCTGTGAAGCTGATCGTTGGAGACAATGTTAACGACGTTCCGGGATCCAAGACCCCCTGGGTTGTTGGCGGCGATAAAGGTGAAATCAACGGCGCGGGCAATTCAGATGTTCTGATTGGGGACTTTGGCGGCTCCAAGGTTGAAAATCAGAGACAGGATTACAATGTCCTGTTTATTATCGATAAATCCGGCTCTATGGGCAGTGCGTCCGATCCGAAATCAAGAATTTCCCTGTTGGTGGATGCGCTTGAAAATCTGATCAAGGATTTTGGAAACTACGCCAATGGCGATATCAAGGTTCACTTTACGCCGTTTTCTACGACCGCTTCGGCAGGGGCAACCTTTATGGTCACGGATAAGGCCCAGCTTGCGCAAGCTATTGACTGGCTGAACAAGGTTGATGGCAATGGTCTTACCAATTATGAATCAGCCTTGCAGGCGGGGATTAAATGGCTGGAGAGCGGTGAGCGGATTAATGATGCTATTACCACGACGTATTTCCTCTCTGATGGTCAGCCGAATCAGTATGTTGCCCCTAACGGCAGCACGCAGGCCGGGGATGCCGCCAAGGTCAGAGGTGAGATTACCGGTGTGGATGGCACGAACGAGGTCGCGATGTTAAAAGCGCTCAGCGATGAAGTGATCGGTGTCGGAATTAACATTGATAGAGGGATGCTGCAAATCAATACCATTGATTCGGATGGTGTGGGGATTAATATTGACGATCCTAATGATCTGGATCTGGTTCTGGCCGGTACAAATCCGCTGAACAAGCTGACGGCTGTAGGGGCGGATATCCTCAATGGCGGTAATGGTGCCGATTTCATCTTTGGCGATGCGGTTAATACCGATGTACTGGCCAAGGCGCAGGGTCTCAATCTGGACCCCGGCGCAGGTTGGGAAGTGTTTGCCAAGCTTGAGGCCGGGCAGGGTTCTTCCGCCGGATGGGGGCGCAGCGATACGATTGAGTATATTAAAACTCATGCTGAGGAGCTGGGCCGCGAATCGAAAAACAGTGCCAATGAAGGCCGTCTGGGCGGTGATGATGTTATTCACGGTGGCGCGGGGAATGATGTGATCTTTGGCCAGGAAGGTGATGACCGGATCAGCGGCGGCGCGGGCAATGATGTTTTGTATGGCGGCAGCGGCAGCGATACGTTCATTTTTGAGGCGCTTAATCAAGGCGTGGATACGATTAAGGACTTCAAGCTTTCCGAAGGTGATGTTCTGGATGTTTCCGCGTTGCTTCAGGGGTATGATGCCTTGCAGGACAGCATTAACGACTTTGTTTTTGCCACGCAGGTTAACGGCAATACGGTGATTTCCGTGGATGCAACCGGCTCAGGGAATGCGGCCAACGCCGTGCAGATTGCTATATTGGAATCTGTGACCGGGCTGGATCTGGAGCATGCCGTTAATAACGGGCAAACAACCGTTTAAGATTGATCGGGGGCGCTTCTCTTTTTAAAGAGGGGCGCCTTTGAATTTTTTATGGGTGGGTGCGCCGGAAAAATTCATTTGGGTTGACCCTATTGGATGTTCCATAAAATTATGCAAAGGCCTTGCATCTCCCTTTAAAAAAAGGCATAACTGTTTTTGATTGCGGCCATGTGGATAAGTTCCCGGCGCATTTTTGTGAAATAATTTACAGAAGTATTTAGTGTATTTGAACAAGAGGATTTATCTCGTGACAACCAGAAAAAATGTTCGCTTATTGTGCCTTACCGTTTCTACGCTCGCCCTTTTGGGGGTTTCCGGTCAGCAGGCCCGGTCTCAGGAACAGGCCTTGCATCCGGCTCTGGGGATTTCCCTGAAGGAGGCTATTGCGACGGGCGTTTCGACTAATCCGGAATATGGCGTTGTGGCGGCCAGCCGCCGGGCGACGGATGAGGAATTAAAGCAGGGGCGCGCTTTGTATCTGCCCTCGGTTGATATGCGCGCCGATACGGGTTTTGAATACAGCAACGACCCCGGCACGCGGGCCGGTCCCGGTAACAGCACGGAAAGCCTTTGGCGGCAGGAAGCGTCTTTGACATTGACGCAGATGTTGTTCGATGGCTGGGAATCCAAATATGAAGTCGCGCGCCAGCAAGCGCGTGTTAACTCCTCCGCCAACCGGGTGCGGGAAACGGCAGAGCTTGTTGGCCTGTCTGTTGTAGAGGCTTATCTTGAAGTGTTGCGTCAGCGCCAGTTGCTGGTGATTGCGCAGCAAAATGCTGAAGATCACATTTCTATTTTGGATCAGATTCAAGAAGGCGTGAGCGGCGGTCGTTCGACGCAGGCGGATCTGGAGCAGGCAAAGGCCCGTCTGGCCGCTTCAAAAGCGACAGAGTCCAATACACGTCAGGCCCTGCGCGTGGCCGAGGCGCAGTACCGCGCCAAGGTCGGTGATGAGCCGGGCCAATTGCAGTTGCCCGCCGCGCCCTTTGACCAATTGGCGGCAGATGTGAATTTGCAGGTTGAAAAGGTTCTGGCTTATAGCCCGACTTTGGATATTTTCTCCTCGGATATTGAGGTGGCTTATGCCGAATCTCTTAAAACGCGTTCGACTTTTTATCCGCAGGTGGATTTGCAGTTGAACGGTCGTTCGGGTTATGACGTGAACGGTGTTCATGACCGGGATACCAGCGCTTCGGCCTTGATGGTCATGAACTGGAATCTCTACCGTGGCGGCGCGGATACAGCCCGCGCCCGTGAGTTTATTCACCGCCATCAGCAAGCCAAGGAAGCGCGGGCGAAAGTTGTGCGCGAGGTTGAGAACGACGTTCGCAAAACCTGGGCCAGCATGGTTTCCGCCGGAGAGCGCGCCCGCCAGTTTGCGGCGCAGGCCGATGCAAACACGGAAGTTGTGAAGGCGTATAAGGACCAGTTTAATCTTGATCGCCGTACGCTTTTGGACGTTCTGGATGCGCAGAATGAGCTGTTTGTTTCCCGCTCCAATACGATCAATGCCGAATTTCTGGAAATGTTTGCCGTTTTCCGCCTTGTGGCGCTGAAGGGTGGCTTGTTCCCGGCTATGGGTCTGGAATATCCGCGTGAGAGCGCGGTTGCGGCCAAGGATCAGTGGTCAACGGATAAGAAAATGGACGCACGTTAAAAAAGTGTCTGCGGGGCTTTTTATGGTGCCGCAGCAAAGGCGTGTTGTTTGAAGAAATAGAAGTGATTTCGTCCCCGATAGGATTTTTAATGTCCGGGGGCGATTTAGAAGGTTTTTTACTGCTTTCAGGGAAATTCTTTCCCGCTTTGCCCGTCCGGGCTTAATTTTAACGCTTTATCCAAAGGCTGGGGGCCTTTCCCGCAGTGACCAGAAAAGATAATCCACCAAATTCGGAAATAGAAGAAGATTTCGGCATGGCCGATTCTTCAAATTCCGCAGATTCCGGAGAACAGGTCGCGCCGTCTGCCGTGCCGCTTGAAGATGTTGATGGCTGGCCGTTGCAGGCGGATCGGATCGCCATTCACATGCCGTTGATTGATTGTCTGCGTATTTTGGCCGGGTATTACGGGCGCCGCACCAGCAATGCGGCCTTGATTGCGGGTTTGCCTATCCCTAAAAAAGGCCTGACGCCGAGCCTGTTTATTCGTGCCGCCGAGCGGGCCGATATGCATGCGAAGCTGGCGGATCGGAGTTTGGAATCGCTGGCGATTGCGCCCAATTTGCCCTGTATTATGGCGCTCGAACACGGGCAGGCGTGCATTTTGTACGAAGTGCGCCATCCGGATAAGCACCCGCCGAAAAAGGTTAAGGGGCCGGGCGGGCAATTGGGTGATGTTGAAATTCATCCGGAGACGGTTTTTGTCGTTCAATTTCCCGAAGCACCCGATGAGCGCAAAAGTCTGACGCTGACGGAGCTTGCGCCGCTTTATATCGGGTATTCCTTTTTTGCGCGGCCAGTGGCGCGCACCGATGACCGAGCAGGCCCGGCAGAGATTGATACGGGGCGGAGCTGGTTCTGGTCGGCGTTTTGGAAAAATAAAACGCTTTATAGCGAGGTGGCCGTGGCCGCCGTTGTGATCAATATGTTCGGTATTGCCGGATCGCTTTATATTATGACGGTTTACGACCGGGTGGTGCCCAATAAGGCGTTTGAGACGCTCTGGGTTCTGGCCTTTGGGATTATGATTGTCTATTTCTTTGATTTTATGCTGCGGAATTTACGGGCGCAGTTTTTAGATCATGCCGGGCGTAAGGCC
This sequence comes from Alphaproteobacteria bacterium, assembly GCA_020848095.1. GTDB lineage: Bacteria > Pseudomonadota > Alphaproteobacteria > Micavibrionales > Micavibrionaceae > JADLAT01. The sequence continues at coordinate 141,485 of JADLAT010000008.1, read as the reverse complement.
GATATTTCCATTTCGGGGCAGCTTTTTGAGCAGATTATGGGCATGACGATGCAGGCCCGCCCGCCCAGCGCCGGGGTTTTGGCCGCCAATATGAAAGAATTTGAGACGTTGCGTGATTTTTTCACCTCTGCGACGATGGTGGCGCTGCTCGATCTGCCGTTTGTGCTTTTGTATATTTTATTTATCGCCATTATTGCCGGGCCGGTGGCGTTTGTGCCGCTGGCGGCTATACCGCTGATTGTCGGGATGGGGATTTTTCTGCAAAAGCCGCTGTCCAAGGTGATTAAGAAATCTCTGCATGAGAGCGCGCTTAAAAATGCCCTGTTGTTTGAGACGATTATCGGGCTGGAGACGATTAAGGTGCAGGCCGCCGAAGGGCACACGCAGCGCAATTGGGAGGAGCTGACCGAGAAAGCTTCGCGCACAGCCGTGCAGACGCGCCAGATTTCATCCTTCGCGCAGAACTGGGCCTTGTTCGTGCAGCAGGGGGTGAGCGCCGTTATTGTGATTGTTGGCGTTTATTTGATTGCAGACGGGCAATTGACGCAAGGGGGATTGATTGCCTCGGTTATTCTTTCAGGCCGGGCGATGGGGCCTTTGGCGCAGGTTGCCGGGCTGATGACGCGTTTCAGCCAGTCCAAAGAGGCGCTGGACCAGCTTGATGTTTTGATGAAAAAGCCGGTGGAGCGCCCGAAGGGTACGCATTTCATTACGATGCCCCATGTGCGCGGTCTGGTTGAGTTTCGCGATGTGGTTTTTCATTACCCGGACCAGACCACGCCCGCGCTTAACCATTTGAATTTTTCTATTGAGCCGGGGGAGCGCGTCGGGATTATCGGCGCGGTGGGTTCGGGGAAAACCACGATTGAGCGGTTGTTGATTAACCTTTATCAGCCCTCTAACGGTTCAGTCCAGATTGACGGGACCGATGTGCGCCAGATTGATCCCGGTGATTTGCGCCGTAATGTGGGCGCAGTACAGCAATCGCCGCAATTGTTTTTCGGCTCTGTGCGGCAAAATATCACGATGGGGCATGAAACCGCGCCGGACCGCGCCGTTTTGCGGGCGGCGGAAATGTCGGGTGTGACGGAGTTTCTCCGCGATTCGGCAGCCGGGCTGGACACGCAGGTTGGTGAGCGCGGTGAGGCGCTATCCGGCGGCCAGCGGCAGGCCGTGGCGATTGCGCGGGCCTTGCTCTATGATCCGCCGATCTTGATTCTGGACGAGCCGACGGCCTCTATGGACCCGGCTTCGGAGAACCGCCTTAAAAAGCGTTTATTGGATTTATGCCACAACAAAACCACCATTTTGATTACGCATAAGGGCGCGATGCTCTCTTTGGTCGAGAAGTTGATTTTGATTGATCGCGGGCGTCTGGTGGCTTATGGGCCGAAGGATGAGGTCATCCGTAAGTTGCAGGCGCGCCAGTATGGCACTGCTGCTGAAGAAACAGACGTATAGAGGGGCGGCCATGAACAAATCCGCACAAGACAAGCCAGCGCTGGGGAAAAAGCCCGGTCTTAATCTTAAGGCCGCCGCAGGCCAGAAGGGCGCCGGCCCCAAGGACAAGGACGGCGGCAGTATTAACAACACGGCGGAATGGACGGAAATTCGTAAAAACTGGGCCAAGGAAAAGGCGCAGAAGTTACAGGCGCATGCGCTGGCGGTGTTTGATACGGATGATGATCTGGCACTTTCCAAGCATTTATTGTTGATTGCGATTGTTTCATTTTTTGTGATTTTTGTTGTGTGGGCGAATTTTGCGCAGCTGGACGAGGTTACGCGTGGTGAGGGCAAGATTATTCCCTCCAGCGAGACGCAGGCCCTGCAGATGCTGGAGGCCGGGATTGTTGAAGAATTTTTGGTGCGCGAAGGCGATGAGGTGGCCGCCGGGCAGGTTCTGGTGCGGCTGAACGCCATTGAGGCGCAATCGGATCTGGGCGCGAACCGGGCGCGGTTTTCGGGCCTGAATGCGGCCATTATTCGTTTGCAGGCCGAAGCGGACGGCAAAGGTACGATTGATTTTCCGCCGGAGATTATGAAAGATGCGCCGCAAAGCGTGACGGAGGAGCTGAATGCCTTTCGGGCCAATCAGACCCAGATTCAAGGGCAGGTTAATGTCATGGAGCAGCAGATGCACCAGCGGCAGCAGGAAGAGCGGGAGATTAATACGCGGATTGTGGATACGCGCCGGGTGATTGGCTTGCAGCGTCAGGAAATGGAGATGATTCGGCCATTGGTGAATAGCGGCGCGGCGCCCAAGCTGGAATTATTACAGCTGGAGCGCGGGATTCAGGAAAAAACAGGAGAGCTGAACGGTTATTTATCCAGCCTGCCGCGTATACAATCGTCCATTAATGAGGCACGGGCGCGGATTGATGAAATAAAATCCAACGCCAAGGCGCAGGCGCAGGCCGAGCTTTCGGCCAAGATCAATGAACGTAACGAGATCCGGGAGCGGTTGACGGCGCTGAAAGAGCGGCGCGGGCGTATGGAGCTGCGCTCGCCCGTGAACGGCACGATACAGGATATCACGGTGAATACGGTTGGCGGCGTTGTGCGCCCTGGTGAGGATTTGATCCGGATTGTCCCCAAGGACGACCAGTTGATTGTCGAGGCGCGTATTAAGCCCTCTGACCGGGCGTTTATCTATCCCGGCCAAAAGGCGATGGTGAAAATTACGGCCTATGATTATTCCATCTATGGCGGTCTGGAAGGGGAGGTCATGGATATCTCCGCCGATACGATTGAGGATGAGAAAAAGAACAGCTATTATCGCGTTCGTTTGCGCACCTATGAGAGTGAGTTGAAAAGAAAGAACGAGGTTCTGCCGATTACCATCGGTATGGTGGCCAGCGTGGATATTTTAACCGGTAAGAAAACGGTGATGCATTATCTGCTCAAGCCGTTTATTAAAACGCTTGATAACGCCATGAGTGAGCGTTAGATTCCCTAGGTTATGGAACAGACAGCCGTTAAAGAGATTGCAATTACCCTTCCCGATGGCGCGGTGCGTCGTTACGCGCCCGGCGTAACGGGGATGGAGATTGCCCAGAGCATTTCCCCCGGTCTGGCCAAGGCCGTTGTCGGGATTCATATCAATGGAGAGCCGAGCGATTTATCCCTGCCGATTGAGGGGGATGCCGCGATTGTTCTGGTCAAGCGTGAAAGCGATGAGGGGCTGGAGATGATCCGCCATGATTGTGCGCATGTTCTGGCCGAGGCGGTGCAGACATTGTTTCCGGGCACGCAGGTCACTATCGGGCCGACCATTGAAAATGGATTTTATTACGATTTTGCCCGTAATGAGCCGTTTTCGACGGAGGATTTTGCCGCGATCGAGGCGGAAATGCGCAAGATTGTTGAGCGCGGCGCGGCGTTTGAGCGCGAAGTCTGGGACCGGACGGAGGCGATTAAATTTTTCCGGGATAAGGGGGAGGCCTATAAGGCCGAGCTGATCGAGAATTTGCCCGGAACGGAATCCATCAAGATTTACCGGCAGGGGGCTTGGCTGGATTTATGCCGGGGGCCGCATATGCCGACCACGAAGCATGTCGGGAATGCCTTTAAGTTGATGAAGGTGGCCGGTGCGTATTGGCGCGGCGATTCCAATAAGGCGATGCTGACCCGGATTTACGGCACCGCATGGCGCAATGATAAGGAATTGCAGGCGTATCTGACTCAGCTGGAGGAAGCGGAAAAACGCGATCACCGTAAGCTGGGTAAGGAAATGGCGCTGTTTCATCTTCAGGAAGAAGCGCAAGGTTCCGTATTTTGGCACCCGAACGGGTTTGTGATTTATAACCAGCTTGAGGCCTATATCCGCCGCCGTTTGAGCGCGACCGATTACCGCGAAGTTAAAACGCCGCAATTGCTGGATAATAAGCTCTGGGAGGCTTCGGGGCATTGGGGTAAATACCGCGAGAATATGTTTGTTGTGCCCGATGTTGTGCCCAATACCGAAGAGGGCGGCAAGGTTTTCAAGGAAGAGCCCACCAGATTTATGGCGCTTAAACCGATGAATTGCCCGGCGCATGTGCAGATTTTCAAGCAGGGTTTGAAATCCTACCGTGATTTGCCGATTCGGATGGCCGAGTTTGGATGCTGTCACCGGAACGAGGCGCATGGCGCGTTGCATGGGTTGATGCGCGTGCGGCAGATGACGCAGGATGATGCGCATATTTTCTGTACCGAGGATCAGATTACGTCAGAATCGGTGGCGTTTTGCGATCTGGTGAAGGCCGTTTATAAGGATCTGGGGTTTGAAGATGTGCGCGTGGTTCTGGCGCTCCGCCCTGAAAACAGGGCCGGTTCTGATGAAACATGGGACAAGGCCGAGGATGGTTTGAGGCAGGCCCTGACGCAGGCAGGTCTGGCGTTCACGGAAGAAGAAGGCGAGGGCGCGTTTTACGGGCCGAAGGTTGAATATCATTTACGCGATGCGATTGGCCGGAGCTGGCAATGCGGGACGTTGCAGCTGGATTTTGTGCTGCCGGAGCGGCTTGATGCCAGCTATATCGGGGAAGATGGCGCGCGCCACAGGCCTGTGATGCTTCACAGGGCCGTTTTGGGCACGCTGGAGCGTTTTATCGGCATTCTGATAGAGAATTATGCCGGGAAACTGCCGCTGTGGCTGGCGCCCGTTCAGGTGGTCGTGGCGACGATTACCGGGAGCGCCGATGAATATGCCGAGCAGATTTACAACGCGCTTAAGGCCGCGGGCATTCGGGCCGCTTTGGATGTTCGCAACGAGAAGATCAATTACACGGTGCGGGAGCATTCCCTGGCGAAGGTGCCGAATCTCTTTGTTGTGGGCGCGCGCGAGGCCGAGGAACAAACGGTCGCTATCCGCCGTTTGGGTTCTCAGGCGCAAGATGTCGAGCCTTTGGATGAGGCCCTGGCGGCTCTGATCGCTCAAGCCCAGCCGCCCTTTTAAAGATGCGTGGCGCCGGTGCGGCAGAGGATTATCGGATCGCCGGGAGATTTAACGCTTTTTAGAATCTTTACAGAGCGCCGTTTTTATGGTGTTTATAGATTTTTACAATTATAGGAGATGACCATCAGCAGACCTGTGAGTGCCCCACCGTTTCGGAATAACAGTAATGACGGAACCCGCGTTAACGACCAGATTACCGCAAAGGAAGTTCGCGTTGTTGACGCAGAAGGCGAGATGAAGGGTGTTATGACCCTTACCGCGGCTCTGGCTTTGGCCGAGGAGATTGGGCTGGATCTTGTTGAAATTTCGCCGAATGCTTCGCCGCCGGTCTGTAAGATTTTAGATTACGGCAAGTATAAATACGAGCAGCAGAAAAAAGCCGCCGAAGCCCGTAAAAACCAGAAAATCGTCGATGTGAAAGAAATCAAGATTCGCCCCGGCATTGAGGAGCATGATTACAGCGTAAAAATGCGCAATGCCCGGCGTTTTTTAGAAGATGGTGACAAGGTCAAAGTGACCATGCGTTTTCGGGGCCGGGAGATGGCGCACCAGCATATCGGCATGGATTTGCTTAAGCGTATGCGCGAAGAGCTTTCTGATATCGGAAAAGTTGAATCGGACCCCCGTTTTGAAGGCCGTCAGATTATGATGGTGATCGGGCCGGAAAACCCGAAATAGGGTTTATTCAAAGCATTTGACGGTTGTGACCGCGCCGCCTTCGGGTTTGCGGTAGCCGCTGATGACCAGTTCGCCCTGATCAATTTTTGTCATACAGTTGAATATGGGGAAGAGCGTCCGCAGGACAAGCTCCAGCTTGCGTTCCGGGAAAAACGGACCGTAAGAGCAAAACTCGGCCTGGTCCAACGCTTCGCCGGTTTCCGGATCGGTTGCGCCAGCCTCCTCCAGCCGGAAATTGGAGCGATGACGGGTTTTTATGCCGTCAGGCCGTTGAAATTCCGCCGTGGCGAAATTGCCGTAAACCTTATAGGGCGCTTCGTTACGGACGGCAAAGCAGATCGGTTCGGCCACGATGTCGAGATTTTCATTTTGTGCCGCAGCAATACCCGGCAAGAATGTCAGCGCCATTGCGCCAAATAAGAGCCATCTCATAGTTTAATTATAGCAGATTCTGGTAGAGGTATTCCAGAAGATTGCCTTGTGCAGCGCACATAAAAATATTGCTATTTCAATCTGTTAGCATTATATGGACTCTTATGGATACGATTTGCAGGACCGAGGATGAAACGGCTTTGGCGGCGGCGGCTCTGGCGGCGGATCTCCGGGCCGGGGATGTTATTTTTCTGCGCGGGAATCTGGGTGCGGGCAAGAGCGTTTTTGCCCGTGCGCTGATAAGAACGCTTATGGATAGCCCCTTGCTGGAGGTGCCCAGCCCCACTTTTACGCTGGTCCAGACGTACGAAACGGCGCTTTTACAGGTGTATCATTACGATCTTTACCGGATTGAAGACCCCGATGAAATTTTTGAACTGGGGTGGGAGGATTGCCTGCGTGAGGGGGTTACAATTGTGGAATGGCCGGAGCGACTTGGTCCCCATATATCGGCCTATGGGGCGGCGCGTGTTCTGGACATCTGTATAGAAGGCGTAGAAAATGAGCCTATGCACAGGATCATTTCAATTCAGATCAGCAAAGACAGGGCGAGCGGGCGATGAGGCCAGTGCGCGGGTTTATTCTGGCGGCGGGGCTGGGGACGCGGTTGCGGCCTTTGACGGATGAGCGGCCCAAGCCCATGGTCGAGATCGGCGGGCGGCCCATGATTGATTATGCGCTGGCGGCGCTGGCGGATGCGGGTGTTCAGCATTGCGTGGTTAATACGCATTATAAGGCCGAAGTTTTGGAGGCGCATCTGGCGGGATGGAAAAACCCCGTCGTAACGATTTCCCATGAAGAAACGCTGCTGGATACGGGCGGGGGGATAAAGAACGCGCTGGCGCATTTTGACGCGCCGTTTTTTGTTTTGAGCGGGGATTCTGTCTGGCAGGAGGCTGTAGAAAAAGACGGTGGCGCTCAGCCCGGGACGCTGGGCCAGCTGGCAGCGGCATGGGACCCGGAGAAAATGGATATCTTGATGGTGTTGCAGCCCGTTGCAACCATGAAATTGACCAAAGGTGTGGGGGATTATGATCTGGGCCCGGATGGCCGGGCGGTGCGCTCGCTCTTACGGCAGGGCGAATTTATGTTTACCTCCATCCGGATTAACCGGAGAGAGATTTTTGAGAATGCGCCGGAGGGTGCGTTTTCGTATCTTACGCTTTTGGATGCGGCGCAGGCGCGGGGGCGGCTTTATGGTTTGGTGAATCGCGGGGCGTGGCACCATATTTCTACGCCGGAAGATGTGCGGGTTGTGAATGCCGCATGGGAAAGCGGCGAAGCATGATGAGCGCGGCGCGCAAAAATGTCTCCACAATTGCTGCGGGGAAACCCTTTGCCCGCATTCTGGCGATGAGCCTTTTGGCGGAGGCAGAGGCGGCGGGGCGCAGCGAGGATCTGGGGCGCACCATTATATTGTTGCCGACGCGCCGGGCGTGTCATGTGCTGCGCGAGGCGTTTTTAAATGTGCAGCAAGGCCGGGCGTTATTATTGCCGCGGATGCAGCCGATTGGCGATCTGGATGAGGAGGAGCTTTCTTTATCCATTGCCGGGCAGGATGCGGGTGCACAGATGCTTTCCCTGCCGCCCGCTATTGCACCGATGCGCCGGGAAATTTTGCTCGCCCGTTTGATACAGGCGCGGGCGGAGCAGCAGGGCGTGCCGCAAAATCCGGAGCAAAATCTAGGGCTGGCCAGAGCGCTGGCGCAATTGGTCGATCAGGTTCATACAGAAAATCTGGACCTTTCAGCATTGGGGGCGCTGGTTCCGGATATGTTTGCCGCGCATTGGCAGATCACGCTCAATTTCCTAGAGATTATCAGCCTGCACTGGCCGGAGATTTTGAAGGCGGAAGGCGCGATTGATCCGGCCGATCGTCGTAATCGTCTGATTTTGGCGCTGGCGGATTTGTGGGAGAAATCGCCGCCGCCGCAAAGAATTATTGCTGCGGGTTCGACCGGCTCTATTCCGGCTACGGCGCGGTTATTATCGGTGATTGCCGGGATGGAGCGGGGCTGCGTTATTCTGCCGGGGCTGGACCGGGGGCTGGATGATGAAAGCTGGGGCGCGCTGGGGGAGACACATCCGCAATACGGGTTTAAACATTTATTGGCGTATATCGGTCTTGAGCGCCATCAGGTTACGGACTGGGCGGCGGCAGTATATATAGAGCCAAAAGCGCAGCAAAAAGAAGAGCCGCGCCGGATTTTGGCCAGAGAGATTATGCGCCCCGCCGCCACGGTGGAAAACTGGATTGCGCTGGCCGGGGATGAGAATGCGCAAGAGGAAATGCGCGGAGCTTTGCGCGGTTTGTCGCTGCTGACATGCGAGAATGAGCGTAAAGAAGCCGAAAGCATTGCGATTTTGCTGCGCCAGAGTGTGGAGCAGCCGGATAAGACGGCTTGCCTGATTACGCCGGATCGTAATCTGGCTTTGCGGGTGGCCAGTGCCTGTCGTCGCTGGGGGATTGAGATTGACGATTCAGCTGGAAAAAGTCTGGATAAAACGCCGCAAGGGGTGTTTTTCCTGCTGGTTATGCAGGCGGTTCAGAGCGGTTTTTCACCCTCTGCGCTTCTGGCGTTTTTGAAGCATCCCTTTTGCCGTTTTGCGGGTGGTGAGGCGGAATTGACCGCGCTGGATCTGGCGCTGCGCGGGCCTGTTCCCGCTGCCGGGTTTGCGGGGCTTGTGCGGCATGTTGCGATGCAGCAATATCTTGAGGCTGATAAAAAAGATCTTGCCCTGAGAATGCTGGAGCGGCTGGAAAATGTATTTGCACCGTTTTTGGATATTTGCGCCAAAGGGTGCGTTTCCATGCCGGAATATCTGCGGGGGCATATTGCCCTGTGCGAGGCATTGGCCCTTGATCTGGATTTATGGGAGGATGCCGCCGGACAAAATATGGCCGTATTTCTGTCGGGTATTTTGGAGCACGGAACGGCCATGGAGGCGCTTGCGCCGCAAGATTACAGTGCCGTTTTGCTGCATTTTATGAAACAGGTAAAGGTGCGGCCTGCCTTTGGTATGCATCCGCGCGTGCAGATTCTGGGGCAGCTCGAAGCGCGGCTGGTGGATGCCGATCTTGTTATTTTAGGCGGGTTGAACGAGGGGACATGGCCGCCCGATCCGGGGGCGGATCCGTGGATGTCGCGGCCCATGCGGGCAGGTTTTGGTCTGCCCTCTCTGGAGCGCAGTACAGGGCTGGCGGCGCATGATTTTGTGCAGGGATTTTGTGCGCCGCAGGTCGTGATGACCCGCGCGCGGCGGATTGACGGCGTGCCGTGTGTTCCGGCGCGCTGGCTTCAGCGTTTGGGCGCGGTTTTAAATGCTGCGGGTCTGGGCGGGGTTGATATTTTAGAAGATAAAGCGATTTCCGCATGGGTGGCGGCGCTCGATCAGACACAGGCGGTTTTGCCGGCTCTGCGCCCTGCGCCCTGTCCGCCGCCGGAAAAACGTCCGCCCGGTCTATCGGTGACGCAGGTTGAAACATGGATGAAGGACCCGTATTCAATTTACGCCCGGCACATTTTAAAGCTGAAGAAGATGGACGCTCTGGAGCAGCCTGTAGATGCAGCAATCCGAGGTTCGTTGCTGCATGAAATTTTAGAAGTATTTGTGCAGAAATATCCCAGAGAATTACCGCAGGATGCAGCGCGTATTCTTTATGATATTGCTGTGGCGGCCTTGGCACGGCGCGGGGAAGACCCCGCGATCTGGAGCTTTTGGTGGCCGCGTTTTGCGCGTGTTTGTGACTGGTTGATTGCGCATGAAGCTGACTGGCGACACCGTGCCTTTGTGGCCTTAACCGAGGATAGAGGCGCGGTTCAGCTTTCTTTGGGTTCCGGGAAAGATTTCACACTCTCGGCGCGGGTGGACAGGATTGATCGTCTGGCCGCCGGGGGCGCGGTGATTGTTGATTATAAATCCGGCGGGACGTATAGCGGGAAGGCGCTGCGGAATGGTGCGCTGCCGCAATTGCCGTTAGAGGCGCTTATTGCGGAGCGCGGGGGTTTTGAAAAAATGGGTCCGGTCAATGTGCAGGCCCTGCAATACTGGGTGTTGAACGGGAGCGATGCAGGCGGAAAAATTATTGCGCTGGATACGGATGTCGCAGCCGTTCTGGAAGATACATATGCGGGGCTTTTGCGCCTGATAGCCGCTTATGATGCGCCGGGGGCGTGTTACCCCAGTTTGCCGCGGCCCGGCAATGCGCCAGCCTATAATGATTATGAACATCTGGCGCGGGTGCGGGAATGGAGCGCGGCGGGCGCGGATGCGGATGCGGAGGATGCAGCATGATAAAGGGGTTATCCTTGCCGCAAAATACGGTACCGGATTTAGAGCATTATCGCGCGGAAGACCCGAATGTTTTGCAGCGCAGAGCGTCAGACCCCGGGGTTTCCGTCTGGGTTGGGGCTTCGGCCGGAACCGGGAAAACCAAGGTTTTGACCGACCGGGTTTTGCGTCTTTTGCTGCCGCGGGCGGATGGATCGCCGGGCGCTGCGCCGCACAAAATTTTATGCCTGACCTTTACCAAGGCCGGGGCGGGTGAGATGGCGCTGCGGGTTTCGGAAACGCTGGCGCGTTGGGCGGTTATGCCGGAAACGGGAGATACGGAGGCGGAGGGTACTGAGAAAACATTAAGGAAGGAACTGCGCCAGCTTCTGGGGCATGACGCAGGCGCCGCAGAAATCACAGCGGCGCGGCGATTATTTGCCGATGTGATTGATACACCGGGTGGTTTGAAGATCATGACCATTCATGCCTTTTGTCAGTCTGTTTTGGCGCGTTTTCCGCTGGAGGCCGAAATTAATCCGCATTTTGTTGTGCTGGAAGAAAGCCAGTCTTCCGCGCTTTTGGCGGCGGCGCAGAGCCGTGTTTTGAAGCAGGCGCAGGATGATAAAGCGTCCCTGCTTTCAGAGTCCCTGCAAAACGTGGCGGAGGCGATTAATGGCGATCAGTTTTTCCTGATTCTTAAAAGCGTGGTGCAGGAGCGCCGCAATCTTCAGCGGTATATGGCGGGTGATCAGGATTTTGATCGTTTTTATACGAATTTGTGCGCGGTTTTGAATGTGCTCCCCGGGCGGCACCCGGATATATTGCTGCAGGATTTTTGTGATATTGGGGCTATGGCAGCAGAAAAGCTTCGTGATGCGGCTAAAGTTATGCTGCAGCATGGCGGAAAAACCGACAATGCTGCGGCGCAATATATTCTGGATTGGCTGGCGGCAGAAAAAACAGAGCGTATGGATTTGTTTTCTGCCTACAAGAAGGTTTTTTTAACGAATAATAATGAGCTTCGGCAGAAACTGGTCAGTAAGCCGGTTAGCCTTAAGAATCCTGATATTCCGGAGATATTGCTGCGGGAGGCGGAGCTGGTTCTGGCTTTGCTGGAGGCCATGAACGCAGCAAGGACGGCGCTTCTGACCCGGGATCTTTTTAGATTGTGCGGTGCAATATTAATTGTCTATCAGGATTTGAAAGCGGAACGTGGCGGGCTGGATTTTAGCGATTTGGTGCTTCGTACGCTGGATCTTTTGCAAAATGCGATGGCGGGCGGTGGCGCCGATTGGGTACAATATAAGCTGGACCACGGGTTGGAGCATATGTTGATTGATGAGGCGCAAGATACCAATCCGGAGCAATGGCAGATTATTGAAGCACTGTGCGCAGAGTTTTTTGCCGGGCACGGGGCGGGCGATATTGCGCGAACCGTGTTTACCGTCGGGGACGAAAAGCAATCTATTTACAGTTTTCAGCGGGCATCCCCCGAAGAATTTGCACGGATGAAAAAGGATTTTGCTGCGAAAGTCGGGGCCGCCGGACGGGCGTGGCAATCTGTGCCGATGAATATTTCTTTCCGCTCGACGCGTAGTGTTCTGGAGGCAGTTGATGCGGTTTTTGCGCAAGATGTCGCGCGTAAAGGGCTGGGCGATGTTCCGGTGCAGCATCATGCATTTCGCAGGCAGCAGGCGGGCTTAGTGGAGCTGTGGCCGCTTTTCAAAACGCAAGGGGCGGATGAAACCGATTTGTGGGATCCGCATGCCGCGCCGGAGGAAACAGATTCCGGGGCGCAGCAGCTTTCCCTGCATATTGCGCAGAGGGTGAAAAAATGGCTGGACACGCGGGAAGTTCTGCCGGCTCATGGGCGGGCCATAAGGCCGGGCGATATTATGATTCTTGTGCGCACGCGCGGGGCGCTGGTTAACCGGATTGCGCAGGCGCTGAAAAATATGAATATTCCGGTGAGCGGGCTTGATCGCATGGTTTTGGGAGAGCAGATTGCGGTGCAGGATGCTCTGGCGGCGATGGCTTTTGTGTTGCAGCCGCAGGATGATCTTAACCTTGCCTGTTTATTGAAGTCGCCCTTTATCGGGATGGATGAGGAGACGCTTTATACCATGAGCATAGAGCGAGAAGGCAAGAGCTTGTGGGAAGCGGTGCAGGCCCGCGCGCCGGTAGATTTGCGGCAATATCTGGAGAGGCTAAAAACGCGCGGTTGCAAGGCCGGGCCGTTTGCTTTTCTATCGGATTTGCTGCAGGAGCCATGCCCCGGCGATGAAATGAGCGGGCGGCGGGCGATGGCCGGGCGACTGGGTCATGATTGTATGGATTCTCTGGATGAGCTTATAAATATTGCTATTGCATTTGAGCGGGATAACAATGCCTCCCTGCAGCATTTTATACAGGCGCAGCAAAAAAGCGAAATTGAGATCAAGCGTGAACAGGAAGGCGGCCGGGACGAGGTGCGCATTATGACGGTGCATGGCTCGAAAGGGTTACAGGCGCCGATTGTGATTCTTCCCGATACGACCAGTCTGGCGAGCGCCCCGGGGAAACCGGAAAAACGGTTGCTCTGGCCGAAACAGGGCGCGCGGGTTTTGCCTTTGTGGTCGCCGCGCAAGGATATGGATTGTAAGGTCTTCCGGGAAGCCCTTGCGGTTTTGGATGGCCGGGTTGAGGAGGAATATCGCCGTTTGTTATATGTGGCGATGACGCGGGCGGAAGATCGGCTTTATATCGCCGGTGCGGAAGGCAAAAATGCTGCGCCGGGGAATTGCTGGTACAACCTTGTTAAGACCGGGCTGGAACAGCTGAAAGGTGTGGAGAAAGATGGTGATGTGCTGCGCCTGTCCAACTGGCAGGAAGGCCCGCCGGATCAAAAGCCGCGCGCAGAGGAATCGGCAATTGTGAAAGAGCCGTTGCCGGAATGGCTTATGCGGGCAGCGGCGCAAGAGCCGCAAAATAAAAGCATCGTGCGGCCATCTTATAGCGATGAGGCCGCGTTATCGCCTTTGGCCGGCGCTGAGAACAAGCGGTTTTTACGCGGGAATCTGACGCATAAATTGCTGCAGGTTTTACCGGATATTCCCGTGCCGCGCCGCCGGGATGTTGCACAGGAATATCTTGCGCGTTATGGGCAGGCGCTGGAAGAGGTGGCGCGGGAAGATGTTGTCATTGAGGTATTAAAGATTCTTGAGCATTCGGATTTTGCGGATATTTTTGGCGCAGGGTCGCTGGCCGAGGTTCCGATTACGGGCCAGATTGAGGGGCGGGGTCTGGTGAGTGGTCAGATTGACCGGCTTTTGGTTAGAGAGAAAGAAATCCTCATTATCGACTTTAAAACCAACCGCCCGCCGCCACAGGATTTAAAAAATATTCCGCCGGTTTACCGGGCGCAGATGGAAATTTATGCCGAGGTTTTGCGCCGGATTTATCCGGATCGCCCGGTGCGGGCCGCTTTGCTGTGGACGGATGGGCCGTTTTTGATGGAAATACCGTTCCCGGAAAAAACCCGGGAAAGTGCGGCATAAGCGTATTGATGACTCTTGCGAAAAAGGTTTAGAGTAGAGGCTTGAAGTTGACGATCCGCCGGGGCGGATTATATTCAATGAGCGTATAATTTTTAACTCTTTTGCTTATGTAAGCGGCGCATTTCAGGAAAATATCCGTTGTATAAGTTAAAGACATGAAAGGAATGACCACTATGTCCAGTATTGCCGTTACCGATTCCGCATTTGAATCCGAGGTTTTAAAATCCGATAAGCCTGTTGTGGTGGATTTTTGGGCTGAATGGTGCGGGCCGTGCAAGGTGCTTTCACCGATCATGGATGAGCTGGCGCTGGAGATGAATGATAAGGTCAAGGTGGTGAAGGTCAATATTGATGAATCGCCCGAAGCGCCCTCGAAATATGGTGTGCGCGGTATTCCGACCCTGATGATTTTCAAGAATGGTCAGCTGGTCGATACGCGTGTGGGTAATATGCCAAAATCACAGCTTTCCGAATGGATTAAGGGCGCGGTTTAGAACGATCGGCTCCGGGTGCTTGCTTCCGTGCAAGGCGGCATCCGTGAAACTAAAGGACTGGCGCTTGTCAGATCAGGGTATTTGTATTACCTTATTAAGGTACGTTTCGTATCTTTAATTTCCTTATATGTTTTTATTTGATTTATGTCCTCTAAAGCCAACACGCTGCCGAAAGTTAGTGGTAAATCTCCTGGTGCATCCGGCGCTGAGGGCGCGGTTGCGCGTATTGCTATTGCCGAAGACGGGCGCATTGCTTACGCTAGCCCGGCGTTTTGTGATTTATCGCATAAAAGTCTTGATGTGATTCAAAATATGCCCGCCGAGGCTTTGATCCGTTTTTCTGAATTTACAAATCAGGACATGGATATTGCCGCCATCCATGCCGGGCCGCACAGAGTTTTTATTAATGGTAATTCCGAAGCCTTGGAGTTTCAGTTTGACTGGCTGCAGACCCCGGATGACCGGCGCTATCTGGTCGGGTTTGAAAATGGCGAAAACCCGGAGATTTCCCGGACGATCCTGACGGCGTTTGTTGCCGAGATTCCGCCGCTTCAAAAGCTGTCCGAACCGGTAGAGGACATGCGTCAGGTGCCTCTACAGCCGTTGGCCCCCGGGGATTTTACGAGCGAGGATTTCAAGCGTTTATTGGGCCTGTCGCGTCAGGCGGTTATTATTACCAGTGCGTGTGGCCGGGTTTTGCATGTGAATGAGGTTTTTTGCGCTCTTTCAGGTTATAGCCCGGAAGAGCTGGCAGGCATGGGTTTTGCCGATATGTTTGATGCGCTGGATCGCCCCCGTGTTCTGGCCGTGTTGCGGGCTATCGGCGAGCCGGCCTTTGATGTGGAAGATTTTGAAGCCCGGATTGTCGGGAAGGATGGCCGTGTTTGCTGGACGGAATGGAGTCTGGAAAGCGCAGAGGGCAAGCTTTATTGCTCTGGCCGGGATGTGAGCGCCCTTAAGAGCCAGCAAGAAGCGCTTGAGCATCGGGAGCGCCAGTTGAGCGCCGCCGAGAGCATTGGCCGTATGGGGCATTGGAACTGGACCATCGGTTATCCGGAGATGGAATGGTCGCAGGAGATTTTCCGCATTTTCGGCGTGGACCCTGAAGAATTTGCACCGGGTTTGGACACGATGAACAAGATGGTGCATCGGGACGATATTGCGCGCGTTAATCAGGCTTTTCAGCGCGCGTTGATCGAGGAAAATGACTACGACATGGAATTTCGGGTGCGGCGACCCGATGGGGAGCTGCGCTATATTCGTTGTGAAGGGCGCTGTGCCCGTGATGCGCTGGGCGAGGTGTATGCGCTTTACGGCATTATGCAAGATATGACCGAGCGGATGATTTATGAGCGCCAGCTTCGCGAGGCCAAGGACGCTTCCGAGCGGGCCTATGCCGCAAAAACGCAGTTTCTGGCCAATATGAGTCATGAGCTGCGCACGCCGTTGAATGCGATTATCGGCTTTTCCGAAATGATTGAGCGGCAGCTTTTGGGGCCGATCGGGACGGAGAAATATCTGGATTATGTTGGCGGCATCCGGGAGAGCGGTGAGCATTTGCTGGATCTTATCAGCGATATTCTGGACATGTCGAAAATTGAAGCCGGGAAATATGTTCTGGATCTGGAAGAGCTACAGGTCGGGAAAGTTATAAAACTGGCTGTCCATATGATTGAGGGCCGGGCGCGGGATGCGGGGGTTAGAGTCTCCATTGATCAGGATCTGGATGAGGATTTTAAAATTGTGGCCGATCGCCGTGCGGTGCTTCAGATTTTGCTGAATTTGCTCTCGAATGCGGTTAAATTTACCAATGAAGGCGGGCAGGTGAGCCTGCAGTGCAAAAGAGAGCGCGGCGAGCGTATTTCTATCAAGATCATTGATAACGGCATTGGCATTCCCGCCGGAAAACTCAACACCATTACAAAACCGTTTGAGCAGGTTTCCTCCTCCTATGCCCGCAATCATGAAGGCTCAGGCCTGGGGCTGGCGATTACCAAGGAGCTGGTTGAGATGCATGGTGGTAATTTGATTATCGAATCGACCTTGCGTGTTGGAACCACCGTCATCGTCCGCTTGCCGTGTATTGCGCAGGGAATGGTGCCTAAAGAGGCTTAAAACAGACGGTTTTTGGTCTTGAACAAGGATATTGCGTATTGTTCGGCGGCGAGGCAGGCTTCCAGCCCGGCGCGATAATTTTTGTATTTCAGCTCTACGCCCAGTTCGCTTTTAATTCGCTCATTGTGGATTCTTTTGTTGTCGCCATAGAAACTTAAAACCATGGGGGACATATCGACCTGTTCAAAGGGGACAAGTTTTGGAATGGGTCGCTTTAGAAGTTCACAGGCGTATTTAATGACTTCGTGGCTGGGGGCGGCGAGATCATCGGAGATATTATAGGCAGCGCCCGGGTTGGGACGGTCCATGGAGGCGCAAAGGACCTGCACGATGTCCTCAACATGAATGCGGCTGAAGGCGTGGCCGGGTTTATCAATACGGCGGGCAACACCGGCGCGGATGGAATCCAGAGCGCTACGGCCCGGCCCGTAAATACCGGCCAGACGAAAGATATGTACCGGCAAGCCATGAGAATGCAGGAGGGAGAGCCATTGCTCTTCCGCCCGCGCCCGGCGGGAACCGCGTTTGGTGGTGGGGCGGATTTCAGCCGTTTCATCGACCCATTCCCCGTCGCGGTCGCCATAAACGCCGGTGGTGGAAAGATAGCCAACCCATTGCAGGGATTTTATTCTTAAGATATCGGCGGCATGGGCCTCGAATACCGGGTCGCCGTCATCGCCGGGCGGGGTTGAGATCAGGAGATGCGTCGTGCCCTCCAGAATAGAGGCCGGGTCCGCCAGCGGCGCGGTGGCATCAAAGATATAGGCCTTAATTGCACGTTCTTTTAGGGCTTTTCGTTTGTCTGTATCTCTGGTGGTGCCGCTGATAAGCCAATCACCACGCTGCGTTAACTCGTGACCGAGATAGTCGCAGGTGTAGCCATAGCCAAAACAGAAAAGCTTTTTGTTACTCATTTTTTATAAAAAAGACCCTAAATTTATTATTGTTGCTTGGTTGAGGGATTTCAGGTGCCGACATCTTCCAATTGCCCGGCGGGAGAAAAGCCGGGAATGCGTTCCTCCAGCAGGGGTTTGAAGCTCTGACGGTTTTTAACTTTATTGTACCATTCGAGTGCGGATTTATGCTCCTCCCACGGGACATCGCCGGTGTAATCGACAGCGGAGAGATGTGCGGCGGCGGTAATATCGGCCAGAGAAAAAGCATTTCCCGCGAGCCATGTCCGTTTTTCGGTTAAAAAGCCGATATAATCAAGATGGTAATGAATATTGGCGTGTCCGGCTCTTACAGAGGGGCCGTGCGGTTCCCCCATCTTTAAAAAGCTTTTCATGAGTTTTTCGCCGACGATGTTGTCGGTGACTTCGCGGTTGAATTTTACGTCAAACCAGCTGACCAGTCTGCGCGTTTCAGAGCGTTGTACCGGGTCTTCGCCCAGAAGATTGATCTGCGGGTAGACTTCTTCAAGATATTCGCAGATGACCTGTGAGTTTGCGAGGGTTGTGCCGTCTTCCTCGATTAAAACGGGGACGTCGCCCGCAGGGTTTAACGCCAGGAACTCCATCCGGCGTTCCCATATTTTTTCGACCTGGAGCTCAAAATCAAGATTTTTTTCCGCCAGCACAATTCGAACTTTGCGGGAAAAAGGATGAAGCCACAAATGAAATAAAGTTCTCATAAGAATACATTAGCCCGAATTTTCCAGCTCTGGCAATCGCCAATTCGCCCTTTTATACTTATCGTGTGTTTGCGGTGACTTTTAGCCGGATTTCCACGTCATCGCTGATGGTTTTTGTTTCCTGCCAGATTCCCTGTCCGATGCCGAAGCTCAGGCGGCTTAAGGTTAGCGTGCCGCTCATGATGGCGGTTTTCTGGCCAGATTTGTCCTGAGTGATTTCAAGGTCAAAGGGGAAGGAAACGGGCTGGCGCAGGCCGCGCAGGCTCAGGAAACCTGAAACTTCAAAGCGTTGCGGTCCCAGCGCCTTGAAAGAGTTGCTTTGAAAAGAGATCGCCGGATGTTCGGTGACGGCAAACCAGTCCGCGCCGCGCGCCTGCTGGTCGCGATCATCGCTGCCGGTTTTTATGCTGTTTGCATTTATGTGGATCGATACTGCGCCGGTTTGCGGGTTTTCCGGATCGAATTTGATGCTGCCGTTCCAGCTCTCAAAATAGCCGTTTACGGGCTGTCCACTTTGGGCGAACTGAAAAGCAATGCTGCTTTTTATCGGGTCAATGAACCATTTTTGCGCCGGTTCCTGCGTTTGTTTCTGTGCGAGCTCTGTCGGGTGGGCGGCCTCTCCGGTGGTTAAGGGTGTCGGCGCAAAAACAAACGGGGAAGAGGCTGTGGGGGTTTGGGTCGGTTGTTCCGGCTGGAACTGTCCTGTAATGAGGATGCCAATGATGCCCGCCCAAAGGGCCAGCCCGATCAGCGCGATCGGCAGGGACGCGCCCATGCGTTGCAGGGTTTTGTCGCGGTCAATGAGGTGATGTTTTAGCGCGCCTGTAACATGCAAGATTATGGAGCCGATCAGCGTATAGGCGAAAAGCTCATGAACCTCCCGAAAAAAGCTAAAAAGAGCCGGATCTTTTGGAATGATTCTGGGTATTGCGAACAGGCCAAAAAAAGTGCTCGGGTATTCGCCCGCTGAGGACATAAACCAGCCGGATAGAGGCATACAGATGATGGAGATATAAAAAACGATATGTATCGTTTTTGCCAAAAGGCGTTCATACCGCGCATGCGTGTCCAGAGATTTTGGCGCGGGGACCCCGATTCGCCAGAGCAGGCGCATGACCCCCAGACCCAAAACGGTGAGGCCCAGAGATTTATGCAGGCCGTAAATCTGGATTTTGGTCTGGGAAACGGCCATATCGGTCATGAGAAGCCCGACAATAAGTAAGGCAAATATAAAAAGCGCCGTCGTCCAGTGAAAAAATCTGGAGACGGCGTCGTATTTGTTTTTTGTCTTCAAAATCTGTTCTGCTCTTTTATTTGTTCGCCGTTCCGGCATTGCCGGTATCCTCGCGGATGCCTTCGACCTCGATATGGATTTTGACATCATCCCCCACCATCGGCAGACCGTAATCCATGCCGAATTCAGAGCGTTTGAGGCTGGCGGTGGCGGAAAAACCGGCCATGTATTTATCACCAAAAGGATGTTTGTCCGCCTTGTTCAAGGTGGCGGCCAGGGTTACGGGATGAGTCACGCCCAGCAAAGTGAGATCGCCCGTGATGTTGGCGGTGTTCTCACCGGTCACATCAATTTTTGTGCTTTTGAAGGTCATGGTCGGAAAGGCGGTGACATTAAAAAAATCTTTGCCCTTGAGGTGTTCATTCCATTTGTCGTCGTTCATTTCCAGACTGTCGGTGGGGATGGTGAGTTCGACTTTTGATTTTTGTGGCTCGCCCCGGTCAAACGTAAAGCCGCCGTCAAAGGTTTGAAAGCTGCCGGTTGAATTCGAAAAACCGAGATGGTTTACGGTAAAGAAGATTTGCGTATGTTCCTTATCGAAGGTGTAGTTTTCAATCTGGGCATGGGCCAGAGAGGGTGTGAACATGAGGGCGCAAAGCGCACCTGTCATTAAAATTCTGCGCATTTATATCTCCTTGATAAGGTCAATTGTTTAAACTTTTTTGTATTTTATGGGTGGTCAATGTCTAGCAAGTATAGGCCGCTTTCATGCTTTCTCAAGGGGCGCTGCGTATATTTTACCCGAAGTACTTTTGATATATTTCCATGAAAGCGTAGCAGCCCAGCACAGCAAAGCCCCAGTTCAGCAAACCATATTTTAATTTCAGATGGCGGTCGGTCAGGAGGTCTTCCCTGCTTTTATGCCGCAGCAGGAAATACAGTAACATCTGCCCGGCGGCAAATCCGCCAATGAATCCGAGTACACCTATTGCGTAGATCATGATTTTATTCTTGCTGTATGCGGTTTGGAAATCAAGATATTTAGGTTTATGGGGTGAGGGCTTGTTATGGTGTGTGGCGCAGCAGGGTTATTTTCGTATCACCATATATTTTTTGATTTTGAACCGTAAATGCGCCGGATAGAACAAGGTCATGTTCCTTTTCCGATTCAATCACAACCCAGGCATTTTCGGCTATATGGTTATTTTGCACAAGACCATATAAAGCAGGCTCTATGAGAGATTTTCGATACGGTGGGTCCAGAAAAACAAGCTCGTAGGGAGAGGGCGGTGCAGTGATCCGATTCTGGCGGGTCATGTCGGCATTGAGGAAACGGGCGCGTTTTAAAAGGTCGAGCGTTTGCGCATTGGTTTTTGCCAGTAAGAGCGCCTTTTTATCGCTGTCGATAAAGGTACAATGCGCCGCGCCGCGCGAAAGAGCCTCCAGCCCCAGTGCGCCGGTGCCGCAAAAGGCATCTATCACATGGGTATTTTGAATATTCATACGGGATTGCAGCGCGTTGAAAATGGCGCCGCGCACTTTATCAGAGGTGGGCCTGACGGATTTATCGTCCGGCGCCAGCAGTTTTCGTCCGCGATGTTCTCCGGCGACAATGCGCATTTTTGAACGGTTCCCTTAAGGTCTGGTTTTGAAATAGCCCGCGATCTGGTCCTTCAAGGTTTGTTCCTTGATTTCGCGCAGTGTACCGCGCTCAAGAGAATCGAGATTGAATGGCCCGTAAGCGGTACGAATAAGGCGGCCCACATGAAGGTCCATTGCCTCCATAACGCGCCGGATTTCCCGGTTCTTTCCTTCCTTTAACGTTACGGTCAGCCACGTATTTGCGCTTTTTTGCTCCTGATCCACTGTGACTTCGATTGACTTGTAATTGACCCCATCTATGGTGATGCCCTTTTTCAGGTTTTCGAGCCGCGCCGTATCGATTGTACCCATCACCCGAACACGGTAGCGCCGCGTCCATCCGGTTGATGGTAATTCCAGATAACGCGCCAGTTCGCCGTCATTGGTGAGCAGGAGCAGGCCTTCGGTGTTCAGGTCGAGCCGTCCCACACTGATGAGGCGGGGCAGGCTGGGGGGAAGATGATCAAAAACGGTTGCGCGGCCATGCTCATCTTTATGTGTGGTGACCAGCCCGGCAGGTTTATGATGAAGGAAGAGCCGTGTTTTTTCCGCGCCCTGTAAAATTTTTCCATCAACAATGATCTGGTCCGAAGCCGTAACGGTACAGGCCGGGCTTTGCAGGGTCTGGCCATTGAGTTTGACGCGGCCCTGCTCTATCCAGCGTTCGGCATCACGCCGGGAACACAGGCCTGCGCGCGCTATTCGTTTTGCAATTCTTTCAGCTTTGTGATTTTCTGCGGTCATGGTGGATGAGACTATATATATGCGGGCCGCATTGGAAGAGGCAAATGCAGCGGCAGCGCTGGGGGAGGTTCCCATCGGCGCGGTTATGGTGCGCCGGGCCGACGGCTTGATTGCCGCGCGGCACGGAAACCGGACCATTACGATGAACGACCCCACCGCGCATGCGGAAATTTTATGTATTCGCAGCGTGTGCGCCGCCGAAGGGGTGCAACGCATTCCGGAGTATGACCTGTATGTAACGCTGGAACCCTGCGCTTTATGTGCGGCGGCGATATCATTTGCGCGTCTGCGCCGGGTCATATTTGGTGCATCTGACCCTAAAGGCGGCGGGGTTTTGCATGGTGGAAAATTTTATGAACAGCCCACCTGCCACCATCGCCCTTTGGTTTCCAGCGGGATTATGGCGGAAGAATGTGGCACGATTTTAAAATCGTTTTTTCAGGACCGGCGGACGAAAAACGCCGTGAATCCGTAAGATTTTTATCCTGTTTTGCGGGCCTGCGTGGCCCGCCCGCCGATGTCGCGGCGGCAAAATCCCTCCGGCCAATGAATCTGATCCACTGCATTATAGGCTTTGCTCTGCGCCTCGGCCACGGTTGCCCCCAGAGCGGTTATTCCAAGAACACGCCCGCCTGTGCTGAGATATTGCCCGTTTTCTCCATGCGCGGTGCCGGCGTGAAAAATTTTGATATCGTCCAGAGCGTTTGCCGCCTTCAACCCGTCTATGGGCGTTTGTTTTTTATAGGCGCCGGGATAGCCGTTGGCGGCCATGACCACGCAGAGGGCGGTTTTATCGCTCCAGCCTATGGAGGGGGTTATGCGGCTCAATTTGCCATCGGCGGCGGCGGAGAGGATCTCCAGAAGATCGCCCTGCAGGCGCATCATAAGGGTCTGGCATTCCGGATCCCCGAACCGCGTATTGTATTCCAGCAGGATCGGCTCGCCCTTTACGACCATGATGCCCGCAAATAAAACACCGGTGAATGGGCAGTTTTCCTGCTCCATGGCTTTTAATGTCGGCTCGATAATCCGGCTCAGGATTTTTTGTTCCAGCGCCGGGGTCATGAGATGCGCGGGGGAATAGGCCCCCATGCCGCCGGTATTTGGCCCTTTATCACCATCGAAGGCGCGTTTATGGTCCTGCGCGGAATTGAGGGGCAGGAGGGTTTTACCGTCAGCCAGCGCGAAATAGCTGAGCTCCTCGCCATCCAGAAATTCCTCGATTATCACTTCCGCCCCGGCGGAGCCGAAGGCATTGCCGGAGAGCATGTCGCGCGCGGCTTCTATGGCCTCTTGCTTGTTGTTGCAGATGACCACGCCCTTGCCGGCGGCTAGACCATCGGCCTTGACCACCACGGGGCCGGGCTGTTTTTCTATGAAATCTCTGGCTTTATCGAAGTCGGCGAACCGTCCGTAGGCGGCCGTCGGGATGTCATATTTGGCGCATAAATCCTTCATAAAGCCTTTGGAGCCTTCGAGCTGCGCCGCTTTGGCATCCGGTCCGAATACGGCAATGTTCAAGGCTTTGAGCTTATCAGCCAGCCCCGCAACGAGGGGCGCTTCGGGGCCGACAATTACGAGATCAATGGCTTTTTCCTGCGCGAAGCGGGTGAGGGAATCCAGATCATCTGCGGCGATATCCACGCATTTTGCGCAATCTTCGATACCGGCATTGCCGGGCGCGCAATAAAGAATTTCGCATTTTTCCGAAGTGGATAATGCCCAGGCCAGCGCATGTTCGCGGCCACCGGAGCCGATCAATAAAACTTTCATTTAACAGAGCCTTCTTTTAACCGTTTTTCGGCATCTTAACTTATTCACCCAGCGATACAAGACTGGCGTTGCCGCCCGCCGCCGCCGTGTTGATGCAGAGCGATCTTTCTGTGGCAAAACGCGCTAAGTAATGCGGGCCGCCTGCTTTTGGCCCGGTGCCGGACAGGCCGGTGCCTCCAAAGGGCTGGGAGCCGACAATGGCCCCGGTCATGGAGCGGTTGATATAGACATTGCCCGCAGGCAGGCTTTGGATGATCTGCTCATGAAAGCTCTGGATTCGGCTGTGGACCCCTAAGGTCAGGCCATAACCAGTGTCTGTGATTTGGCTTAAAATGTCTGCAAGCTCGGCCTTTTTATAGCGCACGATGTGCAGAATGGGGCCGAAGACCTCCGCGCCCAGATTTTTAACTGCCGGGATTTCAAAGGCGCAGGGGCCGAAGTAAAAGCCGTTTTGGTTCAATGCGGGGGAAACGGGGATTTCAAATACAGGTTTTCCGAAGCCCCTTAACGCTTCACGGTGACGCAAAAGTGCGCCGCGTGCTTCTTCGTCAATGACAGGCCCTATATCGCTGGAGAGGCGCGCAGGGGTGCCGATGTTCAGGGTTTTCATGGCCCCTTGTAAAAGCCGGATGATCTTATCCGCCGTGTCTTCCTGAAGGCATAAGACGCGCAGGGCGGAGCAGCGTTGACCCGCCGATCCGAAGGCGCTGGTGAGGACATCGTCCACGACCTGTTCCGGCAGGGCGGAGGAATCGACGATCATGGCATTCTGACCGCCGGTTTCGGCAATGAGCGGTACGATCGGGCCGTTTTTAGCCGCCAGTGTGCGGTTTATTTCCTGCGCTACGGCGGTTGAGCCGGTGAAGGCAACGCCCGCGACCTGTGCATGCGCGCAGAGGGCCGCGCCGATTCGGCCATCACCGGGGAGAAGGGCCAGTGCGCCGGGGGGTATTCCGGCCTCGTGCATCAGTTCAACCGCGCGGGCGGCGATGAGCGGTGTTTGCTCCGCCGGTTTGGCGATCACGCAATTGCCCGCTATGAGGGCGGCGGCGATCTGGCCGGTGAAAATGGCCAACGGGAAATTCCATGGGCTGATGCAGATAAAGGTGCCGCGCCCGCGTAGTGTGAGGGTGTTGGATTCGCCAGTGGGACCGGGAAGGCTCAGGCCGGTTTCGGCGAAATGTGCCCGGCCCTGCGCGGCGTAATAGCGGCAAAAATCCATAGCTTCGCGGATCTCAGCCAATGCATCGGGCAGTGTTTTCCCCGCTTCGCGCACGCAAAGTGCCATAAGCTCGGCTGTATGTTTTTCGTAGAGATCCGCCAGAGTTTCCAATGCTTTGGCGCGCGTATCGGCCTTTGTGTTTGACCAGAGCGGGAAGGTTTCCTGCGCCGCGCTGAAGGCTTTTTTCATCAGGGCATCATTGGCAGGATAGACCTTTCCGAGCGTGTCGGTGAAATCAGCCGGATTGATAATGATTTCGGGTATGGTCTGGATAAAGGATTTGCCCGCGATGAGGGGCGCGGCTGTATATGTTTTTCCAGAGTCCGGCATAAAGCCCGCCATGGTATTTTCCAGAGTTTTGATCACCTCTGGCGCATGAAGATCCAGCCCTCTTGAATTGAGACGGCCCACCGGTTTTTCATTTTTGAAAAGCGCGGTTGCGGGTATAATTTCAGGGTGGGCGGCTCCGTTTGATCTTATAGATTTATCCACAGGGCAGGCCACAAGATCATCCACCGGTGCATCTGCGTCCAATACGCGGTTCACAAAGGATGTATTTGCACCGTTCTCTAAAAGGCGGCGCACCAGATAGGGCAGCAGGTCTTCATGTGGTCCTACGGGGGCATACAGGCTTACAGGGATTTGTTCGTTTTCCAGCAAGAGATCGTGCAGGGCCTGGCCCATGCCAAAGAGCCTTTGAAATTCAAAGCGGGGTTTTTGTCCGGTTTCTGGCGTACCAGCCATTTCCAGTATGGCGGCGGCGCTGGCGGCGTTATGGGTGCCGAACATTGGATAGAGCGCCTCGCCCGCCCCCAACATACGGGCGGCACAGGCCAGATAGGCGGCATCGGTGTGGTATTTTCTTGTATAGACGGGAAAATTTTCCAGCCCGGCGATTTGTGTTTTTTTAATCTCGCTATCCCAATATGCCCCTTTAACGAGCCTTATCTGCACCTGTTTTTTGTGTTCACGGGCCAGCGTAGTGACGTGGTCAATCACGGGCAGAGCGGCTTTGCTGTAGGCCTGAACCGCCAGACCAAAGCCGTTCCAGTCTTTGAATTGTGGTGCGGTTATGACTGCCTCAATGATGCGCAGGGCGGTGTTGAGCCGTTCGGATTCTTCCGCATCAACGGTGAGTGCCAGATTGCGCTCCGCCGCCAATTGTGCCAGTGCGCTTAAACGCGCAGTCATTTCAGGAACGCAGCGCTCTTCCTGCGCGAAACTGTAGCGAGGATGCAGGGCGGAAAGCTTCACGGAAATTCCGGGACGTTTCGTATCGTTTTTATTGTCGCGGTCACCAATATAGCGGATAGCGGCGGCATAGGATTCGAAGTAGTGAACCGCGTCAATTTCGGTTCGTGCGCCTTCGCCCAGAATATCGTAAGACAGGCGGTAGCCTTTCTTTTTAAGGGGTTGTGCATTTTGAAATGCTTCTTCGATGTCGCGGCCCAAGACGAATTGTTTGCCCAGAATTTGCATCGCCTTGATCATGGCTTCGCGCACGAAAGGCTCGCCAATGCGGGAGAGGGCGCCTTCGAGTGTTTTGTTGGTCATGAATAACCCCAGACCCGCAGCCTTGACCACCCAGTCTTTGGAGCCGCCCGCAGAATCCAGCCAGTTGGCGGCGGCGACCTTATCGCGGATCAGCATACCGGCGGTGGCCTTATCCGGTACGCGCAGCAAGGCTTCGGCCAGACACATGAGCGCCAGCCCCTCTTGTGTATCGAGCGCGTATTCCTGCAGGAAGGATTCGAGCTGGCCCGGCGCTCTTTTTTGTGTACGGATGCTCTCAATCAATTTTATGGCTCGTTCGCGCGTGGCCTGCGCGCGTTCCGGCGACCAGTCAAAGCCCTGTAAAACGGCTTGCACCGCCTGTTCTTCGGTTTGGGTATAAAAGGAGGAAAAGGAAACGGGCATGAGAATCCTGCGGCGTGAGATTGAGCGAATAGGGGGCTTGAGTTTATAGCCGGATCAATCATATCATCTTTTTATGTCCGAAGATGCCGCCCTTAAAACAAATGTCCCCGAATTTTCTGTGTCCGATCTGGCGCTTTCCCTTAAACGCACGCTTGAGGAGAATTTCGGGCGCGTGCGTGTGCGCGGTGAATGATCGCGCGTGTCCATTGCCACATCGGGTCATATGTATTCCTCGCTTAAGGATCAGGGCGCGGTGATTGATGCGGTGTGCTGGAAGGGGACGCTGGCAAAAATTGATCTTAAGCCCGAGGAGGGGCTGGAGGTGATTTGCACCGGGCGCATATCAACCTTTCCGCAGCGCTCGAATTATCAGCTTATTGTAGAATCTATGGAGCTGGCCGGGGAAGGCGCGCTTTTGAAGATGCTGGAGGAGCGGCGAAAAAAGCTTTTGGCTGAGGGGTTATTTGCGCCGCAGCGCAAACGCCCGATTCCTTTTTTACCGGATGTTATTGGTGTGGTGACGTCCCCGACCGGGGCGGTGATCCGCGATATTTTGCACCGTTTGTCCGACCGGTTTCCCCGCCATGTTCTGGTCTGGCCGGTTTTAGTGCAGGGCGAGCAGGCGGCGGCGCAGGTCGCGGCGGCCATTCGTGGTTTTCAGAGCCTGCCCGCGCATGGGCTTCCCCGCCCGGATGTGTTGATTGTGGCGCGGGGCGGCGGATCGCTTGAGGATTTGATGGGTTTTAATGATGAGGGCGTTGTGCGCGCTATTGCCGAGAGCAAAATTCCCGTTATTTCCGCGATTGGTCATGAAACGGATACGACTTTGGCCGATTATGCGGCGGATTTACGCGCGCCAACTCCGACCGGCGCGGCGGAAATGGCGGTTCCGGTGCGGGCGGCGCTGGCGCAGCAGATTTTAGAATATGAGCAGCGTCTGGCCAGCGGGATGAACCGTTTTCTGGCCGAGAGCCGTCACCGTTTGGAGGCGCGCAGCGCCGGGCTGGGTGATCCTGCGCGTCTGTTAGAAGCGCAGGTGCAGCGGCTGGATCATCTGGGGGATAAGCTCTCGGGTTTATTCGGGCGTTTTATAGAGGTCAAGCGCAGCGCGCTGGTGGAGATTGCGGGGGCTTTGGTGCGTCCGCAGGAGCGGCTGCGGGAGGCGGAAAAAGCGCTGTCCCGCTGGGGGGAGCAATTGGGCGCGGTGGGCGTCAAGCTGTTGCAGGATAAGGATAGAGATTTGAAGCATGCCGGAAAAATGCTGGAGGCATATAGTTTTGAAAATATCCTCCAGCGCGGCTTTGCCGTTGTGCGTGATGGGGAAGGCGCCTTGATCATGGATGCGGCGCGGGCCGGTGGGCCGGGGGCCTCAATTGAGGTTCAGTTCCGCAATGATGGGCGGTTGCGTGCGCAAGTCAGCGGGTCAGTGAAGGGTCAAAAAGATGCGCCCCTTAAAAAGCCGGTGCGTGACAAAGAGTTCGGCGGCGGGCAAACGAGCCTGTTTTAAGTAAACGGCGTCCGCGGTATTGAAGGATGGGGTTGCGCTATGCTTTTCGATCTTTAAAAAAATGCTTTAAAAATGATGCGGCGCAGTATCGGAAGGGCTTTTAAGGCCTTGAATTTTATCCTTGAATTTCATCCTTGCTTTTTCTTTGGCCCTGTATCATATGTTCGGTACGGAAGTTTACTAAAAAACGAAAATAACCCCTAAAAAAATGTGTGTATGCCCATGTCCAATTCCCTCGTTAAAGCCGCTCTTAAAGCCATTCCTGCCGAGTCTCTTGAAGGGCCGAAGAAACTTATTGAAGAATTAAGCCATCATATTTCAAAAGCCGATTGCGGTTATTTTGATGGAGAATTATTGGCCACCGTTGCGGAAACGCATTGGGAGCTGGCAAAAAAACGCGGCACCGGGCAGGCCAATATCCAGATTCAAAGCTGCGGCCTTTCCGGCGTGGGCGCGCGTAAGACCATTATAGATGTGGTGAGCGATGATATGGCGTTCATCGTGGATTCTGTGGCCGCCGAGGTGAATAAGAATAACCACCTGATCGACTTGATGCTGCACCCTATTTTTTATGCGCTTTACGATGCGAAGGGCAAGCTGGTTGATATCGCCGATACAGCCAAGGAAGGGTATATCCGCCAGTCGCATATTCACCTGCAGATCAAGGATGTATTTTCCGATGAAGCTTTGAAAGAGCTGGAGAGCGGGTTGCATACCGCTCTGGAGGATGTTTATATCGCTAACCGGGATTGGCGCCCCATGCTGGCGGAAATGAAAAAAGCCCGTGAGGAGCTGGCCAATGCCAAAACCGGGAAGCCGGTTCGGGAGGTTCAGCAATATTGCGAATTTCTGGATTATCTTTGCGATAACAGCTTTACGCTGCTGGGTTACCGCGAATATGAATTTTATGAGAAGGATGGCGAGCTGAAGAGCCGTACCGTTAAAGGCTCCAGCCTTGGTCTCTTGCATGATGGTGTTCGCCCGGCCTATATCAGTGAAAATGATGAGGGTCTGCCGCGCGCGTTTCAGGAAATGCGCCGTAATTTGCCGCCGCTTCTGGTTTCAAAAACCAACCGTCTCTCTACGGTTCACCGCCGTGTGCCGATGGATGCGATTGCCGTTAAGACCTATGACAAATCCGGTAAGGTTAAGGGCGAGAAGCTGTTTTTAGGGCTTTTTACCTCTGTGACGTATTCGCGCAGCGTTGGCGATGTGCCTTATCTGCGGGAAAAGGTCGAAGAGGTGTTGGAGCTTTCGCAGTTCATTCCCGGTTCGCACGACCGGAAAGCCCTGCGCCATATTCTGGAAAAATATCCGCGGGATGAATTGTTTCAGATTGCGCCCAAGGATATGCTGGTTATCGCGACGAATATCCTGCGGTTGCAGGAGCGTCAGCGCATTGCCCTGTTTATGCGCCGTGATCCGTTCCGCCGTTATATTTCCTGTCTTGTTTATGTGCCGCGCGAGCGTTACGGCACCAATCTGCGCAAAAAGATCAGCCAGTTGCTTGAAAAAGAGCTGAATGGTGTTTGCGAGAGTTTTTATACATCGCTGGATGATTCCCTGTTTGCCCGCGTGATGTTTATCGTGAATGTTCGCCAGGGTGATGAGCCCTCTATCAGTGCCGAAGAGCTTGAGCGCAAATTGCAGGAGATTGGACAGACCTGGCCGGAGCTGCTTTCGCAGGCGCTGGCCGAGGTGTATAGTGATGAGAGCAGTATTACCGCTATGGTTGTTCGCTATGGCGAGGCCTTTCCGGTGGCATATACCAGCCGTTACCGCCCCAAGCAGTCGGTTTTCGATATTGAGAAAATCGAGCAGGTTCTCTCGAGCGAGATATTGAATCTTGATCTTTACCGGCCGGAAGATGCCGAAGCCGGGCAGTTGTGCCTTAAGGTTTATAATCCGGGAGAGCCGCTGACGCTCTCTGATGTTATGCCGATTTTGAAAGATCTGGGTTTGCGGGCGCTTTCCGAGCTGCCGTTTGAGATCAAGCCGCATGGCAGCGATCTTTCGGTGTGGGTTCATGATTTCCGTCTGGAGACACCCAGCATCCGCGAAGAAGTGGTTGTCGGTGATGTTAAGAAAAACTTCGAGGATGGTTTTTTAAGAATCTGGGCCGGGGAGATGGAGAATGACACGCTCAACCGTCTTATGCTTTCGGCCAATATGGATTGGCGTGAGGTCAGTGTTCTAAGAACCTATGTTCGCTATCTCAAGCAGATGTGCTATCCGCTCAGCCGTCCTTATACCGAGAAGGCGTTGATTGAAAACCCGAGAATTGCCCGGTTTGTGGTGGATTTGTTTGATGCGCTGCATAACCCTGCGCTTAAGGAAGCGGCCAGCACGGAAAAAGCCGCTTTATGCCTTACCGGCATTGAGCGGGAGCTGGAAAAAGTGGCTTCTTTGGATCAGGACCGGATTTTGCGTATGGTTACCGCGCTGGTCGAGGCGACGTTGCGGACGAATTATTATCAGCTTGATGAACAGGGCCAGCCCAAGACATATCTGGCGGTTAAATTCGATTGTTCGAAAGTGCCGGAATTACCCGCGCCACGGCCATATCGTGAGATTTTTGTGTATTCGCCGCGTGTGGAAGCGGTGCATCTGCGCGGGGACAAGATTGCCCGCGGCGGTTTGCGCTGGTCCGATCGGCATGAAGATTTCCGTACGGAAGTGCTGGGCCTGATGAAGGCGCAGATGGTAAAAAATTCGGTGATCGTGCCTATGGGCGCGAAGGGTGGATTCGTGGTTAAGCGCCCGACCGCCAACCGTCAGGAATTTCAGGCCGAAGGCATTGCCTGTTACAAAATCTTTATGCACGGGCTTTTGGACATTACCGACAATCTGGACGGGGCGAAAGTTGTGCCGCCGAAGAATGTCGTGCGCCGTGACGGGGATGACCCGTATCTGGTGGTGGCCGCGGATAAGGGGACGGCTTCTTTCTCTGATATTGCCAATGGCATTTCGCAGGAATACGGTTTTTGGCTGGGCGATGCGTTTGCTTCGGGTGGTTCTGTTGGCTATGACCATAAGAAAATGGGCATTACCGCCCGCGGTGCGTGGGAATCTGTGAAGCTGCATTTCCGCCAGCTTAATCACAATATTCAAGAACAGGATTTTGATGTTGTGGGTGTGGGCGATATGGGCGGCGACGTGTTTGGTAACGGCATGCTTTTGTCGCGCCATATCCGTTTGATCGGCGCGTTTAACCATCTGCATATTTTCTGTGACCCGAACCCCGATGCGGCCTCCAGCTTTAAGGAGCGGGAGCGTCTGTTTAAAGGCGTGATGGGCTGGAATGAATATGATGTGAAAAAGCTTTCCGCGGGCGGGCGCATTTATGACCGCAGCGAGAAGGTTTTGACATTGACGCCGGAAATCCGTCAGCGTTTTGATATTGAAAAGGAAAAGGTTACGCCGAATGAGCTGATGCAGGCGATATTGCGCGCGCGTGCCGATCTGTTGTGGTTTGGTGGTATTGGTACCTATGTTAAGGCCACCACGCAAAGCCACGCCGATGTCGGAGACAAGGCCAATGATTCGTTGCGTCTGAACGCGGCGCAGCTTCGGGTGAAGGTGATTGGTGAGGGCGCT
Source organism: Alphaproteobacteria bacterium (assembly GCA_020848095.1). Taxonomy (GTDB): domain Bacteria; phylum Pseudomonadota; class Alphaproteobacteria; order Micavibrionales; family Micavibrionaceae; genus JADLAT01. Next base: position 109,751 of record JADLAT010000008.1, on the reverse strand, counting down.
AATCTTGGTGTGACCCAACTGGCCCGTATCGAGTTTTCCGAGCATGGCGGGCATATCAACACCGATTTCGTTGATAATTCCGGCGGCGTGAATTCCTCGGATATTGAGGTGAATATTAAAATTCTGCTCAGCGATGCCATTAATAATAAAGAGCATAAAATGGATATGGCGGCGCGTAATAAGCTGCTGGAATCCATGACGGAGGATGTCTCTACGCTGGTTTTACGCAATAATTACCAGCAGGCACAGGCGATCAGTCTGGCAGAATTGCAGGCCAAGGAAAAACTTGAGATCCAAAATGAATTTATTCGGGATCTGGAGCGGGAAAAAGGGCTGGACCGTGTTATTGAAGGCTTGCCGGATGAGGAAACCATCCAGCAGCGGTTGCGCGCGGGTAAGGGTCTAACGCGGGCGGAGCTGGCGATTTTGGTGTCTTACGCCAAGATTACCTTTACGCAGGATCTTCTGGCGTCGGATATTCCCGATAGTGCGGATATGCAGGACTGGATCATTAATTATTTCCCGGAAGCCTTGCAGAAGAATTTCGTGAAAGAAATTCGCCGTCATAAACTGGCGCGTGAGATTGTTGCCACGTCTATGGCCAATTCCCTGATTAACCGTATGGGGCCGACTTTCCTTAAGGATGAGCGGAGCAAAACGGGTGCCAGCAGTGACCAGATCGCCAAAGCATATATTATCGTTCGCGATGCGTTTTCTTTGCGGGATCTGTGGGATGAGATTGAGGCGCTGGACAATAAAGTGCCCGCTGCGGTCCAATTACGAGCCATGCGGGAAATTTCGTATATGGCGGAATATGCGATTGCCTGGTTCCTTATGCGTTTGGGCCGTAATCTTGATATTGGTCAGGAAATTCAGAATTTCGGCAAGGGTATAAGCCTGCTGCGCGATAATATGAATAAACTGGTGACGCCCGGATTGAAGGAGAGTATTGATCTGCGCGTGCGCAGCGGTGAAAATGACGGTTTACCGCCAGCTTTGGCCTATCGTATTGCCATTATGCCGGTTTTGTCCTCGGCCTGTGATATTATCCGGGTTTCGTTGGAGCAGAAAGCTGATTTGCTGGCTACGGCGCAGACCTATTTCCAGATTGGCGAGCGATTCCATATGGATTGGCTGCGTCAGCAGGCGCGGTACTTGCCGGCGGATGATCACTGGGCGCAGGACGCGACGCGCGGTCTGGTTGACCAGCTCTATAACGCGCAAGCGGCATTGACTGTTAAAATCCTGAGCGATACCGGCGGGAAAGCCGCGAAAGGATTGAGTCTGGCTGAGACGTGGCTGGCGGAAAATGCTGCGAATGTGGAGAAGCTTGAAGCGGTGTTTGCGGAATTGCGCTGCGCGGGGACGGTTGATCTGCCGATGCTGGTTATTGCCGATCAGAAGCTCCGGAATCTGGCTGCCGCCTAGATACGCGGCGCCAGAGTTGCTATATTTTATATTATGAGCTTTGTGCCGCCCGATCGTGATTGTTCCCTTTGCCCCCGGTTGGTGCGGTTTCGCATGGAAAATCGGGCAAAGTTTCCGGATAAATTTAATGCGCCGGTTCCGGCTTTCGGGCCGTTATCGGCTGAAATTCTGATTGTCGGGCTGGCCCCCGGATTGAAGGGCGCGAATTTTACAGGTCGCCCTTTTACCGGCGATTATGCCGGTGATCTTCTTTATGCGACGTTGTTGAAGTTTGGACTGGCCGAAGGGGAATACGCCCAAAGCAAGGATGATGGCCTTACTTTGGTGAATTGCCGGATTACCAATGCGGTGCGGTGTGTGCCGCCGGAAAACAAACCGATTGGTATGGAGGAGGCACAGTGCCGGGACTTTCTGGCTCAGGAAATGGCCGCGATGTCGCGTTTAAAAACGATTATTGCGCTGGGGCTTGTTTCTCACCGGGGTGTCTTACGGGCGCTGGGGCTTAAGGTTGCGGCGTTTAAATTTTCGCATAATGTGCGGCATGATTTGGGGAACGGGCTTACGCTTTTGGATTCCTATCATTGCTCCCGCTATAACACGCAGACGAATCGCCTTACCCCGGCTATGTTTGAGGATGTTTTTCGGGGGCTTTGAGGGGTGAGGGGCCGTTTTTCTAGCTCAAGAAATTTCCTGCAAGGCCACCTAAAAAAAGACCAGCCAGTATGAGCAGCCCGGCATTGCGGTTGGCGCGGAAAATGTGCAAAGCGCTTTGGGTGTCATTCATATCCCATTGCCGGAGCAGTTTAAAAAAATATAAAGCGGTGGGCAGTAGAAAAAGCCCGCTCAAAGGCGTTTTGGTGGCACTGATTAGCGCCAGTGTTAAAAATATTCCTGTTGCCGTATAGAAACCGACCACCCAGTATTTGCTCTGCGCCCCGAATTTTAGCGCGGTTGATTTTACACCGATGAGGATATCGTCTTCCTTATCCATATGCGCGTAGATGGTGTCATAGCCCATGGTCCAGAAAAAACCGGCGCTGTAGAGGAAAAGTGCGGGCGGGCTTAAGGCTCCGGTTATGGCCGTCCAGCCCATAAGAGCGCCGAAATTAAAGGTCAGGCCTAAAACAGCCTGCGGCCAGAATGTTACGCGCTTCATCAGCGGGTAGATGATGATCAGCGGTATGGTCAGCAGCCCTAGTAAGATGGTGGCGGGATTCAGCAAGATCAGCACACAAAAGCCACCCAGCAGCAAAGCGCCCAGAAATATTACGGCCCGACCGATCGGTATTTCTCCGCTCGCCAGCGGTCTTTGGCGGGTGCGTTCAACCCCGGCATCAAGATCACGGTCCCAAAGGTCATTGATGATGCAGCCCGCGCTGCGCATGAAAATGGCGCCGAGGGTAAAGAGCGCTGTGATCCACAGGCTCCAGAATATGAACCCGGCGGTTGGTCTGCCGAATTGCGTTACAGCCAGAGCGATGGCCCAGAGCGCAGGCAGGAGTAAAAGCCAGATACCGATCGGTCGGTCAACCCGGGCTAAAATGAGATAGGGCTGCCAGTGCGGCGGGCATTTGCTGATCCAGCCTTGATTTTGTATGTCTGTGCTCATTATCTAACGCGCGTAAGTTTTAAGGTTATTTGGATTTGGTCAGGCGGGCGATGAAAAACCCGTCCATTCCACCCAGCTCTGCCATATGGTGCGGGAAGATGCGTATATCACCCTCGGGGGTTATAAATTCATCAATACCCTCCAGATCGTCCTTTGTTATCGGCAGGCGTTTTGCCGCAGGGTTGGCGTTTAGAAAGGCGGTGATTTGTGTTTCGCCCTCGGATTTTTGCAAGGAACACGTACAGTAGATTAAGATACCGCCCGGTATGAGCATGTCAAAGGCGTTGCTCAAGATGGCGGCCTGTATTTTTAAAAGGCCGGGCAGATCACGCGGGGTTTTTAGATGCGGAACATCGGGATGACGGCGGATGGTTCCGGTGGCGCTGCACGGGGCGTCCAGCAGAATATAGGGCGCAGGGGCGGCGGGTTGCCAATTGGCGGCATCGGCACAGGTGATGGTGACGTTATTTTCAAGGCCCATGCGCCGGATATTGTCCTCCAGCCGTTTGAGGCGGGTGATGGAGCGGTCTATCGCGGTGACGTGTGCGCCCTTGGCGGCCAGCTGGAGCGTTTTTCCACCGGGCGCCGCGCAGAGATCAAGGACGGGCTGGCCCTTTATATCCCCGAACAGACCAGCCGGTATGGCGGCGCTGGCATCTTGTATCCACCAATCGCCTTCGTTAAAGCCGTCCAGATCCTGAATGGCGCCCCCAGCGGCGCGGCGCAGGGTATCCGTGGGCAGTTTTGCGGCCTCAAGGCTTTCGCCCCAGTAGCTTAAGGCGGATAAATCCTTGACGGTGATGTCCAGTGGGGCTTCGGCAAGATTGGCTTTGGCGATGTGTGCGGCCGTGTTCAGACCGTAATCTTCTATCCAGATTTTGAGTAACCATTCCGGCGTGTTGAGGCGGGTTTCGTCCTGTAACGCCAGCCATTCACCGCCCGTACGTGTGATGGTACGCAAGAGGGCGTTGACGAAAGCCTTTTGCCATTCCATGCCGTGGGATTGCGCCAGACGTACAGCGGTATCGACGGCGGCATGATCGGCGACCTCCATAAACAGGATTTGTGCTACGCCTAGGCGCAGGATGTTCTGTAATTTTAAGCTGCGCGGTGTTTCTTTTTTTGCGATGGCTTTTTCAATTAAAGCATCAATCTGGCCCATGCGCCGCAAAATTGTGGCCACCATCATGCGGGCAAAAGCCCGGTCGCGGGCGGGGAGCGTTTTAAAGCTCATTGTGTTTTCCAGCGCGTGATCGAGGGCCTGTTTTCGCTGAAGAATGTTCTCCAGCAGGTCTAAAACGCTCTGGCGGGCGGCCAGACCGGCGCTTTCCTCATCATTGCTGTTTGTCATGAGGGGTCTTTCGGGGCGCTGGCGTGTGTTTCAAGAATATCATTTTCCAGCTTATGGGCGTGGTCGATCATCAGAGCGTAGATTTTGCGTATGAGCGCGGGGTCCAGATTTTTTTCCTGCGCGAGGGCCGCAGCGCGGTCAATAACGGCCTGTGCCCGCTTGCTCTGGACGACTTCCATGTTTCTTTCGGCCTTGAGGATGCCTACGGCCCGTACGATCTCAAAACGCCGGGAAAGCGCCTCGATCAGGGCGGTATCAAGACGGTCGATTTCAGCGCGGTAGCGCTCCAGTTCGGCAGGGATGGCTTGTGTCATTTATGGTCATTGCTCTTTTCAAATCACTTATGATGAGATACATCATGAAAGATGAGCGCAAAAAAACCAAGTCCGGAAACGGATCAAAACGATAAAAATGACGAGAAAACCCTGAAGCCCCCTGTGAAAGAGCGGGGTGGTTTTGCCGATATGGGCTTGAAAGAGCCTACGCGTTTTGGGGATTGGGAAGTCCGTGGCCGTTGCAGCGACTTCTGATTTTTATTTAATAACAAAATATTAGCTGTTTTTGTCCTTTTTAGAGGGCCTTTGAGAAACTGGATATTTGCCCTTAGAGATTTAGATCCAGTATAACCGGGACGTGGTCGGAGGGTTGAGGCCAGTTCCGGGCCTCGGTCAGGATTTCATGCCGCGCAAGTGCCGATTTCAGTGGCGGCGTTACCCAGATATGATCCAGCCTGCGGCCCCGGTTTGATTTCTCCCAGTCTTTGTTGCGGTATGACCACCACGTGTAGCATTTTTCAGCCATGGGCACGAAATACCGGGCGGTATCTATCCAGTTCAGCGATTCCCGCATGGCGGCCAGCCGCGTGGTTTCCGGTGGTGTGTGTGAGACGACTTTCAAGAGCTGCTTATGAGACCAGACGTCATGCTCATACGGCGCGATGTTGAAATCCCCCACCGCGATGAGTTTACGATCCGGTGTGGCGTGGGTTTTGAACCATTGGGCCATTTCTTCAACGAAGGCGAGTTTGTGGGCAAATTTATCATTAATGTCCGGGTCGGGCTCATCCCCGCCAGCGGGGATATAGAGATTATGAAGCTCAACCCCGCCCAGACGTACGGCCATGTGACGGCAGTCTTCCCGGCCACAACGGTGGTGTATGTCTTGTGCCTCGAACGGGATTTTGGAGAGAATCGCCACGCCATTATAGCCCTTCATCCCGTGAATGTGGATATGGGGGTAGCCCGCCGCACGTACGGCATCGAAGGGGAAAAACTCATCCGGCGTTTTGGTTTCCTGAAGGGCGATGACATCGGGCGTACGTTCCTGCATCAGCCGCTGTAAGAGCGGCAGGCGCAGGCGTACGGAGTTTATGTTCCATGTGGCAATTCGCATTGGGGGGTGCTTTTTAGTTTATTAAAAGGGAAGTTTTGTGTCCTTGGGCAGGCCGAGCTGGTCCATCATGCCTTGCGTCTCCTGTTTTATGCGCTCTTCCTTGGCCGTGTTGGCGTTATTAAGTGCGGCCACGATCAGGTCCTCAAGCGTTTCACGTTCCGCCGGGTTAATGACAGAAGGGTCCAGCGTGATGTTTTGAACGATTCCGGCGCAGGACAGAACGGTTTTAACCAGACCGCCGCCGGCTTCGCCCTCTACGTTGATGTCTTTGAGCTTTTCCTGAACTTCCTGTAATTTGAATTGCATCTGCTGCGCACGTTGCATCATGTCCTTGATATTGAGCATTTTAGGGAATCCTTTCATCGTTATTGGGGGGTGTTATACGGGTTATGGTGCGAATTTCCGCCTCCGGAAAAACGCTGAGGATTTCGCGTATGGCGGGTAGGGCTTTTACGTTTTCGATTTCGGCATTTTGCAGGGCTTCAGCCGTTTGCGCCAATGTGGGCGCGCCGGTTGCGCCGGAAATGCTGACTATCCAGCGGCGCTCGGTGATTTTGCTTAGGGTCTGCCCCAGATCCTGGGCCAATCTGGGCGGGGCCTGATCCCCGGGCCGAATTTCAATCCGCCCGGCTTGCGCCGCGTTTTCAATTTTAACCAGATGGGCGAAGTGATAGACCTGATTGGCCAGCAGGACCTCATTAGCGGCCTCAAGCGCGGCGACCACATCCTCCAGCGTTTTAAAGGGCGGAATTGGCGGCGCGAGGGTTTCGGGCTGCGCCGAGGGCACGAGGGCGAGCGCGGCCCGCTCTCCGCCATCGCCGGAGGGCTGTATTCTGTAGGCCGATTCGGTCTGTGGAAGATGTGCGGGGGCGCTTTCTTCATAAAACCGACCAGCCGGTCCGGAGGAGGTGCTTCCCTGTGGCAGCGGGTTTTGCGCCGTTTCAGCGGATGTTTGCGCGGCCGGGCGCAGGGTTTCCTGATCCGTGTTTTGAAGCTTGCGGAGCAATTCTGCGGGGTCGGGTAAATCAGCCGCATAGGCAAGGCGAATCAGGATCAGCTCCGCCGCGCTTTGTGGGCGGGGGGCGCTTTGGACTTCGGCCAGACCCTTTAGCAAAATCTGCCATGTTTTGGCCAGAACGGGGATGGAGAGTTTTGCGGCCATACCGCCCAGTCGGTCCTGAAGATTGTCTTCGATGATGTTTGTGGTGCTTTTTGCCGTGGGCGCGGCGCGCAGGCGGGTGAGTTTATGAGTGAGATCAAGGAGGTCCTGTATCAACACGACCGGGTCGCCGCCGCTGCGGTTCAGATCCTCGGCAATATCCAGCGCACCGGCGATGTCGCCGGACAGGAGGCGCTCCAGCAGGTCAAGATTGCGGGCGCGGTCAGCCAGCCCCAGCATTTTTTCCACCAGCGCTGTGGTGATTTGATCGCCCTGCGCCGTTTCCGCCGATGTTTCCTGTGTGCTGCTGCTCATGGCTATGGCCTGATCAAGGATGGAAAGCCCATCCCGGACCGAGCCATCGGCGGCTCTGGCGATCAATTGCAGCGCGGTTTCCTGCGCGGTGACGTTTTCCTTTTGGCAAATATTACCGTAATGCGTGCTGAGCGTTGCGATATCAACGCGGCGAAGGTCAAAACGCTGGCAACGGGAGAGCACGGTTACCGGGACTTTGCGAATTTCCGTGGTGGCGAAAATGAATTTTACATGTGCAGGCGGCTCCTCCAGCGTTTTCAAAAGCGCGTTAAAGGCATTTTTGGAGAGCATATGCACTTCGTCGATGATGTAGATTTTGTAGCGCGCCTCGGTCGGGGCGTAGCGTACGCCGTCCAGAATTTCGCGGATATCATCCACCCCGGTGCGCGAAGCGGCGTCCATTTCCATGACGTCGGGATGGCGGTCCTCGGCGATGGCCCGGCATAGTGCACAATCATCCGTCGGCCCCGCCGTTGGCCCGGCTTTGCCATCCGGTCCGGTGTAGTTTAAAGCTCTGGCGATGATGCGGGCGGTGGTCGTTTTTCCCACGCCGCGTACGCCGGTGAGCATGAAGGCATGAGCGATTCTCCCGCTTTCAATGGCATTTTTCAAGGTGCGGACGAGGGCTTCCTGTCCGATCAGCTCCTCAAAATTTTGTGGCCGGTATTTGCGGGCAAGAACGCGATAGGGCTTGATGGGTTCCGGGGTCATGTCACCCTTTTGCAAGTGAGTGTTTATTCTAACGCTTAAAGCTTACGCCCCGCCGGAGACAAATTTTTCCGGGAAGAGCGTATGGAAGGCCGACGACCCGAAGAATTCGCTTGCGGCTGCTGCCTTTCGGCCCTGACCGGATTGGGCGCCTGTTCGCCCGCCGACCTTCCATGTGTGATATAGCGCCCGCAGCGCCCGCTTGCAAGTTTTTGATTGAAAAAAGCACTATGATTTGTTTAATGTCAGCCAGATGCCGTTTTAGCTCAGGGGTAGAGCACCTCATTCGTAATGAGGGGGTCGTAGGTTCAAATCCTATAAACGGCACCATTTTTTCAAAGATTTTTCACCCCTGCTTGTCTTTCCAAATGAAGCTGGCGCACGATATAATCCGCCATAAAGTTTAATTTTTAGAGTGTAGGGAATTCATGTTGAGCGCGTGAAGAGGAAAGAGATTCTTCTGATGGGTTAGCTGGAACTATATTGAGGCGTTGATTGTTCGTGGGCTTGAATAAAACCCTAAAACGAGGAGAACCCCATGACAGCCAAAGCTGAAAAAACTTTAAACACTCTGTTTTACGATACTCTGAAAGATGTTTATTACGCGGAGAAGAAAATTCTAAAAGCATTGCCAAAGATGGCTAAAGCAGCTCAATCTGCTGAACTTACGAAAGCGTTTGAAAAACACGAAGAAGAGACTGAGGGGCAGATTGAGCGCCTTGAGCAGGTTTTTGAAATCATTGGTAAACGTCCGCAGGGTAAAACTTGCCCTGCGATTGATGGCATCATTGAAGAAGGCCAAGAGATCATGGAAGACTATAGGGATGCTGCCGCTCTGGATGCGGGATTGCTCGCAGCTGCTCAAGCGGTAGAACACTATGAAATCAGCCGTTACGGTACATTGAAGCGCTGGGCGGGTGTTCTTGGTATGAAAGATGCTGCAAAGCTTTTAGACGAAACGCTTAAGCAAGAGTCTAAAACGGATGAATCGTTAACTAAGCTTGCTGATGCTCAGGTGAATGAGAAGGCGCTTAAGAAAGCCGCTTAAACTGTTAATTTATATTAAGCAAAAAGCCTAGCAATTTGGGCTTTTTGCTATTTTACAGAGGTGGGAGGCTCAGAGCTTCAATCCGGTATGGTTGACTCGAAAAAAGAGATTATGCTTATCCCTTAAAACCATTTCAGTTTTTTGAAAATCAGGATCTGGACGCTGACGATGGTCAGAAGAAGGGCTGTGAACAGCCAGAAGGCCGCCGGGTCATTGACACCCGGCATGCCGCCGATATTGATCCCCATCAGCCCCGTAAAAAAGCCCAGCGGCAGGAAAATCGCCGAAATGACCGAGAGGATATAGAGGTTTTTGTTTAGCCGGTCGGACAGGGCGTTGCCGAGTTCATCCTTTACGATCTGCGCCCGCTCCCGGATGGCATCGAGGTCTTCGACGAATCGGGTTACGCGGTCGAGCGATTCCTGCAGCAGGCGTTTATGCGGCGCTTCCAGCCAGAGTTGCTCGGAAAGTCGCAAATGGCCCATGACGTCCTTCTGCGGCGCGATATAACGGCGCAGGACAATGGCGCGTTTACGGATATTGATGATTTCTGCGCGCTCTTCCGGTTCGGGATCATCGAGAATGCGCTCTTCTATCTCATCTATGCTGTCGTTCAGGGTGGCCATGACGGGTTCCATCCGGTCGAACAGGCGGGCGGTGAGCCGGCAGATAAATTCGCCCGAATCTCTGGGGCCCTTACCGTCCATGATTTGTGCGTGAATGTCCTGTACGGCCTTTAAGGGGCGGCGGCGCAGCGTGATGATTCGGTGGGCATCTATCCAGAGGCGGATGGAGATCATGTCCTCCGGGTCGGCGTTTTCATTGAGGTTTACACCGCGCAGAATCATCATGGTGCCGTTACCGACCTCCAGCAGGCGGGGGCGCGTTTCCTCGGCCAGCAGGGCATCCAGGATTATATTATCGAGATAAGCGACGTTTTCATGCAGCCATGGCCTTGTGGCCGGGCTGGTGGCATCCAGATGGACCCAGGCCAGCGTTTCATCCTTGAGCAGGCGCGTGATCTCCGCGCCTTCGAGCATTTGTCCGCCGCCCTCTCCGTCAAGGGTGCAGGCGTGGAGGATGCAGCTTTCATTTGTCATTTTATATATGGGGCCAGTGTCTGTAGGTTTTTTGCCTGTTTTTTATAGCGTATTTTTACGGATTTACAAAGCCCGTTGCCGGGTATTTGCCGGGCGTGCGGGGTGGAAGAGCGCGCGGAGAATGGGCGGAAATTGCGTCCGTATCTTTAACCATAATATTGAAACTATGTTTTAAAAATAATTTTTTTACGGGGATAAGCTATGGGATATCCCTGTTAATTTATTGATAAGTAACAATATTTTTTTAAAAAATGCCCGATTTAGGATTATATTCATCTTGTCGATAGCCACGAGATATAGTATGTTTTTGTTAACTAGACGCTATGGATAGTGTTTCGCATTATCTTTTGCACCCCCGCTATAGAATCATCCTATATTGGATAGATAAGACTTTATTGAAGGAGTAAAACTCATGTTTGACGTTGCGCAAATGGAGCGGGGAAACCGCGTTCAGATTGACCGATCCCGCGATGATAAGCTCACGACATTCGGCAAGGCGACGCTGACTGACCGCTATTTGATGCCTGAGGAGCAGTATCAGGATCTGTTTGCCCGTGTGGCCATGTATTACGGTGATGATTCCGAGCATGCGCAGCGCCTGTATGATTATATTTCCAAGCTCTGGTTTATGCCCTCTACGCCGATATTGTCCAATGGCGGGACCAGTCGTGGCCTGCCGATTTCCTGTTTTCTTAATGAAACCAAAGATTCCCTGGAGGATATTGTTTCCCTGTGGAATGAAAATGTGTGGCTGGCCTCGCTGGGCGGCGGGATTGGCTCTTACTGGGGTAATGTGCGCTCTATCGGGGAGAAGGTTGGCCGTAACGGCAAAACATCTGGCATTGTGCCGTTCATTAAAGTTCAGGATTCGCTGACGCAGGCGATTTCGCAAGGCTCGCTGCGCCGGGGTTCGGCGGCGATTTACCTGCCGATCTGGCATCCGGAGATTGAAGAGTTTATCGAGATTCGCCGCCCGACCGGCGGGGATCCGAATCGTAAGGCTTTGAACCTGCATCAGGGGGTTCTTGTGAATAACGCCTTTATGCTGGCGGTTGAAAATGACGAGCAATGGGCGCTTAAATCGCCGAAGGACAATGCGGTTGTCGATAAAGTCTCGGCTCGTGATTTGTGGATTCGGTTGCTGACTGCGCGTGTTGAGACGGGCGAGCCTTATATTGTCTTTATTGATCATGTGAATGATCATATCCCCGCGCACCATAAAATGGCTGGGCTGAACGTTAAAATGTCGAATTTATGTTCGGAGATTACCCTGCCGACCGGTACGGACCATCTGGGCAATGACCGGACGGCGGTGTGTTGTTTATCCTCGCTCAATCTGGAGACATTTGACGAGTGGCAGGACCATCCGACCTTTATTGAAGATGTTATGCGCTTTTTGGATAATGTGCTGTCTGACTTCATTGCCAAGGCGCCCGATTCCATGCGGCGTGCCAAATACGCGGCGATGCGGGAACGCTCTGTCGGGCTGGGTGTGATGGGTTTTCACTCTTTCCTGCAATCGAAAATGATTCCGATGGAAGGCGTGATGGCCAAGGTCTGGAACCGGCGCATGTTCCAGCACATAAAACGGCAGGCGGATGATGCCTCTATCAAGCTTGCGCATGAGCGTGGACCTTGCCCGGATGCGGCGGATTACAATATTATGGAGCGTTTTTCCAATAAGATCGCGATTGCGCCAACGGCGTCTATATCGATTATCTGCGGCGGCGCTTCGCCGGGGATTGAGCCAAATGCGGCCAATGCCTATACGCATAAAACGCTCTCCGGTTCTTTTCCGGTCAAGAATGTCTATCTTGAGAGGGCGCTTGAGGAAAAAGGCAAGAATACCGAGGACGTCTGGTCTTCGATCTTTACTAATGAAGGGTCCGTTCAGCATCTGGATTTCCTTTCGCAGGATGAGAAAGACGTGTTCAAAACCGCCTTTGAGATCGATCAACGCTGGCTGATTGATCATGCGGGCGACCGGACGCCTTATATATGTCAGGCCCAGAGCTTGAATGTCTTCCTGCCGGCGAATGTGCATAAAGCGGATCTGCACCGGATACACTGGGATGCGTGGAAAAAAGGCGTGAAATCGCTTTATTACTGCCGCTCCAAATCCATTCAGCGGGCGGAAAGCGATGCGTCGTGGAAACGTACGCAGGCCAGTGAAAAACCCGCCGAAGCGCAGCAAGGTGTGCTGGGGGATGAAGGGCAGTACGAGGAATGCCTAGCCTGTCAGTAGATTTTTCTCCTTAGTATCTAAACACGCGTTACAAAAAGCCCCCCGACCTTAGCCGGTCTTTAAAGGGGGCTTTTATCTTTGCGTTTTACGCTCGTTCTATCTTTGCGTTTTACGCTCATCTTATCTTTGCGTTTTACGCTGTGGCGCTTTTGCTGTAACATGGTGTCTCTGGTCTAAACAGGGTTTTTAAGGGCGGCTATGGTCAAGGAAATTGAAGTCATTCAGGAGAAGATGAACTGGCACTGGCGCAATTCCATGCGTCCGGTTCGGTTTTTGGCTTTTGATGGCCGTGCGGCCATGCCGATACCGCTTTTGCTGGTGCATGCCCGCTGGTCAACGCTTATATTGACGATAGTGACGCTGCTTGTTTTTCGTTTTCTTGAGCAAAGAGGGCTGACCTTTCCGGCGGCGTTGCGGAATTTAAGATCATGGCTTGTCGGTAAGGATCGCCCCGGCTGGGTCTCGGCGCAGCGCCGAAAATTTATCGATCTGGGGTAAGGGCCATGGTTCAGGGATTTGGTGCATAGTCGTATTACAGGCGCTTGTTTTTTTTTGAACCACGTTTTATGGTCGGTATTGATTTTCCTGATTTAAAAGATTGTTTCTAAAGGACTGAACTCATGGTTTTAAGGTTTTCTCCGGTTGGCGCGTATGTACGTAAGCATGCGTCTGTTATTGCCGCTTCTGTTTTTCTGTTGACGACGGCTAGTGCGCAAGCCGGTTTTGACTGGGTGCCGCCACCAAAAGAAGCTCAGCCGCAACAAAAAAATCTTCCGGCGGCCTCCTCGGCGGGCGATGTGTTGTTGCCGGATGCGGGCAGTCCTCCGGTTGCGGCCGCGCCCTTGCCGGTTGACCGGGATTTTCTGCCGATGATGGATGAGCCGGCTCCGCCTGTGCCGGCGGCGCATACGGCGCCGGACCGGATTCTTCAGGAGCAGCTTCGCCAGGAGCAGGTCATTAAAGTCCGGCAGTTTGATACCCCGGCCTCCATGGTTGCGCAGAGAGAAGCCAGTGAAAATACGCAGGCGCGCCCCGTGAGCGCAGATGTGGGGATGGCTCCGCCGCAGGCGGCTCCGGCTCCTGTTCAGCCTATGAAACGGCAGGTGATTTTGTCGGATGATGCGCCGCAGGCTGCGCGCGCGCAGATACAAAATGACCCGGCGGTGTCCGCTGCGGCTCCGCCGCCGCCGATGGCAGAGATAGCGCCAACGCCAGAGGGAATGGCCGCGCCGGCGCAGCGCATGGAAATGCCGGCTCCTGCGGCGCAAGTGGAAAAAGAGGCCGCGCCGTCCGCTCCGGAATTGGCGCATATTGAAGGTTTTGGTACGGATATTCCGCTGGCTCTGGCCTTGCGCGAGGTTGTGCCGCCGGAATATGCCTATGCTTTTGGTGATGGGGTTAACCCCGGTTACCGTATATCGTGGAATGGTGGCAAGAACTGGCTTGAGGTCGTGCGCGAGATGGTTGCTCCGCTCAGTCTGCGGGCTGATATTCGCGGTAATGTTGTTGTGATCAGCAGTATGCATGCGCCTTCTGCCGCGCCTGTTGCCGGGGAGAAGAGATCTGATGCTGAGGGTGTTCAAAATAACTCAGAAAAAACGACACTTTATAGTGTGCGCCGTCAGGCCATTACTAACCCCGGTGAGGACAGCGCGGTTCAGCCCCCTGAGACGTTAGGGGCGATAGAGAATATGCTTTCTGCGGAGGAAATGGCGGAGGCTGTGCCGGTTCCTGCGGCACCGTCCCGTGAGGACGCAGAATTTGCGCCGGTCTCTGTGAATGCGCTGGCGGAGAATCCTTCACGGAATGAAATCTGGGAAGCGCGTGTGGGCGATAGCCTAAGACGTACGCTCGATGGGTGGAGTAAAAAAGCCAATTTCGAGTTGGTCTGGGAATCTTCCCATGATTATACCGTGAACACAGATATTCTGGTGAGCGGTGATGTTCGCCGGGCGCTGAAGACGGTTATGATATCCGGGGATGAGGCGCAGCCTCAGTTGACCTTTATTGACTCTCCAAATGGAGAGCAGGCCGGAAAGCTTATTGTGCGTGATGAACTGCCCAGAGGGTAGATCTTAAGCGCCGCCAGCGCCGGTGCTTGAGGACAAGAGCAGGTAATGCCGCCGGTCTATGGTGCCGGCTTCGAAGACAATTTCTGCGGATCTTTGCATGGTTTGTCCATATTGATTGATCATGCGCTGGATCTCATTAGGCCACTCCGTAAAGTGCATATCCATCAATTTTTCCCGTACATCTTCGGGGAATTTCATCCATTCCCGCACGCCCACACGCCCGCCGCCCACACGGGGAACCAGAGCCTGCGTAACGATAAGCCGGATGGTTTCCATCAGGGCGATGGCCCGTTCTTCCCGCTCGGCCATGTCGTAGGTGGAGAGAAGGCGCTGAATCGTGCTGGAAACGCCGGTTGTATGTGTCGTGGTATAGACAGCATGCCCGGTTTGCGAAGCCTCAATAGAGGCGTTGATTGTTTCACGGTCGCGTGATTCGCCCACCAGAATTATCTCCGGCTTGCGGCGCAGGGCATTGCGGACACCATGCGCAAAATTGGGAAGGTGGCGCGGTATCTCACTTTGTGAAACCAAAGAGCGCGGGCTTTTTATGGTGTCATAGACGTATTCGATCGGCGCTTCGTAGGTAAGCATTTTGCCGCAGCCGCCGGGACGCTCCAGCAAAAGACGGTTTCCGGCGGCCAGAAGCGTTGTTTTACCCGAGCCGGTCGGTCCCGTGACAATCACCAGCCCCTGCCGCGGTGCCCAGGCGTCTATGATCTCCTGCTCGATCTTGAGATCTTTCATCGTTGGCGGCTCGGAGGGCAGAACCCGCATGGTGATTTGCGCCGAATCGCGGCCCCGTGAGAGAATTGCCGTTATATTGACCCTGAAACGAATGCGGGTGTAGCGATCGGGCCGGATTTCGTAGGACACATCGAGGTCTTTACCGGAGGCCAAGCGAGCCAAGGCTTCCGGGCCATAGATTTTTGCAAGAAAAACGGCCATGTCGGCGGCGTCTATATTGCGAAATAGCCCGGGATATAAAACGCCGTGAATTTCGTTATAGGCCGGTCTGTCGGTCTGGATGGTGATGTCGGAAGAGTTCTGTTTTACGCACCAGAGGAGGAAATCATCCACATGCGATTCGTTAAAACGGTCCGGTTCGTTAGGCCAGGTGTCCGCAAAATTATCCTGCTCTTTAAGGAGGCTTATCGGTTTGCGGGCTGCCATTGATCCGTTCCTGTCATGAGCTCCGGTACGCCTGTGATCTGTACGGCGCGGTCGCCAATGCGCATTTCATCGCCGCCACCCGTAACGCCGCGATCAACCTGCAGAGCATAGGGCGGGGAAACCATGCCCTGAGCAAGCAGGCTGCGATAGCGGACCATGCCCTGGAAGTCGGCCATAAGCAGGTTCAGGTCTTCTTCAAAAGTTTCATCAGCCTGACGCACGCCTTCTTCCCAGCCTTTGGTGACCAGTTCGATCCAGATCGCGCGTTCTTCATCGTTTTCGGGTCTGAGGATATCCGGTGGTGGCTCAACAGTTCCCCAGTCGCGCTCAAGATAAGTACGCCATGTCCGCGCTGCGCTCACGATTTTTGCATTATTGATGATGTTGTACACACGGTCGGAAACGGCCGCCTGCTGGCCGTCACCCTCAATCAGCATGGCGTTGATTTGCTCGCTTATGACTGGAGGCTCGATGAGTAAACCAGAGGGCGCGGCCACGAGGAGCTGGCCAAAATTGTAAACCTTATTGAGATAGTTGGCGCGTTCCTCTATTTCCTGACGGATGTAAAAGGTGCGCCAGACAAGACCGCCGCGCGCGCCGTAGGAAATGGCGGCTTCCTTTAGGGCATCGCGCCGTATATCCAGCGGCAAGCCATCATTTTTGTTTGATTTGTCTTCTTTTTGGATATTTTGGATTTCCTGTAGCGTCATTGGCTTTTCCAGCGCATTACTTTCCTCTATCAGGAGGTTTTGTGCGGCGGCGGGCAAAGCATTTGTGCCTGTAAGCAGGGCACAGCCAAGAAAAATTCCAAAAATACGGCGAAGCGTAGGATTACCCATTAAAAAATACCTGTACGGCTTAGCCGCCAACTCCTGTGTTCGGCGGATAGTGGATTTCAACCAGACGCTGGCTGCTGTCGACTTTGATATCGCCGCGCATGCCGATTTGCAGACCGATGTCCCGCAAAATCTCGATGACGGGTTTATTTTCAACATCCAGCGAAACAATTACCGGTACCGGCGGCGCATTGCCAACGACCATGAATTTATATCCGGCGCGATCCGCCAGTGTTTTGGTTATTGGCTCCGCCCCGCCAATCCAGTTGACGGAAACGGCGCGGCGTAATTCAACCGGTGCATCGCCAATGGGCGCTATTTCAGGTGGCGGCGTGCGCGTGGCCTCAACAGCGGCCAGTGTTTCCAGCGCGTTTGAGGCCCGGTCAGCCGCGTCGGCCAGCATTGCGGTGACCGCATCGGGCGCGGCGACAATCTGCGGTGTGTCGTTGCTGAATTTTTCGAGGCTGGAACAGGCCGTTAGCAGGACCGCCAGCGTGAGAAGGAGTGGAGAAGAAAAACGTGCCATCGTTAGTAAAACCCTGAAAAATCCGAGTGCGAACGCATGCCAGCCAAAAGCAACATCCAAAACCATTCGGATATTAAGGCAAGCTTATTACAATATCAAGAGTAACCGCCGGAATCACGCTGCGCAACAGGCAGTAGCAAACAGGGTGTCTATCTCTGTGTATAAAAGTAAAGAGGCCTGGCTGCGTGTGATTATGAAATTTCTTGGCAGAAGAAAATTTCCCCAGCTTACTGGCTGGTTTTGATGAGGCCGCTGTCTCTCATGATGCCGATGACCCGGCTTTTGTATTTTGTGCCGTAATGGGGCGTGCGGGAATGATAATGCGCTATGGCCTGAGACAGGCTTCCTGTTTCGGTGAGGTGGCTTTTGAGTATCCAGGCGGCAACGCCGACATTGGTGCAGGGATCATCCTTGACCCATTGACGGGCCGTTTGTGTTGAGACGCCCCAGCGCTGCGCAAGATCCGGCAGCCAGATGGTGTTGATTTGCATGGGACCCAGATCGTAAGAACCGTTGGCATTACGAACTTCTTGCCCTATGGCGCCCCCTTCGGCCTTGTAAATACCGACCAGAACGGCGGGCGGTACGGCATAGGTCTGCGAGGCAAGCATGAGGCAGGCGGCGAGAACGGTGCTGGCGGCCATGATGAGGGAACTCCTGTTTTACGCAATTACAGGTTCATTGTAAGCGAAGTTTGCAGTCATTTTCAATCATTCACTTTTTTTGAAGAAAGACATGGGGGCCGGTTTTGCCGGAGTCTCTTCCTCCGCGCTGTTTTGCGGCGGAGATTCAGAAGGTGGCGGCGTTGTCGGCGACGGCGCGGCAGGTGGGGCGTCGGTCGCGCTTCCTTCCTTGGGTTTGGAGAACATGGACATGGGGTTTTGCGCGGTCGCCGGTGCGGCGGCCTGTGGCGGCGCTGCGGGCTGCGGGCTGACTGGTGGTGGTGTTTGTGCGGGCGCTGCGGCCAAGGGGGTGGCAGGGGGCGCTTGCGCCCGCGTGGTGGTTTGTGCGGGCGCTTGTCCGCCGCCCCCGCCAGTGACGGTTTTTTTGCCGGAAAGACCCAGTGCGCCGGTTAAAGCCTCGAGCATGGCCGCCCGTGTATCGAAATTTTTCCAGACGGCGCTCATGGAGATATCGTGTGCGCGCCCGGCTTCGCCCGCCGCCATGACTTTAGCGGTTTCGGCTCTATGGGCGGCGCTGTATGTGTCGGCCAGAGCCTGAAGCAGCCCCAGCTCCGCGCGTTTTTGTTCCCCCTCCTCATTCAAGGTGGGTAAAAGTGTTTCGCGCAGTTCCACCGACTTTTTAACTAGCCGGTCGCTGACTTCCATAAGGAGTTTTTGTTCAGCCTGCCCAAAGGGGAATTCAGCAATAGCCTCTACCACGGGAATGAAGGCCTGGACATATTGTACCTGGGTCTGGGTCGGGCTGGCATATTGGCCGCGTGCTTTAAGCTCGCTCAGGCGTTCTGCGCTTTCTGCGCTGGGCGCAAAATTTTCAGAAAAGCTCAGAACGGCTTGAAGCGCCCCGGTGATGCGTTTGAGGGCTGCGTCTTCCGGGATTTGCCCGCGCCTGCGGTATTGTCCGGCGACAATGGGTCCGGCCAGAGCAGCCAAGGCCACGCGCAGCGAATCATCCATGGAATCGGCGGGGTTTATTTCCATGACGTTGCCCAGATCAATGCTGGCCTGTACCGTTTTGGCCAGAAGGGCAGCGATGGTCTGGGCTTCCTGCGGGGTGGCGGTTTCCTCATTCGGCGCGGCCTGTATGATTGCGCTCATGAGCGGCGCACCGATTTTTTCAAGGATCTGTATGAGATAGGCAGCGTGCTGGTTCATGCTTCAAGCGACAAAAATAAGAGAGCGATACAACAGAGCAAGGGATAGATCCCGGCTCTGCCGATGAGTATAAGGCCGATTTCCCCGCCAAGACAAGGGCCGCGGTGCGGTTGCGCCCGAAGACAGGGTCACGGAGCGGTTTTTCCGCCCAGATCGGCCAGAACGGCTTTCATGTCCTGCGGCGTTCCGCGAATTATTTTTATCGTTCCGCTTTTGTCGCGGTAAACGCTTAAAGGGGTTACGTCGAATTTCCATGATTGCATGATGGAAAGATTTTTCTGTACGCCCTGCTGATTGATTTCGCTGCGGGCGGGGAGGGCTGTTTTATCGCCATCCATATGGCGATACCAGCGCTCAGCCGGATCTGGCGAGGCGATGAGGAAGGCGGCCTGCGCCCGGGTTTCATCCTTGAAGCCGACCGGAACCATGCGCAATTGGACCTGCCCGTTTTCAAGATAGCCGCCCTTGCGCAGCATATTGATAAATTCGTGGCAATGCGGGCATTGCGGGTCGATGAAGCTGTAGATTACGGGGGCCTGCGGCGCGCCCAGAGGGACCCAGTTCCCGCTTTCTATATCGGCGTAGAGTTGTTCCGAGGGGGTTTTAAATTCAAAGGCCTGTCCCTTGTCGGTTTTTTCAGCGGCCGGAAATTCAGCCAGTGAATCAAGCAAGGTGTCGCCGCCTTCGCGCAGGCGGTTGACCTGTTCGACCGTTACCAGTTTTCCGGTATCATCGAACAACACGCCCATTATGAAAGCCTTGCGCCCGGGCAGGACGTAAAAATATTGCTCCACGCCGTTTTTGATGGTGAGCCAGGCCTCAACGCCATGATCCTTGCCTAAAAACCGGATTTGCGCGCCGTCATTGACCAGATTTTGAATCGGGGCGGGAAGCTCCGGCAGGGAGTCTTGCTGCGCATACGCCGGAACGGCAGAGGCGCCTAGAAACAAAAGGGCCATAAGCAAAAAGTGTTTCATTGGAAAAAATCCTTATCGTTTGCGCAATAAACCTACTTTATTAGCCTAGCGCGATTTTTAGACGGGAGCAATGAAGCTTTGGAAAACAAATAGCGGGATGCTGGCCAGTTTATCGTATCTCAGATTTAAAAACCCGAAAGCGTCCGGATTTCCCGGTCGATAATGTCGAGGTCTTCGGGGCGGGAGAGACGGTGATCGCCGTCTTCTATGAAAATAATGTCCACATCCGCGCCGCGATAGTTTTTCTGGATTTTTACAGACGTTTCCCACGGGACTTCGACATCCTGCATCCCCTGAATAAGCTTTATAGGAAAATCAACGCTTTGCGGGCGGTCCAGCAGCAGGTTGTTTTTACCCTCTTCATAGAGTTTTTTGGTAAAGAGCAAGGGGGCCTCTCCGGGATTGCCCGGTATTTCCAGCAGGCCGTTTGTCATCAGCGTGTGTCGCTGGGTATCATTCAGGCGCTCGGCAAAGAGGGTTTCGGTGAAATCAGGGGCCGCGGCAATGCCTATGACCCCCCGCACGCGGTCGGGTTGCGCTTTGGCCAGCAGGAGGGCGATCCATCCACCCATGGAGGAGCCGGCCACGACGACCGGGCCTTGGGCGATGAAATCCAGCATATCTATGGCATCTTGCGCCCATTCGCCAATTGTGCCGTCTTCGAAGCGGCCTTCGGAAGTGCCGTGACCGCTGTAATCAAAGCGCAGGAAAGGTTGTCCGCGCGCGGCGCATTGCCGGGCCAGATGGCTGGCCTTCGTGCCATTCATGTCAGAGCGGTAGCCGCCGCAAAACATCAGAAGGGGATAGCGGGCGCCCTGTCCCCGGTTTGGTGTGTATTCATAGGCCAGCGCGGGGCGGTTCGGGCGTTCAAATCGTGCGGGGGATGTTTTTTCCGTCATGGGCGTTTGCAAAGCTCCGGCATTTTATTTTTTCATTCAAAACAGACTGCGATTTGCGTAGGGTGAAAGCCTGTTGTTCAAAATGTGTACGCAGTAGAGAAAAAAATCAGAATTTATTTTTTGCACGGTTTTAAAATTTTGGCGGGTGTTAAGGTTTTGACATGCGCGGCGGAAAATCGTACAAATCTTTCGTCAAAATTCTTAAAAGAGGCTACGTTTAAACACTTTAGATGTCTATATATAAAAATTTACAGGCCTTTAAATACCGGGCTTTAAACGATAGCCAGCGGAGAGCAAAACGCGGAAATATTTTTTAGATAACTTTATTTCTGTGAAACGCGAAGAACCCTCATGACTTTTTTTCATACACAACCTGTTATCATGCAGATTATCCCCGCGCTTGGCGCCGGTGGGGCGGAGCAGGGCTGCATTGACATGGCCGCCGAGATTGCCAGTGCCGGTGGGCGCTCGATTGTGGTTTCTCACGGCGGCAGCCGGGTTAATGAGCTGGTGCGGGCCGGGGCTTTGCATATTGATTTGCCTGTGGATTCCAAAAATCCGCTGGTGATGTGGCGCAATGTGCGGCGGCTGAGGAAGCTTATTCAGCGTTATAATGTGAATATCGTTCATGTGCGCAGCCGTGCGCCGGCCTGGAGCGCGTATTATGCCTGCAAAAAAACGCATGCGCATTTTATGACGACCTGTCATGCGCCTTATAATTTTGCGAATGAAACCAAGCGTTTTTATAACAGCGCCATTGCGATGGGGGAGCGGGTGATTGCCATTTCTCATTATGTCGCCGAATATTTGCGTACGCATTACAAGCTTGAGGATGACCGGTTACGGATTGTGCCGCGCGGTGTGCATATGGCGCGGTTTCACCCCACGGCGGTTACGCCGGAGCGCATGATTAATCTGGCGCGTGGATGGCGCATACCGGATGGGTCGAATATTGTAATGTTGCCAGGACGGCTTACACGCTGGAAAGGGCATCATGTTCTGGTCGAAGCGATGGCTCAGCTCAACCGCAAGGATTTGTTCGGTGTGATTATCGGTTCGGATCAGGGGCGTAAGGAATACCGGCTGGAGCTGGAGCAGTTTATCAAAGATAAAGGACTGGGCGGGCATGTGCGGCTTGTCGATCACTGCAAGGATATGCCCGCCGCTTATATGATGGCAACGGTGGTGGTGTGCCCCTCGACCGATCCGGAAGGATTTGGCCGCGTTCCAGTGGAGGCGCAAGCCATGGGGCGTCCGGTGATTGCCGCCGATCATGGCGGGGCGCAGGAGACGATTATTCCCGGCCAGACGGGCTGGCTGGTCCCGCCGGGGGATTCCCGTGCGCTGGCCACGGCGATTGAGGAGGCCTTGAGTCTGGATCCGACGGAGCGGGCGATGCTGGCCACGCGCGGTATGGCGCATGTGGCGGCACATTTTACGAAGGAACAGATGACGGCGCGGACGCTTGATGTTTATGCTGAATTGCTGCGCGGTGGTGCTGCGGCGCTGCCACAGAAAAAAGCGCCGGTTTCTTCGTCAAACAAGGTGAAGAAAGAGGCTAAGAAAACGGTGAAAAAAGCCTCTAAACCCAAAAAATTATGAATAGATTTGTGCCGGAACATAAACGGATTTTGGTGATAAAGCTGGGGGCGCTGGGTGATTTTATTCAGGCGTTGGGGCCGATGGCGGCCATTCGCAGGCATCACCCCAAAGCGCATATTACCCTTTTGACGACAAAAGGTTTTGCGGATTTCGGGAAAGAATGCGGCTATTTCGATGAGATTATGCTGGATGAAAAGCCGGGCCTGCTTAACATGGCAGGTTGGCGGGAATTACGCCGCCGCTTGATCGCCGGGGATTTTTCCCGCGTTTACGATTTGCAAAATAATGACCGTACGGCCCTGTATTTGTGGCTCTTGAAAGTGGGTGGGCATAACCCGGAATGGGTGGGCGCGGCGCGCGGGGCCTCTCACCGGAACGCATCGCCCGCACGGACTGCCGGGCATGCTTTTGATGGACATGCGCAGACGCTGGCTCTGGCGGGTATTCATGATGTCCGGATTGACCGTCTGGAATGGATGGAGGCTGATCTTACCGGATTTGCCTTGCGCGCGCCCTGGGTTTTGCTGGTGCCGGGATGCGCGCCGCAGCATCCGCATAAACGCTGGCCCGCTGAAAAATACGGGCGGCTGGCTAAAATTCTTTTTTCTACGGGTTATCATCCCGTCATTATAGGCGGAAAACCGGAAGAGGCGGCGGCGGCCCATATTGTGCAGGAATGTCCCGAGGCGCTTGATCTGACCGGTAAGACGAGCCTTAAGCAAATTGTCGTTATGGCGGGGGATGCCGCCGGGGCGGTGGGGAACGATACCGGGCCGATGCATTTGATTGCGGCCACGGGATGTCCCTCTCTGGTTTTGTTTTCCGGCCGCAGCAACCCGGCGCGCCATGCCCCCAAAGGGGAACGGGTTGAGGTTATTCAAGAGAATGATCTGACAGAGTTAACGGTGGAAAATGTGGTGCAGCATTTTAAGCCCTCAGATGCCGGGTTAAAAAAATCATCCACAATGCATTGAGCGCGCAAGACGCCGTTATTTTACAGGTTTTCAAATTGTGCGGTTTTTGTATTTTTTCGTACCGTTCCCGCCGGGAAAATATGTGCGTTCATGCCGATATAAACGCCGGGGGCCAGTGTGTCTATTTTCCCCAGCGCAAAGCCAAGGTTAAAGCCGCCGTCACTGTCGGCAAATTCTTTTAAGGGAATGATCGAGCCGGTCAGGATGATGGTTTTAGGGTTTTGTGGTCCCAGATTTTTGTGCAGATATTCCGCAGTAATCTGCATGGTGCCGGTGCCGTGCAGAATAATGATTTTGGTTGAAGGTGCGGCATTGACCGCCTTTAAAACGGTCGCGCGGTCTTCCTTTGTGAAGAACAGAGAATCTTTAAGCATCAAGGTTTCAAAGCCGGGCTTTGTGTGGGGCCGGATGCTGCGTTCTATGTAGTCCGGGATGATGCTTGCCGGGCCAATTTCAGGTTTTTCGGTGACCGGGTCATATATTTTATTTATGGTTCCGCCGGTCAGGATGATGTGTGGAATGTGCATGATTTTTGTTATTCAATCTCGGCAATGCGCAGGATATTGGTGGTGCCCGCAACGCCAAAAGGCACGCCCGCTGTCATGACAAAACGCTCGCCCTTTTGTGCAATATTTTCCGTTTGTAAAATGCGGCAGGCATGGGGAACGGGGCCGTTAAATTCGCCCTGAATTTCCGGTGCATGGACGGGATGAATGCCGTAGCTGACGCAGAGTTTCCGGGCTGAGCTTAGTCTGGGGGTCAGGCATAAGACCGGAACTGCCGGGCGCTGGCGGGCCATACGCAGCGCGGTTGAGCCGCTCATGGTATAGGTGACGATGGCGGTGGCCCCGACATCCTGCGCCACGTAATGGGCGGCGGTGGCGATGGCGTCAGCCGGGTTGCCGATGGTGTCGGGGTGCGCGGCATCCATGAGATCGTTATAGGTTTCGTCTTCCTCCGTCCGGTGGCAGATCCGGTCCATTATTTCAACGGCCTTGAGCGGCCATGCGCCGCTGGCGGTTTCCGCCGAGAGCATTACGGCATCGGCCCCGTCATAAACGGCGGTGGCTACATCGGAGGCTTCGGCGCGGGTTGGACGGGAGTTTGTAATCATTGATTCCAGCATCTGGGTGGCGACGATGATGGGTTTTCCGGCGGCGCGAATCTGGCGCACCACGCGCTTTTGTACGGAGGGGACATCTTCGGGTGGAATTTCAACGCCCAGATCGCCGCGTGCCAGCATGGCACCATCGGCCAGCGCCAGAATATCTTCGAGTTGTAAAATGGCGGAGGGTTTTTCCAGCTTGACCATGAGCGCGGCTCTGCCCCCAATCAGGTCTTTGGCTTCCTGTACGTCCTTGGGATTTTGCACAAAGCTTTGCGCGATCCAATCCACGTTCATATCCAGTGCCGCTTCGAGATCGCGGCGGTCTTTTGCGGTGAGGGCCGGAATGGGAATGATTGCGCCCGGCACATTTAACCCCTTACGCCCCGAAAGCGCGGTTCCGGAATCAATTTCAGTTTCGATGAAATCATCCCCCTTTTTAATAACGCGGGCGCGGACTTTGCCGTCATCCAGAAAGATAGTGCCGCCTTCTTCGAGTACGCTCAGGATTTCAGGATGAGGCAGGCATACACGGGTGGTATCGCCCTTGGCCGGGTTCATATCGAAGCGAAAAATCTGGCCGGTTTGCAGTTCTATAGTGCCGTGCTCAAACTCGCCAATGCGCAATTTTGGCCCCTGTAGATCGGCCAGAATACCGATCGGGCGCCCGGTCTGAATCTCTATTTCACGGATTATGTCTGAGGCCGCGCGGTGGGTTTCGTGTTCTCCGTGGCTGAAATTCAGGCGAAACATATCCACGCCGGCATAAAAGAGGTCTAAAATCATGTCTTTAGAGGCGGAGGCCGGCCCTAAAGTGGCCACTATTTTTGTTCGGCGGTTGCGTTTGGTTGGTTGCATGTAAGGGCCCTTATTCTCAGCTTTGTTCTAGCGGTTGCGAAGGTCGAAATTTCTGCTTTTTTGCAGTTTCTTCTGCGCCTCTAAAAAGCGCATGGGCTGTGTTGTATCAACAAAAACCGTTTTGCGTTTGCCGGTGCGGCGGTCCAGAACTTCGTTCATGTTGTAATAAACGGCGACTTCATGACGCGGGAGGCTTTTTTCCAGTTTTAAGCCCAGCGTATAGAGCAGCATGGTTTCCTCGGCGAGCGTTATAACGTCATAGGCTTCCTCCAGCGTGTTGCCCGTGCCGGAGATTGTGACGCTTTGCATCAGGCCCGCCCGCACCCATTGGAAAAAATCCGGATTGCCAAAGCGTTTATCCGCCCGCGCCAGAGCGGCGGCGCGCATCACCACGCCAAGATTGGCCAGATGATCGGCCACGAGCGCCTGATATCTCAGCAGGGCCATGCCGGATTTTTGAGGGTCCTGCTCGCTGGAGACTGTGTAGGAAAGCTGGTCCATGCGTTTAAGCACGTCTTCGCTTATGGGGTCATATTGCCGCGTTTGTGCGTAAAGCTGGCGGAAGCGCATGAAGTCAAAATTTTGCGGATATTTGCGCAAGATTGCGCGTGCCATATGATCGTATATCGGTGTGGAGCGGTGTGCGAAAGGGTAGAGCGTTTCCTCTTGCTGCGCCTGTGCCTGCGCGGGGGAGGCGGGCAGCATCACCGTCAGGAGTGTGCAGAAAAATAAAAGGAAGAGCCAGCGTGTCATGTCTTTATTCTAGCATGAATGAGGCGCGGGAAAACAGTCCCCATCTTGGCCGGGAAGGTTTTTTCGGATTTTGTTTTCCCATGAATGCGCGTTTACGGGATGTCTTCGTATATGGGGGCTATCGGCACATGGAATGTGGTGCGGATAGAGGTGAGCGGCAGGAAAATCGTGACCGTTGTTCCCTTGCCCGGCTCGCTTTCCAGATCGACGGAGCCGCCATGGAGGGCGATGATGTTTTTAACCAGCGCCAGCCCCAGCCCCGCCCCGGTGCGCCCAAGGCGTGGTTCCCCGCCTGTGCCGCTTCGGGCGCGTTTGAACGGCTCAAAGATTCGTTTGCGGTCTTCCTTGCCGATGCCGATGCCGCTGTCCCGGATTTCAATTTCCAGCCCTTCTTTGTTGCGCCGTGCTGTAAGGTCGATTTGCCCGCCGGCAGGGGTGAAGTTGATGGCGTTGCGGATGACGTTGATGATGGCCTGTTTCAGGCGCTTTTCATCCGCAGTAATGCGCCCGATATTTTTCGGGCAGTGGAGATGAATTTCGATGCCCACCTTGCGGCCCCAGTCGCCGACCAGATCCATGATGTTGCCCATGAGTTCGTAGATTTTTATTTCCTCGCGCTGGAGCATCATATAGCCGGCCTCCAGCGTGGCCAGATCAAGGATGTCGTTTATCAGCTCCAGCAGGCGTTCGCTGGCTTTTTGCGTGCCTTGCGTGTATTCCTTCTGCCGTGCGTTGAGCGGGCCGAAATATTCCTGATCCAGAATTTCATTAAAGCCCATGATCGCGTTGAGCGGCGTGCGGAGCTGGTAAGAGACATTGGCGAGGAAGTCGAGTTTGAGCTGTTCCGCGGCTTCCAGCGCAGCATTTTTCTCCCGCAGGGCGTTTTCAACGCGGACCGTGTCGGTGACATCGGTGTAGGTTACCAATACGCCGCCATCGGGCAGGGGAACGGTGTTAAAATCAATCAACGTATTATCGGCGCGTTTCAGGCGGCCTTCGTGCATCATGCGGTCGAGCGCCTTGAAGGTCAGCTCTTCCTTGCGTTCGGCCCATTCTTCTTTTGTAAAGAATTTTGCCACTTTTTCGACGAGGCGGCTGATATGCGGTTCGCCCTCCAGATCTTCGGGATGCAGTCCCCACATCCGGCCAAAAGCCGGGTTGCAGAGCCGCAATCGTCCATTACCGCCGTACACGGCGACGCCTTCGCCGAGATTATCCAGCGTTTCTTTTTGAACGGCGATGAGGGTGTTGTATGAGGATTCAAGTTCAAGGCGACTGGTGACGTCCTCGAAGGTCATCATCAGCCCGCCCATGGAGTGCGGAATGACCAGCATGCGCAGCGCGCTGCCGTCCGGCAGGTGCAGCATATCTTCATGCGAGGCGATGAGCGAGGTGAACATATCCAGCCAGCTTTGTTTGAAGCGTTTAAAGTCGGCCTGCTCCGGCAGGCGGCGGCTTTCCCGGAGTTTTTCCATGATCTCGCCGAGTTTTGGTCTGGTGTTGAGCCAGCCGTCCTCCAGCCCCCAGAGTTGGGAAAAGGCGGAGTTATAAAATTCCAGACGTTCATCGGCGTTGTAGATGGCAATGGCGCTGCGCAGATGCTCCATCAATTCCTTGTTGGAGAACTGGTAGCGTTTAAGCTCATTCCGCAGGTCGTCAAGCGCGGAGATATCCTCGGTTACGCCCAAGGTCATATCCAGACCGGGTAACGGCATTTCGATGATTTGCATTAAGAGCCGCCGCCCGCCGATGACGACATGCGCCTCACAGCTTTGCGGAATTTTTTCATATACGGCTTTTTCTGCCAATTGCTGCGTCGTGGGTGCGGTCGTTTTTTGGCCTTTAAGTTTACGGGCGCTGGTGACCAGCTCTTTTTGCTCTCTCAGCACCTCTTCGAGGGAATGGCCCACAGCATCGGTGTAGGCCTGATTAACCCAGACGATTTTTCCGTCTTTATCGCGGAGCCAGCGCGGTTGAGGAATGCTATCGAAGGCTTTTTCGAGGTAATCGAGCCGGATATCTTTTTGCGCCCAGCTTTCAAGTCTGGCCTCATAAGCACTTTGGGTTTCGGTAATGTCCTCCACCCACAGCACGTTAAAAATATCATCGCCCTCCAGCGCGCGCCCCTGAGAGCCGGAGATTTTAAAAATCTGTTTGTCGTCCCGTGTGCGGCAGTTCACTGTGAACGGGATGGCGCTGGTCCGGAGGCGTTCGAATACGTTCTCCAGTGTGGCGGCATCGCGCGGTGCCAGACGGCTTTGCAGATCGGCAATGGTGTGAACGCTTTCAAGGCCAAGCGTTTCACAAAATTTTTGGGAATAGGCGATGCTGCCATCGGTGGCCCAGCCGCAATATTCACCGGGGAAAGCGGCGAGGAAAGCCTCCAGCCGTGATTTTTCGGCGTGAATGTATTCGAGCGAGGCGCTGCCGCCCAGAAGGCGGCCTAGTAATGAAATTTTGCGGGTGGGAAGATTCTGGCTCACCGGGCAAGTTTAAAAAGGAATCACGTTTTTCACAAGGGTTATAAATGACCTTAATACGGCAGGCCGTTAATCTGTTTATCTTTTGGCCATGCAAGTTTCCAGCCAAGGGCTATATCTTTTTTCTCACCGGGCTTGAGTTCAAGCTTCCAGCGTAAAAGCCCTTTGGTTTTTTCGGCGTCTTCTTCAAAGCCCTTTGTGGTTTTTCCTTTCAGGAGTTCTATGGTTATTTTTTCATTTTGTGGGGCCGGTATGGGCTCCAGCACGACCAGATTGACCGGAGTTTGTCTCAGGTTATGAATCTCGGTATTATATTCGCGTTCGATTATATTTTGCATACCGATGATTATGCCGGCCTCGCCTGTTTCATCCTTGAGTGTCTGGCGCTTGACCTCGATCTGATCGTCAATGCCAAAGGACAGGCGGGTGCTTTTTCCGGCGCGCAGCAAAGGCAGCTGGCTCTGGCCGACATAGGCATCGTCTAGAAACAGGCTTACGCTGCCGGGCAGGATCGGGTTTTCGCCCTGAAGTGTGGCCTTGGCGATCAGGTAGGCATCTGTACCAAACTGCGGCTGGACATGGGTTTCCAGCTCATTTTCCGTTTTAAATGTGCCGATCAGGAGTTTGCTTTCCGTGCCATCGGATGAAACGGTGTTCAGCGCCGGAATTTTATATTCGGCTGTGAATCCGCCGGTTTCAATCCGGGCTTCGGCTATGGTGGCGGCGATCATGGCCTGCGGCGATGCGGCTTTTTGCAGACGTGCGCCTTCATCCATTTCGGCAGGTGCGGCCATATAGGCCATGTCGGCTGCGCCCATGCTTTCCATGGCTACGCCTCTCATGAGTTTTGCGACGTTTTCAGGGATATTTACCCACATTGGCTGAGGTTCAGGCAAGGAAGCGCCGCGTTGGGGCCGCGCTGTGGAAAGGGTGAGCGCGACATTGCTCCAGTCTTCGCCCGTGTTTTGCCGGACCGTGCCGTACTGGATGATTTGCAGCTTTCCGGATTTTGTATCCAGCCGCGCATCGTAAACGGGTTTCCATGTGGCGTTGGGAAGCTGGTAAGACAGGTGGATATTGAGCGTGGTGTTGCTTTTTGCCTCAACAGGCAGGCTGACTTCAGTGCTGCTTTTTTGTGCGGTTTGAAGCTGGGCCAGATCGCGCATGATCTTGCTGAGCTGTTCATCGATATTTTTGATGAGATCGTTTTTTTCAAGGGTCTTTTTTGAGGCATTTTCCAGCCCGTTCAGGATGGTGTCGGCGGCCAAGACCCATTGTTCCGTGTTGAATTTAAATTCGGATATTTCTTCTTTGGTTTTGGTGGAGGCTTCGGCCTTTAAGGATTCGTAAAACTCCTGTTGTTTGTTCAGGGCTGCCTTTTCCGCGTTCAGGATATTTTTTTGCCGGTTCAGATTTTCGAGCCGGGCGTGGAGCTCTTTCGCCCGTTCATCGACAAAACCCGCTTCGTTGATTGTTTTATGGCTTAGCGCCCCTAGAATAACAGAGGCTGCGCCCTCGCCTTCGACCCGCAGGGAATCAGGAAACAAAGAAAGCGGGAGGTCGTTAAAAACCAGAGTGTGTTTTCCCGCCGGAATTTTTATTGTGGCCTCCCGCGTGATGGTGGCGCGGTCGGAAAAGACGGTGGCGGCAACAGGCGCGGAGGGGGTTTGTATTGTCTCCGCATGGGCCAAAGATACAAAGAGGGAAAATCCGAAAAAAATGAGCAGCGTGCGAATGGGGCGGTGCATATGAATTTTCCTCTTCAATGTGTCTTGTCCGGCTTTGGGACGCGGAGAGGCATCGTACCATGAAGCGGGGATAACAAAAAAGAGGATAAAGAAAATGCGCCGGTGGGCGCATTAAAAAGGAGCCCGGGGCGTTAGATCTTTCCCCCGGCTCTCTCTGTGTATTTTTTAGTAGCGGTACTCGTCCTTTTTAAACGGTCCGGTTTTTTCAACACCGATATAGTCCGCTTGCTCTGTGGAGAGTTTGCTCAGTTTCGCGCCGACCTTTTCAAGGTGCAGGGCTGCGACTTTTTCATCAAGATGTTTGGGCAGAACATAGACTTTGTTCTCATATTTTTCTGCGTTCTTCCATAGCTCGATCTGGGCCAGAGTCTGGTTGGTGAAAGAGGCCGACATCACAAAGGAGGGGTGCCCCGTCGCGCAGCCCAGATTGACAAGCCGTCCCTCGGCCAGCAACAGGATTTTTTTACCATCAGGAAATTCGATCTGATCGACCTGTGGCTTGATGTTTGTCCATTTCATGTTGCGCAGGGATTCAACCTGAATTTCATTATCGAAATGGCCGATATTGCAGACAATGGCATTGTTCTTCATGGCGCGCATATGGTCCGCCGTGATGATGTCTTTATTGCCGGTGGCTGTGACGAAAATATCGGCTTTGGGCGCGGCGTCTTCCATGGTGACGACTTCGAAGCCCTCCATAGCGGCCTGCAGCGCGCAGATCGGGTCCACTTCCGAGACCATAACGCGGCAGCCGGCATGGCGCAGCGATTCCGCCGAGCCTTTGCCCACATCACCAAAACCGCAGACCATGGCGACTTTTCCGGCCATCATTACGTCTGTGGCCCGGCGAATAGCATCCACGCAGGATTCACGGCATCCGTATTTGTTATCGAATTTGGATTTGGTTACCGAATCATTGACGTTAATGGCCGGGGCCAGCAAGGCGCCCTTTTTGGCCAGTTCGTACAGGCGCAGCACGCCCGTAGTCGTTTCTTCGGAGATTCCCTTGATGTTTTTCATGATTTCCGGGAATTTTTCGTGCAGACGTACGGTCAGATCCGCGCCGTCATCCAAAATCATGTTGGGGGTCCAGCCATCCGGGCCGGTTATGGTTTGGTCGATGGCCCACCAGAATTCTTCCTCGCTCATGCCCTTTTTGGCAAAAACAGGCGTTCCGCGCGCGGCAACCCCGGCGGCGGCGTGATCCTGCGTTGAGAAAATATTGCAGGAAGACCAGCGCACCTGCGCGCCCAGAGCCTGAAGCGTTTCGATGAGAACGGCGGTCTGGATGGTCATGTGCAGACAGCCAACGATGCGGGCATCTTTAAGGGGCTGTTTCTGGCCGTATTCCTCGCGCAGCGCCATAAGGCCGGGCATTTCGACCTCGGCCAGTGCGATTTCCTTGCGGCCCCATTCGGCCAGTTTTATATCGGCCACCCAGTAATCTTGTTCCAGTGCCTGCGGCAATGCGCTCATAATTTTTCTCCTGAAGAAATTTTAACTTTTCAGGCCGGATTGTTGACTGTTAGCTGCGCCGAATCAAGCGGAAATAAGTTTTTTTCGCCGAAAACCATGCTAAAATGCTCCTTATGGCTATGGATTTTAATCTCGAAAGCGGAAAACCCGCGTTTCAATATCGGCGCAACCCTTTGGCTCCCAGCGTTTTTCAGATTTTTATGCTGAAAGAGGAAAAGGGAAGCTATGAGCCTGTGGGCGAATATACGCTTTTGGACCTTTCGGAGGATCTGGATATTACCGAGAAAAAGGTCATAAATCTGGTCAGTTTACTGAACGGGCGGCGCAAGCTGGTGGAGCTTGGAAATTTGACAAAAGCTCGTCTTTTATTTACTATGGTTCCTAAGAGGTCCGAAGGGGATCCGACAAAAATAATTTTCCGCAGTTATAACGGAAGCGGCCCCTCGGTAGAAAATGCGGTTTTAACGCTAGAAAAAGGTGTGCTAGATGACTCCCAAACCAGAGAGACTGACTCCTGATAAACTTTCGCAGTTGTTTTGTACTGCATGCTCGGGTTCTGTTGAAAATAATATGACCATGGAGATCTCTAATCCTGTTCCGGGTCATACGCTGGGAATGCCTTAGGTTTTTTGGCCCCGGCATAATCACTGCGTAAGGCATAAAAAGAACGTATCGAGGTGAGGAGCATAAAATGTCAGATTTATTTACTGCTTTTAGAGAAGCTGCCGACCATATCACTGGTGACAAGGCTTCGTCAGCGCTGGATGCGGCGTTGTCCGTTCTTGGCGGACCGCCGGAAAATCAGGGTCCGCATTGAGTTTTAAGCGTTGAATGTGATTTGTGCCGCGGGCTTTTGGGGCGCCGTCAGTTTTTCTTTGAGTCTTGGGCTTATCAAGTTAGCGTTATCTGCGCAGAATTGTTCAAGTGACATGGCCTCGAAGCAGCCGTTATCTTCGGAAAAGGGTTGGATGGCGGTCTCTTCGTCCGCAGGAAAATAGGCGGTTCCAGAGCTACGCCCGCCGAGATTTATCAGCTCTATGATCTTGTTTTCTGTGCGCTGGCTGCCGTTTTTCTCCGGGGCGGGTTTTGTTTTAAGCCCTTCAAATAATTGTGATAATTTTTGCGATACTTTCTTTTCATAGCGTTTTTCTATAGATCTTTGGCTTATGTAGAAAATTAAAGCCACGTCCAGAGGCGTATAGAGTTTGTCGCTTTGTGAAGACAAGTTCTCCACACTGGCGAAAGAGTTTGTTTTGGCGCTTAATTTATCCTGATAGGGGATATTTTCACTGGTGTGATTTTCTATAGTGTTTTTGAGCGCATCTTCTTTCCTCGAGAGTATCGCCCAGAGCAAATCGTTATCGCTTTGTATATCAAGACAAAGGGTATGGGGGCCAAATGTGATGCCAGGTATAAGGCAGCTTTTATTCCCTTTGGTGGGGTGTGTGATATTTGAGGGATCAGCCGGATTATCAAGGTTATGCTTCTCTTTGAGGAGAAAATGGCTGGTTTTTGCCGCGCCATTAAAAACAGCCCATGGGTACAGGGGTAGAAGAGACTGAGAATGTATGGTTTCGTCATTTTTCTTGGGGGGCTCAATCAGGATGGCCGTTGGGAGGTTGCTTACGGAATTTTTATCCAGATTTTTTAAGATAGACAAGGTTGTGGCTGGATTTGTATCTTCGCCAGCGAGAATTTGCTTATACAGGCCATTTATAAGGCTTTGGTCTATGGTTTTGTTATCGGTGTGAGTGCTCATAAGCTTAGGAAACTCCTCAAAATTCAATAGAAGGAGTTTATATATGGTAATTTAAAAAAATGCGCAATATTTTTATATGAAAACCTTTATCAGCCGGTTCTTCTTTCGGTGTGCGTTGCTTTGTTCAATAAAACGGTAAAGCGTGCGCCTCTGGCTTTTTCTTTTGTACCCCGGATATTTTTGGCAAAAATTCGTCCGCCATGGGCGGTGATGATCTGGCGGCAGATGGACAGGCCGAGTCCGGAATGCTGGCCGTAATCTTCGTGGAGGGGTCTTTCAGAATAAAAGCGTTCGAAAATGCTTTCCAGCCGGGATTCGGGTATGCCGGGGCCTTCATCCTCTATGGTTATTGCAATAAGTCTTTCTTCGGCCCTTATTTTTATGGCGATCGTTCCGCCCTTGGGTGAAAAGGACATGGCATTGGTCAGAAGATTTTGGAAAACCTGCGCCAGTCGCCCTTCCAGTCCCCATGTCAGGGCGTTCTCTCCGGTTTCTCCTGTATCCAGTGTTATGGTGATGTCGCCGCCGTTTATAGTGTGGCGCCAAAGGGAGGTATTCTGCCGGGTATCTTGTTTTGTTGCGTGGCGTTTTAAGGGGTCGGCATAGGCTTCCAGCAGATTGACAAGCAGGATTTTGAGATCGACTTCTTCCGGCTCTTCTTTTGAGAGCTCTGAATCCAGACGGGAGGCGGTGGCAATATCGGTGATCAGACGGTTCAGTCTTTGGAGATCATGACGAATGATGTTCAATAATTTTTGGCGATCCTTGGCGGTTTTGGCGACCTCCAGCGTCTCAACCGCGCTGCGCAGGGAGGTGAGCGGGTTTTTAAGCTCGTGAGAAACATCGGCGGCGAAATGCTCAATGGCGTCCATGCGTTCCCACAGCGCCTGGGTCATCTGGCGCAGGGCGAGCGAAAGCTCGCCTATTTCATCGTGCCGCCGTGAAAGGTCCGGGATATCCTCGGCGCGGGCTTGACCCTTACGGACGGCCTCGGCGGCTCTGGCCAGTTTTTTTAAAGGGCGGGCGATTGTGCCGGAGAGATAGATTGACATGGTGATTGTTAAAACCAGAGTCAGGATGAATATTTTTAGAATGTTGAACCAGATATCAGTGATTTCTTCCTCGATATCGTGGCCTTGCCGCGTGATCAGGACGGCGCCCAGAAGATTTTTATCATTATTGAGCGGCGCGGCGGCGGAAAACAGGATTTTACTGCCTTCACCCTGCCAGAGGGAAAGAGAGAGGCTCCCCTTAAGTGCATCCAGAACATCCGGATGGGTAAGGGCCTGAGCAGGATCACCGGCAGGATAGGTCAATAGGATTTCACGATCAGGCAGGAGCGTAAATATCAGCTGTACGATGTTTTTAAGAAATTGCACGCTGTTGAAGCCATTTTCGGTGTGCCCGGGCTGCGCAGTGGATTGGAATATGTCTTTGGAATCGGCAATGAGCGTGCCCCCGGCATTAAAAACGCGCAGGCGCTGATGGTTCTTTTTTTCCAGTTTTTCGATGATTTTGCGGGTGGCTTCGGTGGAGAGGGTGTTTTTACCGTCCGTGGTTGCGCCCTCGGACAGGGCCAGAGCGATCAGCTCCAGCTCGCTTTGGAAGGTTTCCAGCCGCGCCTTGATGAGGGTGCCCTGATATTGGCTGAGGTACAAAATGCCCAGCATTAAGACCAGCAACGCCAGAGCATTGACGCCGATAATCCGCAAGGTGATTCCGGTGATGCGCCTTTCCGGCCCGCCCCAGTACAGGTTTAGAAGGGAATCGATCTGGGTCGTGCTGTTGAGAAGGGGGGAGAGCATGAGCCAGCGGCTCTCCGCTTCACCCGGTTTCTTCTTCCCGGTAGCGGTAGCCCACGCCGTAGAGCGTTTCAATCTGGTTAAAATCCGGGTCAACGGCTTTGAGTTTTTTTCGGACACGTTTTATATGTGAATCAATTGTGCGGTCATCTACATAGATACTCTCACCATATGCGGCGTCGATCAACTGATCTCTGTTGCGAACATGCCCGGGCCGCATTGCCAGTGCCTTTAGCAGCAGGTATTCCGTGACGGTCAGGTTCACGGGCTGTGCTTTCCATGTGCTGAGATGGCGGGAATCATCGAGCGTCAGGGAGCCGCGTATGGTTTTTTCTTCGGTTTTTTGGTGTTCTCCCGGCGTGGTTTCGTCGTTTTTGGTGCGCAGGGCCTCGCGCCGGAGCAAAGAGCGGATGCGCTCGATAAGCAGCCGTTGGGAGAACGGCTTGGTGATGTAATCATCCGCCCCCATACGCAGCCCCAGAACCTCATCAATCTCATCATCCTTGGAGGTCAGGAAAATTACCGGAATATCAGAGCTTTCCCGCAGACGGCCCAAAAGCTCAAGCCCGTCCATGCGCGGCATTTTGATGTCCAGCACCACCAGATCGGGTTTTTCGGCCAGTATGCCCTCCAGTCCCGATACGCCGTCATTAAAGACGGTAATTTCATAGCCCTCAGCCTCCAGCGCCATAGATACCGATGTCAGGATGTTGCGGTCGTCATCAACGAGGATAATTTTGCTGGCTGTATGGGCGGTGTGTGGCACGATTTTGCGGTTCCCTAGGGGGTTCTCCCGGTTTTTAAAGTTTTCCGGCGGGTGTCAGGTTTGTTTGAGCCTATAGCGGTTTATTATGGACCTGATCAGGGCATTGTTTCAAGACGTGACCGGCAAGATATAAGGAGCCGCAGATTAAAATGCGGCAGGGCCGGGTGAACAGGGGCGCATTTCGGCTCAGGGCTGTCTGTAAATCGGGGTGGGTGTGGATCTCCAGATCAAGATCCTGAAGGCTGGCGGCAATGTCTGCGGCTTTGAGTGCGGCCGGTTCGTTTTTTAGATCGATCAGGTGAAGCGTGTCAATATAGGGTCTTAACGGTTCAATAAATCGGCGCGGTGCCTTGTGGGCCATCATGGCGCAGATCAGGTGCAGCGGTTTTGGGCCGAGCGTGCGCCAATGTGACGCTACGGCGGCAAGCGCTTCTGCAGCCTCGGCGTTATGCCCGCCATCAAGCCAAAGCTCGCAATTATCATCAAGCTTGAAGGATCGAGGGGTGAGGCGCTGGAGACGCGCGGGCCAACGCACATTTTGCAGGCCGGTTTCAATGTGGCTTTGCGTGAAAGGGAATCTGGCTCTTATGTTCATAAGGGCGGCAAGGGCCGTTCCTGTGTTTTCGACCTGATGCGGGCCGGGCAGGATCGGTGCGGGAAGGTGCATGTGAACCGGGCCATATTTAAAGAAAAACCCGTTCCCCTCTTGATTAACAATCCAGTCCGTTTCGTATTTTAAAATAGGAATTTGTAGCTCATGGGCGCGTTTTTCAAATGCGTCAATGACCCCTTCACTCTGGGCCTTCTTGTTTTGTGGGCCGATTATGCAAGGTGCATGGGGTTTCATGATCCCGGCCTTCTCCGCGGCGATCTCTGTCAGGGTTTCGCCCAGAAATTCCGTATGATCAAGGCCGATGGCGGTAATAATGCTTAAAAGCGGATTTTCGATGACATTGGTGCAATCGAGCCGCCCGCCCAGCCCAACCTCGATCAGGCAAATATCGGCAGGTGTTCGGGCAAAAGCGGTAAAGGCCAGTGCGGTTGTGATTTCGAAGAAGCTGATATCCTCATCAGGGTCATGGTGTGCAAGCGTTTCATCAATCAGGGCGTTCAGGGCCGAATCGGAAATTTCCGTCCCGGCCAGAACGATGCGTTCGTTAAATTTGACAAGATGGGGTGAGGTGTAGGTATGAACGCGGTAATTTGCTGCTTCTAAAATGGCGCGCAAGGTGGCAATGACCGAACCTTTGCCGTTTGTGCCTGCAACATGGATTACGGGCGGCAGGGCGTAGTGTGGATTGCCGAGTTTTTTCAAGAGGTTGATATAGGCCGGTCTGAACCCGATTTCGAGTCTCCGCCCCCGGTTCAGGGAGAAGAGGGTGTTTAATTTTTCTTCAAGCGAGACATTCGGATGGGTGAGGTCGCTGAGATACATCGTATGGGGTTTTCGGCCGGGTCCGTTTTTTAAAAGGCTTAGTTCGCTTTTTTGGCAGTCGGTTTTTTCTTTGCGTCCTGAAAATCACCTGCTGCCTTTTGTACGGCTTTAATCTGGCTTATGGCGGTTTTGGCAAGGACCTTGGTCGAGGATTTTACATCCTTTTTCCCCGCTTTTTTTGAAGTCAGAGCTTTGCCACCCTTGGCGTTGTCTTGCGTATTGTCGTTTTCCGGTGCGGCGCTCAGGGCCTGCATGAAAATATTTAGCAGCCGCCCCAGTGTTTCCGCCAGTTCCCGGCGCGAGACGACCATATCCACCATGCCGTGTTCCTGCAGGTATTCTGCCGTCTGGAAGTTTGCCGGGAGGATTTCCCGCACCGTTTCCTCAATTACGCGGCGCCCGGCAAAGCCGATTGTCGCGCCGGGTTCGGCGATATGAACATCGCCAACCATGGCGAAAGAGGCGCTGACGCCCCCGGTGGTGGGGTCGGTCAAAAGCACGATATAGGGCAGATGTTCATCCTTGACCATTTCCACCGCAATGATGGAGCGCGGCATTTGCAGCAAGGACAGCATGCCTTCTTGCATACGCGCGCCGCCGGAGGCGGGAATGACGATCAGGGCCGCTTTTTCTTTCACAGCCGTCTGGGCGGCCTTGATAAGCGATTCCCCCACGCCGGCCCCCATGGAGCCGCCCATGAAGCTGAAATTAAAGGCGGCGATCACGGCCTTTTGGCCGCCGATTGTGCCCAAAGCCAGCGTGATGGCTTCTTTCAGGCCGGTTTTGCTCTGGGCCTCTTTCAGGCGCTCGGCATATTTTTTACGGTCCTTGAATTTTAAAGGGTCATGCGCCACGGCAGGCAGTTCAATTCTTGTATATTCGCTGTCATCAAAGATGATTTTGAGCCGTTGCTTGACGGTAATGCGCAGATGATGGTTGCAGTGATAGCAGACGTTAAGATTTTCCTCCAGATCGCGGTGAAACAGCATGCCATCGCAAGAGGGGCATTTTTGCCAGAGGTTATCCGGCATTTCTTTTTGTTCGCCCACAATGGAGCGGATGCGCGGTCTGATGAAGTCTGTCAGCCAGTTCATGGGTCACCTTTTAAAATCAAGATGCCAGTTATCGGTTTTTGGAGAGGAAATGTCAAGACTGGGGTGTGTTATCGCAAAGCATCGGCCAGAGACCTTACCTGCATCTCTACGGCGCTTACCGGGTTTTTATCGGCGTTTTCAAAGATATTGTTGATAATGGCCGAACCAACGACGATGGCATCGCCGATTTTACCCATAGCGGCGGCATCCGCCGGGGTTTTTATGCCAAAACCGATGGCGATGGGCAGATTCGTGAGCTTTTTGATCTGTGCAATATGGGGGGTGATGGTCCCGAGATCCGCGCTGGCGCTGCCCGTGACCCCGGCAACGGAAACATAGTATAAAAAGCCGCCAGCATCTTTCAAAACATGCGGCAGGCGGGCCTCGTCCGTGGTCGGGGTGAGCAGGCGGATGATGTCTATGTTTTTTTCTTTTGCCGCCGCGATGGTTTCGGTGGATTCTTCGGGAGGAAGGTCCACCAGGATCAAACCGTCTACACCTGCCGCGCTGGCGTCATGCATAAATTGCTCCAACCCATATTGAAAAACAGGGTTGAAATAGCCCATCAGTACCACGGGGGTTTTATCGTTGGTTTCACGAAAATGCTTGACGATATGAAGCGTTCTTTTCATGGTCTGGCCCGCCTCAAGCGCCCGGATTCCCGCCAATTGAATTGTCGGCCCATCGGCCATTGGATCGGTGAAGGGCATGCCCAGTTCAATGATATCTGCCCCGGCCTCAGGCAAGGCTTTCATGATTGCAAGGCTGGTTCTGGAATCGGGATCACCCGCCATGATAAAGGTTATAAGCGCGGGACGTTTGAGCGCCGCAAATGTTTGTTCAATCCGGCTCATGGTTTTACCCCCACATGAATTAAAACTTCGTGCAGGCCGTCTTGAAAAAATCTTGGGCCATAGACTTCAAAATCGGTCTGGAAGCTGCGGTTTAAATCTGAAGACCAGATGGCAGCCCATGTGTCGATGAGGGCTTTGGGCTGTTGTCCGGCGGCGGAAAGGACGGCGTATTCCTGCGCCGTGATTAAGATGCGGTGCAGGTCTGAAGATGTTTCATCCCCGCTCACGCGGTAGCCCAGCGTAACCCGGAAGGGTTTTGTATGGTCGCCCTCATAATCGGAATAGACCGCATAGATTATATCATCGGCTTTATGCTGCATTTTTTGACCGATACTTTCGCGGAAGAATTGCTCCCAAAGGGCGTTGATGTCTTCGGCAGCAGTTTCATGGGTGGTGATCGTGGAAATGCCCGCCACGTTGAAGGCATTAATCTCGGCCAGGCCGACCTTGACTCCGTAGGATTTTATTTGTGCGCTCACAGGATCTTCATCCCCAGTTTTTCGGCGATGGTGAAGATGTCCTTATCGCCCCGGCCACATAAATTCATCACCAGAATATGGTCTTTCGGCAAAGTGGGCGCGTGTTTTATAACATGCGCAAAGGCGTGGCTGGGCTCCAGCGCGGGAAGGATGCCCTCCAGCTTCGCGCAGAGTTGAAAGGCCTCCAGTGCTTCGGTGTCGGTGATGCTCACGTAATTGACGCGTTTTTGATCGAACAGCCATGCGTGTTCCGGGCCGATTCCGGGGTAATCCAGCCCGGCGGAGATGGAATGCGCTTCGGCGATCTGGCCGTCTTCATCCTGCAGGAAATAGCTGTTCATACCGTGCAGCACGCCGGGGCGTCCGCCGGTGAGGGAGGCCGCATGCTGGTCCGTGTCCACGCCGTGACCGCCGGCCTCTACGCCAATCATGGAAACGCTCTGGTCATCAAGGAAGGGATAGAACAGCCCCATGGCGTTCGACCCGCCGCCGATACAGGCGACAAGAGAATCAGGCAGGCGGCCTTCTTTTTGCTGCATTTGCTGGCGGGTTTCCTCACCGATGATGGATTGGAAATCGCGTACCATGGCGGGGAAAGGATGCGGCCCGGCAACGGTGCCGATCAGGTAATATGTGTTGTGTACGTTAGTTACCCAGTCGCGCATGGCTTCGTTCATCGCATCTTTCAGCGTCCCCGCGCCGGAGGTTACCGCCCGGACTTCCGCGCCCAGAAGTTTCATGCGGAAAACATTGGGGGCTTGCCGTTCGATATCGGTCGCGCCCATGAAAATGGTGCAGGGGATTTTGAATAATGCGCAGACCGTGGCGGTGGCCACGCCATGCTGGCCCGCGCCGGTTTCGGCGATGATCCGGGTTTTCCCCATACGTACGGCGAGCAGGATCTGTCCCAGACAATGATTGATTTTATGCGCGCCGGTGTGGTTCAGCTCATCGCGTTTGAAATAGATTTTTGCGCCGCCCAGATGTTTTGTTGTGGCTTCGGCATAATAAAGCGGGGAGGGGCGGCCTACGTAGTCGCGCTGAAGGTCCTCCAGTCTGGCCCAGAAAGCGGGGTCAGATTTGGCCGCGTTATAGGCCTTTTCAACTTCCAAAATGAGCGGCATAAGCGTTTCAGCGACATAACGCCCGCCATAGGGGCCGAAATGTCCGCGTTCATCGGGCTGGTTCTTTAAAGAATTGGCCATGGCTGTCGTTTTTGTTTCGCTCATGGCCCGTTATATAGCGCTTTTTGCGCTTTTAAGAAAAGCCTTAATTTTGGCCGGGTCTTTGATGCCGCGCGCGGCCTCTACGCCGGAGGAAACATCAAGCGCGTCGGGTTTGAGGATTTTCAAGGCCTCGCTTACGTTTTCAGGGGTAAGCCCGCCGGAGAGCATCCAGGGTTTTTGGAATTTGCGGTTTTCAAGAAGAGACCAGTCAAAGCATTGACCCGTGCCGCCGGGCGCGGCCTTTTCGATTTTGCTATCGAAAAGCAGCCAGCCCGCCACGGTTTCATAGGCCGGAACATCACGTAAATCTTCGGCGGTACGGAGGCGAATAGCCTTGATAACGGGCAGATTCGTCAGGGCGGCGATTTCGGCGGTGCGCGCGGGCGTTTCATCGCCGTGGAGCTGGATCATATCCAGCTGGATCGTGTTAAGAATGTGCTGTAGCTCGTGATTTGTGGGATCAACGAACAGGCCGACGCTGCGCAGGGTGTCCGGGAGATCTGCCAGCAATATGCGTGCGGTCTCCAGATTCACGAAACGCGGAGAGGGCGGGTAGAAGACAAATCCGGCAAAATGCGCACCAGCCTGCGCCGCCACGCCCAGATTTTCAGCGTCCGTTAGACCGCAGATTTTGACCTGTGTCATGGAGAGTGCGGCCTGTCCAGTTGTTCATATTGCATGGCGTGGCGATAATAAACCGCAATTACGCCTATGCTTAAA
Source organism: Alphaproteobacteria bacterium (assembly GCA_020848095.1). GTDB lineage: Bacteria > Pseudomonadota > Alphaproteobacteria > Micavibrionales > Micavibrionaceae > JADLAT01. The sequence goes on along the minus strand of JADLAT010000008.1, from coordinate 67,950 downwards.
GCCAGCAGGAGCGGCTGAAAATACAGAGTAACGGGCAGCATTATCATTTTTGCCGTGATGAAACTATCTATCTGCTCCGGGTTCGTTTTTTGGATAACCGCAATGAGCACGGCAGCAACGAATTGATAAAGCATAATCGCCAGATATACACGCCAGCTCGCCTTTATTGGCGCAATCAGCAGCCGGAGAAGATAGCCGTGCGTCAGGGTAAAGGATTGCTGAAAGGAAATCGGCGTGTTTAAGGCCAGTGCCGGGAAAATAAACGAGATTTTCAAGAAGAAATAAATGCCGGTGAAAACGGCAATAAGCGCACCGGCAACCATGCCCGCTTTTCCGCCCAATGTGGTGAATAAGCCGATAATTATGGCCGCTGCAAAGACCATGGCTATGGCGGCTAAAATCCATACTCCTATAAATTTTAACTCGTTCTTTGTGGGTTTTAAGGGGTTCATGGGCGTGAAGTGTTCCGGTCCGTTTAAAATGGCCCGGTACCATGAAATTATGAGGGCCGCATAGAAATAACTCGAGAGCAGGGCGCCGATGCCAAGAGCATTTGCGTATTGCGGCGGCAGGATCTGGCTGCCTCTTGGAGTCATATGGAGGGCGACGTCAACAGCATGCAGGCCAATAATATAGGGCAGGAGCGGTTTTAGAATGCTCCAGAAAACGCTCTTATGGTCTTTGAGGAACATGCGGGCCGTTTTGGCGGCCTCGCCGCTTTTCAGGAAGGGTGTGAGTGTGTTCAAGATTTCTATGATCCTTTGTGATGCCGGTTTTTCTGGATATCTTCCATGATCCGCTCGGCGGCGCTGGCCGGGTCTTTTGCCCCGGTTATGGGGCGTCCGATGACCAGATGCGTGGCACCGTTTTGCATCGCCTGTTCAGGGGTCATGACCCGTTTTTGATCCGCCGTTGAAGCGTCTTTGGGCCGGATGCCCGGTACCATCAGCACAAAATTCGGACCGCAAAGCTCACGAATAGGTTGTATTTCGTGAGCGGAGCAGACCACGCCGTTTAAGCCGGTTTTATGCGTTAAGGCGGCCAGATGCAGAACGTGCTCTGTTAAAGAATTTTTACAGGCCATATGTGCAAATTCTTCCTCATCCATACTGGTGAGGATGGTCACGCCCAATAGCCGCGCGTGGCCTTCCAGGGCCTCTTTAGCGGTGCGCATCATGGCAGGCCCGCCGGCGGCATGGACGTTCAGATAGGCCGGATCAAAATTACGGCAGATGGTGCGTACAGCCCGCGCAACGGTATTGGGGATGTCATGAAATTTCAGGTCGATGAATAATTCAGCACTTGGGCAGGCGTTTTGAACGGCCTCTATGCCCTGTGGTCCGTGGCTGTTTACAAACTCCAGCCCCAGTTTCAGCCCGCCGGTGATGGGGCCGATTTCTTTGGCCCATTTTTGCGCCTCCGCCAGATTATCGGTATCCAGCGCACAAAAAACAAATGGATTATCTCTTATCATATATCAGAATATGAAGGTTTTTCAGGGCTTTGGCAAGGCGGGAAAGAAATCGGCGGGCGGCGGGGCGCTCGGCGGTTTTGTTTCCTTGATGTCTTTGAGTTCCTTTTCCAGCGTTTTTATGGTCTTGCGCTGGCGGCGTTTCAGACGGCGCAAGGAGCCGCTATTTAGCCAAACGGTCAGCGCGCCAATGAAAAAACCTGTCCCCAGCATATAAAGGGCGATGAGGTAAAGCGGCATTTCGACGGCATCATGGACGGGGCTGAGGATTACACTGACGCTTTGCTGGTTAAGAATGGCGAAAACGGTGAGAGCAATCGCCAGTACAAATCCAAATATGGTGCGAATCAGGCCCATGATTGGCGGGTCCTTTGTAAGTGTGACCTAGTCTTCGCCGTTGAGCCGCTCACGCAGGCCTTTTCCGGTTTTAAAGAAGGGCAGGCTTTTGGCATCCACCTGTACGGTTTCGCCGGTACGGGGATTGCGTCCGGTACGGGAGTCGCGCTTTTTGATTGAAAAAGCACCAAAACCGCGCAGTTCCACGCGGTCGCCCCGGGCAAGGGCCGCGGTGATTTCCTCGAAGATCGTCTCAACGATTTTTTCGACATCGCGCAGGTAAAGATGAGGGTTTCTTTCCGCCAGACGTTGTATGAGTTCCGATTTCGTCATCGTTTCCTTATCCTTCCAGTTCAGACTATCCGCATTTTAATGACGTGCAAAAGTTATGCTTTCACAGGTGGTTAGAGGCTACGGATGTTTACTAGATTGCCTTAAATATCTATTGCTCGTCAAGAAAACATTGAAAGGAAACAGCTTTTAGAGGTTTTTTTTATGGCTTATTTTTTTGGTAAAAGAAAAAACCGGCCTTTTGAGGGGCCGGTTTTTATGTATGTGTTTCTTAAAAAGAGAGAAGGGAATTTTATTCCGCTTCAGCGTCTTTTTCAGCTTTTTTCTTGGCCGGAGCCTTTTTCTTTGGCTTTTCAGCTTTGGCTTCGTCGGAAGCCGCGGCGGAGTCTTTATCCTTGTTCAGAGCTGCGCCCAGGATATCGCCAAGGGAAGCGCCCGATTCGGTGGAGCCGAATTCTTTCATCGCTTGCTTGTCTTCATCGATTTCGCGCGCCTTGATAGACAGGCTCAGCTTTTTGGCATCGATTGTCATGATTTTGGCATCGACTTTTTCCCCAACGGCGAAACGGTCCGGTCTTTGTTCGGAACGCTCCCGCGCCAGATCGATTTTCTTGATGAAGCCTTTCATGTCATCAACTTTGACCTCAATACCGCCGGTTGTGATCTCTGTCACGGTACAGGTTACAACAGCGCCTTTGGCAAGACCGGTGGCTGCGGGTTTGCTTTTCTTGGCGGTGCTGGCCCCTTCGGGTGCTTTGGTCAGTTGTTTAATGCCGAGAGCCACGCGCTCTTTTTCGGGATCCATTTCGAGGATCTTAACGCGGATGGTTTCGCCTTTATTATGAGCCTTGAGGGCTTCTTCGGTTTCATCTTCCCATGAAACATCGGAGAGATGAACCATGCCGTCGATTTCCTCATCCAGCGCCACGAAGAGACCAAATTCAGTCACGTTGCGGATTTCGCCTTCAATTTCTTCACCAACTTTGTGATCGGTGGCGAATTTAGCCCATGGATTTTCCTGACACTGTTTCAGGCCGAGAGAGATACGGCGTTTCTCAGGGTCAACTTCCAGCACCATGACTTCCACACCTTGAGAGGTGGAGACGATTTTTCCAGGGTGGATGTTTTTCTTCGTCCAGGACATTTCCGAGACGTGAACCAGACCCTCGATACCATCTTCCAGTTCAACAAATGCGCCGTAATCAGCAATGTTTGTGACGCGGCCCTGTAAACGGGCGCCGGGTGCAAATTTGGCTTCGACATCTTTCCATGGATCAGCTTCGAGCTGTTTCATGCCCAGAGAAATACGCTGGGTTTCTTCATTGAAGCGGATAACCTGCACATCCAGTGTCTGGCCGATTTGCAGAACTTCGGAAGGGTGATTGACGCGTTTCCACGAAATATCGGTAACGTGCAACAGGCCATCGACACCGCCCAGATCCACGAACGCGCCGTAATCTGTGATGTTTTTGACAACGCCCTTGAGAACCTGACCTTCTTTCAGATTGTCCATCAGGTCGGATCTTGCTTCCTCGCGGCTTTCCTCCAGAACGGCGCGGCGGGAGACAACGATATTGCCCCGGCTGCGGTCCATTTTCAGGATCAGGAAAGGTTGCGGCGTGCCCATCAAAGGCGATACGTCGCGTACGGGACGGATATCGACCTGGCTTCCGGGCAGGAACGCAACAGCGCCGCCCAGATCCACGGTAAATCCGCCTTTGACGCGGCCAAAGATAATGCCGGTCACGCGTTCTTTTTTCTCGGATGATTTTTCGAGTTCAATCCATGATTCTTCGCGGCGGGCTTTTTCGCGGGAGAGAACGGACTCGCCGTTTCTGTCTTCCATGCGCTCAACGTAAACTTCGACGTTATCGCCGATTTTTAATTCTGAGTCTTCGCCGGGACGGGAAAATTCCTGCAAGGGGACGCGGCCTTCGGATTTGAGGCCGACATCAACGATTGCAAAATCGCTGGTCAGGGCGACGATCGTTCCATTAACGACGTTGCCCGTAAAGCGCAGCTGGTCTTTCATAGATTCTTTTAAGAGGGCTGCGAATTCCTTGGAGTCTTCATTGTCTTGTAGTCTTGCGGCTGCATGTGCCATGTTTTAGTTCCTTTCCAGAGTGATATGCGCCTTACACCCGCTTTTGAATTTGCCCCTTAAATAAAGCGGCAGAGCAGATGGGCGCGTTTTTCAGGGGTCATGTCCTAAATTGCGTGTCAGGCCGAAAGGCCCAGGCGCTGCATAGCTGTATCCAGCGCCTTTTCCAGCATTTCAGCGGCAGAAATATGCGATGAATCAATGATAATTGCATCATCTGCCGGCTTCATCGGGGCGGTCTTACGAGCCGTATCCCGAGCGTCACGCTCAAGCATGTCCTTCAAAACGGCCTCATATGTAGCTTCAATCCCTCTGGATTGCAACTCTTTTAGCCGCCTTTGTGCGCGAATCTCTGGCGCGGCGGTTATAAAGAGCTTGAGCGGTGCTTCGGGACAGATAACTGTGCCAATATCACGGCCATCTAATATGGCCCCTTTGAAGGCGCCACCCGGGTTGCTGGCGAAGTTTTGTTGCAGATCCAGCAGGGCTTTGCGGACTTCGGGCATGGTGGCCACTTTTGAGGCGGCATTGCCGGAAGCATCATTGCGCAGGTCCGGGTTGTTCAGGAGATCGGGGGTGAAGTAATCCCGCAGAAAATATGCCGCTTCTGCGGCTTGCGCGTGATCGGCGGGGTTTTGCCCGCGCTCCAGAACACTATAGCCGACAAGCCGGTAGAGCGCGCCCGTATCGAGGTAGCCGAAGTCAAGTCTATGGGCCAAAGCACGGGCCAGCGTGCCTTTGCCGCTGGCGGCGGGGCCATCTATGGCGATGACGGGTTTAGTCATGTTCCGGCCCAATGTCGCAGCCAAGGTCATTCATCAGCGTGATAAAATTCGGGAAGCTGGTTTTTATGGGCGCGCCATCGTCGATTGTGATCGGCTCCGGCGTTGCGCTGCCCAGTACAAGAAAGCTCATGGCAATGCGGTGGTCGAGCGCGGTTTCAATTCTTGCGCCGCCTTTTGGCGGTTGACCTGTGCCATGGATGGTCAGGCTGTCTTCGCCCATTTCAAGGTGGACGCCGCAGGCTTTCAGGCCGTTTGCCACCATGAGCAGGCGGTCGGATTCCTTAACGCGCAGCTCGGCCAGATTTGTCATGACCGTTGTGCCCTGGGCGCAGGCGGCCGCCATGGCCAGCGCCGGAAATTCATCAATCATAGAGGGGACGAGCGCGGGGTTAACATGGATGCCCTTGAGCGGGCCAGTGCCGCGAATGAGCATATCAGCCACCTTTTCCCCGCCTTGAAGGCGTTCATGCTGGAAGGTGATGTCCGCGCCCATTTCCCGCAAGGTGAGATATAGCCCGTTGCGGCGCTCCCCCATGCCTATATTACTGAGCCGAATTTCAGAGCCGCTGTGCAAAAGCGCGGCAACCGCTGGAAAGGCCGCAGACGAAGGATCGCCGGGAACATCAATTGCGCCGGGCTGGAGCGTTTGCTGCCCCCGCAGGCTGATGGCGTGCGCGCCGTCTTCCAGTATTTGTGTCTCAACATCCACGCCGAAATGCCGCAGCATATTTTCCGTGTGATCGCGGGTGGGGATTGTCTCGATCACCGTCGTTGTACCGCGTGCGTTTAGACCCGCCAGCAGGATGGCTGATTTAACCTGCGCCGAGGCTACGGGCAGGCGGTATTCTATGGCCAGTGTATCTTCCGGGCCCGTAACGGTGAGGGGCAGTTTATCACCATTTGTGGCGGTGAAGGTGGCCCCCATCATTTCAAGAGGCGTCATGACGCGCCTCATGGGTCGTTTTGAGAGGGATGGATCGCCGGTGAAGGTTGTGCGGATAGGATGACCGCCGACAAGGCCGATCAGCAGGCGGGCGGAGGTGCCGCTATTGCCCATTTCCAGCGGATTTTCCGGCTGACGCAGACCACCAATGCCCACGCCATATGTGCGCCATAGGCCATCTGCGCTTTTTTCAACTTTTGCGCCCATGGCGCGCATGGCGGCGGCGGTGTGGAGGACATCTTCCCCCTCCAGCAGGCCGCTGATCATCGTCTCGCCGATGGTTAATGCACCGAACATCAAGGCGCGGTGCGATATGGATTTATCGCCGGGCACTCTGGCTGTACCACTTAAGGGCTTTGCTTTTTTGGAAATCAAACTGTTCATATTATAAGGGATAGCGAATGGACGCGCGGGATACAATAGAAAAACAGACGGGTGGAAAAATGCCGGGATGCAGCGTTGTTTTTTAGCCTTTGAAGCTGGCGAGTGTGCCGTCATAGGCCTCTACAAAGGCGAGGAACTGGTCTTCCGGTACGGGGCGGGAATAGCGATAGCCCTGTACCTCATCGCAGCCTTCGCTGACAAGGAATTTTTCATGCTCCGCCGTTTCCACGCCCTCGGCGATGACTTTCAGGCCCAAAGACCGGCCCAAAGCGATGATGGTGCGGGCGATGGCGGCATCATCGGGGTCGTTCAGAGCGTTGCGAATAAAGGACTGGTCGATTTTTAGCCGGTCGATCGGAAATTGCCGCAGATAGGAAAGAGAGGAATAACCGGTTCCGAAATCGTCAATCGCCAGCTCTACGCCGATGGCATGCAGATTTTGCAGAGTTTGCACGGTGTGCTGGATGTCGTCCATGAAGACGCTTTCCGTCACCTCCAGCTCAACCCGGTGCGGCTTTATCATGGTTTCCGTGATGATTTTTTGTGTGTAGGCGCAGATGTCGCTCTGGCTGAATTGTGAGGCCGAGACGTTGATAGCAATGCGAATATCGATTCCGTGATTGTCCAGCCATCCTTTGGCGGTGCGGCAGGCGGTTTCTATGACCCATTCCCCGATGGGCACGATCAGGCCGGATTGTTCGGCTACGGGGATGAACTCATTAGGCGGGATGAATGTGCCGCCGTGTTTGCTGTTGTCGGGTTTCCACCAGCGCAGGAGCGCTTCTGCGCCAATGACCCGGCCTGTGACCAGATCCAGCTGGGGTTGATAGAAAAGCTGAAGCTGGTTGTTCTCCATGGCATCGCGGAGATCGCGCAGCAGTTGAAAACGCTGTTGGACCGCGCGGTCGAAATCTTCGGAATATTCCTTGATGACATCGCGGCCTTCTTCCTTGGCGCGGTTAAGGGCGATATCGGCGTTTTTCAGGACCTGATCTGGATCTGTGCCATCATCCGGGAAGGTTGATACGCCTACGGAGGCGCGGACCTGAAACTGTTCATTGAAGACCTTGAATGGCTCGGACCGGATAACGTCGATAACGCGCTCTGCAACATCGCGGGCGGTGTTGAGGTCGGTGGAAAGCGGCATCATGATGGCGTATTCATCCTCGCCCATTTTTGAAACCATGGCCGATTCGGGCATGGCCGCACGCAGACGTTTTCCTACACCGCGCAAGATAGCATCCCCGATATTATGACCCATGGAATCGTTGATGTCCTTGAAATGGTCGAGGTCGAGCGTAATGATTGCAAAACGTTCAGCCGAGCCGTCATGGAGCTGGCGGGCGCGCTCGCCCAAGGTTTGTACGAACAAGGTCCGGTTCGGCAGGCCAGTCAGCGTGTCGAAATAAGCAAGCTTATGAATTTTATCTTCCGCAGCACTTTTGATGCGTTTTATGTTTTCCGCATTCTGGTGGATCAGTTTTTGCGCAATGTTGATGGCGGTGCCGATTTCGTCTTTGGTGTCGAAGGGCGAGTCCTGGATTTGGGGGTCTTCCGGGTTTTTAAAGGCGGCCAGCAGATTATCCCGCATGAACAGGATCGGCTCCAGCAGCCAGTGCCCAAGGGCGATCATCAAGACGGTTGTCACGAATAAGGACATGAAGAGCATGATGACGAGGGTTTCAATGACATAGTTGAAGAGCATGGGCTGCACTTCGGAGGAGTCCATGCGCACAACGATATAATGCGATCCGCTTAGCATCGAACTTCGGAAAATAAACTCGTAAGTGCCGCCGTCACCGCTTCTGTAGGTCTGGGCCAGATTATTCTCATCCCGGATAAGCAGGACTGTCGGCTCCCCATAGGCGGAAATAAGATTGAATTCTTTTTTGTTTAAATCGGCCAGACCATAAACTGTCAGCCCCTTGATTTTGGTTGTTGCCAGAAGTCGTGCAATGATTCTTTCGTCGAACGGGGTTTTAAGAAAGCCGCTTTTGGCCGGATCAATAAGCGGTATGATGGAGCTTTGGCCCTTATCTCTCAGATCGCTCAGGCGCAGGGCTTCAAATTTTTTGATGGTCCCAAAATTTAATATCAGCGTTTGAACCAGCAAAATGGTCATGAAGGCAACGGCTGTGATGCGCCAGCTTATACGGCTTTTCCATATTTTTGATGGAGAAGATGTAAGACGGTTTTTTGATAAAAACTTTTTGGTTTTGGAATCGCTGGTCACGTCGGGTCTTATTCTAGTGAAAGTTGAGCCGAATTGGGAGGGCATAATTGTTTCGCTTACCATTCTACATGTGTATGTCTTTAACTTCAAAAGCAAAATTTAATTACCCCCGCAGATGGTAATTTATGCTCACGAACACATCATTTTATACGTTTAAAGCTTAAGAAGGCGTTTATAGAAGGCGGATTTTTAATAAATACGGGTTGATATGGCGGTTGGGCCTGCGCTGGATATTTTACGCTTTGCGGCCATGGATAAGGGTTTTCATGTTGTTATGGAGTGTGCAGGCGAAGAGATAATCCTCTCCGCCGTCTTTAAGTTTAAGCTTCTTGCGCAAGGTTGCGGTCTCTCCGGGGAAATTTCTCAAGGTGAGATTGGCCTTGTCCAGCGGTATCTTTCCGGATTGTGCCGGGTAAAGCCCGTGGATTTTAAAGCTGCGCCCCGGAAAATTCGGACGCGGTGTCTCTGCGGTATAAAGATGCGTGTGCGGATGGAGCTTGGCAACATCATAGCGCAGGGCCAGCGTGTTAAAACAGCCGGATTTCTGAAAAGCGGGGGAGGGCTCGAAAAGGTAAGCCAAAGGCGCGGAAAGCCGGGCGTTGCTGGCGGATTCCTCTCCCGGTGTAAAGGTTAATGCACTCAGCGGTTGTCCGGCAGCGTCCAGATTGATCCCGGTTATGGGGATGTCGTTGAGTGGTAGCGGGTTTGTGTTCATATCCAGAAGATAAAGGACTTCTTTACAATCTCCATTATATTCAAGGACGTGTACTTCCCGTACGTATTGCAGTTTTATAAGGCTCTCATGGATATCGAGCATGGGTGATGTTTTGATCATGAGCTGTCTGGTTTGCTTTTTTAAGGCCGGGAGCAGGGCGAAAATATCCGGGCTGGTGTCCTGCAGTAGAAATTTTCCTTTCTTTGAGCCGTCGCGCCGTTGGGGGTCGAGATAGATAAAATTTACCGTTGGCATGGATTTTATAAAATCCTCGGCGTTTTGGGTGTGGGTTTTTACGTGATCGAGATTCAGGGCCGCAAAATTGTACTTTAGAAGTGCGGCGGCGATGCCATCGCGCTCAACGCAGTCTCCGCGCTGGAAATTTCGGGCGAAGGCGGCGCAATCAACGCCCATTCCGCCGGAGAGATCGACAAAACGCTCCCCCTTGACTAAAGCGGCCTTATAAAGGGCTGTGGTTTCGGAGGAGGCCTGCTCCACCACGGCGGCTGGCGGAAAAATTAAGGCAGAGGGCGCGGCAGCAAACCATGCGGGCACTTTTTTGCGGGCCTTTTGCCGGGATTTGATCTGATCGAGGATCAGCGCGTAGTTCCAATCCGGCGCGGGCGGTTTTTTGAGCGCCAGCCCGGCTACGTCCTGTTCTTCATTGTCCGAAATAAATTTCCTTATGTCCGGCTGTGTCAGGCTTTGCCAATCCATAACGATCCACGTATAAAGGTTGGAGGAGATTAGATAAGTATGGGAAAGCATCGGTTAAAGCAATGACGCAGGCAGATTTCAAGATGGAATTACCGCAATGGTATGATTTGCATACCCATATTCGTCAGGGCGATTTGATGGCACCGATCGTGCAATCGCAGATCGCCATGGGATGCTGCGGTTTTTTAGCGATGCCCAATACGAAGCCGCCGGTGGCAAAGGTTTTTGAAAGTGATCCTCTGGATTGCTGGAGTATAGAGGCTTACACGGGGATGCTGCGCGCGGCAGGCGGCGGGGGATTACAGGATATCATCGTTCCGCTTTATCTGAGCCGGGAGACCACGCCGGAGATGATTATGCGCGGCGCCAAGGCTGGTGTGTTGCGGGCGTGTAAATATTACCCGCCGCACGGCACAACGGGGGCGGAATTTGGCTATCCTTTTGAACATTTCATGGAGAACGGCGTCTTTGCGGCTATGCAGGATTGCGGCGTGGTTTTGTGTATTCATGGAGAGGAACATCATTTGCCCGGCGCGCAGTATTTCGCCGCCGCCAGCAATGCGGAAGATATTTTCTACAAAAAACGGATGCCCACGCTGGTGGAGCGTTTTCCTGCCTTGAAAGTGGCGTGCGAGCATGTGACCACCCGGACGGCGGTGGATTTTGTAAGCGCCGCCGGGCCGCAAATTGCAGCCTCGATTACGCCGCAGCATCTGCTTTATACGATTGGCGATTTGTTGCAGGGATTGAAATATCACCTGTTTTGCCTCCCCTTGTTGAAATTTGAGGAAGACCGCGCTGCGCTGCGTCTTGCAGTTCTGGACAGGGGGAACACCAGGTTTTATGCGGGAACGGATAGTGCCGCCCATACGCGCAAGGCCACGGAATGCGGGTGTGCTGCCGGGTGTTTTACAGGTGGAATAGCGCCCCAGCTGTATGCGCAGGCATTTGAGGACGCGGGTGTGTCTTTGGAAACGCCCGATGGACAGGCAGCGTTTGAGAGATTTTTATGCCATAATGGTCCGGCGTTTTATAATCTTTCTGCCGCCGCCGGGCGATTTACTCTGGTTCGTAAAGCGGGCGCAGTTCAGCTGCTTTCTACGCCGGAGGGGGAGATTACGCCCTTGCCGCTGGGGCTGGGGCAGGATTTTCTGCCCTGGAGCATTCAGGCCAGCGATATACATTGAATATTAAATCTTTTTCGTTACGCTAAAAGGTAGAAAACCCGGCTTTTTTCTGCCGGATTATGATCAGTTTGAGGATGATTTAAACTCTATGGAATTAATTCGGAATAAGGCTGAAAGTCATTTTATAGAGACACTGGCATGGCTTGAAGATACGCCGCAGGGTTGGTGCGGGCTTCATTTTTCTTTTTCCAGACTTCTGGATTACCGGGCGTTGATTCTTGATCTTTCGGGGATTTCAGCGAAGCTGGAGACGGCAGAGGCCCAGCGCACCCATTTCGTGGCCGGTTTTGAAAAAACAATTGAAGGATTCGGGTTTGAAGGATTTTTATATGCTTTTGAAGACCTTGACGTTTTTGCCCTGTTGCGGACGGAAGATGCCGAGGCTCTTCGCTCGCTTGAGAGTTTTTATCAGTTGATCAGCGCGTCCTTGCCTGCGGGATTTTCCGATTTTGGCGCCTTGGAAGGCACATTCGATGCCTATCAGAAATTTGCAGAGCGCAAGGTTTTGAGCGCGAAGCGCCAAGAGACGTACAGCGCGATGGGTGATCGTTCCCTGATCGGTAGTCTTGCGCAGCGCCGCCGGGAGCACGCCGAACCACAGATTTTAGTGGTGGAGGATGATCGTTTTACCGCGCATTATGCCTCAAGCATATTGGGTGAGGCGTATAAACCGCTGGTTTGCCGGACGGGGGAGGAGGCGGTGAGCGCCTATATTCACACCGCACCCGATATTGTGTTCATGGACATTCATTTGCCGGGATTAAGCGGTCACGAGGCGCTGGAGATTATTCATGCCGTTGATCCGGAAGCCTTTGTAGTGATGCTCAGCGCCGATGCGGCGATGGAAAGTGTGGTGCGGGCTTCGGCGGGCGGAGCCAGCAAGTTTTTGAAAAAACCGTTCGCGCGTGGAAAGCTGGTTGATCTGGTTGAAAACTCGCCGCATATGCGTGCCCGCAAGATGCAAAAAAGCGCCGGTTAAACGGCGCTTTGTATTGGGGGTCGGGTATGATTTCTTTGATTAGCTGCGAATCATTTCCAAAAAGCGCCTTTGTGCGGATTCGCTTTCCTTCAAAATACCTGTAAAGGTGGTTGTCACCGTTGAAGATTGGCGTTTTTTTACGCCTCTGATCGACATGCATTGATGATCGGCATCAATGAAAACGGCCACGCCTTTGGGGTGGAGGGTTTTATCAATGCATTCGGCGATATTACGGGTCATATTTTCCTGACTGACCAGACGACGGGAGAAGATATCCACGATACGGGCCAGTTTTGAGATGCCCACGACCTTCTTGTCCGGCCAGTAGGCGACATGCGCCATTCCATTAATGGGAACCATGTGATGCTCACAATGGGAGGTAAACTCAATGCCCTTTACCAGAACGATGTCATCGAAGTTTTCAATATCTTCGAAAGTTTTGCTCAGTTCCTTTTCGGGGTTTTGCGTATAGCCTTCGAAAAATTCATCATAGGCGCGGACAACGCGCGCGGGTGTATCGATCAGGCCTTCACGCGCCGGATTTTCTCCGATATAGCGCAAAAGCACCCGCACCGCTTCTTCCGCCTGTGCGCGTTCCGGGCGAGGGCTTGTGTCTTTGTCCTGCTTCATTTCAACAATCCTGGATGAAACCATTTGATAAGTCCTTATGTTTTGTGTTGTCTTAAAGCCTGAAATCTCTATTTTCCAGCAAAAAATGAATCAGGTGCAGATTAACTATGGCCCAGCTTACTCTTTTCAATAGTCTAAAGCGCGAAAAACAGGCGTTTATACCCATTGATCCGCAGCATGTGCGTCTTTATGCGTGCGGGCCGACGGTTTACAGTTATGCCCATATCGGGAACGCCCGCATGGCGGTGGTTTTCGATTTACTGGCGCGAGTTTTGCGCGGGATTTATCCAAAGCTGACTTATGTATCCAATATTACCGATGTGGACGATAAAATTATCACGGCCAGCCGGGAAAACGGGGAAGATATTCATGTTCTGACCCGTAAATATGAGCGGATTTATAATGAGGATATGAAGGCCCTTGGCGCAAATCCGCCCGATATACAGCCGCGTGCTACGGATCATATCGGCGATATGGTGGCCTTGATTGAGACTTTGATTGCGCAGGATCATGCCTATGCGGCGGATGGGCATGTTTTATTCCATGTGCCCTCCTTCCCTGCCTATGGCGGGCTTTCGGGGCGCAGCCGGGACGAGCAGGTGGCCGGCGCGCGCGTGGAGGTGGCTTCTTACAAGAAAGATCCGGCGGATTTTGTGCTGTGGAAGCCGTCAGAGCCTTCGGAGCCGGGCTGGGATTCGCCGTGGGGCCGCGGCAGGCCGGGCTGGCATATTGAATGCTCGGCCATGGCGGAGCGGCATCTGGGGCTGCCCTTTGATATTCATGGCGGCGGGGCGGATTTGAAATTTCCCCATCATGAGAATGAAATTGCGCAGAGTTGCTGCGCCCATGGGCATGAGAATGATCTGGGCGCGTTTGCCGGGTATTGGGTGCATAACGGGTTTGTGACGGTGGAAGGCGAGAAAATGTCCAAATCCTTGGGCAATTTTTTGCTGGTGCATGATTTGCTGGCGGAGTATCCGGGGGAGGCGTTGCGCCTGACTTTGCTTTCAGCGCATTATAGGCAGCCTTTGGACTGGCGGGCGGACACAATCAGGCAGAATAAAAAACTGCTTGATCGGCTCTATAAAAAGCTTGAAGGGTTTGATGGGCCGGCAGGAGCGGTTCCGGATTCGGTTTTGAGGGCGCTTTATGATGATCTGAACACGCCGCAGATGATTGCTGCGCTTAACGTGCTGGCCAAGGAGGATGATCTGGCGGGTCTTAAGGCAGCTGGGGATTTTCTGGGGATTTTGCAGGAAGATCCGCTGCTGTGGAAGCAGGGGGTGCAGGGTCATGCCGGGTCTTCCGCGCCTGAAGGTGCGGAGTCTGTGGCGGCGATAGAGGCCCTTATTGCGGCGCGGGACAGTGCTAAAAAGCAAAAGAATTTTGCGCAAGCGGATAAAATCCGGGATGAGCTTTCGGCGCTGGGTGTGGTGGTTGAAGATACGCCGCAGGGTCCGGTCTGGCGGCGGGTGTAGGACGGATTTTGTCCCTATTCCTGATTTATAATCAGCCCGTAACGCCGCGCGGCAGCGCCCAGCCCGCCTTCGATAAATTCATCATGCGGCAGAAAATGCCATTTAGGGCCGTTGCGCTCTAAAATTCCGGCGATCATGGCTGTTTCTTCCCGCTCCTTTAAAACTTGATTCAGGTTGTAACGGCATATTTCATGCTTTGTATCAGGATTAAGGATGCGTATATAGGCATCGCGGATCATGCCTACATTTTGTTTTTTTTCGTAGCCTTTATAGATGGAAAGTACGATCAAAACTTTTGAAATCTCAAAGGATAGTGCATGCGTGTCGATTAAAATGGATTCATCATCCCCATCGCCCGCGCCGGTGCGGCTATCGCCCAGATGCTTGGCGCCGCCATCGGGGGCTGTGGTGAAATTATAAAAGATAAAATCCTCATCCACCCGGGTTTTTCCGGTTTTATCGATCATGAAGATGGAAAGATCAAGGTCCAGCGCGTCGGCATCAAAGGCGTTGATGTTCCATCCCGCGCCGATCAGGATTTTTTTAAGCGTGGGGTCTTTTTTGTTTAGGTTGACGTCATCACCGGGGTTAACGATCCCGTCATCCAGCTCGACGACTTTGCCTTCGTATGTGGTATCAAAAAAATCGCTCATCTGCCTGCCATGTTATTTGAATGCGTCCTTGAGTCTTTGATTATAGCATTAAAGGAGCAGGCGGGGAATCCCGGCATTGAGGTGCGGAGGCACTTTTATTTTACTCGTCCTTTTTTCCCTCATCCCAAGGCAATCCGAAGCCAAAGGCCCGGTCCATTTCTTCATGGCCGGGGAAATACTCGGTGTAATTGGTGAGTTTAATGCCATTGCGGATGTTTTCAAGCCCGCCAATAGCGCAAAGCGCCAGCGCATCGTTATGCGCGCTTAAGGTCACAACCAGATCGTTTTCCCCCGGTACATCCAGAATGATCTGCGGGTTTATTTTGCTCCAGCGTTGTGCGCCTTCATAGATATAGAGATAGACCAAAATGCGTTTGATTTTACTCCAGTGGCTGCCTTTGATGGTGAGATACTCATCATATCCGCTGGCCGCGCCGGTGCGTTCATCGCCGGAAAGGTGGATAAAAGGGGCGGCATCTACATTGCCAAATTTTTTGCCGAAGGCCTGAAGCGCGCCCCGCGTACCGTCTTGAAGCTCGTAAAGACAGCCCAGATCAAGGTCGACGTTTTGTGTGCGGTTCTTTTTAAAGAGTTTGCCTAAAAGTCCGGTATCGGGCTCTATAATTGTGTCCCAGGCCACACCAATCTGTATGGATTCGAAGCCCTTGGCCCCTGGGGAAACGGCGATGCTTGAGCCGGGTTCGTGCAAAAATTCGCAATTTTCTGCATTGTTGGAGGCCACTCTGTATCCGGCGGCGCCCATGGCGCGTCCATGACCGGAAAAACTGGCGCGGCTGCGCGTGGCTTCGGCCAGAGAGTCAACTGAGGTTAGCGGTTTTTCGACGCTCATGGCTTTGTCTCCTGCGGCGGTTGTGTTTTCCTCGCTCATTTAAACGAGCATAGCATGTCTGCGTTCTTCTTCAACAAGGTTGCGAAGGGTGCAGGATTCAAGATGATCATTGACGAGGCCGGTGGCCTGCATCAGGGCATAAAGTGTCGTTGGACCAACAAATTTAAAGCCTCTTCGCCGTAAATCCTTTGAAAGTTCTTCGGATTCGGCGGTTTTTGCCGGTATATCTTGCGATATGCGTGGCATTTTGGTGTTTTCAGGCTTAAATTTAAGAAAATAGCGGTGTAAACTGCCAAATTCTTCGATTAAGAGGGGAATATGCCGGGCATTATGGATGGTTGCCTCAATTTTACCCCGGTGACGGATGATGCCGTCATTTTGTAAGAGGCGCTCGACATCCGCCTTTGTGAAGTGCGCGACTTTCTCATAGTCGAAACCTGCGAAGGCTGTGCGAAAATTTTCCCGTTTTTTCAAAATTGTGATCCAGCTCAATCCGGCCTGAAACCCTTCCAGACACATTCTTTCATACAGACCGATATTATCGGTGATGGGCCGCGCCCATTCTTCATCATGATAACGTGTGTAAAGCGGATCGGTTCCGCACCACGGGCAGCGCTGCGTCTCCGGTTTTGCGTTTTGCGTTTTTGTCTTCATGGTCTCAGGTGTTTTTAATCGCGGATCATGCGTTCGACCAGTTCAGCCAGAGCCTGAAACTCCCGCGCTGCACGATTTTTGTCTTTATGGACCTTAATGGTCAGTGTGACGCCTTCGAGCGCAGCGATGAGGATACGGGCAAATTGCCGTGGCTCCATCAAAAGCTTGCCGGCTTGCGCGGTGGGGCGCAGCATACCGACCAGACGGTTTTCAAAATCCAGAAAAACCTGCGCGATTTCTCCGCGCATGGCTTCGTCTGTGTCGGAAAGTTCCAGCGCCCAGTTTCCCAGTAGGCATCCCCCGCGAAAATCATGTGCTGCGTAATCGGTGTAGATGGCTTGCAGCCAGTTCATAAGGGTTTCCTTGATGTTGCCGCCCTCTGGCATGTTTTGCGTTTCCAGCATCTCGAAAAGATGGTCCTGCGCATATTTTTTCAGCACGTCATTGGCGATCATATGTTTGTCGCGGTAGTAATGAAAAAAGGCACCCTTGCTCAGCTTGGCCCTGCGGGTGATGTCATTCAGCGAAGCGCCCTGATAGCCCTGCGTGCGGAAAAGTTCTATGGCGGCTTCCATGATTTTAACGGGCGTTGTTTTTTTCATCGTTTTTTCCTCAGTTTCTTCGCGTGTTTTGTGCGGGTTGTTTTTGGGTTATCGGTGGTTTTCGTGGGTAAGATTTTGTCTATAAAATATGGATGTAATGCAGGGCTATAGAAGTTTTTATTTTCATACCGACTGGTCGGTTGTTTGCTTATTATGCGCCGTTTATTCTTTCAGTCAAGGGGCGCTTGCCTCTTTGATCTTCGTCTGCGCCTGTGCTATAGGGTTTCTCGTCATTCAAAAAGCAGGGAATATCCATGGCCTCCTATCAATATGTTTACGTTATGAACGGCCTTTCCAAGGTCTATGGTAACGGGAAAAAAGTTTTAGAAAATACGACGCTGAGCTTTCTGCCGGGCGCGAAAATCGGTGTTCTGGGACCGAACGGTGCGGGTAAGTCTACGCTTTTGCGCATTATGGCGGGGCGCGACAAGGATGTGACCGGGGAAGCCTGGGCTGCTGAAGGGGCGCGCATTGGTTATCTGGAGCAGGAGCCACATCTGGACCCGGATAAAACGGTTGAGGAAAACGTTATGGTGGCGCTGGCCGCGACCAAGGCGATGGTGGACCGTTTTAATGCCATTGGCGCGGAAATGGCCGAGGAAGGTGCTGATTTTGACGCGCTGATGGTCGAGATGGGTGATCTGCAGGAAAAAATTGACGCCGCCGGTGGGTGGGAGCTGGACCGTACGGTTCAGATTGCGCTTGATGCGTTGCGTTGTCCGCCGGGCGATGCGGAAGTTACCAGTCTTTCCGGGGGGGAGCGCCGCCGCGTGGCGCTGTGCCGTCTGCTTTTGGAAAAACCCGATCTTCTTTTGCTCGATGAGCCGACAAACCATCTGGATGCGGAAAGTGTGGCCTGGCTTCAGCGCTTTTTGAGTGAATATACGGGCACTGTCGTTATGGTGACGCATGATCGTTACTTCCTTGATAATGTGACGGGCTGGATTTTGGAGATCGACCGTGGGCGCGCTATCCCCTATGAGGGGAATTATTCCGCCTATCTGGCGGCCAAGCGCAAACGTCTGGAGCAGGAATCGCGCGAGGAAGATACGCGCCAGCGTACAATTGCCCGCGAGCAGGAATGGATGGGACAGAGCCCCTCGGCCCGCCGGAGCAAATCCAAGGCGCGTATCGCCGCGTATGAGGAATTGCTGGATGCTTCGCAATCAGCAACGCAGCGCAATGCGCAGATTGTTATTCCAACGCCGCCGCGCCTTGGAAATCTGGTGATTGAGGCACAGAATATCCGTAAAGGTTTTGGCGATCGTTTGTTGATCGATAATCTTTCTTTCAATCTGCCGCCCGGCGGAATTGTCGGGGTTATCGGGCCAAATGGTGCGGGTAAATCAACCTTGTTTCGTATGATTACGGGCGGTGAAACGCCGGATGAGGGTACGTTCAAGGTCGGGGAGACGGTGAAGCTTGGCTATGTCGATCAAAGCCGTGATTCTCTGGATCCGGCTAAAAATGTCTGGGAAGAAATTTCTGGCGGGATGGACATTATCAAGCTGGGCAAGATCGAGATGGCATCGCGCGCTTATGTTTCGGCGTTTAATTTCCGGGGGCCGGATCAGCAGCAGCTGGTCGGTAATCTTTCCGGCGGGCAGCGTAACCGCGTTCATCTGGCCAAGATGCTTAAGGCCGAGGCCAATGTGATTTTGCTCGATGAGCCGACAAACGATCTTGATACGGAAACGCTGGCGGCGCTGGAGGAGGCAATTGAGCGTTTCCCCGGTTGTGCCGTTATTATCTCTCACGATCGCTGGTTCCTTGACCGTCTGGCCACGCATATTCTGGCATTTGAGGGTGATTCTCAGGTTACGTGGTTCGAGGGTAATTATCAGGATTATGAGGCTGATTATAAGCGCCGTATGGGTCATGATGCCGATACGCCGCACCGGATTCGCTATAAACCCCTGCGCAAGGCCGGATAGAGACGGCTTTTCGTCTTTGGGGCTTTTCTCTTCTGTTCCTCTTTCTCCAAAACGTGAGACATTGCTGGCGCTTCCCGCGCCGGCAATGGTAAAATGAAGTGTACACGCGAATAATTTAACTAAAATTTTATATATTTTGCGGTAAACTGGCATATAGGGTGGTATATTTTTTGAACGGTACGCAGACAAAAGCTGTTATCAAATACGCGGTTATGCCGGGGATAGTTCCCCGGTTGCGGGCTTTGTTTGCTTCCGGTTTTGGCCTTATCGCCTTTATGATGGCCCGAATTTATTTTATGGTTCGGCTCCTTCCTCCCGATCATCCTTATCTTAATCCAGTCAATATCAGGAAATACGGTATCCGCCATGTTATAGCGGCGGCGGCCAATCATCTTGTGTTTAAAAGGCAGAATATTGATCAGATTGTTGTCTTTATTCTGATTTTGACGGGCGTTGTTCTTTTGTTGTTGCAGCTGGGCGTGCTGGTTGCCAGTCTGCTTTTCGGCTCTGCCATGGCGGGTGTAACCATGCCGGCCGGACCTTCGATGTTTGTTACCTTAAATCCCGATTTTGATATCGCCTTTATGCTTTTGGATCAGGTCTTCGGTGTGGGAAATGGTGCCGATAATTTCTTTAATTCCTGTGTTTCTTCTGCAGTTCTTTGCCCGAATGAGGTTACCAACCCGCCGTTTCCCTGGCCCTTTCATCTCGCTTTACAGCAGATGTTTCGATTTTATTCAACGGGTATATTGCTGATCGGGGCTTTCATAGTCCTTTATTTCGTTGTGGTTGTTGTTATTGAGAGCGCGACTACGGGCAATCCATTCGGTCAGCGGTTTAAAAACCTTTGGGTGCCTGTGCGGATCGTGGTGGCCATCGGGCTCTTAATTCCC
Source organism: Alphaproteobacteria bacterium (assembly GCA_020848095.1). Classification (GTDB taxonomy): domain Bacteria; phylum Pseudomonadota; class Alphaproteobacteria; order Micavibrionales; family Micavibrionaceae; genus JADLAT01. The sequence continues at coordinate 48,114 of JADLAT010000008.1, read as the reverse complement.
TTGAGTTACGGCTATAACTCCGGTCAATATATTGTTTTTGCTGCGGCTAAATATGGATCGAGCTTTGCGACCTATGCCTGGCTGCGCTACAATAACACAATGACGGCGGAGATGGGGGCCGGAGCAAATCCAACCGGGGAGCGTATGACGCTCGTAGCGATGCCCAGACCACCAGATGCCAGTATTCTTGCGCAGACGATGTCGATCATTCATACATGCGCGTTTGCCTATTATTTTGAAGATCCTACGATTTATAAAAGAGCCTCAGGAAGTCCTGCCAGTGCTGCGACGAATCCTTCTACCTTGCCGGATCCGGCGGGTCAGATTGCTCAATATCAGACTAGAAATAAGATAAAACCTTATCTGGTTAAAAGCGTTCAGACGTGGATGACCAACACGCAGGAGCGCCTTCCTTTAGGCGCGGGAACAACTTATCAGACCGCTTTGGATTTTTACCAGCGCGGCGATATTGTCATTCGGTTTGGGCGATTTGATAACACGGGCAAGCTCTATCAGGAGGAAACCGGTAAAGTCGAGCCAACATGTGGTGATGTGCGGGTTGCTGTTGGTGATCCGCGTGATCCGGCGGGCGCATCGGGTTATTTGGGGGCGGTTGAAGTTCAAAAATTTATGTTTGAGCTGATCAGGAATTTGTGGTTCGACGTGGGGCAGAATGAGGATTATATCGATTTTGCCGGGCGCTCCTATCTGAAGGCCAGTAACACCAATTATCAGCACATAACGCCCTGTGATATGGGTTGTATAGCGCCAAACCCGAACTTACCTTCCTGCACGGGCACGGGCCTAAACCGAGACTGTGTTAAGGATAATGTGACCTCAAAGTGGAAGCAAAATGCGACCAACAATCTGAAAACGCTCATTGATGCCGAGCTTGTTCGAATTTGGCAGGAGTATAATACGAGAGGCCTGGAAATCGAGATGTCGGCGGGGATTTTGGAACGCGGCTGGGGCGGTGCGGGGATGTGGTTTAATACCATTGCGCAGGTTAATGGCGCATTTTCCTCCAGTATTTTTGAGTATCCGACATTGGATAAGTATCCGATGATTATGGAGAAGGTGCGCTCTCTCAAGAAGAAAAATGATGAAGATATTGATGGTGTAAACCAGTTTCAGCCTAATGTTTCAGTAGATAATACAATGGGTATTGAGGTCACGGACCCTAATGCCAAGGCCATCGCGCTTGGCCTTTATAAAGTGCATGAATATTGGAACAAGGATGCGGCCAATTCGTCAGACACGGAAAAAGTTGTGACGACCGGTGCGCTGGAAACGGCGATGAATGCTGTTTTTGGTACGAATGGTTTGTTTTCTATGAAAGAAAACACACATATTCATCCCTTGGCGCAACTCGTGGCGCTGGGTAAAGGGCTGGTGGATTCGTCTATTCGCAATGTGGCGGGCGCGACTTTTGGCGCAGCGATGGGTGGTATGATTGGCGGGTTGAGCATGCAGGCCGGTTCCTTTGTGAATGCGGCCAGCGGTTTTATGGTTTCAACAGCATTTCTTGGGCTGACCGCCGGGGTGGTTCTGTTTTATATTTTGCCATTTCTGCCGTTCGTTTATTTTTATTTTGCGGTGGCAAGCTGGCTTAAGACTATCTTTGAGGCCATGGTCGGCGTGCCTCTATGGGCGTTGGCGCATTTGCGCATAGATGGGGACGGCTTGCCGGGCGATGCTGCTGCCAATGGTTATTTCCTCGTTCTTGAAATATTTTTACGACCTGTTCTGTCGATTGTGGGGCTTTTGGCGGCGCTTATTATTTTCTCGGCACAGGTGCGGGTTCTTCATTTTATCTGGATGCTGGTTACCGAGAATCTGGGCGGGTATAATGGCGACCCAACCATTGGCCTGGGCGGTAATTTTAATCTTAAGCGTTCGATCGTGGATGAGTTTTTCTTTACCGTCCTGTATGCCGTTATTGTTTATATGATGGCGACGGCTTCTTTTAAACTGATTGACCGGATTCCAGATGAGATTTTACGCTGGATGAGTCAGGGTGTGTCTTCCTTCAGTGATATTAACCAAGATCCAATCCAGTTGCAGCGTTATGCGGCGATGGGTGGTATTACCGCCGGACAGACAGCGGTTGGCGGGATCAGGGATGCTGCTGCTGGATTGGGGGGTGCGGTTGGTAAAGCTGTAGGCGGCGGCGGGAAGGTGGTGCCATGAGCAGCGCGTTCGATACAAAAATCACCCTGAGACGTGTGCTTTTGCCCGGATTTTATCCGCGTTTTAAGGCTTTGTTTGCGTCCGGTTTTCAGTACATTCCTTATTTTATTGCGCTGGTGTATGGCGCTGTACGTCTTTTGCCTGCCGGTCACCCTTATCTGGATGCCCGGAATATGGGGCGGTTTGGAATTCGCCATGTGATTGGTGAGGCGGCTAATCATATTGTTTTTTCGCGGCGGAATATTGACCAGATCATTTTATTCCTTTGTACGTTAGTTGGGTTGGGCATTATTCTTATACAGTTTTGCCTGTTGGGAATGGCCTTTTTTATGCAACCGGCTTTGGCGGCGATGCCAACGAATTTTGCAGAATTCTTTCTGACTCCCGCCGCGACAAGAGCGACCGATCTGGCGGGCATGCTTATGGATCTGGTTTTTGGAGTGCCGGGGATTTTTGATTCATGCGTTTCTACGGCTGTGACTTGTATCAGTGCAGAGGGCACGCCTATTGAGGCTTCTGTTGCCGGGCATAGCTGGGCGCTTCAGCCTGCAGTTTTTCCTATGCCGATGCATGTTGGTCTGCATCAGGTTTTTCAGCTTTATAATCTGGGCTTACTGGTCGTGGCGATGTTCATCACACTTTACTTTATTGCCACGATTATTCTGGAGACGGCAGAGAGCGGGACGGCTTTTGGTAAACGATTTAATCGTGTCTGGGCGCCGGTGCGTATCGTTATGGCGTTCGGTCTTTTGGTTCCGGTTGGCTATGGTTTGAGCTCTTCACAGTATATTGTTCTGTATGCGGCAAAATTTGGCTCGGGCTTTGCGACGAATGGCTGGAATTTGTTTAATGATGTTTTGGGCACCGGCGTTAAGAATCTTCTGGCTGCGCAGGATACGACTTCACAAAATCTTGTTGCGCAGCCCAATGCTCCGGAAGTTGGCGGGTTGCTACAGTTTTTATTTGTGGCTAAAACCTGCGCGGAGGCGGAGGCGGCCTATTATACGAGCCAGAATATAACGATTGATCCGATCAAACCTTACATAGTTGATGATCCGTTTAAAACGCCCCGTAATTTAAGAATTGATCAGGCCACCACCTATAACGATGTGATGAATTTTGTGGTAGGACCTCCGCCCGCTTCCGGTAATGCTATTGGTAAAGACCAGATTATTATCCGCTTTGGTCGAGAGGATGAAAAAAAATATGGCTTTGAGCTGGGTTGGGTTTCCCCGATTTGTGGCGAGCTTGTCATGCGCTTGTCTGATCCTCGGTTACCGGGTACGGCGGAGGCGGGCATTGAGGCGATGCAGCGTTATTACATCTTTATCATCAAGGAAATGTGGTATGAGGTCTTTTTAGACGGCGGGGCGTTGCCGAGTGCCCCTCTGCCCCCTTATCCGCTTCATTTTGTACAGCTTAATACCACCTTTAATCAAAACCCGACATTGGCAGAGCCAGACGCTGTTTACAGACAGACTCTACAGGATTTTTATGCGCTGGATTTGCGCAGTGCCATGAATAATCCGGCGGCAACGGGGCTGGATACGTTTGCCGGCATTCCGCGTGGGGCCATTTTAGAAATGGAAGATTCGGGTCGATGGGATGTCGATGTAATTTTGAGGGAAAAGGGATGGGCCGGCGCGGCGATTTGGTATAACCGCGTGGCGGAAATGAATGGAAATGTGATATCGGCCGTTTTGAATATTCCCATGCCGACCCGTTATCCACGGGTGATGGAGAGCGTTTATGCCCAAAAACGGCAACAGGAAAAAAGTGTTACCTTCAAGGAGCGTTTCAAACCTGTGAAAGCCTCCGGTCAAGGTATAGACAGCGAAGTGCCGGTTGATGGTCAGATGGCGCAAGCGTATTGGGCGGCCTTTGATTATTGGCAGCAAGGCGATAATACGACCACGCCGCATTCTACGCCGACAGGTAATGCCGTTATTGATATTTTAAACGGTTTACTTGGGACGGAGGGGCTTTTTGATATGCGTAGAAATCCGGATGTTCATCCGCTGGCGCAGCTGACCGGTATCGGGCGATCCTTGATTGAGGGGGCTATCCGTAATTTGACCTATGCCGCGGTTGGTGGCGCCGGTGGTGCGGCTTTGGCACAAGTCAGTGAGTTTTTTGGAACAACGGCTGCGGTATTTTCCGGGTTTATGCTGACTTTTGCTTTATTATCCCTGACGGTGGGGTTTGTTCTGTTTTATGTTGTGCCGCTTTTGCCGTTTATTTATTTCTTCTTTGCCGTTAGCGGCTGGGTCAAGGGGATATTTGAAGCCATGGTTGGTGCGCCGCTTTGGGCGCTGGCGCATATTCGAATTCATGGCGAAGGGCTGGCAGGGCCAGCGGCGGTTAGTGGGTATTTCCTGATTTTTGAAATCTTTCTGCGGCCAATTTTGATGGTTTTTGGCCTTTTGGCCAGTATTTCGATCTTCTCCGCATTGGTCAGTGTTTTAAACCAGATATTTGATCTGGTGGTTTCTAATACGGGTGGTTTTGATGTGAACGCAGAGTTTACGGGTGTGGGGGCTTCGAAGATGGCTTATATGCGCTCTTCGGTTGATGAGTTTTTCTATACCGCCATTTATGCCTTGATTGTTTATTTGATGGGGATGTCCTCTTTCAAACTGATCGATCATATCCCGAACCAGATTTTACGCTGGATGGGCCAAAGCGTTAAGACCTTCAACGATGGACGTGAGGATGCAGCCGGCAGCCTGGTGGGTACGTCTACTGTGGGTATGCAGCAGCTGACCAGTACAGTTGGCCAGCCGCTCAAACAGCTCGCATCTATGGGTAAGAAATAATGTACGCAAAAGGAGCACTATGAGTTTATGGCCACACGCGGGCAAATTCTGAGATATTCTTTGTTGCCGGGGATTCTTCCCCGGTTCATGGATATTTTTCGCTCCGGTTTCTTTCATATTGCCTCTTTGATTGCCGTTATTTACCAAAGCGTGCGCCTTTTACCGCCCAATCACCCTTATTTGAATCCGGTTAATTTTGGTCGATTTGGTGTTCGGCATGTGGTTGTTGAGGCGGCGCGGCATCTTGAGTTTAATCGCCGGAATATTGATCAAATTTTGATATTTTTCTTTATTCTCTCAGGGCTTGTGCTGCTGGCGCTTCAGTTTATTCTTTTGATTGTTGCTGTCGTGGCGGAACAACCGGCGTATGCGTCTTCTTTGTCGAGCTTTACGCAGATATTTAATAATCCCAGTGCTTCGATGGGGTCTTTAGGGCCGGAGCAGGATCTGGCTTTTATTTTGATGGACCGGGTATTTGGTGTGCAAGGAATTTTTGATTCCTGTATTTCAAATACGGCCATTTCCTGCACGGATCTTCAGGGTAATAATTTAACCAATACGCCTGCGGCCTTTCCGTTTCCTTTCCATTTGGCTCTGCATAAGATGTTGCAGTTTTACTCATACGGTATTTTGCTGGTCGGTATTTTTGTTATTATATATTTTGCGACGACTATCGTGGCCGAAGCGGCGCGAACCGGTACGGCATTTGGGCAGAGATTCAATCGCGCATGGATGCCCATTCGCTTGATTGTGTTCTTTGCTCTTATCCTGCCGATCAGTCATGGTACGGCCAGAGAGGGTCTTAACCCGGCACAGATCATTACCTTATATGTTGTGAAATACGGATCAAATTTTGCCACGAACGGGTGGGCGCTGTTTAACGGGGGGCTGGGTACCGCTCATATGGCGCAGCAAAAAGATATCGTTGCGACGCCGAATATTCCTGAGGTGAACGGGCTTTTGCAGTTCCTTTATATTGCCAATACCTGCCGTGCGGCTTATCATCTCGGCTACGGGCCGAGTCATAAAATTGATGCATATATTGTGCGTTCTCCGCCACCAACGGCAATTCCTTCAGCTGTAAATGGTCCAGCTTTGACACCGGATGCGGTGCTGTTTAATACAACGAATTTTGCAAATGCGGCTGATTTTTCTATGCGGGGGAATATCACTATTCGCTTTGGAACTTTGGGAATGGAAGACCCGCAAAATGCCGGAAAGCTTATTCGGGAGTTTGATCGTTATAAGGGAAATGTGAAGCCTTATTGCGGGGATCTAATGCTTCAGATTTCTTCTCTGACGGAGCCTGGGGCACTTAGAATCCAGGAAAGCTATTATCAGGTTGTGCGTGATATCTGGAGGGACCCGGATTTTCTGGCGCAAGGATTGTGCCTTGTGCGCCAGCATACATCCTATAATCAGGATCCGAACTGCCCGGAGCTGCCGGATACGGATTTGGCAGAGGATAAGGTTATTCTTTATAAAAATCAGATTCAAACGGCGGTGACTAATGGGGTTAATGCGCAGATCGCCGGAGGTGATCTGGGGACGCCAGCGGAACTTATCGAGCGCGGCTGGGCAGGGGCGGCAATCTGGTATAACCGCATAGCGGCGATGAATGGCGCGATAACGACGGCGGTCTTTAATTTGCCAAAGCCCATTAAAATGCCGCTTTTGATGGATGAAGCGGTTAGTAGCAATCGAAAGCAAAACCAGTTTTTGGATATCAGTGAGAAGTTCAATCAGGATATGGCTGATATAACAGGCAAGAACGTTTTGCTTGATATCAGTGATAAGGATAGGGAGCTTCTGGTGCCGATGAAGAAGGCTTCGGATTACTGGAGCCAGCATGGAGATCAGCAAGGGACGCATTATCAAAGACTTTCCGGGAATATCGTTATTGATTTTATAAACGGAACTTTGGGCACCAGCGGTGTTTTTGAGATGCGTAAAAATACCAATGTTCATCCGCTGGCTCAGCTTAGCGCTTTGGGCAAAGGGATGATGGATGCGGCATTGCGCAATGCGGTATATGCAACGGCGAGCGGGGTTGGGGCGAATGCGGGCTCTGCGCTTTCACCCTTCGCCGGGCAGGTCGCCAGCGGTGCTTCCGGATTTTTATTCGCCATGGTTTCCGTGACGATCGGGATTGCGGTTATCCTTTATTATGTGCTGCCGTTTTTACCGTTTATCTACTTTATGTTTGCGGTCAGTGGCTGGATTAAAAGTATATTTGAAGCCATGGTCGCCATGCCGCTTTGGGCGCTTGGGCATTTGCGGGTTGATGGGGAAGGGCTGCCGGGGCCTGGCGCAACGAATGGTTATTTCCTGCTTATGGAGATTTTTCTACGTCCGGTATTGATCCTCTTCGGGCTTTTGGCGGGGATTAGTATTTTCTCGGCGCTGGTGAATGTTCTTAACCAGATTTTTGATCTGGTGGTGGCCAATACGGCCGGCGCGGACCGGGAGTTTGAGGCCTCTGTTGCGGCGGGAACCGGGCCAGCCGGCATTACCGCGAAAATAGATTTTATTCGTAATGCCGTAGACATATTTTTCTATACCTGTGTGTATGCGATTATTTGCTACATTATAGGGCTGTCCTGCTTCAAGATGGTGGATCTTATTCCCAACAATATTCTGCGCTGGATGGGTGTAAGCGTATCGACCTTTCAGGAAAATGCCGGCGATCCGGCTGGAGAGCTTACAAGCAAAGTTTACAAAGGCTCTATCCTGGCCAACAGCCAGATTACAGGGAATGTTAAGGGCGATCTGGCCGTGCTGGCCACGCTTTAAAGATCTGTGACTCAGGTTGGGCGAGGGGCGCAGCTTTTTTATACCACGCAGCATTGTTTTGGTCGCAGCTGGCCGCCGCTGCGTTTAGATGCCGCCGCGTTATTAATTTTTCCGGATAAATCTGATTTTGTTGTCTAGGCGCCGCGCAGATGAGCGAGGAGGACCTCGATTTTGCCGCCGCCGCGTTGTATGACGGAGGAGAAATCAGCGCGCTGGGTGACCGCCATGCTGACACCCTCAACGATGACATCAATAACTTTATAACCACCGTTTTTATAGCGGACGCGCCAGTCAACCTTTACTTCCGGTCCGCTTTTCTGGGTGATTACGGAGTGTACGAGAATATCAGAGGCGCTGCCTTCCGCGCGGGAGCCGCGTACGGTGAGTGCCTGACCTTGATAATCGTCGAAGCGCTTGGCGTAAGAATTGATCGTCATTTTCTGGAACAGGTCCAGATATTCTTCGCGCTGGGCTGATGTTGCCGTCTGCCAGTGCCGCCCGAGAGCAAAGCGCCCTATGGTCTGCATGTCAAATTTATTGCTCAGCAGTTTTTTGAAGGAAGCCTTGCGGTCTTCCAGAGACAATTTTCCATTGCCTAAGAAACCTATGCCTTCTTCGGCCAGCGCGCTTACGAAATGCTCCGCCCCCATGGCGATTTCATCGCCTTTGCTGCCAGCCGCCACGATCATAACCGAAGCCGGTTGTGCTGCCGGGGACAGTCCTTGAGGGAATGCGTTGGCTATGCCTGCCGTTAAAGCGAGGGCACTTGCCCCCGCCACGGTGCAGGATAAGAGGAGAAGGTTTTTCATTGGTTTTTTGCTCTGTGCTTTCATAGGCCTATAATAGCAGTCCTGACCTGTTTTCACAATCATTCAGCGTCATAATCCGGAATATCCGAACTTGCAGCTGTCTCCGGATTTTGATCGTTTACCAGAGCGGCGCGGCGCTGATAATAGGCGCTACGGGTTGCGGCATAGTAATCGATCGAGCTTTTTTCCAGATCCTCAAGAACATCCACTAAAGAGGCACGCAGGGTCAGATATTCCATGCCAACCTTGCCGTAGTAGATTTCTTCATGGTCGATATTAAACAAGTACCAGCGCAGCGGATCGGCAAAGGAGTCAACCGCATAACCGACGTAATCGCGCAAGGAAGATGGTCCGATGATGGGCACAACGAGATAGGGTCCGTGGCCCACACCCCATGTCGCCAGAGTCTGGCCAAAGTCTTCCTGTTCATATTCTATGCCCTCTGCGGCTGCAACATCGAACAGACCGCCGAAACCGAGCAGGGTATTGATCACTGTGCGAACGAAGACATTTCCGGCACCGCCGACATCACCCTGCAGCGCCTGGTTGGCAAAAGTCACAGGGGATTTTAAATTGCGAAGAACATTATCCACGCCGGTTCTGGCGGGTTTGGGAACGACCGTGTTATAGCCCTTGGCTATCGGATGGATGATGATGTCATCAACCTTGTTGTTAAAGGCGAAGACGGCCCGGTTTGTACCTTCGAAGGGATCATGGATCTCAACGTCGCCGGCTCTGACGGATTCTGCATTTCCGGTTGAGCATGCGCCCATGCCGAGCACTGCCAGCGCAAGTCCTGCGAGGATCGGAAATTTATTTTTAGTCTTCGTCATTACGGTAACTCCGGATATTTGTATCAATTTTGAACCCTATATAACTGATTTAGAAAGAAACACAAGTCAAGACTGATGCCCCCCCAAGAGATAATTATTTCTCCTAGATTTAGTAAAACAGTTTTCAATTACGGAATAGTTAAAAACACACAGATAGAAGGAAAACTTTACAAGGTATTTCAGAAACTGTCTAACGCAATAACTGGTCCGAGATCCAGAGAATGGTGGAAAAGTCCATGCGAAACCTTAAAGATGAGGCTTGTGTTTAACCATCTTCGAGATGCATGACGGAGGTTAACCCTAAAAGCAGACAGATCATCGCCGGGGACCATGCCGCCAGCACAGGCGGTATTTGCTGCGATGCACCAAGTGCTTGAAGATAGCTCGACATAAAGAAGACAAAGAAGCCGATAAACACGCCGGCGGCCAGTAAATTCATCGTGCCGCCCAGCCGGGGCGGGCGCATGGAAACTGTTGCGGCCAGAAGGATCAATGCCACGAATAATAAAGGTTGCGCCAGCAAAGTGTAATAATAAACGCGCAGATGGCTGGCATCGAACCCTGTGTTTTCCATGGTGCTTATATGACCGGGGAGGTGCCAGAAAGAGAGGCTCTGGGGTGAGGAAAAGCTTTCCTCGATATCAGATACTGTCAGCCGCGTGGGGAGGCTGTAATCCGGTCTTGATTCTGCAGAGCCGCCTTGGGGGTGTATTTTAACATCCTCAAAGAGCCATTGTCCGGGTTCAAGTCGCGCCTGCGCCGCATCCAGCCGCATAAGCAGGGCGTCTTCGTGACTGAAATAAAATGCGCTGGGCTCTTGCAGGACCCAGCCCGGCTGGTGAATTCTGCGGGCGTGCAAAATGACATAGCCGGAGGCGCTTTGCGGCGCACCAGTTTCCAGATTGCCATTGGCGTCCTGCCGCAGCCACAGGCCTTCCTGAAAGATGGCAATCTGGTTTTCATGATGCTCGAGATACCGGTTTTCCAGTTGTTGATAGCGCCCGACGAGTACGGCGCCGATAGGGTTGATGACCCCGATCTGTAAGCATCCAATCAGGATTGCGATGACCATGACGGGCGCAAGAAATTGCCAGACAGAAAAACCGGAGGCGCGCAGTACAACCAGCTCTGAACGGCGGTTAAATTGCCAGAAGGTAAACATGGCCCCAAATAAAATAGCAAAAGGAAACAGGAGCTGGCCCACTTCCGGTAATTTAAAAAGACTCATTTGTAAAATAAGGCCTACCGGCATGTGCTCGGTCTTACTGGCGCGCCGGATAAGCTCCACTGTATCAAAGAGGTAAATGATTCCTAAAAGCGCAGCCAGCAGCGCCAGTGTGTTTATAAGATAAGCGCGGATAAGGTAGCGGCTTAACGTCAGGGTGAATGGTGCTTTCATGATCCGGCCCCCTCGTTTTCAGGCTTGGTGCCGTAGAGAATCTGGCGGCGCAGTTTTTCACCCGCACCGCTCAGGATAAATACGCATAAGGCAAAAGGCCCGATCATTAGCCCGTACATTAAAAGGAGGCCGAAATCACTCTGACGCGCCAGATTATATGCGGCAATATGCAGCCCCTGAATAATTATGGCACATCCGATGACGAAAGCGATGCGCCGCCCTTGCCCGCGCCGGTCCATGGGGCCGACTAAAAGCGCGGCGGCGGCAATGAGCGTAAAGACGATTGCCAGCAGGGGAGAGACAATCCGCCGATGAATTTCCACCTTGAAGTCGCGTATGCTCTCCATATCGCGTTCATTTTTCCGGTCGGGATTGAGCAGGCTGAAAAGCGAGCGTTCATCAGGTTTACGCCAGCGCTGGCGTACAGGGTCGCTGTCGGGGAGATCAATGCTGTATCGGTTGAAGTCCAAACGCCGCAGGGTTTTTGTTTTCTGGTCGTATTCCTGCCGGGAGCCTTCGGAAACTAAAACCTGATACCCGTGATCGGTCAGGGCGAGTGTACCGCTGCGGGCGATGATGGTTGAGGGGGGCGCGTCCTTATTGCGCCCGTCATGGATCATAATTCCGTACATCGTGCCGGCCTGATCACGCGCTCTTATATAGACCATGAGCCCCTGTCCGGCCTGATTAAAGACGCCTTCGCGAAACATCAGGGTAGAGAATTGCGCTTTGATGATCTGGCGCATCTGATTCATTGAGGACAAGGCTGCGGGTGAGGCCCACAGGGTTATGACCATCAGAAATAAAGTGGTTATTGTCGCCAGTATCAATGCCGGGCGGGCCAGTGCGCCGGGGGCGGCCCCCGTGGCCCGGATCACGATCAATTCGGAATCGCCGGTCATACGGTTATAAACGAACAAGGTGGAGGCCATGAGCGCCAGCGGCACGATGATTTCAAAAAAGCGGGGCATGGCCAGCAGGGTTAAAATCCAAAAAGCGCCGCCCGAAGCGCCCGATTCAATAACCAGTTCCAAAAACCGCAGGGATTGCGTGAGAAAAATAACAACCGCCAGTGTCACGGAGATAAAAATCGTCGAGGTCAGCAGATTTTTAAAAATATAGCGGTCGAAAATTCCCATGGGCACTCAAAACTTTTGAAGATGGCGGTTTTCGCCTCTCGATTTTCACTCTGGCGCATTCTATCAAAACTTTATAGTGTTTAGAATGCGCGTGCTGAAAATGGCAAAAAAGCGTAAAAGATGCAACAAAACCTTAAAGCAGAACGGAAAATGATTATGACCGTAACGGTGACATTCAAAAAAAGCAGATCCGATAAAATTCGTCTTGCCGTCTTTACAATGCTCGAAGGTGAAAATCTGGGTCCGGCGGCGGCGGCTCTGGATAAAGAAAATGGCGGTATAATCTCAGGCGCGCTGGCGCAGAGTCCGAAATTCAAGGCGCGTAACGGAGAAATTCTGGAGCTGTTTCTGCCCGGACGCGGCGGGGCCACCCTGCGCGTGATGTTGCTGGGGCTGGGGCGCGTGGAAAAGCTTGATTCCTTGCGCGCGGAAACAGCCGGGGGACGGTTATTTCCCGCGCTTTCCAAAATTGGCGCGGCGGAGGCGTCTTTGGTGGTTGAGGAGACCAAAAGCCTTAAAGATATTGATTTGGGGCTGTTAGCGGCCTCTTTGGCCAATGGCGTGTGTTTGCGTTCTTACAGCTTCGAGCGCTATAAGTCTAAAAAACCGGCCCTAAAAGCCTCTAAAAAAGAGACGCCGGATCCGGTAGTGGATTTTGATAAAATTGAGGTGGTCTGCAGCCAGAGCACGCCTGCTAAAAAAACATTTGAGCGGCTGGATTGCGTAACGCGCGGAGTCTTTACCGCACGGGATCTCGTGAATACGCCGCCGAATGATTTATATCCGGAAAGCTTTGCAAAATTTATCAAAGAAGAACTGCGCCCCTTGGGGGTTGAGGTTGAAATTCTTGATGAGAAGAAAATGCAAAAGATGGGCATGGGGGCCATATTGGCAGTGGGTATGGGCTCTGTCCGTCCGCCGCGTATGGTGATTATGCGCTGGCCGGGGGCGGAGGTTCCAAAAACGGGTAAGAAAAATCCAGCCGGGCCGCTGGCTTTCGTGGGCAAGGGCGTGACGTTTGATACGGGCGGGATTTCTCTTAAACCCGGCGCGGGCATGGAAGAGATGAAAATGGATATGGGCGGCGCGGCGGCTGTGGTTGGTTTGATGAAATCGCTGGCCTTGCGGCAATCTCCGGCCTGTGTTGTCGGTGTTGTGGGGCTGGCGGAGAATATGCCCTCCGGCAATGCGTACAGGCCGGCTGATATTTTGCAATCCTATGCCGGTAAAACGATCGAGGTTTTGAATACGGATGCCGAAGGGCGGCTGGTTCTGGCAGATTGTCTGACATACGTACAAAAGACGTACGCCCCGCGTTTTGTGATTGATCTGGCGACCCTTACGGGCGCAATTATGGTGGCTCTGGGGCATGAATATTGCGGTACGTTTGCCAATGATGAGGCCTTGTGGGGGCAGCTGGCGGCGGCCAGCGCAGCCACAGGTGAAAAACTCTGGCGTATGCCCTTGGATGAGGCGTGGCGCAAGGACATGGAAAGCCCGGTTGCGGATGTACAAAATCTTGCCAAATCAGGCCGTCTGGCCGGTTGCTGCACGGCTGCCGGGTTTTTGGAGCATTTCATTGAAGAGGGTCTGGTCTGGGCGCATATGGATATCGCGGGGACGGCATGGCGTAAATCCGATCAGCCGACAGTGCCTAAATTTGGTTCCGGGTTTGGTGTACGTGTGCTCGACAGGCTGGTTTCCGATTTTTATGAGCAATAGGCGGGTTTGATGACGTTGCGTTTCTCAAAACAAAATCTTGAGAATATAACCGCTGCGCCCCGGGCTTCCACTCCTGAGGATGCCGGGGAAAATGGCCTTGGGATTGTCACGCGGCGCTATGCCGTGGGTATTACCGATCATCTTGCTGAGGTGATTGACGGGGCCGGGCCGGACGACCCCGTGGCCCTGCAATACGTACCACAGGTACAGGAGCTGAAAATTCTGCCGGAGGAGCTTGTGGACCCGATTGGGGATGAGGCGCATAGCCCGGTCAAGGGGATTGTTCATCGTTATCCCGACCGGGTTTTATTCAGCCCGATCAGCATTTGCGCTGTGTATTGCCGTTATTGTTTCCGCCGGGAAAAGGTCGGTAAACCCGAAGGCGTTCTTAAAACAGCGGAGCGTAAGGCGGCGCTGGATTACATTCGCACTCATCCTGAAATCTGGGAAGTGATTTTGACGGGGGGTGATCCGTTGGTACTCTCCCCGCGCCAGCTTGGGGAGATTATGAAGGCGCTTGGCGAGATTGAGCATGTGAAGATTGTCCGTATTCATTCTCGTCTGCCTGTGGCGGATCCTGTACGTGCCGGCGAGGATATGATTGCCGCCATGAAAAAGGCGGGAAAGGCGGTTTATCTGGCCGTACATATCAATCATGAGCGGGAAATTACGGATGAGGTACGTACGGCGCTTTTGCGCTTGCATGGGGCCGGTATCAATCTGCTTTCCCAGTCGGTTTTACTGCGCGGGGTGAATGATAATGCTGATACGCTGGCGGCGCTGTTTCGCGCTTTGGTAGGGTTGAATGTGAAGCCTTATTATCTGCATCATCCCGATCTTGCGCCCGGCACATCGCATTTCCGGCTTTCTATCGCGGAAGGTCAGGAGATCATGCGCGCGCTTTTGGGGCGTTTGTCGGGCATTGCCCTGCCGACCTATATGCTGGATATACCGGGCGGTATGGGTAAAATTCCGTTGACCCCCTCTTATATAGAGCCGTTTGAGGGCGGAGGGTATAGCGCGCGCGATTATAAGGGGCGTACGCATGTATATACGCCGCAGATTGAAAAGGTGCGTGGGCATGGCTGATATCCGGTTTTATCATACGGTGCGCCAGTCCGTGGAGCAGGTTTTACCCTCTTTGGTGCTGCGGGCTCTGCAGAACGGTCACCGCATTGTTATTAAGGCCGCTGGTTCGGACGAAGTGGCGCGGGTTAATGATTATCTTTGGACGTTTGATTTACCCAGCTTCATACCGCATGGCAGTGCCAAAGATGGTAACGAATCAGACCATCCGGTATGGATTACCGAGAGGGATGAAAACCCTAATGGTGCCGATACGCTCATTCTTCTACAGGGGGGAGAGGCGGCCCAGACCGAGGGGTTTTCTCTGGTCTGTGCTATGCTGGATGGGCGTGATGATGTCGCGGTGCGATCGGCGCGGGAACGCTGGGTGTTTTATAAAGAGGCCGGGCATGATTTAACCTATTGGCAGCAGGGCGAAAAAGGCTGGGAGAAGAAATAGGGGTGCTTTCTTCAGGTTTTTACAGAAGGAGCCCTCTGAAAAACCCTTTGTAATCAACGTGCTATAAATTATCTTGAAAAAGGCAGATTTTCTTCAAAATTTTGCCATATTTGAGCGACATACTAAGAATACAGATACATAACGGGTCGGATCGGACTTAAAAGAATTCTTCGGCGATGCCACCTCTACCGTCTTCTGTACGCTCACACGTAAGATTGCTCACAACCGTTTTAACCGCTGCGCCTACCAACGCAGCGGTTTTTACTTTTTCGCTTCTGTAATTAGTGGCTGGGCAAGAACTCAGGGGCGGCAGAAGGTTTTTGAAGCTCTTCTCCTCGCTCTACAGGGGTTGCTGCGATTTCAGTATTAATTTTGTCCAGCGCCTGTCGTATTATTTCCAGATGATCTGCGGGCTGGTTTGGTGTGTTTTCCCCTTTTTTTAACAGATAGGTCAGCCGTGCTGCGCCGCCTTGCATATCGGCCAGTGCGTTAATCATCAGAGATCCGGTTTTATCCAGCGAAGCGCTAAAGTCAGGGTTTTTAACCAGCCGCCGGTAAAGTTTGGCTGTCTGGTGTTCGATATTTTCAAGGACTTGTGATTTTTGCGGGTGATCTCCGGCATTCATTTCGCGATGAATACGAGATAGTGTGTTAACGGCTTTTTCAACGATCTCCGGTTTTTCTTTTGCCCAGTGACGTGCGATTTTTGCAATGCTCTCCGGCGTAGAAGGGCGGTAGCTATGATTTATTAAAATATTCAGTGCATCTTCGGGAAAATCTTCTGCGAGTCTTAGTGTGGTGAACATATATATGTTTTCGCTGACCTGGCGCTTTTCTTTGGCTTCAGGGCTGTAATCTTTCAGTTCGGCTCTGTTTTTTTGATCTATGCTTTTTAAAGTCTCTATGACGGTTTTTTGCAGAAATTTGTCTTTTATATCAGCATTGTACATCCCGACCAATCCCCTAAGAGCCGTTCTGGTATGGGGTGTTTCCTTGAGGAAGGCGGCGGCCTGCTTTGCCAGTTCTTGCTTTTGCTCAGGGGCAAGAGCGGAAACTTCACTGCTTTTAAAGAAACGCCCTATTGTTTCTGCGTGTACGAGCGGTGAAGTATCTCCGGGATTTTCAATGAGATCTGTCAGTTTTTTCTGAATGTCGGACGCGGCGATTTGATTGGCGGCGGGTATAATTTTTTTAAAGATATTCTGGAGGTCGGCCATTCTTTATATCTCCCGTGTGCATTTATTTAGTATTTTTATAACGTATAAAGGTAGCATAAGGAAATATAATAAATTCTGTCAATGAAATTGTAGGAGGGTTTTTCGTGCAACCTTCCTTGTTTTTACGGTAAAAAATCTGTAAACTGGAGCATCATACAGGTGGCTGACCGTGGTTATTGCGCTCCGGTTTGGCGTAGCTTTTCTGGTTAATCCCATTTTTATCCTACCGCTTTATACACAGGTTTTTACCTATGCCCAGAACACGTACAATACGCCGCAGCTCTTCCAGGGTGCGTAGAAAAAGAAGAGCCAGTGGTTTTTTTGGTCGATTTTTACCGGGCTGGCTTCAGGCCTTTGCCGCGCGGCGGCTGGTTGATGCTTTCGCGCTCGCGACCTTTTTGGGTGGTGGTTTTTTACTGCTGGCGCTTATCAGCTATAACGGTAGTGATCCTTCGTGGAATTCTGCCCGTATGCAAGATGCGGGACCGGCGGAGATTAACAACTGGATGGGGGAAAGCGGCGCGTGGATTGCTGATTTATTCCTCCAGACCTTGGGGATGGGGAGCATTTTATTCGCGCTCGTGCCGCTTATCTGGGGTGTGCGCAGTTTTAACCGTCAGGCCCTGAGCCCTTTATGGCTCCGCACTGTGGCTTTGCTGGTTGCGGGGGTTATGGGCGCTTTGGCCTTCGCGCAGGTGCCCTCCGCCGGATGGATTGCTCATCCCTATATGGGCAGCAGTGCAGGTACGTTGCTGTTTAGTAATCTGGCGCATGCGCTGTCCGGCTTTTCTTCCTGGGCGCCGGCGGCAATTATTTTGACGGCCTCTGTTTTGACGGCATTTTGTGGGGCTTATGCAGCGGCCATAAAATGGGATGAAATTGGCTATGTATTTGATAAAATTTTAAATTCATTGAAATGGTGCGGGCGGTTTGTGGCCGGGATTGCCGAGGCGTTTATCGATTGGATTCGCCATCATAATGATTCGGATTACCGCCCCGCCCCCATGACATTTCTGCGCGGTTTCTCCCGCAGCGAAGATATGGAGATGGAACTTCCGCCCCGTACGCGTTCGCGTCGTTCTCCCCGTTTGTGTGCAGAAGAGGCAGAAGAGATCGAGGATGAAGAGGCGGCGGTGGAGGATAGGCCTGTGCCACGTGCTGCCAGAGCGAGCGCCCATATACCCGTGGTGGCGCCGCAAAGTGTGCGCGTACCCTCCGCAGGCGTACAGCAGCGTTTTTCGCTCTCTGACGGGAATGAAGACTGGGAGCTTCCCGCGCTTTCGATGCTTGAAAGCCCGCCGCCGCCGTTGCAAAACTCACAATTAAATGAAGAGGCTCTGCGCAAGAATGCGGAGCTTTTGCAAAATGTGCTGGCCGATTTTAATGTTGAAGGGGATATTGTGAGTATTCATCCCGGCCCTGTGGTTACGCTTTATGAGCTGGAGCCCGCGCCCGGAACAAAATCGGCCAAAGTGATTGCGCTTAGTGATGATATTGCCCGCTCTATGTCTGCGGTTTCCGTACGTGTGGCGGTTGTGCCGGGGCGCAATGTGATCGGGATTGAGCTGCCCAATAAAACACGCCAGTACGTCTATATGCAGGAATTGCTGGAATCCCCTATTTATGCCAAGACGATGGCTAAACTGCCGCTGGTTTTAGGTAAAGATATAGGTGGTAAGCCAATTTTAGCCGATTTGGCCAAGATGCCGCATTTGCTGGTGGCCGGGACAACGGGCTCTGGAAAATCTGTGGCGGTAAACACCATGATTCTTTCTTTGCTTTTTCACCTCTCACCGGAAAAATGCCGTTTCATCATGATCGACCCCAAGATGCTCGAGCTTTCCGTTTATGACGGGATTCCGCATTTGCTGGCGCCTGTTGTGACGGAGCCGGGCAAGGCGATTGTTTCTCTGAAATGGACGGTACAGGAAATGGAAGAGCGTTACCGGGCCATGTCCAAGCTGGGTGTACGTAATATCGAGGGGTATAATGACCGTGTACGTGAGGCCGCCCGCAAGGGTGAGGTTATTATGCAGAAAATGCAGACAGGCTTTGAGCTGGAGACCGGAAAACCCGTTTACGAGGATCAGCCTTTGGATCTTTCCGAGCTGCCCTATATCGTGGTTGTGGTTGATGAGTTTGCCGATTTGATGCTGGTTGCCGGCAAGGATGTTGAAAATGCCATTCAGCGTCTGGCGCAGATGGCGCGGGCGGCGGGTATTCATCTTATCATGGCGACGCAGCGGCCTTCCGTTGATGTGATTACCGGCGTTATCAAGGCGAATTTTCCCACGCGCATTTCCTTTCAGGTCACATCGAAGATCGATTCGCGAACCATTCTGGGCGAAGGCGGGGCGGAGCAGCTTTTGGGAATGGGCGATATGCTTTACATGGCACCCGGCGGGCGTATAACACGCGTACACGGGCCGTTTGTCTCTGATACGGATGTTGAAAAGGTCGTGAACGATCTTAAAGCCAAGGCGGAGCCGGCCTATATCGATTCCATCACGGAAGGGGGCAATTTTGAGGCCAGCGAAGTGATGAATGCCATGTTTGGTGGGGCTGAGGAAAAGGTTGATGAGCTTTATGATCAGGCCGTGGCTCTGGTGGCGCGCGAGGGTAAAGCTTCGACCAGCTTTGTGCAGCGTTATTTGCAAATTGGCTATAACCGCGCGGCGCGTATTATTGAAGAAATGGAACGGCAGGGCGTTATTTCCAAATCCAATGCTGTTGGCAAGCGCGAGGTCCTGATTTCTGACTACAGCGAGGTGTAGATCCTGCGCTTCTTTTTTGCTTTATTCGCTTTTGAGTGAATGTTCTTACGAAGGCTTCACAAAGGCCGTAACGTACTATATGTGTTATGAACACACAACGGAGCGGCTATGCGGTATTTTCTTACTCTTTTTCTTACTTTTTCTCTGGCGATTTTTTTCTTTGGCGGCCCCGCTCTTGCGGCGTTGAGTGATCAGGATAAGGCGGATGTAAAAAAGGCTGAGGCCTATCTTCAGGCTCTGACTTCCGCGCGGGCGCGCTTTGTGCAGACCACGCATGATGGAACGCAGCTGGTCGGGACGTTTTATCTGCAAAGACCCGGAAAGCTTCGTTTTGAGTATGATCCGCCGATTGAAGATTTTGTCGTCGCGGACGGGATTTTTATTTATTTTTATGACGCCGAGTTGGGGGAGCAGACCAATGCGCCGATAGGGCAGACCCTGGCTGATTTCTTTCTGCGTAAGAATGTGGCTCTGGGCGGGGATGTGAAGGTCGATGAGATCAAGCGCGCCGGGGATTATCTTCAGATAAAGCTGGTGCAGGCGGATGATCCGGCGGCGGGTTCTATAACGCTGGGCTTTAAAGAAGACCCCTTTACGCTCTCTAAATGGCGCGTTGTGGATGGGCAGGGTTTGATTACCGAGGTTGAGCTGTTCTATCTCAAGACCGATATCAAGCACCCCCGCAACTTGTTCGTTTATGCCAATCCGGATTCGGGCAAGCCGAAATATAATAAATAGAGCGGCTTTGCGCGGGGCGACAGGGATTTCTTGAATGCAAGATGGGCCACTTCACCATTTGATTAAGGCGTTATCCAGTCTGCCGGGGCTGGGTAATCGTTCCGCCCGGCGGATTGCTCTGCATATGCTGGGGCGGCGAGAGAGCCTTATGTTGCCCCTGGCGCGTTTGCTGGAGCGGGCGGCAGCGGAAATAAAAGCCTGTTATATTTGCGGTAATCTGGATGTTCTGGAGCCTTGCAGCCTGTGTCAGGATGGGCAAAGGGCCCAGAATCAAATCTGCGTTGTCGCCCAGATAGGTGATCTGTGGGCGATTGAACGTACGGGCGCGTACAAGGGTTTGTATCATGTTCTGGGCGGGCTCTTATCCGCTCTGGACGGGATTGGGCCGGAGCAGCTCGGTATTGAGGGGCTGGTGTTGCGTACGCGTTCCCCCGATATTCAAGAGGTTATTCTGGCGTTGAGCGCAACGGTGGACGGGCAGAGTACAGCCCATTATGTCGCCGACCGGATTATGCGTACGGGGCTGGAAATTACCCATCTGGCGCATGGCGTGCCGGTCGGCGGTGAGCTGGATTATCTTGATGACGGGACAATCACAACGGCGCTTCGTTCTCGAAAGGCCAGTGAATAGACCGCCCGGTCTTTTTTATTCTTTTTCTGAGACATAAACGATGCCGTCGGTGTTCCGGCGCAGTACGGCCAGATGTGTGGCGTGGCCTGTGCCCTCTCCGCCGATGGCGAAATCATAGTAAAGCCCCGCCGGGAAGAAATGGTCTGTACTGCTCGCCGTTACCCCGGCGCTTCCGAATTTAAGGTAGATATCTTCGGTGGCGTACACGCTCACGATTCGGGTTTGTTCGGCAAAAGAGGCGCTGTTGCGGGTGGAGGATGCCGCACTGACTATTGTATGCGCCCCGCCGTTTTTAAGGCGCAGAGCCGGGATCGGGTTGTTGTTGTCATCGAGGGGAAGTTTTGTGGTCATGGTTTGCTCCTTATTAGAGGTTTTGTGTTTTGCGCGCTGTTTTTTACAAAACGGTTTTATACCGACCGGTCGGTTTTAGAGGCGCAGACAAAATGGTGGCGTTGGAAGATTGGAACTGTGCGCTAAATATTCGCCAATGTCAAGGATTTTATTCCTAATTTTTTACCGGAGTGAGAAGCGGGGATTTTAGCACTTAAACCCGGCATCGGCGGAACGGCTTGAAGGGCCGGAAAAGCCCCATAGGATGGAGGTAAGGGTCCAGCCGCCAAGCCATAAAGGGAAGACATAGGGGTTTATGGGGATGCAAAGATCGGCCAGAGCCATGAGCGCAAGAACGCCGATAGCCCCAAGGGTGCAGATTTTTTTACGGCGGCGGCGGTGAAGGTTTTTGAGCAGCGCAAAAACCGGCCATAAGCACAGGCCGTAAAACAGCGCCATACCCTTCATGCCAAGCTCGGCGGCGCGGATGGAAAAGGTGGAAGGGTTGGTGGGGAACAGTCCCATATGCTCTAACGTTTCATACATGCCCCAGCCCGCGCCCGCCCAGTGCGGTGGCCGGGTGAATACCCAGAGATTAAACCCGCCGGACAATGCGGATAAGATCAGAGCAAGGGCGAAGCACACGCCCAGAATACGGAGCAGGGCCGCGCTATAATGTGCGGTGCAGGCGTAGCTGCGCCCCAGCCAGACCATAAGGCCAACCCAGAGGATTTTCCCGAAATGATGTAAGAACCCCAGCCCGGCGGGATCAGGATGCAGCCGGGTGCTGCCATGCCCGTTCAGGAATATTCCGATTTGTGTCAGGAGTTCCTCAACCCCTGCCGGAAAAATGGGAAACAGGCGTAAATAGAGCGCCCACAGGGATAAGGCCGCGCCCATTAAAAACCAGATCAGGAGTGCGGTATCACCACTGCGCCGTGCTGCGATGGCGATATCCTGCCGTCTTTGCCGGTTTTTTTCATTCAGAATAAGCCAGGGGAGTATTTTGCTGCGTTGGGGTTTATCCGTAGAGTTTTCCGGCAAGATGGCGGTTTCCAGGAACCATAGCGCCCTTATCAGGGCAAAAAAGGCCCAGAATAACAAAAAAAGGCCGAAAATTCGCGGTGAGTCAGGAAAAGCCACGAGCGCGGCCATGGTAAGGATAAAGGCGGTTATAAAAACGCGCTGCCCGGGGGTTTCATGGATGGGAACGGGACTCATGGGGCTTGTCTTTCTCCGCGCGCATTTTTCGCGGGTTTTTCCCGCGCAGAGAGTTGATTGAAAATTTTAAGGGCGGCTTGCGCTTTTTGGCGGTGCCCGGCGCGTGCGTGGAAATCTATCGCGTGTGCCCAGAGGGCCGGATCAAGCGGCGTTTGGGAAAGGGCGCGGTGGAGGAGATCCTCCGTTTGTTCTGCGCGGTAATGCCCGTTTGGGTCTGGGGAGGGCGTAGTTTTCTCCCCAATTCTGGTCTGGGCGCTCTGGAGTTTTTGTGCGAGCCATGCGGCCTTTTCCTCTGCAGGTTTTATCAGGATCAGGCAAAGCGCAGAAATAATTCCCAGAAGGCAGGCAAAAACTATGGCGCTTAATGTGGTTATGCCTTTGGGGTGGTGTGTGTTCATAGTACGCGCCTGACCTTTTTTCCGTTTTTAGGGTGCGGAGTTTGCGGCCTCTAATCTGCGTAATATTCCTTGTAACGTCCATAGTAATAAACGGAATCGCCATAGCCATACCGAACATGGCGCTTCACATCCACATTGGTAAGCGCCAGAGAGATATTGGTGAAGTTCATGTCTGTGAATTGTTTAATGCCGCCGGCCACCACATCGCGGGGGGTGCTGTCCCAGCCCACAACATAGAGTAGCTGGTCGGACATACCGGCCAGTACGCGCGCATCGGAAACGGCGAGGCAGGCGGGGGAATCGATGATGACCAGATCATAGGCCTGTTTAAGGGAGGCGATGAGTTT
Source organism: Alphaproteobacteria bacterium (assembly GCA_020848095.1). Lineage (GTDB taxonomy): Bacteria > Pseudomonadota > Alphaproteobacteria > Micavibrionales > Micavibrionaceae > JADLAT01. Next base: position 25,232 of record JADLAT010000008.1, on the reverse strand, counting down.
GTGCATTTTATCGCCGGAGAGCAGGTCCATGGCGCTGTTGGGGATGGCGCGTCCGAAGATTATGTGGGCGCCGGATGGGTCGTCCCGCTGGATGATTTCATTGAGCGTTTTCTGGCCGGTCAGGTAATCGACAAGCCCGGCATCGTTTGATTTTTTAAGCGCGCTATGGATGTTGGAGCGGCGCAGATCCGCATCAATAATGATGACTTTTTCGCCGGATTTTGCAGCGATGCGCCCCAGCCAGATGGCCAGTGTTGTTGTGCCCTCATTTGGGAAGGAGGAGGTGATGGTGAGGCAGCGCGGTTTTGTGGCGGCCGTGCCAGAGCGCAGGTTGGTGGCTATTCTGAGGGTTCTTACGGCCTCGGCCACGGCGGAGGCGGGTTTGGCAATAACGTAATTCATAAGCGCCGTTTGCGGCATGCTTTCAACCATGGGAATAAGCGCATGACAGGGGTAGCCCAGCATCTGCTCGATCTGGTTGGCATTGCGGAAGGTGTTGTCGAGCTTTTCAATTAAAATGGATAAAATCAGGCCGATAAAGAAGGAAATTGCCGCGCCGAGCGTGAATAAAAGCATTTTATTAGGGTAGGAGGGCGCGCGCGGTGGGACGGCATAGGAGATGATTCGGGCTTCCGGCGATTGGAGTTTTTCCTGATCATCGGATTTTTTATAGGATTTTAAGAAGGTGTCATAGATCAGCCGGGTTGATTCCGCTTGCCGCATAAGTTCGCGCAGCTCAATCATGGCTTCGTTGTTTTCATGCTGCTGTCCGGCGTAGTCGGTTAAACCGTTTTCCAGCGCCGTAACGCGGGCCTTTGCAAAAATAACTTCGTTTTCAATACTTTTTGCGATTTTGGAGATTTCAGTTTCTATCTGGGATTTGAGTTCTCCCAACTCAGATTTTACTTTCAGGATTTTTGGGTGGCGTGGTCCGTAGCGGGTGGAAAGCTCGGACAAGCTGGATTCAGCCATGGCCTGACGGCTTTTGAGATTTTGGATGAGGGGGGAGCTGGCCGTTTCCAGTGTTGTCTCGATCAGGCCCGGCTGTTCAGCCAGAATCTGTATTTCTTTAAGCCGGGCTTCGGTTTCCGCGACTTTTGTTTTGGCGCGGGTCATTTCGCCAGTAAGGGCCGAGAGCTGTTCGGTAGAAATATCGCTTTTGCGAATACCCTCTGTGATGTTGTGCTTTTCCTTGTATTTGGCGACTGCGCTTTCGGATTCCTGTACCTGTGTGCGCAGGTTCTGGAGGCGTTGATCCAGCCAATCGGTGATTTTTTTGGTGGCTTGAAATTTGTTTTCGAGCCGCTGTTCAATATAGACGTCGGCCACGGTGTTGGCGATGAGCGCGGCCTTGTTCGGATCGGTGGAGGTGTATTCAACCTGAATGGCCATTGAGCCCGGAATGGAGCGTACGTTCAAGCGGGCCAGAAAATTGGTGACGACATCGCTGATTTCTTTTTCGACCAGATCGGCCGGAAGATTTTCCAGTTCGCTCCCGTATACTGATAGTTTTTTGAAGGGCTGCCCCGCGGGCTCTCTGTTTTGGCTGGCCAGTTCGTCATTATATTTAAAGCGGGGATTAAATTCCGGGTCGCTCAGGAGGTTGAGACGCTCAACAAATTTGCGTCCGATGGTGCGTGAGCGCAGGATTTCAATTTCGCCCAAAATCAAGGAAGGGTCCTGACGCATATAGGTCATGAAGGATTGAAATTCCTCCATTCCTTTTTGCTGTGTTTTATTTTCGATTAAAATGAGGGCCTTGGCGGTGTAGTGCGATTTCATAAAGCTCATGGCGATGGCCATAAGCGAAAGACCGAGCAGGAGACAGGCGAGGATAACCATTCTTCGGCGCCAGAACATCAAAAGCAGACCGCGCATGTCCATATCCAGATCATTGGCGGGGAAGCCTTGCCGGTAACCCGGCCCCGCTCTTGTCTGTGGTGGTTGATGTGCGTTGTATGGCGTGTCTGTATTCATTTATCTGTATGTAACTTTTAAAAAAATCGTTCTTTGATGAAGATCACATCGCCGGGCAGAATTTTTGCATCGACAGTGTATTCTTTTTTAGGAATTTCGTTTGAATTTATACCGTGTACGGGCCTTTTGATCTGTACGTTTTTTTTGTTGGCGCGGTAGGTGAAGCCACCGGCCAGGGCGACGGCGTTTAAGACGCTCATGCCTGAAACGTAGCTGTAGCTGCCGGGGAGGCGGACTTCGCCCAGAATATAAAATGGTCTGTATTTTGTAATAGAAAGGGCCACGCTGGGGTCAATGAGGTAGCCGTTCTTCAGTTTTTTAACAATTTCGGTTTCGATTTCCTTTAATGTGCGGCCCGAGGCCTGTACATCGCCGATCAGGGGGATGGAAAGCGTGCCTGTGGCGCTGACATTATAGGGGCCGCTGAGATCTTCCTCTCCAAAGACCGTCATTTTGATTTCATCATCCGGGCCGAGCAAATATTCCTCGCCCAGTGTGATGGGGGCCTGGGGATCTTCGGTTTTGTGTATGGCGATCGTGGTGGATAGAGATTCTGCCGCATCGGCATACGAAATTTGCCCGTGAAAACTGGCTATAAGCACGAGGCTGAAAAGAGCGAATTGTCTCAATTTTCTTTTATAATACAACATCATGGAACGCCAGCCCCGGAAGTTGGAGCGTAGTGAATAGGGATAGACTCCCGTTATGATAGTATGTTCGTCAGGCCCTGACAATCGCTTTGCGTGTTTTTGTCCTTGTTTTTACTCAACTTTCCGGATTAACGGTGTGTTCCACAAGCATCTCGCCCGCTGGAACGTCAAGCAGGCAAATGGAAATCTCAATTTTTGTAGTACCGGATGAGGTTATGTCCTTGAATTTTGATATAGATTCAGTGAAACGGTTTGCGGCCTCGAAAGGTTCGGTTTCATAGATAGGGCGCTGCAGCAGCAGGGTGTATTCATTCTTTGCCGTTTGTCCGATGATATCGCTTTGACGGCGCAGCAGGACCAGATGCTGGCAAAGTTTTGCAACGGCGTATTCAGCGGCGTAGGGGCCATCCAAATCCCGGATTTCCTTATAATTTTTTAAGGCAATCTGAAGCATGAAGCTGCGCTCCCCATACCGGTCGGCCCGGTCTATGGCCGCCAGAAAGAGCTGATTGATTGCTGATTTGGCGATGACGCCGCCTGCGCTTGGAAAATCTTCCGAATCATCGCCTATCCGCCGCACCAATGTGACCAGTCTTTCTGCGTTTGCCACTTTTTCGTTTAAAATCTTTGGGTCTATTGGTTTTGACACGAGATCATTGCTGCCGGATTTTACGGCATCTTCCTGTGTCAGGGTTTCGGAGAGCAGAAAAATATACGGGTAGTTTTTCGTATGGCGGCGAATATTTAAAATCAGGGGGCGCGGGCTTGTTAAGGGGGAGGGATCGAGAAAAATAATATCAAAAGATTCGCGCATTAAGCGGTCCGCCGCTTCGTTTTTGACCGTTTCTTCAAAAATCTCATGGCCCAAGGGCTCAAGCCGGGAGCGGATCATCTGGCCGGTTAGCGTGTCGCGGTCTATGACAAGAATTTTCATTGCTTATATTCCCTTTCCGGGCCGTGTATTGAATTCAACGCTCTATGATCGTTAAAAATTGCGCAAATGAAAAGGCCTAAATTTAGGCGCGTGACGTTTCTTAAGTTTGTTTGACATCGGGTGGAGACTGAGATAATAAGTTTCGATCGTCGAAAGACGCGGCTGCTTTTGCTGTGGCGTTTATACAGCAAACGGGCCCAGGTGGCGGAATTGGTAGACGCGCTAGCTTCAGGTGCTAGTTCTCGTAAGGGAGTGAAGGTTCGAGTCCTTTCCTGGGCACCATTTTTGGGGGCGGGCAACGCCCGCTGGAATGTATGACCATAACTTTGCATAGGGGGGATATTCCTTCCGGTCTTGATTTTGGCGATGCCGTGGCGGTCGATACCGAGACGCGTGGTCTTATGCCTATGCGTGACCCGCTTTGTCTTGTGCAGCTTTCGGCTGGTGATGGTGATGCGCATCTTGTTCAGATAGATCGTGATACGTATGATGCACCCAACCTTAAAGCCCTTCTGGCCGACCAGGCCGTTACCAAAATTTTTCATTTCGCCCGTTTCGATCTGGCCATTATCAAGGCTTATCTGGGTATTGAGTGCTACCCGCTTTATTGTACGCGTACGGCTTCCAAACTCATACGTACATACACCGACAGGCACGGATTGCGCGAATGCTGCCGGGAGTTGCTGGGTGTTGAGTTGAACAAGCAGCAACAATCCTCGGATTGGGGGGCGCTTGAGCTTACCGCCGATCAGCTTTCCTATGCGGCCAATGATGTTTTGCATCTTCATGCACTCAGGGAAAAGCTCGATGAGATGCTTGAGCGCGAAGGCCGGGTAGAACTGGCGCAGAAATGCTTTGATTTCCTCCCTTTGCGGGCCGAGCTGGATTTGGCCGGCTGGGCGGGTATTGATATTTTTGAGCATTGATGTTTTTAAGCATTTACTTAAAGGAGATTTTCCTTGAAGGCGGTATCCATGACCCCATCCAAAATTTTAGAAACCTCTGAGTCTGTGGACAGGCAGGCGCAGGATATTACCAAGGCGCGTGAGGTTTTGCAGGCGGAGATTGCGGGTTTGAGTGCACTTTGTGAAGCCATTGACGCGCGTTTTTCTGCTGCGGTGGATTTTATTCATAAAATGAAATCCAGTGGCGGGTATGGCCGCTTGATTGTGGCAGGTATCGGCAAAAGCGGCCATGTCAGCCGGAAAATTGCAGCGACACTGGCTTCGACCGGTACACCGGCTTATTTTGTGCATCCGGGCGAAGCCAGCCATGGCGATATGGGCATGATTACAGAACATGACATTGTTCTTATGCTCTCTAATTCTGGTGAGAACAGCGAATTATCCGACCTTATTCATTATACGCGCCGTTACGGTATTCCTTTGATTGCCGTAACCAGTAATCCACAAAGCGCATTGGCAAAACATGCGGATTTATGTCTGCCTTTGCCCAAGGCACCCGAGGCTTGCCCTAACGGAATGGCACCTACGACATCGACAACAATGATGCTGGCTCTGGGCGATGCGCTGGCCGTGGCCCTTTTGGCGCGTATGGGATTGACGCCGGAGCAGTACAAGGTTTTTCATCCCGGTGGCAAGCTGGGCCGCAAGCTTATGAAAGTTTCGGAGCTTATGATTGGGTTTGAAAATCTGCCGCTTGTTGAAGATAGTGCCCTGATGGACCGGGCCTTGCTGGTTTTAAGCGAAAAAAATATGGGCTCGGTGCTGGTGGTTGATGATGCGGGCACACTTCGGGGCATTGTAACCGATGGCGATTTGAAGCGGCATATGGCTCCTGATTTGTTGCAGCGCCCGGTGACGGCGGTGATGACGGCCAACCCCAAATCTATAGCGGTTGAGGCGCTGGCGGTTGAGGCGGTGAGTGCGATGACTAAAATTTCGGGTCATTATCTGGGCAGTCTTGTGGTGATGGATGGGCCTAAGCTGGTTGGCATGATCAGGCTGCAAGATTGCGTTCAGGCCGGACTGGTTTAGGTACTCATGGATATGTACTGGTTATGAGCGATCAAGAAGATATTGTCCGCGCAACCAGTCCCCAGAGCGAAAGGCTCTCGCGGATTGGCCGCCCTGCGCCCCGGCGCAGTGCCCCTACGCGCCGTTACAGTGTTTTTATTCGCTGGATGCGCGTTGTTTTGCCTATGAGCGCCCTGGGGATTGTCGCGGTGCTTTTATCGTGGAACAGCGTTCGCCGCGATACGATTGTGCCCTCCGCCGAGCCGAGTGCCGAGGCGCGGGCGATCGGTAAGAATGAGTTGCTGGCTCCGCGGTTTGAAAGCCTTGATGATAAAGGGCAGCCTTATACAATTACGGCCCGGCGCGCGGTACAAGGTGAAGGAGAGGACGGTCTGGTGTTGCTGGACGATCCGATGGCCGATATGGTGCTGAGCGGTGGGGATTGGGTGGCTGTGCGCTCCGATCAGGCGGCTTTTGCGCAACAAGATCAACGGCTTTTGCTTAAGGACCATGTCACGCTATACCATGATCAGGGCTATATGATGCAAATGTCGGAACTGGATGTCGATCTTAAGACCAGTGTTGCCTGGACGGATGTTTCGGTGCGTGGTCATGGCCCGGCCGGCACGATTGATGCACAGGGTTTGCGCGCGGAAAGCCCTGCAGGGATACTGATTTTTAAGGGTCCGGCGCGGCTTGTTTTATTTGATACGGGCTCCGGCAATCATTTTAATCTGGAAGGACAAAAACCGTGAGATACAGGACGGGATTGTTTGTAGCTTTGTTGGCGCTTTGGGTGGGCGGTTTTGTGCTGCCGGGCAGTGCTGTGGGGCAGATTCTTTCCGCGCCGGAGGAAATCTCCCCGGTTTCTGCGGCTGCGCCACCTGCTCCTGAAAATGTGCCTTTGAAGAAAGAGGCACCTCAAAAAGACCTTAATGCCGGTTTGCGTAGCTCCGGCAATGAGCCTTTGGAAATTACAGCGGATGGCATGCTTGAATGGCTGCGCAATGAAAAGCTTTTGATCGCCCGGAAAAATGCTGTTGCGGCGCAGGGGCTCTCTTCGGTTGCCGCGCAATTGTTGCAGGCGGAATACCGGGAGGGCGCAGGCGGCGGCGGGATGCAGATCTGGAAAATTACCGCAGAAACGGATGTGGTTTTGAAATCGCAGGAAACGCAAGCCTATGGTCAAAAAGCGGTTTATGACCTTGATAAGGGCGTGGCGGTTATGACCGGCGATAACCTTAAAATGGTTTCCCCCGATCAGACGGTAACGGCGCGGGACCGGTTTGAATATCGCGTGAATGAAGGGCGCTTTGAAGCTATAGGCGCGGCCAAAATCGTACGGCCCAAGCCGCAAGGCGGCGGCGTGGATACGCTATCGGCGGATAAAATCGCAGCAGTTATGCAAGATAACGCGCAAGGTGAACGGGTTTTGCATTCCATGGAGGCCACAGGGCATGTTGTGATTGTGACGCCGACGGAAACGGTTACAGGCGCTTATGGGATCTATAAGGCGCAAACCAACCGGGCAAATCTGAGCGGGGGGGTCAAGATTATTCGCGGTCCCAATACGCTGGAGGGGGAGCGCGCCGAGGTGGATATGAACACCAATACCAGCAAGATTTTCGGGAATGACACGGCCACGGGCCGTGTGCGCGGTGTTTTCTATCCGGGATCGGAGAAAAAACCGGGTAAATAGTGGCCTTCATTTTTCAATGTGCGCTATCTTCAAAACCTTGAAAGCGTTGGTGTCTTATTGTATGTTAGCTTTTAAGTAAAATAATATTGCCGCTTTTAAAATCTGACCCGGTATAAAATTTCATGTCCGTCCAAATGTCATCAACGCGAAAATCCCGCCTTAAGGAAGTGCCGAAGGGGCTTAGCGTTGAGCATCTCTCTAAAACCTATAAGAAGCGCCCGGTGCTTCGCGATGTTTCTTTTTCCATCCGGCGCGGGGAGGCTGTAGCGCTTTTGGGGCCGAATGGCGCCGGGAAAACAACGTGTTTTTATATCACCACAGGGCTGATCGGTGCCGATGGCGGTTCGATCCGTCTGGATGGACAGGATATAACCAATTTGCCGATGTACAGGCGTGCGCGGCTGGGTATCGGCTATTTGCCGCAGGAATCTTCGATTTTTCGAGGGCTTAATGTGGAAGATAACCTTCGGGCGGTGATCGAGGTTCAGTCTCTGGCCAAGGAAGATCAGGATTTATTGCTGGAGGATTTGCTCTCGGAATTTGGCGTTGAGCATTTACGCCGCACGCCCGCGCTGGCGCTTTCCGGCGGGGAGCGCCGCCGGGTTGAAATTGCCAGAGCGTTGGCCGCGCGGCCGGATTTTATCTTACTGGATGAGCCTCTGGCCGGGATTGACCCGATTGCGGTCAGCGAGATTCGTAATCTGATTTCCCATCTGAAAAACCGGGGAATCGGCGTTTTGATTACGGATCATAATGTGCGCGATTGTCTGGGGATTGTGGACCGGGCTTATATCCTGCATGACGGTAAAGTTCTGATGCAGGGCGATCCGGAGCAGATTGTTAATCATAAAGACGTACGGCGCGTTTATCTCGGTGAAGGCTTTAAGCTTTAAAAACTGCTTTTAAGGAGAATGTTCCTGGGATATTTTAAGGGAATTCTGATCGGCGTCAATTTCCCATTTTTCGAAGCCTTCTTTGTCTATGCCGGTCACCTTTCCATCACCGCCTTGCTTTAGCGTGGCTCCCGGCGACAGAAACTGATGATTTTCCGGTTTGTCTTCGGAACCCCAAGCGTTTTTTATGCATACACGGGACTGCACGATGCCGACCAGAAGCTGGGCTGGCGGGCTTTTAACCTGCACTTCGTTGCTATCACCCGACATGATTTTGAAACCGTTTTTTTCCAAGTCTTTAAATTTGAGTCTGCCGCCGTTTGTAGAGGGGGGAACGTACATATCTGTTGGACTGTTTACGAAGAGCGCATCTCCGGGTTGCGCATCGTAGGGGAAGCCCTCAAGCGTATCGTTGAAAATCTGCATTGTCTTTATACCGGAATCCGGAACGCGTAGGACCCTTGTCGTTGCCTTTTTTCTGCCTGACTGTGAACTTTCAAAATCAATACGGTCAGTATCCAGAACGGGACAGGAAACGTTATGGGGATCGGTCACGTATTCTCCTGTTACCGGTAAAGAGGAAACTTTGTGAGCGGCATCGAATTTTTTGGAGGTAGAAGACATCATACATTCTCTATTTTTTGTGGCTAGTCTTAATTTATATACATAATATAAAAAAATATCAAGAAAAAATGGTTATTGCATATTTTAAAAGCGAGGCCCTTCGATATCTAAGGAAAACATCCCTTTGTTAAAGAAGGCTGGGGCGGAGTTTTATGTCGGAAGACCTCTGTAATTCTCCTCTGTTACGCTTTAAGGCCTTATGGTAGAATGGAAATATGAGTAGTATCTCCCAAAGGCTGGATCTTCGTCAGTCTCAAAATCTTGTTATGACTCCGCAATTGCAGCAAGCCATCGGCCTGTTGCAGCTTAGCAATATGGAGCTTGCCGATATGGTGGAGGAGGCGCTGGCTAATAATCCTTTACTGGAGAAGGTTGAGGGCGACGCGGAAGACGCAGGAGCGCAGGAGGCCGGGTCTGTTGATCCTGCCGGTGAAGGGTCTGGCGAGAGCGCTGGAGATGGGCAGGATGCGGTTGAGGCCGCCTTTGAATCAGCCAATACCAGTGATGATTTCGATGCCGGGTCTTCTATGGCGGAGATGGGGGCCGGCGGTAATTCCCGTTTTGATACGCTGGAGCATAATTTTGAAAATACGATGGCTTCGGAAAAAAGCCTGCGGGAGCATTTAACCGAGCAGCTTTATATGGCTCTGGATGATAATCGTGACCGGATGATCGGGGCGCTTTTGATTGACCAGCTTGATGAGGCGGGATATTTGCGGGCGAGTACGGATGATCTGGCCACGCAGCTTGGCTGCTCGCCGGAGCGGGTGGAGCGTCTTTTATCACGGCTTAAGGGTTTTGACCCGACGGGTGTTTTTGCCAAGGATCTGGCGGAATGTCTGGCTTTACAGCTTGAGGAGCGCGGGCAGCTTGATGCGCCGATGCAAAAACTGCTGGTTAATCTTCATTTGCTGGGGGATCGCGATTTTAAGAAGCTGGCGGAGCTTTGTGCGGTGAATGAAACCTATCTGCAGGATATGGTGAGTGAAATTCGCGCGCTTAACCCTCGGCCTGTTTCGGATTTTGATCATCTGGTGGTCCAAACGGCCATTCCGGATGTTTTGATGAAAAGGCTGCCTAAAAATCTGGGTGGTGGCTGGCGGGTTGAGCTGAACAGCGAGACTTTGCCCCGTGTTCTGGTCAATCAGGAATACTATACGGAAGTTGCCGGGGTCGCGACGCAGAAAAAAGACCGTGAGTACCTTTCTACGCAGCTTAATAATGCCAATTGGCTGGTGCGGGCGATGGACCAGCGCGCACAGACTATTTTGAAGGTGGCTGCGGAGATTATCGAGCAGCAGGACGCATTTTTTAATTATGGCATCGAGTTTTTACGCCCGCTCAAGCTTTCGGATATTGCCGAGGTGATTGATATGCATGAAAGCACGGTCAGCCGCGTGACGACGAATAAATATATGGGCACGCCGCGCGGGATATTTGAGTTAAAATATTTCTTTTCTACGGCTTTGATCTCCAGCAGTGGTGTTGAGCATAGCGCCGAGTCGATCAAGGCCAGAATCAAGATTTTGATTGATGAGGAAGACCCGGTAAAGGTTTTATCGGATGATAAGATTGTCGATCTTTTGAGAGCGGAGGGGATTGATCTGGCACGACGAACGGTTGCGAAATATCGTGAAGCACTGCGGATTCCCTCGACCGTGCAAAGGCGGAAACACAAAAAGCCCCTATAGATTATTTTTATTTTGTATGGAATCTGGTGCTTTTGGGTCTGTTGTGTGGTATGATTTCTTTATTATTCAAGATAGAAAACAACTTTTGAGGAATCGATCAATGGAACTCAATGTTCATGGAAAACAGATTGATGTGGGCGATGCTTTGCGCGGTCATGTTGAAGGGAAACTTGAAGATCTGAACCAGAAATATTTTAACCATGCCACGTTCGCAACGGTGACGTTTTCACGCGAGGGACATGGAAAGCCGCAGACGCGGGCGCATATTTCAATTCAGATCGGCAAAAATATCATGGTGGTGGCCGATGCGGTGGAGAACGACCCGTATGTGTCGTTCGAAAATGCCGCTGAAAAAATCGGTAAACAGATGCGCCGCTATAAGCGCCGTTTGCGCGATCACCATGAGCGGCTGGAGCAGACGCCGGAAGATGAGATTGTCAAGGCGCAGGATTACGTCCTGTCCGTGGCCGCCGAACAAGATACGGAGCAGGCGGCTGGTAAGGACGCTGACCCGGTTGTGGTTGCCGAAATGACGACCAGTATTGATACGATGAGCGTGTCGGAAGCCGTGATGCGGCTCGATCTTTCGGGGCAAAATGCCTTGCTGTTTTATAATGCCAGCCATAAGGGCGTAAACATGGTTTATCGCCGGGCTGATGGAAATATTGGCTGGGTTGATCCGGCGCCTCAGAAGAATTAGAGGGAAACACCCTTTTATTTGTGGCTATATACAATAAATTTTTGCCCTGAAATCGAAAAGGTTTCAGGGCATTTATTTTGCCTTTGCCGCATGTTTTGAGGCTATAATTTTTTCGTATTTGTTCATTATAAATTTTATTTTTACGCATAAAATATTACAAATTGGGGGAGCGCAGGGTCTCCGTGCCGAAAAAAACGGGCGCATAAAGTTCTATTTTTTGTGAGAAAATAACGCTTTTTTTTACAGCTTGCGGCACGATTTTGTTTTGCAGTGCGCAATTGTTTTTTCTGGACGTGCGGCTTTTATCCCTATACTCACGGGGAACCTAAGTTACGACTGCGTTGTATGGTTACCGAAAATAAAAGCAGGTGCTAAGAGATGTTTGACTACGGCAGTGATCTTTACTTCGATTCTATTTTGCCATGTGTGGGCGTGAGTACCGCGCGCCAGATTTTGGATATTATGGCGCAGGAGGCTGTTAAGAACGGTTTTGTTGCCGAGTCTTTGCTTCCTGATCATTGGAGAAGAGAAAGTGCCGCCCGTTCCGGCGTTGGTGATGGTGTGGCGGTCGCCCATTTGCAAATTCAAGGCCCGTTGAAGGCTGTTAAAATATTGGCAACGCTTAAGCATGATGTAGATTTCGGGGCTTGCGACGGGGCGCCGGTTGACCTTGTGTGTCTGGTGATTTCTCCGGAAAGCGATGGACCGTTGCATTTGCGCCGTTTGGCGCGCATTTCACGGTTTTTGAAAAACGATAAGTTGCACAGGCGGCTCTTGGAAGCTGATGACAGCGATTCCATCCGCTCTTTGCTTATTGATCCTGAGGGCTGGCTGCTTGCCGCCGCTTAGGGATTAATGGAGCGTTGCGGGCTCGAGCTCGTTGTGGAGAATCATACCCACTGCAGCATTCATATCCGCCGTCACAGAAAGCGGTGTGCCGTCAGCGGCATGAATGGAATAGGCGGTTTTATCCTCAACCCGGATTCTTTTAACATAGGCCACATCCCGTATGCCGAGCGCCAGAAAATCATGGCTGTTCAGGCTTTTGAGAAGGGCTGATACATCCGTCTGATTTTTATTTGTGTTCACCATATTGGACCCTCTCTTACCTTTTTATTGTACAGGATTTTTAGGGTTTATTACACAAAAATCCTTAAGTTTGGGAAGGGAAACGGGTTTTGGCGCGTTCCTTGACAAAGACGCGGTCGCAGTAGCCGCAGGTGACGTTATCCTGATTATCAAAGCTGTACCAGACTTGCGGGTGGCCCAGAGCGATGCTGCCGCCATTGCAGACGACTTCATCGGTGTCATTGTTGACAATGATGACTTCTCCATCGATGGAAAGAGGGGCCGGTGCAGAGTGTAAATTAGACATTTTTTCCTCAAGTCCCTGTTTTGTATCTTTTATTTTAAGTTATCTGGTGTAGTATTTTATACAGGTTAGTTGAAAAATACGTTTTAATCCTCATTTAATCAAATAGTTTCCGCGCATGGCGTCAAAAAGTGAAATTGTGTTTGTTGATCGTTCCGATATTTCCGGACCGCCCGGTTATTATATAACGATTGAAATCATAAGCGCTTTGGCGCTGAAAAGCTGGAAATTTTCCCTTTTCAGTTTTGAATGGCTGCGCCCGGACGGGTCGATAAAATCTCTGGAAGAGCTTGATGCGGAGGAAGCGGAAAAACGCCGCGTTGCGGAGAAAAAATTTAAAACCGGGGCGGTGTTTGAAAAACCGATTTTGGGTATTGGCCTCATGGATAATGTGGAGATCGGCGCGGGACGTGCTGATTTTTTGACACTGATTGCCTGCGGCGTTGAAATTATCCCTGTTCATATTCGGGCGTCCAATGAAAGCGATTTTAAAGCGTTTCGCGCTGGGCTATGATGACGCGTATGGGAAATGCTCAATCAGGTAATGTTCTTTTTTATATTTTAATTGCCGTGGTCTTACTTGCGGCGCTGTCTTTCGCTGTTTCCCATAGCGGGCGCGGCAACATTCAGCAGGTTAGTGCGGAGCGCGCCCGGTTACAGGCAGCCGAGCTTTTGGAGTATGCGAATGATATGGCCGCCGGTGTGGGGCAATTACGGTTGCGCGGTGTGGCCGTAACTGCGCTGTGCTTTGATCATGCGCGCTGGGGCGGCGCGGATTATACGCATGGCGCTTGCGGCGATGTACGTAACCGGATTTTTGACCCTGAGGGCGCGGGATTGTTTTGGAAAAATGTGCCTGCGGAGGCTTTGGACAGCACCGCGACCCCCGATGCGCTATGGCATATTTATGGCGATAATGAGGTGCAGGATATTGGCACCACAGCGGGGGATGCTTCGGGAGCGGATCTTCTTTTGGTGGCGGATGCACTGACTTTAAGTGTTTGCCAAAGTCTTAATGGTCTTTTGGGTGTTACGGATGTCAGCGATGCCCCGCCTGTCGATACATCTTATGGTACCGGCTTTTATGTCGGTGGTTTTGGCTACAGCGCCACGATAGGTGATGAAGATGCGTTATTGGCTGGTAAGACGGCGGCCTGTTTTCAAAAAACTGCCAATCCACCAAAATACGTGTTTTATAAAGTGCTGCAGGCGCGTTGAGGCAGGGTGAGTGATAAAGGCATCCGGTTTTTTAAGGTTTTTTCATGCCCATAAGCTGTCCCGGTTTGACTTTGGGTGATTTCCGGCCCACGCGGCCAGAGCGCCCCCCGCCCCAGGCGCTATCGTCTTTCATTTTATCCTCTACCAGCGCGTCAATATCCGGGATAATGCCCATTTGCAGGGCCTCTATGCAGGATACGAAGAACTCACAGCCCTTTTCTTCCCAGTCATGAAAGGCGTTGACATAGTCCTGTCCCTTGATGCGCAAAAGCTTGGGCGACCATTCTCCGGGAGAAATAGGTGTAGCGCGCATCCATAAGATCTGTTCCCGGCTGCCGGGCCTGGCGGTTACGAATGTGCTGCTGTCTCCTTGCCCGCTCTCCCCGCTATCGCTTTCTTCGTTTTCGGATTTTTCATCGTGCAGGAACTGGATTTCGGCTTCGACATCTTCGTTATCTGGCCCCATGCGCACTTCGGCGCTGCAGGTGATTTTTTGCGCGTCATCGTGCAGGAACCACGGATAGGTCTCATAGGGGGAGAGCGTGTGTCCAACGCCGAGTTTTTCCAGAAACTTATTTAGTGGCAGACGCATGTATAAACCATCAGTCGTTGCAATTTTGTAGTGGCCTTTTTTAGCCTGTAGCCGGGGTTTGATCTATCTTAGCAGAATTTGGCTGTTTATGTCCTCGTCAAAAGCACTAAAACTTTGCCGGAAAAGATGTTATAGTTTTTTTATACCCGCAAGGGAATCCTTATCTTTTTACAGTTGTTTTCATGGTTTTTTATTCGCACAGGGCTGTTTTTGCGTTTTTTGCGCTGCTTTTGGTGATGTTTTTCACCAGTGGTGCTGTATTGGCACAGTCAGATTCACAGGCACAGCGCTTTTTTGAAGAAAAGGGTGTGCGCGCGGCAGATGCGGCCACTTTGATCGTTGGGAAAACCAAAGTGGGTTTGTGGGGCGTTGAATCCTTAACGGGCATGAGCGCACAGTTTCAGGTGCTGAGCCGGCTGACGTTGGACAGTGCTCTGGGTGCGGAGCGTGTGCGGTGTGAGATCAAGGCGCGGGTGGCTGAGAGGATAAAGGCGCAATGCACCAACAGTTCCGATCTTGATCTGGGGCTTTTTATGTTGCAGCAGGGCATGGTTACGGCGGACCGGAGTGTGGTGTATGGCACCGTCTTTGAAGGGCCGTATCTTCAGGCAGAAATGCAGGCACAGAACCAGAAGCTGGGGCTTTGGGCGGACACAGGTGCGGGGCAGAATGCGCAAGGGTCCGGCAGTGGCAACCTGATGATCACGCTCGGATTTATATTGTTTTTGTGCATTGTGGGGGCGTTTTCATTTTTGAGCATTGCCATGATACGCGGTTTTAAAACTGTGGCAGAGGCCCAAAAGCAAAGCATGGATATGGCCGAGCGGGAGCGGGCGCTTAAGGATAAGGAGCGAGCCTTGTTCGCCATGATGCTTGATTCTGAAATCAAGGCGAATAAATCAAAAATACAGGCGTATCTGGCGGTGTATGATGAGATGCTCAAGGCCTTAAAGGATACGGATCGCCCGGCTAAATATAAAAAGGCAGGGGATATTGTGCAGTCTCAACCCGCGTTTGAACGCTCGGTTTTTGATCGCAATACCGAGAAAATGGATATTCTGGGGGATCGACTTTCCAGTCAGGTTATTCATTTTTATGCACGGATTAAAACAAATCCAGATTACATCAATATTGAGCCGGATATGCCGCTGGATGAGGTGATTGCTATTGTTGAAAAGGCTCTAAAAAACGCGGAAAGACTGGATAAAATATCTGATCGTCTGATCGATTTGTTCTCGCAAGGCGGCCTGTCCTCGCAGACGTTCTAAGGGTCTGCCTGAATATCCGGGCACACCCGATCTTCGTTTTTATTTTCGGCTGCTGGTGACGTAGAGGGCAATGGCCGCCGCGTTGGAAACATTGATGCTGGGCATAGGGCCGCTCATAGGCAGCCGTACAAGCTGGTCACAGCGTTCTTTGACCAGATGACGGATGCCCGGTCCCTCCGCCCCCAGAACGAGCGCAGCGCGCCTAGGGATGTCCAGTGCGTCAATGGTGCATTCGCCGCGCTCATCAAGCCCGAAAACGTAGTAATCGGCCTTTTGCATTTCTTCGATTGCCCGGCTGAGATTGGTTTCATAGGCGACCGGGATGTGCTCAATCGCGCCGCAGGCCGTTTTGGCCAGTGCCGCGGTCAATTCCGGCGCATGACGCCGCTGCATCACAACACCGGTTACGCCAAAGGCGCAGGCCGAGCGCAGAATTGCGCCGATATTATGCGGATCTGTGACCTGATCAAGGATAAGGATTGTGCTTTTTTCCTGTTTTTCGCCCTTGATTAAGAGATCGCGCAGGCCAATTTCCGGCAAGGGCGCACATACGAGGGCGACGCCTTGGTGTACCGCGCCTTGGGGGAGAAGAAATTCCAGCTGCTTTTTTTCTAAAATATGGGCCGGTGGCCGTTTGATGTTTTTTGCCAGCGCCTCTTCCATGACCGGTTTTAATCCCTCCAGAGCCTGATCGCAGACATAAAGTGCCTGAATTTGTCGCTCTTCGTTCAGCCAGGCGGCGCTGACGGCGTGAAATCCGTAGAGATCTGCGCGTGCCAGAGCGTTTTGTGGTTTTGGCGCGCTTGTTCGCTCCGGCCGTTTTTCGGGTTTTGATTTGAAATTTCCGGGAGGTCTGTCGGAAGATTTACCACTCGCGCGGGTTTCACGGCCTTTGGGGGGCTGGGCATTATGATTATTTTTGTGCTTTTTCATCGTATGGGCAAGATACAGTCTTGACAGGAGGCGCGAAAGTCTTTTTTCTGCACTCTTTAGATATCGGCATTATAATGTTTATCCCAATGTGGAGGGATGGCCGAGCGGTTAATGGCAGCAGACTGTAAATCTGCCGACTTATGTCTACGCAGGTTCGAATCCTGCTCCCTCCACCATTTTCCCTTTCGTGTATTCGGAGCGTTTCCCCCCGCAAGCCTGCCAGAGCGGGGTTTTTCTTGAAATAATCAGGGGGTACTTACTATAAAATTTATGAGTTTGTGGCATGGTGCACGTAATAACGGGCGGCTGAGAGATGAGCTTTAAATGGCGAGACGTTTTACACGCTTGAAGAAGTGCAGATCATCATCGAGCAATGGCGGCATCATTATAATTATATCCGTCCGCATTCCAGTCTTGGATACAAGCCACCTGCATTACTTGCTTATCATGGCGATCCCATAAAAGAAGAGGTCTTCGCTTACGCTCCGGCCTTTTCTTTTATGCCGCACCAAAGGTCACAGATTCCTCATTTAAAACATGGACTCTAAAATGGAGGTTGATCAGTGTTCAAATATCCCTGACGATGGACATTGTATAACGTCAGTACAAGTTGGACAGATGGGGGCGTATTGTTAAAAGGCGATGCTTTGTCTGGAGACATTCGGGATTTCAGGGGCAATGTAACTTTATTTATCAGCCTGGCGAAAGCCTGTATGTTCAATAGGGCAGCTTTGAAGATCTGTTTCTTCATTGCATCCTTTATAGTCAGGCGTAAAATAGTAAAATGACCGCAGCAGAAAAACAAAAATTTTCAGACCCGTTCACCACGGCCAAGGGGGAGCGCCGTGCATGGGTAGATTTAACGGTGCTGAAAACGCTGTGGTTCAATACGGGGACGCTGTGTAATCTGGCTTGCGTGAATTGTTATATTGAATCCACACCGAAGAATGATGCTCTCGTTTATTTGACCCATACGGAAGTTATAACGTACCTCGATGAAATAAAGCGCGGAGGCTATCCGGTTGTGGAAATTGGCATCACGGGCGGGGAGCCGTTTATGAATCCGGATATTATTCCGATTATAAGTGAATGCCTTAAGCGGGGATTTCAGCTGCTGGTCCTTACCAACGCCATGCGACCCATGATGAAATGTGCCGAGGGTTTGTTGGCATTAAAAGAGCGCTACGACGATTTGCTGACCATTCGTGTTTCTGTCGATCATTTCAAGCGTGAGCTGCATGAGGAAGAACGCGGTTCAGGGTCGTGGGTACCGATGATGCTGGGTCTAAAATGGCTTTCGGATAAGGGTTTTACCATTGATATTGCCGGTCGTACGCGCTGGGGCGAGGATGAAAGCGAGCTGCGCGAAGGGTTCGATGCGTTTTTCAAGGAATTTGATATTAAGATTGATGCGTATGATAAAAAGCAACTGATGCTGTTTCCTGAAATGGATGAAAGCGCCCCCGTGCCCGAGATTACGACAGCCTGTTGGGGGATTTTGAACGTAAATCCGGATGATATGATGTGTGCGTCATCGCGGATGGTGGTAAAGCGCAAGGGTGATAAAAAACCCTCCGTGATGGCCTGCACGCTGCTGGCCTATGACCAGCAGTTTAACATGGGGGAGACACTCAAGGAAGCCTCCGCCGCTGTACAGCTCAATCACCCTCATTGTGCTAAATTCTGTGTCCTGGGCGGCGGGACGTGTAGTGTTAAGGGATAAAAATCGTATTGATTCTATATTTTACAACCTGATAAGTCCTTTCGAAATCCTCTTGTGTCGCAGGGTCAGGTAATGGCCAGTGTAGACGTTCCGGCTTGCCTTGACCGGGCCAGATGGGGCAATCATTTGCGGCGGAGTCGCAAACGCTGATGACCAGATCAATGGTGGGCGCATCCTCTTTTATAAATTCATCGATATTTTTGCTGCGTAAGCCTTCCACGCTATGGCCGTGTTTTTGCAGCACAGAGAGCGCAAGCGGGTTGACCGCCCCTACGGGTTTACTGCCGGCGCTATAGGCGCGGCCATGCGCGGAAAACATCGCGTTGAAAATGACTTCACCCAGAATTGAGCGGGCGGAGTTACCCGTGCAGAGAAACAGGACGTTCATAATTTTCAATCCATTCTATAAGTTGTTTTTGCTGCGCATTTCTGTTTTGAGGCATTTCCTGTGTAATAAATTTGAGGTCATTTTTGGTATCCACATCGGTTAGCACCTGCAAACGGGCGGGTATTGACGGCAGGCCTGTTTCTAACCGCTCTCGTGTTATGCTGGTGCTCCACGGTATGGAGGTCCAGATTTTTTGCTGCGTTGAGACTTTTCCGCCAAACAAATAATAGCCACCATCCCGCGCCGGGCCAATGACAAAGTCATGTGTGTCGAGTTTTAAAATAGCCTGCTCCAGAATGTTTTTAGACAGCTGCGGCGCGTCCGCACCGATGAGAATAACCCTGTTATGTTTTTGCAGCAAAGATTCGTAAATGTGATGCTGCCGCTCTCCTAGATTCCCTTCGCCTGTCCAAAGCGCTGTTAAATCCTGCCATAGCGGGTCGGCTAATCCGTTTTCTTCGGCGATCGCCCAATAGGCAGATATATCTGCTGATTTGACTGTTTCCTGCACGCACTGAAGACTTAACTGATAAAACTCCAACGCCTTCTCTTTGCCAATGCCTTCAGCCAGCCTTGTTTTGACAGGTGACAAGGACGGCGTTTTAACAAAAATGGCGATGACTGTGCTCATAGTTCCTGCTTCATCAGTTTTATCATTTGCCGCTGCCGCAGAACGGTCAATCTCAGCCAGCCATGCTGGTGATATTTACGGGCGCTGGTTTTTAATTTTGAGGGTATGCGATTGAGCCTGATCCCGGCGCGTTTGGCACAGCGAATAAACAGCAAGTCCTCACCGTAAGACACCTTCTCAGGATAACCTCCGATCTTTTCAAAGAGCGTTTTAGAGATGCAAAATCCCTGATCACCATAGGGAAGGCCGCACAGGCGCGAGCGGATATTCGCACCCCAGGCATTGAGCGTAGCCAGCCCGCCTTCTTCATAGGCCAGATCAAAATAATGCAGTACATTGGAGCGCCGCGTTAATTCTTGTTCCAGCCTCGAAATATTTTCTGCGCTCACGCGGCTATCTGCATGCAGGAACCATAAAAAAGGATTGCGCGCTTTTGCTGCACCTGCATTCAGACTTTTGGCGCGAGAACTTTCCGAAGAAATAATAATTTCAGTATTAAGATGCTTGATATCCTCCAAAAGCCGCTCATGCGCCGTTTCGCCGGGCGCAACAGGGATAATGATGCTGACCCGATCAATCACGGAGAACATCCAGCCATTTCTTTTGCTCTGCGCTTATGGCGTTGTCCGGCGTTAAAATTGAAGTTTTCAAACTGCTGCGAATGTTATTTGGCGTATCTGTGAATGGGGTTTTGAGAAGCTCTGCCAGCACGGCTTTTGCTTTCTCCAGCGCCCCGCCATAAACCTCGAAAAATTTCTCTACACTCACATGTTGCGCCGGATCGTCCATCCAGCAATCATAATCTGTGACGAGGCAAAGCGTGCAATAAGCCATTTGTGCCTCACGCGCCAGGAACACCTCCGGCACATTGGTCATACCGACCAGATCGGCCTTTACCGCATCACGGAGAAAGAAACTCTCCGCCTGTGTGCCGAGGCGCGGTCCCTCAACGCAGGCATAGGTCGTGCCGCTATGCAGAGGTTGATTAATGCGCTTTGCTGCGCTTTTGATATCAGCACTTAAGGCGGGACAGACCGGATAAGCCATGGAGGCATGCCCGGCAATGCCATTGCCGAAGAATGTGTAATCCCGTTTTCCCCGCGTATGGTCGAAGTATTGCGAAGCCAGAGCCAGATCACCGGGTTTAAGTTCCTGCCGCAGGCTGCCTGCCGCCGATACACCGAATATCCGTCGCGCGCCCAGTTTTTTCAGCGCAAAGATATTGGCACGGTAGTTTACCTCATGCGGCAGATATTTGTGGCCGGGGCCGTGGCGGGAGAGAAATAATATGCTCTGCCCCTGATATTGCCCCTGCACAATCGGGGCCGATGGTTTGCCGAACGGCGTTTCAATATCATGCTCTTGTTCGATATTGAGCCCATCCAGCGCGTAAAGCCCTGACCCTCCGATAACGCCCAGCATCAGCAGCAGACCCCTGTATTCGTGCCTGAAAATTCAGGCGCGCAATCAAACACACCGTAATGCGTAGAAAAATTGCCCTCTACTCGGAAATGTTCGGCAAAGCGCGTGTTTTTTAGCATGTTCGCGGTGTTGCCGCAGACCGGTACAGGTTGCCCCGTTTTAAATTCGTGATGATCGTCCAAAACAAAGCTGTGCGGGCATTCAGCAATCGTGCCTTTGTAATATGCAACATGATCGTAACACGCACTTATTTTTAGGTTGTCATTGGTCTGCAAGATCTTACCGTAGTAATTCTGTACGTCTGTGAGTGTTTGTTGGGTCATAAGTTTTTCTCCATTTTATCGAAACTGTATTGCGATTTTATAAATCAGTACAGCAAATAATCCTTCCGCTGGCGCAGTCACAAGCCATGCAAACCGCATGGAGTTAACCGTCTTCACGCTCAGGCCTCCTTCATACCGTTAGCTTTTGTAACTTTGCCTTCCTGTTCATCGAATATTGATGCAAGCCAATCGTTTGGACGATACGAATAAAATATTGGGAACACTATGAATATAAAAACCATAAAAAGATGGGTACCGTTGATTGTTCTGGTCATGCTTATGGCGGTAGCCTTTGCCAGCGGGCTGCATGAAAAGATTTCATTGCAGGTTTTGCAGGAAAACAAAGGAGCGATGCTGGATGTTGTGGCTTCTCGCCCAATTGTTACTGCTTTGGCTTTCATGGCTGTTTATATCGTCTTCGTAGCCTTATCATTACCCGCTGCAACACTCCTGACGCTCACGGGCGGGTTTTTATTCGGGCCGTGGTTGGGGACGTTCTATGTTGTCACTGCCGCGACCATCGGTGCGACAATTATATTCTTTATTACCAAGACGTCTCTTGGCACAACGCTGCGTGAAAAGGCAGGTGGGTTGTATAAACGTATTGAAGGTAATATGAACGATAATGCTGCCGGATACCTGCTGTTCATGCGTCTTGTACCGGTGTTTCCTTTCTTTCTGGTCAATATCGTTCCGGCGCTCTTTAATGTTAAGTCGCGCACTTATATCCTGACCACCTTTTTCGGCATTATACCGGGCAGCTTTGTTTACGTGAATCTGGGCGGTCAACTGGCGATCATAGAAAATTTAAGTGATTTTGTATCTGTGCAAACCTTGCTGGCTTTTGCGCTTCTGGGTGTTTTTGCCCTAATTCCGACACTCTATAAACAGTTTAAGGGAAAGAAACAGATTGCAACGGCATTGTTTGCTGCGGCATTGCTTATAACGGTATGAACTACAATGGGTCACTAAATAAAGTGAATGAGCATAACAAAAACAATTAAAGCGGATTTATGTATCATCGGTGCGGGATCTGGTGGTTTATCGGTCGCGGCAGGGGCGGCGCAACTTGGCTTGAATACAGTTCTGGTTGAACGAGCCGAGATGGGAGGGGACTGCCTCAATACTGGTTGTGTGCCGTCTAAGGCTCTGCTGGCGGCTGCCAAGCGCGCGCATATGCACCGCAAGGGTGATATTAAAGGCATAGCGCCGCATGAACCGGAGATTGATTTTTCTGCCGTGAAAGATCACCTCTTCGATACGATTAAAATGATTGAACCCAATGACTCGCCGGAGCGATTTAGAGAGCTTGGCGTCAATATTATTTTGGAAGAGGGATGTTTTACCAGTCCTCATACTGTGCAGGCTGGAGATCATGTTATCAAGGCGCGATATTTTGTAATTGCCACAGGTTCTCGCGCCGTTGTTCCGCCTATTCCGGGGCTTGAAAAAGATAAAGTCTTCACCAATGAAACGATCTTTTCTATGCGGGAAAAACCGGATCACTTATTGGTTGTTGGCGGTGGGCCGATTGGCATTGAAATGGCGCAGGCGCATCGGCGTTTCGGCTGTAAAGTCAGCGTGTTTGATATGGCCTCTATCTTGCCCCGCGATGATCAAAGCAATGTCACGATTATCCGTCAGATTTTGGTGGATGAAGGCGTTGATTTGCATGAACGTGTTTCGATCAAGGAGGTAAAACATGGCGATAAGACGATCACGCTCGTGATGGAAAAAGGCGGTGTTTTGCAGGAAATTAAAGGCTCTCACCTTTTCGTGGCGGCTGGGCGCGCGCCGAATATGGATGGGCTTGATCTGGACAAAGCGGGCGTGAAATTTGAAAAGCGCGGCATTACGGTGGATGCGCACCTCAAAACATCGAACCGTAATATCTTTGCCATTGGCGATGTGTCCGGCGGGCCGCAATTTACGCATGTGGCGGGTTATCATGCGGGCATCATCATTCGCCAGATTTGCTTTAAAATGTCCTGGGCGAAGGTGGATTATAAAGCGTTGCCCTGGGTGACCTATACCGATCCTGAACTGGCGCAAGTCGGCCTGACCGAAGAGGATGCACGAAAAAAACATGGTGAGGATATCAAGGTTGCTGAATGGTATTTTGATGAGAATGACCGCGCCATTGCTGAACGTGCTACCAAAGGACAAATTCGCGTTGTGACCGATAAGAAAGGGCTTATTCTCGGCGCCTCCATTGTGGGTTCTGGTGCGGGGGAGTTGATTGGCCTGTGGGCATTGGCTATTACGAACGGCCTAAAGATCGGCGCTGTTACAGGCATGATCGCGCCATATCCAACGCTTGGCGAGATCAGCAAGCGCGCCGCAGGCGCATGGTACACGCCGAACCTGTTTAGCGATAAAACCCGGCGAATTGTGAGGCTTTTACAAAAAGTACCTCTATAAAAGCAGGGGTGGAAAATTATAGAGGATAGCTAATATAAACGCTATTGGATACAATGGCGTGGCAGTTGCCTCTCATCGCGCAGATGAGACCAGTTGCCACGATGTTAATGCACTATTTATGGGGTCCACTTTGAGGCGCTCGCTTCAGATCGTTTTTTAACTTCATAGGAGGGGGGAATTTGTTTGGGTATGCTGTGCCCTATTTCTTTCACTATGGATTCGGCCAGTTTTGGGTCATTTGTTATTGCATCCCAAACAAGGCGCGAGGGATTGCCCCTGATTACAATTGTGGTTGTATTATCTTCATTTAGACCATCCGCAGACAGCTTTACAGCACCGGGAGCTGTGAATGTCTGTTCAAGCTGTTCTTCACAGAATTTTTCAAGCTGCCCCAGATGTTCCTCATTGGCATGCAGCGTAATACGATACCCGGGGCGTTCATCACGAATACCAAGTGCCGAAAAGGTGTCTTGTACACTCTCATCAGGATCCAGCGGGCCGTGTACGCTTGCATCGGGATGAAAGCCACCTAAAGAATTGTTTGTTTTGTAAATAAAGTACCGTTCAAGAAATGCGAGATCTACTACGATGTTCTCCCCCAGTGCCGGAGGCGCAGCTTCCTTCTCAAATTCGGCTATTACCTTATTGATATCAAGCGACCCATTTTTTGTACTGTTCATCGACGATGTTCCTTTGGCCTGCGCTGTCATCATGGGTGTTAATTTTGGAAGGGCTTTATAATCATTGTGCATGGATTTTCTCCTTTGCCATTTGGTTACGCGAGTGAGTTCTTTACAAAGCATGTTTAATAGACGTCATGCTCTGTTTCAATACGGAGCATGAAGCTGAATTAAACTCAGAATGTATTTTTAATTTCTGCCCGATGATAAAGAAACATATTTTCAAAAGCCAGAAATAAATACATAAAGCCTGTTTTCTGGACGACTTCTTGACTTGAAAGAATCGGATTATTGCCTTATAACTTGCTGGTATGTGGATAGGTGGCAGAGTGATTGAATGTGCTGGCCTCGAAAGTCAGTATGCTCAATCGGACATTATGGATATATCTTTGCGTCCAGCATAGAACGAGCTGTTGATTTCTTTGGAGACATATCAAAAAATCCGGTCAATCGTTGCGCCCGATGCGCTCATTCGATGCGGCACTTAGAACCGCTCTGGATTTTATCTCTAACCCGCATAAAATATGGGATTCCGGGAGGCTGTCTGATCGCCGTGCAGTGCTTAAACTCGCCTTTCCGGGAGGATTTCAATACCACCGAAATACAGGACTTAGAACCGCAGAAACCCCATTACCTTTCAAGGTGTTAGGGGCGCTTACAAGTAAAAAAATTCAAATGGCGGAGACGGAGGGATTCGAACCCTCGATACGCTATTAACGTATACACGATTTCCAATCGTGCTCCTTCAACCGCTCGGACACGTCTCCTGCTCATAGGGTGCAAGCCCCCATTTGATGGCGGCACACTAGCCTTATCAAAAAAAAAGTGCAAGAGGCCTTTTGGTGTTATGGGTCTGTTGCGTGGAATTATCGTTTTGACAAGCACTTAACTCTGCTTTATTGATTTTTTGGAGTTTCTGCGTTGAAAATACCCGTTGACAACGGCCTCGGGGGTTCTTAAATCAATGCGGTAAATTACCTATGCCGTCTTTGGGGACGGGCTTACACGTGAAAGGATAGAAGCGATGTCAAAAGAGAAATTTTTGCGGAACAAGCCGCACTGCAATATTGGAACGATCGGGCATGTTGACCATGGTAAGACGACGTTGACGGCGGCG
>JADLAT010000007.1 GCA_020848095.1 Alphaproteobacteria bacterium | reverse complement strand
TTCTGTAGGTACCGTCACTTTCGTCTTCCCTACTGAAAGCACTTTACGATCCGAAAACCTTCATCGTGCACACAGAATTGCTGGATCAGAGTTTCCTCCATTGTCCAATATTCCTTACTGCTGACTCCCGTAGGAGTCTGGGCAGTGTCTCAGTCCCAGTGTGGCTGATCATACTCTCAGACCAGCTATGGATCGTCGCCTTGGTGAGCCATTACCTCACCAACAAGCTAATCCAACGCGGGCTGATTCCTTGGCGATAAATCTTTGATCCGGAGATATTATAAGGCATTAGCGTCAGTTTCCCGACGTTGTTCCTTACCAAGGTGTACATTCCCACGCGTTACGCACCCGTGCGCCACTAACCCGAAGGTTCGTTCGACTTGCATGTATTAGGCCTGCCGCCAGCGTTCGTTCTGAGCCAGGATCAAACTCTCACGTTTGAATCCATCAAAATGCCCAAAAAAATCTTTGGTTATTTCGAAGTATAATCTTCGAAAGACCTGCTTATTTTTGCTGCACTGCATCCGCAAAGCGAACACAGTACTGCTTTGTGCGTCATAAAAGACTACGCAAAACCCACCCTCGAAAGGATGAGTAAAAACAACAGATTTTCCTTTTCAATGCTATTCAATGCATACCTCATTAAAGAGGCCGGATCACTGCTGCCTGCGTATTCCTTCTTTCCTATTCACGATGTTCAAGAACCGCTCAGTCAAAAAGAACCGAGAAAAAAGAAACCGGAAGTTTCTTTTCACTCACCTCTACGCATACGCCACCAGTTTAGGACGAAGCGAAATCATAACCCAACCAAGGTAAGGCCGTCAACCTAAAACTTCACAACTCCAAGGATTTCAAAGCGTCACACCCCGTCCCGGCACCCCGTCTCGGCGTGTGGAGGGATATATAGCCGCATCGATTCCTGATGTCAAACATCTTTTTAAAAAATATTACAAAAAGTTTACAGCCCGTCTTCCTAATTATCAAAATCGTTAGTTTGCGCCGGAAAAGCCCCCGGAGAAACAGAGCCTCCCAACACACTGCCAGCAGGAATTTTCTGTCTCAATCCCGAGGTTAACTGAGCAGGGCCGCGCGGATCGTAAATCAAGGTCAAACTCTGATTCTTTTCAAAAAGGCGCGTAGCCACCGTATCTCCCCCATGAAATTTAAAAGACACATCAGCCTCACGACCACCATCCACCAAAATTTTAAGCTCCTGCATTGTGTACCACTGCCCCGAAGGGATTTCAACCCTTACTCCATCACCAGCATGTACCAGCAATTTATTCCCCTCCGGAATCTGATTCCACACCACATTACCAATATAATACTGCGGATAACGCGCTAGCTCCGGCAATTTCCGAGCCGCCTCGTTAAATGCCGACATCTCCTGAGAATCAACCGTTACAACTGGCGCGCCATCAACGCCGATAAATTCAAACTGACGAGAGCCCTCAACCATCTTGATGATTGCAGCTGCCGTTGGCGCCGTACTGCCAAGCCCGACGACAAGACCATCTTCCGGCGCATAGGCATAATGTGGGTTCAGCGCATTCACGCGCACCAAAGGATTAGGCAGCGCCTCAAAGGCATCAAAGGCTTCCTTGCTATTGGTGGAAGCCACATAAACACCACATCCGGATGCTTCTGCAGTGCCTCGGCCAAATCCTGATAATATTGCCCTTGCTGGTCATCATCCACACCGTTGATATAAACCGAATGCGCCGTCTCAATATAAGGATAACCACCCGCGATTTGCTTCTCTTTATTCAAACGATTAATTGCCGACCCCACAACCGCCACATGGACGTTCTCAATGCCGCCATGCGCGGACACAACCGCATCAAAATCCTCAGCGCGTCCGCCGCCGACAATAATCACGGGCTTATTCGCATCCGAGCCCTGCGCGCCATTAAACAACTGCCCACGCCCCCTGGAAGCCGTTACATTGCTATCCACATCATAGGGATTGTAGGTAGTCTGCTGATTCATATTGGCCAACAGCAATTTCTCAAGAACCCTCACAGTAGTCATAAGCTTATCTCCATTTTTCAAACGCTCGCCTAAACTGTCAAAAAATACAATTATGTCAATATACAATAAGTTTAAAAACGCTATATTGGCAAACCACGCAGCCTACATTATGATTGAAGACGTATAAATAAGTGCTCCAGCACTTCCAATCCCTTCATCCCAAAACTTATTCTTGAGGAGAATCCCATCCCCGCTTCCTTAATATTGCTTCATATAGCCGGTGCGGTATGCCTCCTCCTTTGGGGGACGCGCATGGTCAAGATCGGCTTTACGCGCGCCTACGGCACGTCAATGCGGCAAACCATCTCATCGGGCATGAAGAACCGCTTCATCGCTTTTGGCTCTGGCCTTGGCATAACCGCCTTGCTCCAAAGCTCAACGGCGGCCACATTATTAATGATCTCCTTCATCAAAAAAAACCCGGTAGCCCCCCTTTGCGCACTGGCTTTTGTAATTGGCGCCGATGTGGCAACAACACTGGTCGCCCAGATTTTGACCTTCGACCTCTCATGGCTGTCTCCCGCACTTTTGGTTATAGGGATCACTGGCCATATAAAATACGAACATGGCGGACGGCGGCGGCATATCTTCCGGGTCATGATTGGGCTGGGTTTAATTTTATTGTCTCTATCACTGATTCGCTCGGCATCCCTGCCACTAACCGATTCGGATGTTCTCCCTCTTATTTTAGCCCCATTAGAGTTTGATCCGCTGGCGGCAGTCGTGTTTTCAGCCCTTCTGACATGGATAATCCATTCCAGCCTGGCCTCCGTTCTTTTATTCGCGACACTGGCGGGCAATGGCATTATCGATCTACATCTGGGCGCTCTCTTGATTCTGGGCGCTAATCTCGGCGGAGCCTTCATCCCCTTTATCGCCAGCTATAATGACGGCATAAATGCACGACGAATCACCAGTGCGAATATTTTTATGCGTTGCCTGACCCTCATTCTCGCCGCATCTTTCCTGCCTTATATAATGGATTGGGTTTCACGCCTGAACATGCCGCTTGATCGACAGATCGTCAGCTTACACATGGGATTCAACATTGCGCTGGCCATCATCTTCATGCCGCTGATTCCGTGGATAACCCAACTGGCCAAGAAGCTCTTTCCTGAGATACAAACCAATGTAAAAGCGCCGCACGAACCTCTTTATCTTGACGACCGGGCACTCGACACGCCCGTTGTCGCTCTGGCTGGGGCCGCCAGAGAAACCCTCCGCATTGCCGATATGATCGAGCAAATGCTGGAACAGACCATCCGAACTTTTGAAGAAAACAACGCCAAACTGGCCGAAACAATCAGCCGCAAGGACAACACGGTCGATACGCTCTATCACGCCATCAAGCTCTACCTCACCCGCCTCACCCAAGAAGCCCTAGATCCGAAAGAAGCCGATCGTTATTTCCAGATTCTAACCTTTGCCACCAATCTTGAGCATATCGGCGACATCATCGATAAAAGCCTGATTGAGATGGCTAAAAAGAAAATCAAACATCAGGAACGTTTTTCAAACGAGGGATGGGCGGAAATAAAGGATTTCCACAGACGCGTCTTAAGTAATATGCGTATGGCACACAGCATCTTTCTTTCAGAAGACCCCGCACTGGCCCAGCGGCTTGTTGATGGCAAAAAGGCCATACGAGAGGCGGAACGCGCCACGTCTGCACATCATTTCGAGCGCATGCGTACCGGACTGCCGGAGACCATTGCCACAACCTCCCTGCATCTGGATATCATCCGCGACTACAGACGCATCAACTCTTACATAACGACTGTGGCTTATTCCATTATCGAAAACGCAAAAAAATACGAGCCACAGCGGCGCATCCAGACACCGGCAACCCACAATGTTCCCAGCGGAAATCAGGATATCTAGCGCCGGAACTTAATCATCTATATCGTTAATAAAGATAGACGTAATGGCCAGATTTGAAAGAATTTGACTAACATCCTTTGCGCTTTGCATGAAATCAAACGGCTTGGGATCGCGCGGCACAACGATAGTCGAGCCCGGGGGAATCATGACCGGGTTATAACGCCATGAAGACACGGCCAAGGGCTGAGCACTGCCATCCGGATAAATAACAAATGTACGATCCTTATCGGCATTAAAAGTAAACCCGCCAGACTCGTTGATATAATCCGCAGAAGCTTTATTTTCTCGAAACTGTAAACTGGCCGGGGAAAGAACCTCACCACTCACACGCACAGTCAGGTTTCGCTTGGGGATAAACAGGCGGTCTCCCGGCTCCAGCAACATATCCAGCTCGCTCTGCGTGCTTAAAGCCGCCGGATTGGCCTCAACAATCAAACGCCCGACCCCTTGCGCGTTTCGCAATGCCGAGGCGAGCCGCCGTGCCTCACTGATTTTTTCAGCATTAACCTTATCGTCATCCGCCTCAAGCGCGCTCGCCACAGATTGCTCAATATCGCGGGCCTGAGCTTTAAAACGGGCCTCTTCAGCCCTGCGCTCAGATTCCCGACTAAAAATCGCCCCCAAGGGATAAGCCTGATCCGTAAGCCCTCCGGCCCGCGCCAGCAAATCAGATATGCGATCACCGGGCAACAAGTCGTATCGCCCCGGATTTCGAACTTCCCCCAGAACAAGCGCGCTTTTATCGACAATTTTATCAAATCTTTGATTTACGCGCACAGAATCCCCGGCGGACACCACAATACTGTTCGCATCGACCATCTCTATATCTACGCGCGTTCTGCGCCCTTCAGCATTGCCATGCGCTGCGGTCACCTCAATATTGCTTGTATCGGCCTCCAAAGCGGCTCCTCCGGCAGCCGCCAGAACATTTTCAAGTGTAATACCTTGCGCCACAGGATAAGCGCCCGGCACGCGCAAGGCTCCGCGCAGGAAAACTGCACGCTCGCGTAAAAACGCATTCATAACCTCGTCAGACAATTGGGCCGTTTTATTCTCAAGATGATCCGGCAGCGGGGCGGAAACTGTTTTCAGCAAAGAATTTTTATCCGGAACAACAAACAGATTGCGAATCTGCTCATTTGAAAACAAATGGACAACATCCCCCTCTTCCAACGCCCGATCATATTTCTTTTTAAGAACCAGATTCAAAGGAAAATCCAGCAGTTTCCGGGAAAGCTGGATCGGATCCTGGCGCTCGATCACACCAATCAACGGATAAATATCAGGCCCGGCAACATCACCCGAAGAGAAAAGCGCCGCAAGACTTTTATTCCCGGCCTGCGCATGCAGACCCGGCCTGCGCGTATGGCCTCTCAACTCAACAGTGCCGGAGCGTTTTTCGCTGCCCTTGGCAACGACCAGCAAAGCCCCATCACCGAACATGGGGTTTTCATCCGGCCCGACCTCCCGCACATTTTCCCGGCCTTCAAAGGTGGTCGAGAGCATAAGAAAGCGGTTCTTACCCGGTGCCAGTACGCCGCCGCCAAGCTCCAGCATATCCTCCAGTCTCAAAACTTCGCTACGCGCACCCGCCTTGCGGGACAGAGCCAAAGCCGGCGCGCGAACCTCATAAATACCGGGCCTCTTGACCTCGCCCGCGATAGCCAGAGTCGGACCGATGGCCGGCACAATCAAACGATCACCATCCCGCAGTTGAAGATCACTGTTTTCGCCATTTTGCAGCAAGAGATCATAAAGATCGATCACCGTTGAATGTCCGCCGCGCACCAATCTTATACGGCGCAAGGAACCTGTCTTTTGAACCCCTCCCGCGCCCATAAGCGCGTCCAGAACCGTATGAAAAACCGTGAGCGATTGACGCCCCGGTCGTTTTACATGACCGATAACCAGTACGCCAATCTGCCGAACGCTGGCCAGAGAGATATACGGAACCGTATTGTACAAATTCTGTGCGGCCGCCTCGACAGAAATGCGCACCTGCCCTATCGTACGTCCGGCGGCTGGAATGGGCGGAAAATCAGCAATCTTCAACAATCCCTGCGAATCAACCTTATAAAGCCCGCGATCGGTACGCTGCCCCGTAAAGAGCACTTCCAGCTCATCGCCCATATTCAAAACAAAATGGTCCTGAACCGCACCTGTGGGAACAGAGGGGCTTTTCTCCGCCAATGCCCCTAACACAGAGCGCATATCGCCATCCGGCACGCCAAAAAGATCATAACCGAATTGATTTAACGTACTTTCACTCCGCGCTGAATACATCTGCTCTAACGCCGAAGAAAAAACCTCGTAAGATCCGCTAGATGCTAGAGAATCGGAAACTGCTTTTCTATCTGCAACGGAGGAAGACGGCTCCTGAGCATTGCGCCAGTCCTCAGCGCCGGGCACATAGACCTGCGCGCTGCCCTCATCGTCACTCCATGGCGCAACCACCGGCTGCGCCGTTTGCGCGTAAACGACCAGAGAGGAAAACAAAACCCCACATAGCACAATTGTCAAAATAAAGCGTAAAATCATAGACCTGAGAAAATAAGACACCCTGCAAACAAAGGATATTAATACAATTACCTACAATTGTATGGAAGAAATACAAACATGTGAATGGCCGCTATACATCCAGCCCCCAATTTTTTTATTTAAAGACTCGGCGCGGCCAGTGGCCCACTCAGAGAGGTCCTGAGCGAAGGCGATGTTTCATCATAATCACTTGTAAGCTTATCCCTGATTTCCGGGCTCATTGCCGCGCGGTCAACACCTTCCGGCGCGACATAAACCCCTTGGCCCGCAGGATCAGATAAAAAATACCCCATAGGAAACCCTTCATGCATTACAATCTGCGCGTTCATCTCTCCCCCTAAAGTGTCGAGTAACTCTTGCGGATTCATATCTGCCAGCTTCGTTAAATTTCCGTCTTTATCCATACCATTCACGGCAAAAACCTCTCGCAACCCTAAATTCGATAATGTCGCCGCATCAACCTGTACCCTACCAGAGCTATACTCGATAGCCGGCCCTTTAATAGGCGCTGCCGTTACAACAGGAGGGTCAGGGGGCGAAACCGGTGACGATATTGACGGAGGTGCCGCAACCGGGGCAGAAGCCGAAGCCCGCGCCGCCGGAGCTGACGGCCTGCCGTCACCAAGCCCGACACCCGGGTGATCTTTTGCAAATTGCTCAATACGGGCAACAAATTCCTTCTCATTGGCAACCGGATAATATGGACGCAAAGCCGCTATAATTGCATTGCGCGTTCCCGGCGTATAAACATTTTTGTCAAATCCCGGATCCAAAGGCTTAAAATCTATACGCTGATCTCTTTCAACATATTCCATTATCTTATTGGCCAGATCTATCTCACCTAAATTTCTAACGCTCAAGCCTTGAGTAAAATCAACGAAATCTGCCTGCGCCTGCGTTGTGCTAAATGCCAGAAGCCCTTCTTTGCCTTGCCCCTGCAACGTGGCAAGAAAACTCTCCTCAAGCGCTCCACCGCGAAGGGTTTGCTTCGTAAATTGAATAAAATCCGCTCTGCTCGACGGACTGGCAAAGCTAACCGTACCCTCTTTTTCCCATTTATTTAATATTGTTTCTTCAAAACCGCGATTGGCAAAATCCGGCTGTTCGCCGGCGCCGGGCGTACCATAAAAATTATATCCAAAACGAAAAGCGCCCGTGCCATTGAAATAGTCATCAAGATCGGGCTGTTGAACGCTACCCAAGGGGTTTAAGGACAAAGGCTTTCCATCCGGGCCTGCTTTTTGTTCCGGTTTCCAAAACCTCTCCAAAGAGGCATTCCCACCCGTCATAGCCCTATAACCGTTTTGGAGACTAGTCTTTGCCTCCGAAGAAGTGGACTGCTGTGTGGAGGGGCCGGTAAACGCTTCAATAAAGCCGACAACAGTATCTCCCAGTCCCGGGCTCAGCGTATTGAGAAACCCTCGGAGCATCGCAACCTCATCCTCGGTATATACAATGGCAAAGTCATTGCCGCCACGATGGAGAAAAAGAAACAAATCCTCTTTCTCCTTGGAGGGGGAAGAATTATCAAAACTGCGCAAAGTCTGAGCAAGTTCCTGAACGGAAGTTGCCTTGGAATCACTTACTAACCCTTTAAATTGAGCCTTAACCCCAGAATCAAGACTGACTTGCACGCGCTGCTTCTGATTCTCGGAATCGAGAACAGGCTTTCCATCCGCATCTGTTTTCCATTCATCCCTGACAAGCGCATCGAGACTCTCGGCAAGCTTGTCCGCTATTTTATCAAGCGCATTTTGATCCAGAGCTTTATTTTCTACACCAGCCTCTTTCGCCGCCCGCGCCAAGACCTGATCAAGCGTATCGGGCGATTCCTTAAGGCTCTTCATAAACATTGTAGCCAGAGCAGCCCCCTCAGGAGGGGGAGGCGCATCTTTCATTTTATTGAGACCAAGGGCCCCGAAATCCAGCATACTAAATACACCTTCTTAATGCTTAATGAGAGGCGGAAACTCTGCGTTTATACGCTTTAATTTTTTAAAGAGACTCTGCCGTTATGCTATACTGCGACACAACCCTTAAAAAACAGTTAAGATAGGCCTCCAGAAATGCCGAATACTCCTGAAAAACAGCCATTTTTTTCAATCATCACGATCACATTAAACAATCTGGAGGGGTTGAAGCGCACTGCCGCCTCGATTGAGGAACAAAATACGCCTGATTTTGAATGGATCGTGGTTGATGGTGATTCAAGCGATGGTACTGAGGACTTCCTCCCCACCACCACGGCCTTATGGTCCCGTGCGCCGGATTTAGGGCTTTATGACGCCATGAATAAAGGAATAGAGCGCGCCAAGGGAACGTATCTGTTATTCCTCAACGCCGGAGACAGGCTGGTTTTTCCGGAAACTCTGAGCGAAATCAAGGCTGGTGCCACGCCCATAATGCCGGGATTCATTTATGGTGATTCTCTGGAAGCGGCTTTCGGCGAAATGCCAGCCTATAAAACCGCACGCACGCCGGAGACACTGGCACGCGGGATGTTTACCCATCATCAGGCCATGATGTTCCACCGCGAAACTCTGGGCAGCCTGCGCTACGACCGGCGTTTTGAAATCGCCGCCGACTATGATCTTCTTGCTCGTTTTTTAGAAAAAAAACCGGAGATCTACTACCATCAGGCCCCCATCTGCATTTTCGAAAGCGGCGGAATCTCACAAAAAAAGGTAAAAACCGGGCGGAACGAACAATACAAAATCCGCGCCGAGCGCAACATCTGCTCCCCGTTTATCAATAAAATCATTTTATTTTCTCAAATGCTCTCATGGGGCTTTCGAACATGTGCGCCCAACCTCTACTGGCGTTTGCGCTTTTGAAATAGCATCAATCATTCGGTAATACCGCGCGCGGCTTTGTGCA
>JADLAT010000006.1 GCA_020848095.1 Alphaproteobacteria bacterium | reverse complement strand
TCCACAGGCGCATGAAGGGAGAGGCCCTCTGCGAGGCTCTGGAGCCCCGGGAACGGCTGCTGGAGATCCTCCGGGAGGTCGGAGGCCATGCGTTTTCGTACCAGTATCTGCAGGGCCTCCGGAGGCCGCAATTCGGGACGGAGGGCGAAGGCTGCGTCCTGGTTACGCCTTACAGGAAAGGCGCGTTTTATGACGGCCGGAAGACCCCGGGGAACACCGGCGGTGCTTTTTTCAGATTGAGGGAGGAGGATCTGATTCTTCCCCGGGTATTCGGCATCGGTGATGATCCGCTGCCGCCGGACAGGCGTTCACACATGAGCGAGGAAGAATGGGTGCATGCCTATGGCTCCCTGAAATTCGATCCGCAGACGGGGCAGCATTTCATAGACGAAACCCGCTGAAATGCCGTTTCCGGATTATAAAAAGCTGTTCAAGCCCCTGTCCGGTGTGGATAATAGCCCCGGAACATAAAAAGACAGGGTTTTGAAGAATGTTGCCGAGCAGTGATCCGGCATTTACGGAGCTTCAGACCCCCGGCGCCTCGGGCCGGGGGAAGTCCGCGTTTACCCGGAATGTCCTGCTGCAATATATGGACCTGTTTCATCAACTGCTCGCGGAGGCCGAACAGTCGGGAGAAAAGATTGATATCGAGGAGATCGAGAATGCCTTCCCCGATGCGCGCCCGGAAACGGTCCGGAAACATCTGCGCAGTTACCTCGATATTCGGCTTGATGACATCCGCCATGTGACCGGCCTGTTCCTGTCGGCCGGAACGATCATCCGCCTTGCGGAGCGTGACCTCGGACCGATCTCCGGCGAAACACTCTCCGCCGCCAACACGCATTGCAAGGATACGGTGGACGGGATCTCCAGACCGCGCCACGCACGTTTTATCGCCGGGCGGCTGGCCGATTATGCGGACGGAGAGGCTTTCCGGGTTCCTCAGGCCGCCCTTGTCGATTTCCTGTTCGACGAATATGTCGGCTTTATCCGCGAGTCGGATAACGGGCTGGTGTCCATCGCCGGGTCGCTGAACGAGGCTATCTTTATCCGGGGCCTGACGAATGGCGGGCTGGCAGAAGGGCATGACATCATCAAGACCGGCACACGCAGCGACGGCGATCTCAAGATCCAGCATCACGGCGCGCGCGGGGTCGAGCTTCTCTATGTCGAGATTAAAAGTTACGCCGCGCGTGAACGTCTGCTTCGCGGCCTGCAGGACATCCAGCATCCCCTGAAAATCGGAATCGGGTTTTTCAACAACCCTGCCGAATTCAATCCGGGCCGGACCGACACGCTGCTGGCTGCCGGGCCGCTGGCGATCTACATGCCGCAGGCAACCTGGGCTGCCCTGCATCCGGACAGCCGGGCAAAAGTCACCCGCCTTGGCGATTTTCTCTACCGTCCGCTGGAGATGTTCGTGGCTGATATGCAGGGCTTTGTCAGGGCCGGACGCCTGCCGTCCTTCAACCGGCTCCCCTGATTTCGTCCTGCGTCTCGGATGAGCGTATCCAGGACGAGATCCTTTCGATCAGATCCTCTTCCGGAAGTTTGTGTTTACCCTTGAGGGCACATTCCCAGACGATCAGGGTTCGCCAGCCCTCGCCGTGGAGCGCCTCCAGAACCTTTTCATCCCGCCTTACATTTCCCTGGATTTTCGTGCGCCAGAACTCCTGCCGCGTCGAGGGCATTTTGAACAAATGGCAGTCATGTTTGTGCCAGAAGCAGCCATGCACGAAAATCACGGCGCGGTATTTCGGCAGGACAAGATCGGGCTTTCCGGGCAGCTTCGCGCCGTGAAGCCGGTACCGGTAACCGGCGGCATGGAGTGCGCGGCGGATCGTGATTTCGGGGCGGGTATCCTTGCCGCGGATACCGGACATCATCTCGCTGCGTTTTTCCCTGGAGACGACATCAGCCATAGAGACGGTACGGTTCCTGTTCCTCGCCGGCGCTTCCGGTTTTCCGGCGCTTGTCTCCCCTGACCTTCATGATAAAGGGCAGCATGGCTCTCGCAATTTCCTCAACAACCGGCACGACGACGGCATTACCAAACTGGCGATAGGCCTGGGTATCCGAAACCGGAATGATGAATTTTTCACGCCCCCGGCGATCAAAGCCCAGCAGGCGCGCGCACTCCCGCGGGGTCAGGCGCCGCGGGTTTTTGCCTTTCTGTTTGATCAGAATCTCCGACCCGTCCTTGTAATAACGGGCGGACAGTGTTCTTGCGACATCGCCCGGCCCGTTCAGTCCAAACCCGAAGCCGTTGCCCTTGGCCTTGTGCTTGTCGGCATAGTCTTTCAGATACTGCCAGAGCTTGTCGGAAAGCGTGTATTTCGCATTCACGCGGCCGATATTGCCGCAGATAAACGGATCCTCGATTTCTTCCGTACCGTCTTCCGGATGGAGAATGGATTCAAGTTTCGGGCCGCTCAGCGGGTCGGCGAAAGCAACCTTGTTGATATCAAAGCCGGTATCCTCGCGGAAGCCGACAATAAATATACGCTCCCGGTGTTGGGGCACGTAGCCCTTGGCGTCGACCACGCGATACGAAATTTTATAGCCCAGCTCCTCCTGCAGGACTTTCGTGATCACCCGGAAAGTATTGCCCTTGTCGTGGGAGACCAGATTCTTGACATTCTCCAGCAGAAACGCGGCTGGTCTGTGGTGTTCCAGGATACGGACGATATCGAAGAACAGAGTTCCCTGGGTCTCGTCCTTGAATCCATGGGCACGACCGAGCGCGTTTTTCTTCGACACACCGGCAATGGAGAACGGCTGGCACGGAAACCCGGCCAGCAGCACGTCAAAGGCCGGTATATCCTTCACGCCCACCTTCCGGATATCGCCGGCAACCTCGTGCGAGCACGGAAAGTTAGCCTGATAGGTTTTCCGGGAATGCTCGTCCCATTCGCTGGTGAAGACACATTCACCCCCGACCGCCTCGAACCCCAGCCGGAACCCGCCGATCCCGGCGAACAGATCAATGAAGCGAAAAGCCGCACCTTCGGAAAAGCCGTTTGCAGGCCTGTGGGTTTCCTCTACAATCCGCCGCAGCATCTCAAGCGCAGCCTTCCGCGGCTTCGTCTCGCCACGCTCCCATTTGTAGAGCGTGCTGACACCGTAATCGAGGCGCTCGGCCAGCTCCTCGATGGAGAGGCGGGATTTTTCACGCAGGCGAGCGAATTCTGTGGTTTGTAAGCGCATGAAGACCGGATCCTGTGAAGAAACAACTCGGGGACAATTTTTCTCATTTTGACAGGAAATGGCACGGAGGGAAAGATCGGAGAGAGGGGTTGTGCACAGGGGTTTTGGAAAGCTGTGCTTAGGCAACTATGAGGCTTGGGCATATATCGCGGCCTTCCGGCTACGAAGACAGAATGGGACATCATTGAAGCTTATACCAACTTCTCAACGTAGAGCCCCAAGACCGAGATGAACTTAAAATTGTGTTCCAAACAATGCCGTTATCTTGTTATGAAATTGGTATCGAGCTATGCTCCACAGAGCAATTTAACAGGTAGGGTTTTTATGCATAGGGTTGCGCATCATCTACAAGTACATGCGGTAAGCGCTGCATCGAATGAGAGAGACGCATATGCACGATCAGCATTCAATCGTTACTATTATGATCTATTTCTTTTGGTTCGGAGCATGTTGATATTCCTTGATTCCGAAAAGTACTCATCCCTATCTCATAGTGATTACCCTAATGTTCTAAAAAAAATTGCAAAATATTTTCAGAAAGAAAAAGAACAGGCACGGAGAAGTGGGGATGTCCCATTGGAGACCATGCTTCAGTTGGCGATTTCTGCTTCTAAAGCACTAGCCAGTTTGATGGAAAAAGCGTACAGCGTTCGTATTGTGGCCGATTATAATCCTGAAGAGTCGGTCAATTTTGTTTCAGATAAGCGGTTCTCTTTAAAAAAGATTGAGATAACGGATGCTCATAATTGGCGCACTGATGTCGAAACTTGGATAAGAAACATAAAGCAAGCTTGGAGACAGATTAATGTCTAAGGCCATACAAATCACCCAAAAACTTGGCGAAGCTGGAGTTCTTCTTGTTGGAAACCTAGCTCAAGACGCCACTGATACGAACAAGTTCTATGCTTTCGTTGAAACGAAACAGAGTAAAGACGGCAAGCAGGAACCATCAAATTATAAACTCCGCAAAATTTCTGAATCTTTTGCAGAGGATCATATCTTCATCCTTTTTATTATTGTTCAAGATGACCGCGAAAATATTCAGGCAAGCCTAAAATCTGCATTGTTTAGATTTTTTCCTGAAATCGTAAGAAATGTTTTTGTCTCATCGGAAAAAAATGACCTATATGTATGGGTTGAGCCCAAAAAAGTCCTTACCGAGAATGAGAAAAATGATATCCAATTAAAAATAAATGAAGTTTTAGAGGTGTTAGAAATTAAGTCTAGCGCTGTAAAGTTCACATCATCCGAGAATTTACCAACAAAGACTGTCTGTCTTAACTTAATTAGGCTTAAAGCACCCATTACTCAGGCGTACTTGGAACTAGAATTAGTTCATCGTGGATTTCATATTCCTAATGGAGAATGGCTCTCTAATATTTTGGATAATTTAAGGAAATCAGGGCTTTTGCTGCGAAGTAGGAATGCCAAATATGCCCTGACCCTTGAAGGGCTAAAAAATGCGGGAACACGAAAAAATAGGAGAAGTCCAGATGTTGTACGTGCTCTTGATATTGCAAAGCATGTTCAGTAATCTCGGCTGCGTGGGAGTCTCGGGCGCGAGCGTGTATCACGCTCAAATGCTAAGACCAAAAACAGAAGGATTCCGGTGGATGTACCGGAGCTCCTTCGAACCTCCGGTACATCCACCGGCTCTCTCGAAAGTGACCTGTTATTTATTAAGAGGGATCTTTGCTAAATGAGACTCCCACACCACAATTTGGAATCTGTCTGCTTTTTGTTCGAACATTTTTCTGAGCTTATAAAAGCTATGGGTGACAAATGTCCACCAGAAGAGGCGATAGAAATAGAACGACTGTTCAACTTGGGTTTGCCGCCTGTAACCTCTGAAAATGCGCTCGCCACAATGCTGGGATATAATCCTGGTTTTATATGGTCTCTTCTAAATCGCACTAGTAGATACTATAGGCAATTTGATATCCCCAAAGGAGCAGGAACCAGAAAAATTGATGCGCCAAAAATTGCCCTCAAAGCAATTCAAAAATGGTTAAGCTATCATTTTCAGAAAAAATGGATTCCCAACGAACATATCTTTGGATTTTTACCCGGCAAGTCACATATGGACGCAGCATCAAAGCATCTTTCTTCTAAATGGGTATATTCCATAGATATTCAGAATTACTTTCCGTCGATTTCAACGGTACGTGTTCGTGACGCTCTTGAAAATCTAGGTTATTCCACAGAACCTAGCCTGAAAATAATTCCAACATTGTGTTGTTTAAGAGGAAGCTTGGTTCAAGGCTCTCCTGCAAGTCCTGTCCTGTCCAATATCGTATTAAAGAATCTCGATGAAGAATTAGCGAACTTTGCACGGGAAAAAAATTGGAAATTTACTCGCTATGCTGATGATATAGTCTTTTCAGGAATAGATGATATTAATGAGAGCGATTTTATTCCAATAAAGCTCTTTGTTAATCAAGACGGATGGATGATATCAGACAAAAAGACCTATTTAGCGAGGCATCCAAACAGATTGAAAGTTCATGGGCTGTTAGTTCATGGTGACACGATAAGACTGACAAAAGGGTATCGCAATCGTATACGAGCTTTTCGTCACTTACTAAACGCGGACAAAATTAAAGAACAAGATTTAGCTGTCATACGGGGCCATTTGAATTATTCAGCGCAAGTGGACGATTTCCAACTCTAACAGGTGCGCGTAATAGACTGGACTTCTCCCTGAAAGGAAGCGTGTATGCCCTTAAGGGGGTGCCCATGCACGATAATCTTTTGAACTTATCTCTACCGGAATTACGACAAATATGGGCCGCAGCGTGGGGAACGGAACCCCACGCCAAAATCGGCCGCACGATGCTGATCAAGAGCATCCAATACAAACGCCGGGAACAAGCAACAGGCGGATTGCAGCGAGAGCTGCAACAGCGCCTGAAAACCCTTGTGGCTGCTTACAAACGTAACCCGCGATATTTTGACGAGGGACTCCACGGGCTCAAACCGGGGACGCGTCTCGTTAAAACCTGGAAGGAAAAGCGGCACACGGTTCTGGTCGTCAAAAACGGCTTTGAATATGAAGACCGGATCTACACCAGCCTCTCGGAAATCGCTGCCACCATCACCGGGTCGCGGTGGAACGGGTGGGTGTTCTTCGGCCTCAAGAAACACAATCGCAAAACCGGATCGGAGGTGCAGGCATGAAACTTACGATCAAAAACTGCGCGATCTATACCCGCAAATCCACGGACGAGCGTCTGGACATGGAATTCAACAGCCTCGATGCCCAGCGCGAGGCCTGCCTGAGTTATATCGCCAGTCAAAAATCCGAAGGCTGGGTACCCGTCCTTGAGGAATATGACGATGGCGGGTTCTCAGGCGGGAACATGGATCGCCCGGCGCTAACGCGCCTGATGGAGGACATCAGGGCCGGGAAAGTCCAGACCGTGGTCGTTTACAAGATCGACCGCCTTACGCGCTCCCTGATGGATTTTGCGAAGCTGGTCGAGGTTTTCGACGCCCATGGCGTAACCTTTGTCAGTATCACGCAATCTTTCAACACGACGACCTCCATGGGGCGACTGACCCTCAACGTCCTGCTGTCCTTCGCACAGTTCGAGCGCGAGGTGGCCGGCGAGCGCATCCGTGACAAGATCGCGGCCAGCAAACGCAAGGGGATGTGGATGGGCGGCACGATCCCGCTTGGTTATGACGTGAAGGATCGCCAGCTTGTGATCAACGCAGAGGAAGCCGAGCGCGTCCGGCATATCTTCCAGCGATATCTGGAACTCGGCAATCTCAATGATCTGTATCAGGATCTGAACCGGCGCGGTGTCAGGGGGAAACCGCGACAGTTGAAAGACAGAATTGTAGAGCCTGCGCCATTTTGTTCCAGCACGGTTCAGTATCTGCTCTCCAATCCCACTTATATCGGGAAGGTCCGGCACAAGGGGCAGATTTACGAAGGGCAGCATGAACCGATCGTTTCGCTGGAGCTATGGCAGGAAGTACAAGACAGGCTGACGAGCCAATCCATGACCACCCGGGATCATAGAAAGCATAAGGGCAAAAATCTGCTGCGTGGCCTTTTGTTCGATCAGGCGGACAGACCGTATGTCCCGACCTACACGAACAAGCCGGGGAAACAGTATCGATATTACCGATTGCATGAAAAAACGGTCGCGGAGGACGCGCTCGACCGGTTCCCGGCTCATGAGATTGAAAACCGGATCGAGGAAGCGCTCCGGCAGGAGCTGAAAGGGTTTGATGCGGCAGCAGCCCTTCTGGGGATAGACTCGCGCATTAATCCTGATCTGATCCGCATGGTAAATCAGAAACAGACCTGCCTGCCCGGTCGTGATCTGGTTCTTGCCGCCGTGCAGAAAGTGATTGTCGATCACGAAAGCATCGCCGTACAGATCAAGGTTCCTGCGCTGTCAGCTTTCATTTCCGAGCAATTGCGGATCGGCATGCCCCAAGTGTTAGACGAAACCCGAGAGATCAAAATCCCCTACATTACCCGCCGCGCGCATAGAGGAGCCATTATGATTGATGCGGCAAAAGCCCCATCCGCCCGGAAAGATCCGCTCGATCTGCCCTCCGGCGAGCTCCGCAACCTTGTGCGTGGCCTGATCTGGCGGGATGAACACTTCGGCGGCCTAACCCTGCGCGATATCGGAAAGCGGGAAGGATTTTCAGAGGGGTATGTAGGCCAGTGCATTTTCCGAGCCCTTGAAATTTCTTTGGCTTGAAAAAGCTGATTTTTTGACGTAGGCTTCTTCGCAGGAATCAAGCGCCTCAGTTGTGAAAGGCTGAAACGCAAGGACTACGAACTACCGACCACTAAACAGCAACTCATTTCAACTGCTGACATGGTTGTCCTTAAACTTTCTCGGCGACCGCAAGTCAGCATAACGAAATGGAGATTGCTATGAAACAGCACGACATCACCAAGATTTGCGCAGATTCTCTGCGTGCCTTTACCAATGATAATTACGGCATTAAATTAAAGCCTTCGCATGCGCATGAGCTTGTGGCGGCTTATTTGGGCTACAAGTCGAAAGCAGCTTTGCTCGCAGATACGACTGCTCCCATAAGTAATCTGCGACAAGCTCTCTATATCGTGTTGGCACCCACAGCACCTATCGATCAACGTCGCGAAGAACTTGAGGAACTCTCAAGCAAACTGCCAGATACCTACATTCTGTCAGAAGGGGTTTATGCCGGCCTGATCTCTGAAAAATGGCTTTTGAGAAAGCCTTGGCCAACCTACGACATGTTGGCGATTGCCCTTGCTGATGAATATTTGCGGGAGCAAAAAATGGATTATATTCACTATAAGCCGACAGGCGAAGGAGTGAAGATCGAGGACAGCCATGATAGCGTATTGCTGACTGTTACACGCTTCTACCAAATTCCCACATACGATGGGCCTCCAACTCACAATACATATCTTACTACTGTGATAAGGCTTCCCCGCGTTGCTGCTCATATAGGCTATGGGATGCCGGATATCTCATCAACAATTGAAAAGCGAAAGATTGGTGAAGATTGGCCATGACAGTGATTGCAAGATTCACGCGCCGGTCTGCAACTGACGGCCATTTTTATACCAAGTGCAGTCAAAAGCGCCACCATTGATATTAACATACAATCCTAACTGATATTGGTAGTGGCCTTTGCCGGTAAGAAGTTCTAGCTTTTTCCTGTCGCATGTATTTTCAGCGGAGTTCTTCTTTATCTCGATCACGAGCAGATTATGATTGGGGCCACTTTCGTTGCGATGATGAACAATAATGTCAGGAAGAATGCGATCCGTTTTTTTATCGGAATCGCATTCTTTTATGCCATCAAGAATTTTTAGCTTTAAGCCATCGCGATCATACTCACAGTCTATATTCCATTTAGGAAACAGTGGTTCCAAATGAACGGCCAGCCTGTGAGCAGTCGAGCGTTCATGAACCTCAGTAAAAGCAAGGGGTGGGATCTCTTTTTTTAAGCCAGCGATTGCTTGTAAAGCGTATGCTTTTATATCTTCGTCTTTCATGTGCCCATATTACCCGTAATAGCCCTGCCACACCAAAAATTTCACAACTGAGAGAAACGGGTATTTCGGCCCTGAAACC
Source organism: Alphaproteobacteria bacterium (assembly GCA_020848095.1). Taxonomy (GTDB): domain Bacteria; phylum Pseudomonadota; class Alphaproteobacteria; order Micavibrionales; family Micavibrionaceae; genus JADLAT01. The sequence goes on along the minus strand of JADLAT010000006.1, from coordinate 113,324 downwards.
AGCATTCTCAGTAGTGTGGCGGCGGGGAGCGTCTGCGCAAACCCCGCAGAATGCGGGCCTCACAGGGCAATTTCTCTCTAGGTATGGCGGATGGCTATGTAGATGGCTGGGGCGGGAGGGATCGAACCTCCGAATGTCGGTACCAAAAACCGATGCCTTACCGCTTGGCGACGCCCCATTACGATGGTTGAGGCGGAAATTACACCAAAGCCCGGATAAAAAGCAACCCCTCTTTCACCCTTATATGGGGCTTTATTTGTGGATTGGTGGAAAAATGGCTCCGATTTTTCTTGGCTCTATTTTCCAAAATTGTTTATAGTCTGATTCTACAAGCAAAATTTCGAGCGATGGGGCGCTATTAAAATGGGGTTCAAAAGGACATCCGAAGGCCGGGTTTTTTTTCAAGGTGGCGAGGGCGGGCAGGCAGATCAGCCTCAATCTCGTAGTCAGTCTCAGTCTCAGATTCAGTCGCAATCTGCGGCGGGGCGTAATGCGGCCAATATGCCGGGCGTGCCGAGTTTGCAATCTTCGCAGATGCAAATGCAGATTGTTACGCTTCTTAAGACGCTGAATGAGCGTTTGAAGGCAACGCAGGCTGATCGCACGAAAATGGCGCACGAGCTTGAGACTTACCGTAACTTGATAGAGGAACTTGAGGAAAGAGCCGGGCGCAGTGAGCGCGCCTATATGGATCTTGAGCGCAAAGTTGCCGGTGCCGTCACGCAGGATAAGGGTGAAACCGGGGCGCTTTTGCAGGAAACGCTTAAGGATTTGGAAGAAACCCGCCGTCATATTCTGGACTTGGAGGATAAAACCGAGCGTGCCGGGCAAAATGTAAAGAGTATTGCCGGTCGTCAGGCCGCGCTGGAGACGTTGCAGAAAGAGCAATCTGAAAAAATGGCTGCTGGCACGGCAGGGTATGCGGATTTAGGTCGTCGTTTGAAAGAAAATGAGGAGAAGAACGAACTGCTGGCTGCCCGGATTGAGGAAAGCAGCGTCCAGCAGGCGCGTCTTATGCGAAAAGTTGATAAAGCCATTGAGGATCGCATTCGCTTTATGCGCAAAATTGAACGGTTGGAAGAAACCGTTATCCAGACGCGCGACACACTGAATGCCAAGGCTATGGTGCTTTTGACCGATCAGGGCGCGAATATGGCGGCCATTGAGGCAGATGATGATATTGAGGCGGGTCTGGCGGCCCTTCAAAGCCAGATGCGCGGTGGAACAGAAAATGCTTCTGGCGCTCATGAAATGGATTCTGGACTTTCCTGGTGGCGGAGATCGTATAGGCTGCGTGCGGCGGGTGTAGGGATGCTGGTTGCGGCCTCGCTTGTCGGGGGGTGGTTTATTGGGGAGATACAAAAGCCTCAATTTGCTGATTCATCATGGCATACGGCGGCGCTGGATGGTTCTTTTGGTGATAAGGCTGCGCCCCCTGTTTTTGATGACGTGACAGAGTCACAAAAAAATGTAGAACCGGAATATGCAGAGCAATATTCAAATATTGCCGCTCTGGATTGGGCTGTGGAGGATAAGGCTTCTTCCGATGCCGCCGAAACGGCTCAGACACCGGAAACACAGCAGAATGAACAGGACGGTGAACAGGCGTCTTTGATTTCCCGCCCCGTAAATGACGATATTGGTACGCTGGATCTTAGTCGACCAGAGGATGTTGAGGCTTTACTCCTTAATAAGACGCCGGAGGAGGCGGCTATCGCGCTTAATACAATTGAGCCATCGCCTCCTGTGGTTTCCGGTGTATCGGAAAGAGTCGAGGCCCCTGTTATTACGGCCAATTTGCCCCCAGTCATTGATCCGCGCAGCATGACTAAACCGGATTCCGCTTTGCCGGATGTGGTTAAGCCTATAGAGAAGCAGGCTTTTGATGGTGTACCGGAGGCTCAGCATGATTTGGCGGCTATTTATACAGCCGGTCATGGCGGCGTTAAGCAGGATTACAAGCGCGCTGCGTTCTGGTTTGAGCAGGCCGCCACGCGCGGCGTGGCCAATGCCGCCTATAATCTGGGTGTTTTGTATCATCAGGGTCTTGGTATGGACCCGAATATGGATAAGGCGCTTTTTTGGTATACACAGGCGGCGGCACTGGGGCATCCGGAGGCGCAGTATAATCTCGGGATTGCTTATATCGAAGGGATTGGCGTGAATTATGACCCGGAAAAGGCTGCATCTTTCTTTAGGGCGGCAGCGGATAAGGATATTATGGAGGCGGCTTATAATCTGGGCTTGATCTATGAAAATGGTCTACTTGGTGAGGTTAAGCCCGATGAGGCTTTGATGTGGTATAAAACGGCCGCCGATCAGGGAAGCCCGGAAGCCCGTCAAGCCTTGGAACAGCTGGCTAAATCACTCAGTATAAAGCTGGAAGATGTAAACCGTCTTGTTGATAATATGAAGGTTATAAAAAAGTCGGACAATGCCGCCGCCCCGGCTCTGGCGCCGCAGGATTATGCGGCAACGCCGCCGGCTGTGTCTAAGCCCGCACTCTCTAAACAAGGCATGATGGCTCAAATTCAGGAATACCTCCAGCGGTCGGGTCTGTTTCCCGGTCCCTCTGACGGCGTAGGCGGGCCGCTTACGGAAGATGCTATCCGCGCTTATCAAAAGCGTAACGGTTTGAATGCTGATGGGCGCGCTACGCCTGAGCTGCTTACGCATATGCTTTCCAACACGAAAGATGCTCCTCGGCCTGGAAACGGCTAAAGAATATGGAACTTTAAGGCGCGGACTTCGTATGTCAGGGGCGCAGATATTGTGACGGATAAGGTGCCTGCGCTGTGTGATGCTTATTTACGACGTATTCCAAGAATTGCGGTGTGGATAATGTTACGAAAATATGCTATCTGTTGCGTGTATTCATGAATTTTTTTAAGAAAGGAGCCATGCTATGGCTTTATTAAGATTTGGCGCATTTGTTGGTGTTGTGTTTTTGATGGCCGCGGGCGTAGTTCCGCATGCGCAGGCCAAGGATCTGGATGCAGAGATACAGCAAAAAATTGATACTATCATGCGTACGGAAGACAACGTAAAGGATGTTACGGTCAGAGTGGAAGTTGCGCCTAAAAATGCAAATGTCAAAGACGGGATAGATTTTTCAGAGTTTGATACAAACCATGATGGTGTGTATGAGCGGGATGAAGTCGGTGAAAAGCTTTTTACCATTTTTGATCGTGACGGTAATCAGGTGATTGATAATCTGGAAATGAAGAAGGTGGGCCTGAAAGTTTACATGCCCATGGAAAAGACCACAATTTCTGTGGTTGATTATTCCATTCCGGGTAAGGAACAAGCCAGAACGGTTACGCAAGAGGAGTTTGTGCAGGCGTCTAAATTGATTAAGTTTGATAAAAATCAGGATGGCCTTACACCTTTGGATTTTCTGGAGATGCCCTTTAATCAGGTCAATGTCAAAAATGATGGTGTTATTGATCTTCAGGAATGGAAACGCGCTTATGCAAGCTCTGTGAGACCTTTGCATATGGAATCTTTTCATTATAACAATTAAGAAAAGCACTTTGGATTTCTCGTCGGGGGTCTTCATGGCCCCCGATTTTGTATGTGGCTTGTGAGGATGCGCAGTTTATCTGCTGATCTTGACGGGGTTAGTTTTTAAGCGCAGAAAGAGTGTTAAGGGTGCTGTGGAAGCATCTGAAATTTCTAGATAGTGGTTGAGTTATGATAGAAAAACAGGCCGTTCCTGATCAATTTACTCCTAAATTGTTCAGTGTTTTAAAATCCGGTTATTGTTTAAGAGATTTTCGGATGGATGTGCTGGCCGGGCTTACGGTCGCTATCGTGGCTTTGCCGTTGGCTATGGCGCTTGGAATTGCCAGCGGTGCCTCGCCGGATAAAGGCTTGATTACTGCGGTCATTGCCGGATTTTTGATTTCTTTTCTGGGCGGGTCGCGCGTGCAAATCGGCGGTCCGACAGGGGCCTTCGTGATCGTTGTCTTTAACGTCATTGCGCAGCATGGTTATGATGGTTTGGTGCTGGCAACGCTTATGGCAGGTTTTATTCTGGTCATAGCGGGCTATGCCCGTTTCGGGCGCGTTATCCGCTATATCCCCCATCCCGTTATCACGGGTTTTACGGCCGGTATTGCTGTTATCATTGCGACAAGCCAGGTAAAGGATTTTATGGGGCTGGATATGAAGGTTGTGCCTTCTGATTTTATTCCTAAATGGATGGCTTATTTCGGCGCGATGGGAACAATAAGCTTTTGGACGTTGGTCATTGGGGTGGGGGCACTTGTCTTTATTATAGGACTTCGCAAGGTGGCCCCCAAATTTCCTGGTTATCTATTGGTCGTGATCGGCTCTTCGGCGCTTGTAGCCTTGTTTCATTTGCCGGTGGAGACTATAGGCTCACGCTTTCCGGATATTCCTGCGGGCTTGCCACTGCCCGCCATGCCGGAAATTAGTTTTGCAAAAATGCAGCAGGTTTTACCATCGGCCTTTACTATTGCCTTTCTTGCGGGGATTGAGGCCCTGTTATCGGCTGTGGTTGCTGATGGTATGACGGGCTTTCGGCATAGATCCAATCAGGAGCTGGTTGCGCAGGGCGTGGCCAATATTGCATCGGCTTTTTGGGGCGGTCTGCCGGCTACGGGTGCGATTGCGCGTACCGCTACCAATATTCGCGCTGGCGGAAGAACGCCTGTCTCCGGGATTTTTCATGCGATTTTTCTATTGGCCTTTGTGATGTTCGCTATGGATCTTATGGTCTATGTGCCGATGGCTGCTTTGGCTGCAATTTTATTTATTGTGGCCTGGGGGATGAGCGAGATCGGCCATTTTATTCGCATTTTTAAGCTGTCCCTTAGTGACCGAACCGTGCTGTTGCTTACGTTCTTTTTAACCATTCTTGTTGATCTGACTGTGGCGATTGGGGTTGGGGTGACGCTGGCTTCCCTGTTGTTTGTGGCCAGAATGAGTGAATCGGTTGAAATCGTTACTCAAACTGGTAATGAGCAGGATAGAGATGAGGATGATGCGGAGGATCAACGTATGGACTTGCCTGTGGGCGTTGAGGTTTTTTGTATCGCCGGGCCTGTTTTCTTTGGTGTGGCCGGAGATCTGGCCGATACACTGAAGCGTATCGGGAAAATGCCTAAGGTTTTAATTCTGCGGATGAAATGGGTTCCCTTTCTGGATGGGAGCGGGGTTGAGTCCTTGGCGGCTCTGGCGCGGCAGTGCTGTGCGCAAGGAACAACGGTTATTTTTTCATCCGTGCAGGAGCAGCCTTTTGAAATGCTGTCCAGAAGTGATATAGGGCCGCGTAATAAACATATACGATACGTACCGGATTATAAAAGCGCCATTGCTTTGGCTTCTGAAATCGTACAAATGCCCTCATCGCTATAAATTTTAAGGGAGGGAAAGCGTTTACTTGTTCAGGCCCGTGTCGCGCGGGTAGTAAATGGGTTCCGGCTTTTCGATTGGAATAAATTCAGGCTGCGGCGGGGCTGCGCAAGCTGGCGGCTTGGCGCGCAGAAGTTCAGGCCATTTATCAACCCAGCCTTTTTCATGCTCGGCCTCTTGAATCATTGCATAGTCAGCACAATCCGTAGGCTCAAGAGCTTGAAGATAATTATGAAGTATGGCGGGAGGTACAGTAAGATCCGCGCCACCGATGAAATGTTGCTGCGGTATAAACCGCAGGGCTGGCAGGCGCGGTGTCAAAGTTTGCATATCAAACTTTCCTGCAACACTGCGCAGAGAGAGGACGTCTTGGCGCTCTCCGGCGAGAGATGCGGCTATTGTAGCGCCACTGTCATAACCAATGAGGTGAAAGGCTGTTATACCATATCGGCCTTTGATTTTATCCAGAACGGTGTTGTAGGCGCTTAGGATTTCCGGATGGTATTGATTACCTGCCCAGAATTCTTTGCCGCAGTAGGTTTCATCATTTTTTTCATGCTCAAAGCTATCGGTGTATTGGCACGGGCGCGCTAAATAGGCAACATTTGCGGCTTTATCTTTTGTGGCCATATGAAGTGCTACCGGGTTGACCGGGGTGGCATCAAACAGGGTTTTATTAAGGGATTCGTTGGATTTTCCATCACCCTCAATATAGATGGTGGCGACTTGCTCCCGCTCGTGCATGCGCTCGAAAGACATCAGGTGAAAGGGGCCAGCATCAATCTCCCGTTTGACCATCCAGGCTGGTGTGGCTACGCGCATGGCAACTTCTTCGCGCAGAACCTCGCGGGCGCAGCCTCCCATATTCAAGGCTGAAAGGCTAACAAAAGCCAAAAGGGCAAGCTTAAATCCGTGTTTCATGAAGATATCGTCCGTTTGTCAGTTTTCCCGGCGCATGGTTTTTTTAGCGCAGATTGTGGACTATAACATGCTCAAAGCCATGAATCACCAATGTTTTCAGGTTTCCATCCGTCTTTCCACTGTTTCAGCGTTATAATTTCTGCATTCGCGCCGTTGTCGTGAAACCAGGAATCAACCGCAAATTTTGTGCCGTTCCCATTTTCATGGATAACGGCTGTTTGATGCGGCCAGCGCCCGGCATGAATGATGGGCAGGCGCACTGTCGGGGCCTCTATATCATGAAATTTCAGTAAGTTCATTTCCTTCAAGAGTAGAAGATAAATGGTTGTATTCGTGCTTTCGTCCACGCAATCGAGTTGGTTATCCCCGACTTTGCGAAAGGTTCCGGCTCGATCGTTTTGTGTGCCGGTTTGCTCCCCTATTATCCGCTCGAGCAGGCCGATAGCCGAAGCAATCTGCGTGCGTTCAGCCTGTGCTGTGGTGGCGGCGGGAATGAATATTTTCTGAATTTTTTTAAGGTCATCAGGAGAAAGTGTAGCGTTTTTAGTGATTCGGCAGCCATAGCCCTGGCAATGTTGAAAAGATTGCAGGTTTTGATGATTTAATCCCCGCCTATCCAGATAGGATTGATAATGCGTGCTATTTCCGGCGCATCCTATGAGGGCGAGGGTGCAGGGTATGATTAAAAGAGGGTTTTTCATGCAATTTCAATGGTGATTGGGGTGTGGTCTGAAGGTTTGTCCCAGCCGCGTGGGTTCTTATCTATCCGGCAAGAAATGAGCCTGTCCGTGATTTCGGGAGAGAGGAGGAAGTGATCTATGCGAATGCCGTTATTTTTGGGCCAGGCCCCGGCCTGATAGTCCCAGAACGTGTATTGTTCGGGGGAGTCGTTATAAATACGATACGCATCGTATAGCCCTAAATTTTCTAGAGATCTAAAGGCGGCATGGCTTTCGGGGCGGAACAGGGCATCTCCCGCCCAGGCTTGGGGGTTGTAGCAATCCTTGTCTTCTGGAATGATGTTGAAGTCTCCGCCAATGGCAAAGGGGATGCGCTCTTCTCTTAATGTATTAAGGCGGTCAAATAAACGCTTCATCCAATTGAGTTTGTAAGGGAATTTTTCGCTATCAACAGGATTGCCGTTTGGCAGGTATATGTTGATGAGCCGTAGATTGTTTATTTCAAATTCCAGATAACGGGCCTGTTCATCGGAATCATCGCCGGGCAATTTTTCCAGAAGAATATTTATGGGGGTTTTGGAGAATACCGCCACGCCGTTATAGGCTTTTTGGCGAACGCTGGCGGTTTTATACCCTAGATCGGCATAGTCCTCAGCAAGAAAATCCAGCCCCTTTAATTCCTGTACCATCAGAACGTCTGGCCCTGTTTCGCTTAAGTAACGGCGGACATGCTCGTGACGCGCCTTAATTGAATTTACGTTCCAAGAGGTAATTTTCAGGGACATTAGAGGATTCGTTCCATTTTATGATGAAGGTGATTGGTTGTGAGGTGTGTTCACATTGAGAAGGATGTCCCGCAGCCACAGCCGGATTTTGCGTTCGGATTTTCTATCTTGAATTCGGAGCCGATTAAGCCTTCTTCGAATTTTATGACCGAGCCAGCAAGAAAGGGGAGGGATATATCATCTGTCACCACCGTTTCGGCAAAAATTATGTCCTGACTGGTGTGGTCTTCGGTTAATGTTAATCGGTATTGAAACCCGGAACAGCCGCCGCCATCTACGGTTACGCGCAGCATCAGTCAATTTTTTGCCTGCGTCTGTCTTAAATTTTCAATCCGCTTTACGGCGCTCTCGTCAATCGTTAGGCTCATGGTTTGATTATATAGTCTTGGGGGGGCTATGAGCAACACTGGCGTTAATGAATCATCTTATAATTATTGCGCGCTGCCGCTGGCGGTCTATGCCTGCAGGCCGGATCGTAGCCGTGGCCGGGTCTTTGCGGAACCGGATAGCCGGCATCGCAGCGCGTTTCAGCGTGACCGTGACCGTATAATCCATGCCAGTGCCTTTCGCCGTTTGAAAGGCAAGACGCAGGTTTTTGTTCATGACGAGGGGGATCATTATCGTACCCGCCTCACGCATACGCTGGAGGTTGCGCAGATTACCCGCTCTATCGCGCGTGCCTTAATGGTGAATGAGGATCTGGCTGAGGGGGTTGCTCTGGCTCATGATCTCGGTCATACGCCTTTTGCTCATATCGGGGAGGAATATCTCAATATTTGTATGAAGCCCTATGGTGGATTTAACCATAATGATCAGTCATTGAGGGTTTTGACAACGCTGGAGCGGAAATATCCGGGCTGGAATGGTTTGAATTTGAGTTGGGAAACGCTGGAAGGTGTGGTCAAGCATAACGGGCCTCACCGGGATGGCATCGGAGGCGGCACCCCCTTTGTTGCTGTGGCGGATTTGCAAAAGCGGGTGGATTTGCAACTGGGTACACATGCGAGTCTGGAGGCTCAGGTGGCGGCGCTTTCCGATGATATTGCCTATAATAATCATGATGTTGAAGATGGGCTGCGGGCACAGCTTTTCAGCATTAAAGACCTGCAGGAGCTGCCATTGTTGGGGGAGGTTCTGCAGAATGTTCGGGAGCACCACGGCGCATTGGACCGGCATTATCTTGTGCAGGAGATGATCCGGGAGATGATTGGCGCTATGGTTGAGGATGTCCTGCTTGAAACCGAATCGCGCCTGAAAGACGTTGCGCCGAAAGATGCCGATGATATTCGTATGGCGGGCGTGCAGATCGTATCTTTTTCGGAAAATATGCGGGAAAAGGTTGACGCGTTGCGTGCGTTTTTGTTTGAGCGCATGTACCGGCACTATACGATGAACCGTATGTGGCTTAAGGTTGAGCGCATCGTGACAGACTTATTCACAGCTTTTACGAAAAACTATAAGGTTCTTCCTGATAACTGGCAGAGGCGCGTGGAAGAGGCCGGAGGCGCTGATGATCCGGCAATTCGCGCCCGTATTGTGGCTGATTATATCGCCGGTATGACGGATCGTTACGCTATACGCGAGCATGAACGCTTGTTTGATCTCTATTGGGATATGAAATAAGCTGACTTTTTCGCGCGTGCGAATCTATGTGAAGTGAACATGACTGTGTGACAAGGGGTATGGAATATGAACGATGATAGACGCTATACAAGACAAAACCAGCAGCAAGGCCATGATGCGCAATATGGTTTTGATCATTACGATCTTCCTGCGGGGCGCAGAAATCTAGGAAGCATGCTCATGGCTTCCGTGAGGCATGTTAAAATCCGTAGCCCGTTCTTTGCCACGGCGGCTTTGCTGGTGACGGGGGCTGTGTTCGCGGGCGTTATTATTGCAAGCTATCCTGATAGCGACGATCCGAGTGGTAATATACCCATCGTCAAGGCTGATTCTGGTGCTTACCGCGAGGCTCCGTCCGAGCCGGGTGGTATGGATATTCCTAACCGCGACACTACGATTTTTTCAACGATGAATGATGAGCGGTTGCCGGAGAAGGCGCCTGTCGAGAATTTGTTGGCGGATGGCCCATCGGCAGAGCGGCTGGATGCCTTTGCCCGCCGGGTTGAAGATTCTTCCGGCGCGCCCTCTTCTACACCGCTGGAATCTTCAGAAACGCCATCGTCTTCATCCTTGAAATCGGCAGATTCTAATGATTCTGCGCCGGTGGAGTTTAAGAAAATTGTGGCTGCTGAGACGGGTGAGCAAGGGCAAAGCGCTGCCGCTGCGGCTATCCCGGATCCTGTGCCGCCCGGCGAGACGGCTACGGCGAAACCGGAAATTATGCATAAGCCCGGCGAAAGCCCAGAGACATTGGAATTTGTTCGCTCTGCCCTGGATAAAGGTGAGCAGGAGGCAAAGACTGAAAGTACGGTAGAAAAAGCCGATAGTGTTGCGAAGGCTGAAAGTGCCGCTAAAGTTGAGCCGGCCTCAGGTCTTGCGGCTACCGCAGGTAGTTATTATATCCAGCTTGGGAGCGTTAGCTCGGAGAATGGCGCTGTGTCTGAATGGGGCAAGATTAAAAAGGCTCATGCCAGTGAACTTGAGGGGCTTTCTTACCGGGTTCAGGCTGCCAATCTTGGGGAACGCGGTACGTTTTACCGTATTCAGGCTGGGCCGGTCAGTAAGGAAAGCGCCGCTCAGCTTTGCGATTCCATTAAGGCTCGTAAGCCTGGAGCCTGCCTTGTTACGCGCTAACGCTTATGGGTTTTTACTGGCTGTAAGGTGATGGATGCTGATGAATTCTGCCTCGTCGGTTATCCCGGAAGGGCTTTTGCCGGTTATTTTCTCCGTGAAAGATTCTTGTCTTTCGGCGGGGGAGTTTGATCTTTTTCGTCAATCTAATCCCTTGGGGTTTATATTATTTGCTCGTAATTGCGAAAACCCTGCGCAACTTCGTACGCTGACAGATGCGCTGAGGGATGCTGTCGGGCGCGATTGTCCCATTCTGGTGGATCAGGAAGGCGGGCGGGTGCAACGCCTGAAGCCGCCGTTCTGGCGCAGGTATCCACCTATGCGTTATTTTGGGGAAATGATGGACACGGACCCGGAAGGGGCTTTGGAGGCACTCCGTTTTACCATTTTACAGATGGGAGAGGAGCTGCGCGCGGCAGGGATAACGACAAATTGTGCCCCGGTTTTAGATGTCTTGAACGCACAAACGCATGAAGCAATCGGGGATCGCGCTTTTTCCGATAATCCACAGAGTGTGGGGCGTTTGGGGCTGTCTGTCTGCCGGAATCTGCTGGCGATGGGTATAACGCCGGTAATCAAGCATTTGCCGGGCCATGGGCGGGCTGATCTGGATTCACACAAAAATTTGCCGCGCGTATCCGCGCCGTTAGCCGCGCTGGAGGAAACAGATTTTCAGCCCTTTAGCATGATTGCCAGATCCGATATCGGAAAACAGGTCTGGGGGATGGCGGCTCACATCGTTTATGAAGATATTGACCCTGTTCATGCCTCGTCCGTATCGCGCGTGATCATTAAGGATATTATTCGTGATCGGCTCGGTTTTGAGGGTATTTTGCTTTCGGATGATCTGGATATGGAGGCCTTGGCGCATTATGGCGATGTTCCGGCGCGGGCGCGGGCTGTGCTGGCCGCCGGGTGCGATGTTGCTCTTTATTGCGGGGGCGATCTGGCTGTCATGCGGCAAATTGCGCCCGCCCTGATCTGATTTCCTTTATATTTTCAGTTTTTTGTTGCTTTTCTTTCTTTGTTTCCATATTTTTGTGTGGTGCATTTGATATGGAATTATTGAGGTGATATTTGTCTGTAATGAGTAAATCAAGGAAAGAGACGGCTTTACCATCTGAAACCACTATAGAATGGAAGGGTGGTGATGTGCAGGAGCGTGCGGACGAAGCGAAAGAGATTTTGAACAGTCAGGGGTTTGTCGTTGTTACCGATTTGCCGCAAAAACCAGATGTGCGCGTGGGAAGTTCTTTAGTCAGTGCGGCCTTTTGGGATATGGCATCTGCGATTGGTCAACCAAAAATCTATCCAGGACAGGCGGATGGTGAATTTGTTTCTAATCTCCGTCCAAATAAAGCGGCCTTTAACGGCGAGGTATCTTATCAAACCAGTAATGAATTTAATGTGCATACTGATTTGGCGTATTTGAGACTTCGTCCCCGCTATATGGGAATGTTTGTTGTTAAACAGGATTTTTTTGGGGAGGCTTTGAGTGAACTAGCCCCCGTTGATGAGGCTGCTTGCAGACTCAATGAAAAAACTTTGGATATTTTGTGTAAGGAAAATTTTGATTTTGTATACCCAGCGCGCGCTGGAGAGACGATTGCTGCAGAGTTTAAAAAGGCACTGCGTGCTTCAATTCTAGAGGAAGCAGAGGGTGGATTTTATGGCAGATACAGGCGAGATACTCTTATAGGGCTAAATCCTGCTGCAATAGGGGCTGCTGATGAGTTCTCTAAGAAATTAAATATAATCAAAAAAAGTTTTCTTCCTCAAAAAAATTCGGCTGTGTTTGTTGATAACTGGAAGGTCTTGCATGCGCGTACCGCCTTCACGCCGACATACGATGAGAATGATCGTCATATCCAGCGGGTTTATCTTGATATCTGATATATTTCTTGAACCGCTTGCAAAACGCAGTGAATTTTCTCAGAATGACAGCTTGAAATCAGGAATAATATGCAAAGCGAAGCTGTAAAATTTGAAGAAGATCCTCCGCGCTCCGTTGCGCGCGGCGCTGAGGGTACTGATGCGCTGCTTCTGAATATTGATGGCTATGAAGGGCCAATTGATGTTTTGCTGGACCTTGCGCGGAATCAAAAAGTGGACCTAACGAAGGTTTCTATCCTTCAGCTTGTGCGTCAGTATCTTGAGTTTATTGAGCGTGCAAAGGCATTTCATCTGGAACTGGCGGCGGAATATCTGGTGATGGCGGCGTGGCTGGCGTACCTGAAATCTCGTTTGTTGCTGCCGCGGGAGGAGAACAGCGTTGACCCGTCTGCTGCGGAAATGGCTGAGGCGCTGCAGTTTCAGCTCCGCCGTCTTGAGGCGATGCGGAAGGCTGCGGAGGGGTTGCAGCGTTTGCCCCAGCGCGGGCAGCAGGTTTTTGCGCGTGGTATGCCGGAGAATCTCTCTGTGCGTACGCGCACGCGTTGGGATGCCAAAATTTATGACCTGTTGCGCGCTTATGGCGATATCAAGCAGCGCGTGGAAGACAGTCATTATGATCTGCCTGTTTTTAATGTGGTTTCCACCGAAGATGCGATGCAGCGTTTGACCCACATGCTGGGCCAGCTTCCGCGTAAGGGGATGCAATCGGTCTGGGCGACGCTGGTTAGCTTTTTGCCGGATAAAATTAAAGACAGGCTCTATGGTCGTTCCGCGCTGGCCTCGACCTTTACTGCCGGGCTGGAGCTGGTCAAGCAGGGCACGTTGGAAATCCGGCAGGATGGATTGTTCCGGCCGATTTATATGCGGGCCCTGACCCCGGAAACGGAGGGTGAATGAACGTGTCTGACCCTATCGTCCGGATTTTGGAGGCGCTTTTATTCGCCTCGGCGGAGCCTTTGAGCACCAAGGATTTACATGCACGCCTGCCGGAAGGTGCGGATGTGGGGGGGGCTTTGATAAGCCTCCAAAAGCTTTATGACGGGCGCGGCGTAAATTTGCTCCAGCTTGATGGGCATTGGGTTTTTCGTACGGCTGCGGATCTGGCGGAGGCGTTGAGTGTTGAAAAGGATGTGAGCCGGAAACTCTCCCGGTCTGCGCTGGAAACGCTGGCTATTGTGGCGTATCACCAGCCCGTGACGCGGGCGGAGATAGAGAATATACGCGGTGTGGTTACGCATAAAGGCACGCTTGATTCCCTGATAGAAGCTGGATGGGTCAAACCGGGAAGACGCCGTGAAACACCGGGGCGCCCTTTGACATGGATGACAACAACGGAATTTCTTGATCAGTTTAATCTGGAATCGGTTATGGATTTACCGGGACTTGACGACCTTAAGGCTTCCGGGCTTTTAGATCGTCGCCCGGCGATTGATGCTATTCCCGGATTGATGGATGAGGAGACGCCCGATCTGTTTTCTGGACAGGGGCTGGCGGAAGAAGTAGAAGAAGCGTTTGAGGAATCCTAAGAAAGGACAATTCCATGACTCCCGGTCCATTTCAAATTCTGGTTGTACTTTTATTGATTTTGGTTGTTTTTGGTGCCAGCCGTGTGCCCGGCATCGCAGAAAACCTTGCCAAGGGTATCAAAAGCTTTAAAAAAGGCTTGAAAGATGACGATGATACATCGCCGAAAAGCCTGTCTGATAATACGAAGAAAGATTAGTCTTCTGATGGTCCGTCATGTTTGATTTTGGCTGGTCAGAGCTTCTTTTGATTATGGCGGCGGCGGTTCTGGTGATTGGGCCGAAAGAGCTTCCCGTCATGATGCGGGCGCTTGGGCGCATTGTGCGCCGGATTCAATACATCCGCTATGCTTTCAGTCAGCAATTCGAAGATTTTATGGAGCAAAACGATCTGGGCGATCTGCATCGCTCCGTTAATTTTGAGGCCAAAGAGAAGCCGCGTGATTTTGATGAAAAAGAAGCTGATGCGGAAATGGCAGAGACGATGGAAGCGCCATCTGTGATGGAGGAAGCTGCGGAGAGACCTCCTCAAGAGCCGGAAGAGCGCAAATGACGGAAACGGCAAAACCTTTGATTGAGCATTTGACGGAATTGCGGACGCGATTGCTCCGCGTACTTGTGATTATGGCGATCGGGACAGGGATCTGTTTTTTCTTTGTGGAGGATATTTACGGTATTCTGGTACGACCTCTGGCGCAGGCCATGGGAGAAGGCGATACACAAAGGCTTATATACACCGGTTTGACGGAGGCCTTTTTCACGTACTTCAAAGTGGCGTTTTTTGCCGGTATTTTTTTAACCTTCCCGTTTTTATTGTTTCAAATCTGGAAATTTATAGCGCCCGGCCTTTATCAGAATGAGAAACGGGTTTTTACGCCATTTTTGATTGCAACGCCGCTTTTGTTTTTTATGGGTGCGGCGACGGTTTATTTTATAGTTTTGCCGCTGGCATGGCCATTTTTTCTGAGTTTTCAAAGCACGGGCGCGCAGACAAGTCTGCCGATCCAGCTTGAGGCGCGGGTTAGCGAGTATCTCGATCTTATTATGATGCTGGTTTTCGCGTTTGGTTTGTGTTTTCAATTACCGGTGGTTTTGACCTTGATGGCCAAGGCTGGTCTTATTACGGCGGATCATCTCGTAAAATTCCGTAAATATGCTATCGTGTTGGTCTTTATTGTTGCGGCGGTGTTAACGCCGCCTGATGTCTTAAGTCAAATCATTCTGGCTGTGCCGTTACTGGGGCTTTATGAACTCTCCATCTTGCTCATCCGCTATGTCCAATCCGGGTCTGATAAGTCGTTATAAAGAGCTTGTCTCTCAAGGTGCGCTTCGGCCCGATCCGGGGCAGGAGCGTGCGATGCTGGCTCTTGCCGATCTTCAGGACCGTTTGATGGTTAAACCCCGGGCGCGTCTTGGGCTCGCAGGGATACTCGGGCGTTTATTCAGGCAAAAAATATCGTTTGGCCCTAAGGGACTTTATATTCATGGCGGGGTTGGGCGCGGGAAATCCATGCTGATGGATATGTTTTATGAGACGCTGGGCGATGAGATTCCAAAGCGCCGCGTACATTTTCACGAATTTATGATCGGTATCCATGATTCCATCCATTCATGGCGTATAGCGGTGGGGGCGACAAAGGGACGACGTAGCGTTGAGGGGCTTTTGCCCGTTTTGGCCGCTATGATTGCCAGAGAGTCGCGCGTTTTATGTTTTGATGAATTTCATGTGAGGGATATTGCCGATGCCATGATATTGGCGCGTTTATTTCGGGCATTGTTCGAGCGCGGTGTTGTCGTTGTGGCGACTTCTAACTGGCCGCCGGACAGGCTTTATGAAGATGGATTACAGCGGGATCGGTTTCTACCTTTTATAGGTCTTTTGAAAGAAAGAATGGCCGTATTGCCTCTGGACGGGATGACGGATTACCGCAATACTTTTACAACGCTGGAGGGGGCTTATTTTTCGCCTCTGGGTAAGGAAAGCGCCACGCATGCTGATCGATTGTTTGAAAAACTGACCGGGCAATCTGTCGCGGGTGAGGCCTATTTGACTGTGCGAGGCCGAAAAATTCTTGTCCATGCGGCCAGAGGTGTGGCGCGTTTCACGTTTTCCCAGCTGTGCGAGCAGCCTTATGGTGCGGAGGATTATTTAAAAATCGCGCAGACTTATCATACCGTCTTTCTCGAAAATATTCCGACTTTGGGATATGACCGCCGTAATGAAGCTAAGCGCTTTATGAATTTGATTGATGTATTTTATGAGGCCGGAACACGGTTGATTGTAACGGCGGCGGTTCCTGCTGAGAGGCTCTATAGAGGGCATGATCATGCCTTTGAGTTTGAGCGCACTGTTTCCCGGCTTCGGGAAATGCAAAGTGCTGCGTATTTATCGCGTTCCGGTGGCGATGGATTTGAGGGTGGTTTATGATTTTTGTTTTTTCGTTCGAATCCTCTAGGATGCCATGATGTTCGATTTTCTGGATAAATTTATGCGGCCTCCTAAGCCCAAAAGCTACGCGGAACAGCGTGAGGCTCTGCAATCTGCCGGGGTTAAGGCGCGCGTGACGCTGGCGCGCAGTTCGGCAACCAATCGCGAGATTTTATATTATCTGGCCGAGAAAGACCCCGAACCCAAGGTGCGCAAGGCGGTGGCGGAGAATAAAGCCATGCCGCTGCAGGTCTCTCCCGTTTTGGCGGCGGATAGCGATATGGATGTGCGCCTGGCGCTGGCGCGGCGGTTGGTGGCGTTGCTGCCTGATTTATCGCAGGATAGGCAGAGCCAGCTTTACGCTTTTGCGGTACAGGCCTTAGGGACGCTGGCGCTGGATGAGGTTTTAAAGATCCGCATTGCGCTGTCCAGTACGCTCAAGGATCATGCGCATGCGCCGCCCAAGGTGGCGGGGCAGCTGGCGCGCGATGTGGAGCGCGAGGTTTCCGAGCCTATTTTACGTTTTTGTGCGGCCCTTTCCGATCCGGATCTTTTGGAGATTCTCAAGGGGCATCCGGCGAGCTGGGTGATTGATGCGATTGCCGGGCGGGATAATGTCAGCGAAAAAGTCTCTGAGGCCGTGATCGAGACGGAGGATTCTCAAGGTGGTCGCACATTGCTTCAAAATGAGGGCGCAAACCTTACCGAAAGTTTGTTGCATACGATTGTAGAGATGGCGCGGCGCCTGCCTGATTGGCAAAAACCGATTGCTGCGCGTAAGCGTTTACCGGTTTCGGTGGCGCGAGAACTGGCGGAGTTTGTGGATGCTTCCGTTCGTGATTTATTACTTAAACGCGGGGATTTTGATGAAGGCACGACAGAGGAAATTGCTGCCGTTTTTCGCCGCCGCGTTGATTTTGCCAGTGCCGAGCAAAGCACGGCTGATGGAGATTCGACAGAGCGACTGAGAACGCTTATCCGGGAAGGGCGTTTGGATGAGGATATTATTTCCGATGCGCTGGCGATGCGCGATAGTGATTTTGTGATAGGGGCCGTGGCCTATCTGGCAAAAACGGACCATGCAACGGTACAGAGAATTTTTGATATGAAAGCGGCAAAACCCATTGTGGCGCTGGCGTGGAAGGCTTCGCTTTCGATGCGTATGGCGCTTCAGCTGCAAAAGGATGTGGGGCGCGTGGATCTGAAAGAGCTGATTTACCCCAGGGGCGGCACGGATTACCCCTTGAGCCGGGAAGAAATCGACTGGCAACTGGAATTTCTGGGGCTCTAATGTCTCGACTTTGAGGGGGAGGGGCGTTAATATTCTTCAAGAATCAACGCTGAAGAAAGGTCTTATTCCATGAAAGCTCCCGTTAAAGTTGCCGTTACAGGTGCCGCCGGTCAAATCGGTTACGCTCTGTTGTTTCGTATTGCCTCGGGGGCGATGTTGGGGCCGGATCAGCCTGTGATTTTAAGCCTTCTCGAAATTACGCCCGCGCTTGCGGCGCTGCAGGGTGTGGTGATGGAGCTTAATGATTGCGCATTTCCGTTGCTGGCCGGGGTGGAGACGAGCGATGATGCCAATGTGGCCTTCAAGGAGGTGAGTTATGCGTTGTTAGTAGGGTCGCGTCCGCGCGGTCCGGGGATGGAGCGTAAAGATTTGCTGGAGGCCAACGGGGCGATTTTTGCGCCGCAGGGGGCTGCGCTCAATAAACATGCAAAGCGCGATGTTAAGGTTCTGGTTGTTGGTAATCCGGCCAATACCAATGCGCTGATCGCGCAGCAAAACGCGCCTGACCTTGATCCTTCCTGCTTTACGGCGATGGTGCGGCTTGACCATAACCGTGCGCTGTCTCAGCTTGCCGAAAAAACGGGCGCGCATTCCACTGATATTCAAAAAATGACGATCTGGGGCAACCATTCCTCAACGCAGTATCCTGATATTCACAATGCTACGGTTAAGGGGGGGGCGGCCTTGGGCGCTGTTGATCAGGGCTGGTACGAAACGACCTTTATCCCCGAAGTGCAGCAACGCGGCGCGGCCATTATCAAGGCGCGCGGTGCATCTTCTGCGGCTTCTGCGGCTTCTGCGGCGATTGATCATATGCATGATTGGGCGCTGGGGACGAAAGCGGGGGATTGGGTGTCCATGGCTGTGCCGTCCGATGGTTCCTACGGTATTGCGCCCGGCGTGATCTACGGCTATCCCGTGACGTGTCAGGGCGGGAAATACCAGATCGTGCAGGGGCTGGAGATCAATGAATTTTCCCGTGCGCGTATGGATGCCACCGATAAGGAATTGCGAGAGGAACGCGCCGGCGTTGAGCATCTGTTCAGTGGAAAAAGCAAGGCGGCATAATACGTAAAAACCTTAAGTTGTGAGGTTATAACTTTTGAATGCCAGGGACTGCTGGAGTCCCAATTAGGTGGACGGCTTCTTTTATTTCCGGATAGCGGCTTACAGGGACGAAGCTGGGATTGTTGGCTAGGCCGCCGTGGGCCGCTTTTCCAGATTCATCTAATGGTATCGAAGACCAGATGTTGCCAACGGCATTTATAAGTTTTGCTTTGTCTCCATTTTTTTCATAATCTGATACACTCTTGTCAATAAGGTGAAGAGCAATGAGTGTTTGCGTTTGCTGATTGAAAAGTGTTTTTTCAGGATCAAGGCCAAGATTTTTAACGGCACCCTCCAACGTTGCTCTTATGATCTGGAATGCCCCCAAGGCGGAGGATGCTGCTCCGGGCCATTGGCGATAATTTTTCTGCGCGTCGAGAACCTCTGCAATTGTGGCCTGAGATGCGGGTTTTCCATTGATGAGGGGGCGGCTTCCGCCATTTGCCATATCGAAATCTCCCCCCGCCTTGGTTTCATATTTTACAATAACTCCTAGAATGTTCTGGATACCGGCATCTTGTGACAGTGCCTGTAATCTTTCAAAACCGCTCATATCTGGGCTAATTGTCAGGCGGGCGCGCTCAATGGTTTTATCCATTTCAATAATTTGTTTTTGCTCTTTTTTCGGTAAGGTTGAAACGCCGCGCTCAATCGGATCTACGTAGGTATCTTTGAAGCCTCCGGGGCCGTCTAATTTTAAATAGAAATCTTCCATGTTGCCGGAGAAAAGCGCCATGAGGAGTTGGAAAAACTGTCCTATGGCATCGGAGAAGCTGGTTTGTGGTGTGCCATCCCAGATTTTAGTGCCATCCTCTAAAGGAGAAAAACCCGCGGGGGAGCGTTCTTTCTTCTTCGGGTTGAGGTCCGGTGAGATGGATGCTGTCTGAAATGCGCCTTTTGTAGAGATTTTTTCGTTTTCGTCGGTATCTATCTCTGGTTGAGCAACGAGCGGGCCTGTATTGCCGGAGGCATGCCGATTAAAGGGCATGTTTCCTGCGCTTCTGTCCTCTATCTCTGTTGTGCTTGTTTCAGTCATGCTTTGTTATATCTTTCAATTCTATGTCAGGCCGAAATTAAGGGTGTTGGTCATCAAACCCACATTCATTCCGGTGTTCACAAGCCCGGCGGCAGGTTTTGCGGCCTCCGGCATCAGGCCATTGCTTTGTTTAAATTCTACGTTGTTCTCGGCCAGTGCTTTAAAGACATTTTCGGCCGGGATGTTGTTTGCCTTGGCAAAATCATGTACATCTTCAGTGCTGACTGGCGCGCCGCCATTTTCCTGGCTGTTGATCAATCCCTTAACGTAATTATTGGTTAGTTCCGCTTTGCGCTCGGCTGCGAAGTTACGGTCAAGTGTGAGCTCTCCCGCTTCTTCGTTCTCTGATAATCCGTTGCTATGTCCGTTGAGCAAGATGGCAACATCGCTCATGCTCAGATCGTTCCCATCCTGCGCCATGTGATTTTTTATGGCGAAATTGACGTTTGCCGGGCTTTCGCCTTGTTCCGTCAGGAGATTTTGCATTTCCGCCATATGCGCCACGCCATTAAGGGCGGCTGTGCGGTCTGCGATGCTCATGTTTTCAAAGCCGTTTTTGTGGCCGATCAGGCTTCCTATGGCTTTATGCAGTTCTGGTGGAATTTTGTTCTGAAGGGCAAAATTACGGGCCTGCCCGTCCATTCCCAAGGGGGATGGGGAATGTGAATTCGAGTTTTGGGCATGGACATCTGGATTAACACTCATTTATCTTTGCCCTTTCCTCGCTTGTTTGTACCCGCGTGACGGAGATTGCCCGGTTTCCTCTACCTTTGCCTTTATTGTAATCGGCAAAGGTTTACATTTCGTTAAGATTTGTCTTAACCGCCTATTCGCACGGTGTTTGTATTGTTCAGCACAAGCGAGTTATCCGGCGAAACGGGGAGAGGAGTGGGGTTGTTAAAAGCTTTTGTAAGCCCTCCTGCATTTTCCGATCTTGTCGGGTTTTGCGAAGAGGGGTCCTGTGCTTGCTTTTGTTCGTGCTCATGCTCGTGTTTCGGGTTTTTTGCCAGAGCTGAAAGTGTTTCGAAATGTTCTGCGGCATCTGCAATATTTTTTGCGGCCAGCATGAGCGGGGTCTGCCCCCACTCTTCAAGCATTTGTTTGCTGAGCATTTCGCGTGGAGGACTTGTGCCAGTTTTTAAGTATTCAGCCTCATTGGCAAATAATTTACCCTCAACATAGGCCAGCCGGTTTAGAACAGCTATGGCCTTGATATCTGTGATAATGGAAGTCTGTCCGTCTTCGCCTTTTATATAAAGTTCTCCGGTTTTGTCATTGCGATATATAGGTTGTTGTTCTCCCTTTTCATTAGGGACAGTGATGGTGGCGGCGTTTATTTTGCTAATGTCATCGCCATAATGATTGATGATCTGGCTGTGGCGCGATTCGTAGAGATCTAGATTTTTTTGTACTTCTTCGGCGGCCCGTCTGGCGATATTCATATCGGTCAGGGCTGCATCAAGACTTTGGGCGGCGTTTTCAATCTCTTCGCGCGTGCAGTGCGCGGGTAATTGGTGAGCGTAGCGCTCTGCTATTAGCTTGCCGTAAAAATTTTCTGGCGTTGAGAGTTTCTTATAGCCATCAATAATGGCGATTTGGTGTTCTATTTCTTGATTGATATTTGTTCCAATGTTTTCGAGTTGTTGTTCAATTTCATTTATTCTTTTTTGGTGTTGGAGCGTTTCTTCCTCAATCGCGCTCTTTTGTTGTGATAGTTTTTCTTTTTGCTCTTCTATCTCTTGAATTGTTAATGTGCTTTCGTTGATTTCTAGCTCAAGTGCTTTAATTCTTTCATAGTTTTCTTGTATTTTTAGCTGAATATCGTCTCTTTCTTTGTGCAGGCTGTGATATTCATAGAGCATGCCTTCCAGCTCGCGGTGTTCGTCCAGCAGTTTTTGGGCGATATCTGCGCCTTTGTCGCTGGTGAGATGGTTTTTAGAAATATGTCCAAGAAGCTCGACGTATTGCTTATAATATTCGCTGGCGGTGG
Organism: Alphaproteobacteria bacterium; assembly: GCA_020848095.1. GTDB lineage: Bacteria > Pseudomonadota > Alphaproteobacteria > Micavibrionales > Micavibrionaceae > JADLAT01. Next base: position 91,537 of record JADLAT010000006.1, on the reverse strand, counting down.
CCTCATCTGCCTTGTTATCACCGTCAAAGAAAGTTTTGTTTTGGAACCGTTCTTGATGGCGAGCGTGCTGCTCCAGGTCTTTGATTTTTGGATTGACGGATTCCAGATCGGAAAGCGGTATTTTTCCTTTCGAATTATGAAGGATATAAAGTTCCCCTTCGTCATTTTGGAATACGGCGTGGAAATGCACAGGGTTATCGGGATCATCTTTGATTTTGGCGTCAATGATTACCCGGTTTTGTGCAATCTTCAGGATGGCTTCGCCTGCGGCTTTTGATTTTGGCGAAAGCGTGGTTAGCGTCTCCATAAGCTTTTGATCTGCAACAGCGACCTTGCCTTCCAAAATATCCATTTTTTCTTTGATGTGGTTGTGACGCTTTGTCAGATCATCTGTTTCCAGCTCTAGCTGTTCTTTTTCCTGTTTTTTCAGGGTGATTTTTTCAATTTCTTCGGCTTTTTGCTGTTCCAGAATTTCAAGTTTCTGGTCAATTTCTTCTATTTTTATACGGTTTTCGGCTATTTTTTTCTTTAGGTTGGCCAGTTCGTGTTCCAGATTTTCGTGCAACTCTCCGATCGTGATGGCGAAGATATAGCTTTCTTTATCTTTTTTGTTTTTTTCCTCAAGGATACCCTCTTCTTTTTCCTGTTGGGCGGAAAAGCTTGTGCCGGAAAAATGCCCCCCTTCTATCGAGAGTTGTGACATTTTGAACTGTCCGGCTTGGGAATAGGGCGCGAGCGGGTCGAATGGATCGGTGTCTCCCTGCTGTGTTTTGGCATCGTTTGCCATTTCGCGCATCCTTGTCTGTGTTGTTGGTTTTATTTTTTCCAGAGCTATTTCGTTACTTGCATCGTAATCTGTAAAATTTAAGGAATGGTTAATGGCAGGTTAATAGGTTTTTGTGGCGGGTCTGGCGCTTTGGTGGGTTTTTGGTGTTTTAGGCGATGATCGGCCCTTGCAAAAGCTGAGCAGCGCGGCTAAACCTTTAAGGGAGATGATTTAAATTTTTGCATGACTCGGAGAGACGCATCCCATGAATATTCATGAATATCAGGCTAAGGACCTTTTGAAGAAATACGGCGTGACCGTACCGGACGGGATTGCTGCGATGAGCGTGGTGGAGGCGGTTGAGGCCGCGAAAAAACTGCCCGGTCCTTTGTATGTGGTCAAGGCCCAAATTCATGCGGGTGGACGCGGCGCGGGCAAGTTTAAGAATAACCCTGAAGGCAAGGGCGGTGTGCGTTTGTGCAAGAGCGTGGATGAGGTCGAGGCCGCGGCGGAGGCTATGCTGGGGCAGGTTCTGGTGACCAAGCAGACCGGGGAGGAAGGTAAGGAGGTTCAGCGTCTTTACGTGACTGACGGGGTGGATATCTCTAAGGAGTATTATTGCTCGGTTGTTTTGGACCGCGCAATATCACGCGTAACCTTCATGGTTTCAACCGAAGGCGGGATGGATATCGAAGAGGTCGCGCATAGTTCACCGGAGAAAATTGTTAAGGTCGGCGTTGATCCGGCGGCGGGGATGAGTGGATTTCATGCGCGTAAGCTGGCGTTTGGTTTGGGGCTGCAGGGGGCGCAGGTCAAGAGCGCGACAAAGTTTTTTACCAGTCTTTATAATGCGTTCATTGATCTGGATGCTTCGATCGTTGAGATCAACCCGATGATTTTGGTCGGGGATGAGGTTATGGCGCTGGATGCGAAGATGAATTTTGATGATAACGCGTTGTTCCGTCAAAAAGCGGTTGCAGAAATGCGGGATGAGACGGAAGAAGATGAAAAAGAGCGTATTGCTCATAAATATGATCTGTCTTACGTGGCTTTGGACGGCAATATTGGCTGTATGGTCAATGGTGCGGGACTGGCGATGTCAACGATGGATATTATTAAACTGTATGGCGGGGAGCCTGCTAATTTTCTGGATGTCGGCGGTGGTGCAGATGAAGAGAAAGTAACGGCGGCCTTTAAAATCATCCTCTCAGACCCAAATGTTAAGGGGGTTTTGGTTAATATTTTTGGCGGCATTATGAAATGCGATATCATTGCCAAGGGCGTGATTGCTGCGGCGAAAGAAGTTAAGCTGTCTGTTCCGTTGGTCGTACGTCTTGAAGGCACGAATGTGGAGGAGGGGAAGAAGATTCTCAATTCCTCGGGCCTTGATATCATCGCGGCAAATGATCTGGCTGATGCTGCAGAAAAAGTGGTTGAGGCCACGAAAAAAGCCAGCAAAGCGGCCTGAAGAGATAACTATTTTTTGGTCTGCTATGTTTAAAGTGGTGAGGCCTTCGCCAGATTCATTTCGCCCCAACCGCCGTGCTGGTTTATGAGGCTATTGTAAGATTCGCGGACGCTTAAATTCTTTCCATTTTTGTCATAGAGCAAGGTCCTGTTTGCGCTAACATTCCCGAAAGTACTTTTATGTTTTTCAAAAAAGTCTTTAACTGGCGTGTTTTTCCCGGTTTTAATATCGCTCATAACCTGTTCAAAGAATAACTGCAGACCGTATTGGCCGATATTATTCATAGCGACAAACTCGCCAGGGGTGAGTTTTCTTCCTGTACCTAGCCATGTTTCATGCTTTTCAATTTTGGGTAGGGTGTACTCTGCCCACATTGCCAGATTAAATTCTGCATTAAGGCACATATTTACAAGTTTATTTTTTGCCACCTCATTAACTGGGCGGAAGCTGTAATAAGGATTTCCTTTTTTGTCATGCGCTCTGGCATAGCGTTCTACTAATTTTTTGGCTTCAGGGTATCCGGCTTTTTCGGCGTATTTAAAGGTGACTTCATAGAGCGTTGCAATGTGGTTGGTCATGAGCTGTTTAAGCCCGCAAGCTCCGCTGCTGGGGTTTATTTCTTGGGGTCTGCAACTGCTCTCCCTTGCGCAGACAGCCATTATGGATTCTGCCGGGATTCCAGTTTTTTTTGAGGTTTTCTCTATGGCATCGTAGGTTTGTCTGTCTATGGGATATTCATTTCCGTTGTTGGCTTTGTATATGTAGTAGGGCTGTGGCGTTTGTGATGATTGTAGGGGTTGTGGCGCGTAGCTTGCCTTTGCTGCGAAGGTGCTTTGGGCGCGCGTTGGTTTGCGGCTGGGAAGAATTGTTAGTTCAGGGCGTTTGAATGAGTTTTCTTTTTGAGCAAAGTTTATATTATCGTTCGCGCCGGATGTGTGTGTGTTGGGCGCTGAGTCTGGCAGAGCCTGATACAGGGCTGTGCCGAGCGCGGCGAGCGTAAACAGTTTTCGGATCAATCCGCTGCTTTCTCCGGTGTTTCTGCTCGCGATTCTGTAGGTGGCCATTGTTTGTGGGTGTCTTCTCATGGGGCGTATGTTTACCTAACAAAAAACATTTTGTCAAGTTATGAAAAACATAATTTGGAGTTTTTTAGCCTGTATCCCATTTAGGCGGTTGATTTTAGCAGCGGTGGCGCGTTAAATACCTCATCAGTTTTGTTTTTTATTATCATGTTCTGGAGAATGCACGTGGCCGTACTCATCAATAAGAATACTAAAGTTATCTGTCAGGGCTTTACCGGCACGCAAGGGACATTCCATAGCGAGCAGGCGATTGCTTACGGCACGAAGATGGTTGGGGGCGTGACGCCCGGTAAAGGCGGCGGGCAGCATCTGGGGTTGCCGGTTTTTGATACGGTTGCGGAAGCCAAAGAGAGAACTGGTGCGAATGCCTCGGTGATTTATGTGCCGCCTCCATTTGCCGCTGATGCCATTTTAGAGGCCATTGACGCGGAAATCGAGCTTGCGATCTGTATTACGGAAGGGATTCCAGTTTTGGATATGGTAAAGGTTAAACGGGCGTTGAGCGGTACAAAAACGCGCCTGATTGGCCCGAACTGCCCCGGCGTCATTACGCCGGGAGAGTGCAAGATTGGTATTATGCCCGGTCATATTCATAAGCGCGGCAAGGTTGGTATTGTTTCGCGCTCTGGCACGTTGACCTATGAGGCCGTGGCGCAGACGGGCGCGGTTGGCCTTGGACAGACGACATGTATTGGTATTGGTGGTGACCCCGTGAATGGGACTAACTTTATTGATTGTATTGAGCTGTTTATGGACGATCCGGAGACAGAAGCCATTTTGATGATTGGTGAGATTGGTGGTACTGCGGAGCTTGAGGCCTGCGCCTTTTATAAAAGTTTAAAAACCAAAAAGCCGATTGCAGGCTTTATTGCCGGGGCTACGGCCCCTCCGGGTAAGCGTATGGGGCATGCCGGGGCGATTATTTCCGGCGCGGATGATACGGCTTCAGCCAAGATGGAGGCCATGCGCGCAGCGGGATTTGTCGTGTCGGAATCTCCGGCAGGGCTGGGCGATGCGGTCGTGAAGGCGATGGCAGCCTAAGGTATGCTGACGGCGGCGGCTCATGCGTTGGTTGAGGTTATAAAAGCGCTCGGTTATCCGGGCGTTTTTATTCTTTCTGCGCTGGAGAGCACTTTTTTGCCGATTCCTTCCGAGGCGACGCTTATTCCCGCCGGATATCTTATTCATCAGGGCGAGTGGAACGGGCCTTTGGTATTTCTTCTGGCGGTATCCGGAACGCTGGCCGGATCGCTGGCGAATTACTGGCTTGCGGCGTCTTTGGGGCGGCGGGTTCTAATTCGCTATGGGCGGTATTTCTTTATGAATGAAGAAAAAATGGCGAAGATGGATGCCTATTTCCAGCGTCACGGTTCGGCCTCTATCTTTTTGGGGCGTTTGGTGTTTGGTGTGCGGCATTTTATTTCTTTTCCCGCCGGGCTGGCGCATATGGATCTGAAGCTGTTCAGTTTTTACACTGCGCTGGGTGGGGCGCTCTGGACTTTTATCCTGTTGGCTCTGGGGTATTTTATCGGAGGAAATAAAGAGCTGTTGATGTCTTTGGTTCCGGTTCTGAAGCTGGTTTTTCTGGCGGGTGTTGCCGTGATTGGCTTTCTTTATTGGCGGAAGCGCAGCGGGCGAGCGCCGGAGGCTTAGGGGCTCCTCGGTTCTGCCGCCCAGTCTGGAAGCTCTGAAATCAGGCCGTTTCTGTGCATATTGCGGGCGACCTGATCGCCGAAACCTGTGCGCTCAAACTGATCCTTCAGCCATGAAACGACCTCGGTTTCTATCATTTTGTTGTTGCGCCCCCTGCCTGCAAAAAAAGTTGATAATTTAAAAATCTGTCCTGTCATGGCTGTATGCGCCGTGCGCAGGGCGGTGTTTTTTGTCGAGCGCGTCAGTACCGTTGGATAATCCATCACTGATTCAATGGTGCTTTCCGTATTCGTAATAAATCCTGCCGCATGGGCGCCCTTGATGAATTTATATTTTTTATAAATCGTTTCCGGGGACAGGTAGAACAGCGAAGGCTGTTTGAGTGCGGCCTTTTCGACATAGGTTTTTTTATCAATGCCCAGTAATTGGGCTGCGCCTTCGATCTTGGCGTTGATGGTTTTCGGGGGCAGGCAGAACAGCTGTGACTGTTTGAGTGCGGCTTTTTCGATATAGGTTTTTTTATCGATGCCCAGAAGGTGGGCAGACTGAGTTGTTTTATCTTCATAATCAAAGATCGTGCTATCAGGATTAAATTTTATTTCTAGGAAATAGAATGACTTAAGGAGTAATTCTGCCGTTTTCCCAATCTGTTCGGGCGTTGCCGTGACTTTTGCGGATTGCAGAAGATTATTCAATTCCAGCGTGACATGGTTTTTTATTTCGTTTTCTGTTGCCATAGGGCGGTTATAGGGAAAACCACCTCTCATGTCAAGCGTTACGGAAAATTCTGCCCGGCGGCAAAAAGGTGGCGGCAATTTTTGCCGCTTTTCCTTCGTATCTTCCATAAATATTATGTAAAAATTGGCATGGGCGTTGCAACGTCTTTTTTACAGGAAACAAAGCGCTTGGAGAAGATAAACCGGGCCTTGCCAGTGAAGGAGAAGAATTATGCTGAACTATATTTATGGCGTTGCCACAACCGTTGTGGCCATTACGGCGATCAATATTGTCGATGATAATATTCCTAATTCCCTAGGGTATTATATAGGTCTCGTTACACCGTTTTAGCCTGCTTGTTGAGGTCTGTAAGATTACCTCGCAGGTTTTAAGGATTTATCTGGCGCGTTCCCGTTTATAAGCGCTTGAGCCATGCCCGCCCAGAACCCTACTGCCCCTTGGTGAGGTGCTTGGGATTTGTGCCGATAAATCCCCGTTTGTTGCTCCCCGGTTTTCATTGTAAGGTAGAAACCTGAAATGAAAGTCGGGGAGCCTTTTTTATGAGTATTTTGGAAGATTTTATACCGGAGCAAAAAGAGTTGCTGGTGAGTCTTCCCTACCGGGTGGGCTTATTTGTTTCGCAAAGTGACCGTTCCGGCGGCGCAGAAGCGCAGGCGATTGAGCTTCAGGCACTTGCCAGTATTATTCACGGGTTTTCGCAGGATGTTTTTGGCTCCGAGTTTTTGCAGTATGTGATGGGGGAGGTATTGGCGCGGCAATCCGGGTGGCAATCTTGGGCCGAGGAGATGGATCATGTGCCCCGGCAATGCCGTCAGGCGCGTGAGATTTTGGCTACACGGCTGGATGAGAAGGAAATTAAAGCCTACACTACTCGTTTGATGGAGATTGCCGAAGCCGTGGCGCTGGCGTTTTGTGAGTATGGTGAAAATCTTTCTTTGGTGGAGCGCGTAAAAATTCGGCTGGCATATTGGAATAATTGCTTGAAAATGAATCTGGCTGGGCGCCCTCACGGATCTATAGGATATTTTATGTCGATCAGCCGGGAGGAGCGTCTTGTTCTTCGCCAATTGTCTCAGTCTTTAGGGGTTTCCAGCGTTTATTAAGGGTGCTTATTAAGAAAAGAACAGAAAGGATAAAATATGCTCAGTCTTGCACAGTTTTCAGGTGAAGAATCGGAGCTTCTCGTTAGTCTGCCCTACCGGGTGGGATTGTATGTAAGTTATGTCGATGATGAGGAAGGAGACACAGATGATGCAAGAGAGATGCAATCTTTGAAATCCTGTATACAGGCCATTGCCGCCCTGCCTCAGGAAAGACCCTTTGCCGCTGCGGTGATGAAGGAAACACTTCGTCTGCATTTTGAGTGGAAACGATGGAATAAAAACCCCTATGGGCAGATTTGTGAGGATGCCGCGCGCGCGATTAGTCTGTTGAAATCAAAAGCGGATGAGGAAACGGTTAAAAGCTATGCTGCGGCTTTGATGGAGATTGCCGAGACGGTTGCGCGGGCGAATGGAGAGTTTTCTGCGTTTGATCAGGAAGATGAGGATAAAAAAGACGGTATTTTCAGCTCTATTTTGAAAAAAGTGGCAATAAAATTTTCCGGTATGCCCCCTGAGGATGCCGGACATCCAATGAATATAAGTGCCTCAGAAGATAGTGCCTTGTCTCGTCTTTCCTCAGCCCTGAGGATTTAGGATTATTTCTTGTGTCTTTCCGCCCCTTGACGGGCTTTGTGTATTGGGATTAAGTCCTGATGTGACGAATTAAAAAAGGAGATGCGGGTTCGTAAATATCCGCTTGGTGATAATGGTGCAGCAATCTGAAAATGTAACGTTTCTTTCCGGCATGAACGCTGAATATATTGCCCATCTTTATGCGCGCTATCTCTCCGATGCGGGGCAGGTGGATGAAAGCTGGGCACGTTTTTTTGAAACCTTAAACGATAGTGAGCTTTCTTTATTGCAGGAGCTTTCCGGTGCAAGCTGGACCCCGAAGACCAATACGGTGATTTCTCGTAACTTTGGTGCGGGCGCTGTAGCCCTTACAGATGAAGGGCAGATGCCCCCGGCCAATGATTTGGCGCTACCCGGTGCTCACGGAAAAGCGGATATTTCTTCTGAAGGGGCCCGCCGGGCGGCTCTCGATTCGATACGGGCCCTCATGATGGTTCGGGCTTACCGCGCGCGCGGGCATTTGCTTGCAGATCTCGACCCGCTTGGAATAAAGGAAAAGAAGGATCATCCGGAACTGGACCCGGCACATTATGGATTTGGTCCAGAGGATAGAGCGCGCCCGATTTTTGTTGATGGCGCCTTTGGCATGGAATATGCGACTCTGGATGAGCTGTTGACCGCCTTGCGCCGGGCGTATTGTGGAAAAACCGGTGTGGAATTTCTGCATTTAACCGATCCTGAGGAAAAGCAATGGATTCAAGAGCGGATTGAAGAGCCGGGAAACCGGACAGAATTTACCGAAAATGGCAAGAAAGCGATATTGCAGCGTCTTGTCGCAGCGGAAAGCTTCGAACAGTTTTTGCATAAAAAATATCCCGGCACCAAACGGTTTGGTATTGATGGCGGTGAGGCTCTCATTCCGTGTATTGAGCAGATTATGAAGCGCGGAGGCCAGCTGGGCCTGGAAGAAATTGTGATCGGGATGTCTCATCGTGGTCGTCTGAATGTTCTGGCCAATGTGATGGGGAAATCTTTCACGGCGATTTTTGCTGAATTTCAGGGGCAAAGTTCTACGCCGGACGATGTTTTGGGTTCTGGCGATGTGAAATACCATCTGGGCACATCGAGTGACCGGGAGTTTGATGGACAGTGTGTGCATTTGTCCTTAACCGCCAATCCGTCTCACCTTGAGTTTGTTAATCCGGTGGTTATCGGAAAGGTGCGCGCAAAACAAATTAAGCGCGGCACGATTGAATCGGAGGCCGTATTGCCGCTTTTGCTGCATGGTGATGCCGCTTTCGCAGGTCAGGGGGTGACGGCGGAAACCCTTATGATTGCCGAGTTGCCAGGCTATCGCGTTGGAGGCACGATTCATATCGTGATTAATAATCAGATTGGTTTTACAACCATGCCGAAATTTTCTCGGTCGGGTCCATATTCCACCGATGTTGCCAAGATGCTTTCGGCTCCTATCTTTCATGTGAATGGAGATGATCCGGAGGCGGTAGTGCATGTGGCACGCGTGGCGACAGAATTCCGGCAGAAGTTTCAGCGTGATGTCGTGATTGATATGTTTTGTTATCGTCGTTACGGGCATAACGAGGGCGATGAGCCAGCCTATACTCAGCCTTTGATGTATAAGAAAATTGCTGCGCAAAAAACAACGCGTGAAAAATATGCGACACAGTTGGTTGCTGAAAAAGTTTTGAGTGAGAGTGAGGCTCTAGCCGTTTCCAGTGATTTTGAAAATTATCTGGAAGAAGCCTTTCAGGCGACTAAGACGTATAAGCCCGGGGATGCTGACTTTCTGGGGGGTGCATGGCAAGGCATGAAGGTGGCTTATGGGGATGACCGGCGTGGTGAAACAGGTGTTCCAGTAGAAAAATTAAAAGAAATTGGCAAAGTTCTGGTGAAGGTCCCTGATGGATTTGTCATTAACCGGAAACTGCAACGTATCTTGGATGCAAAAGCGCAAATGTTTGAAACTGGAAAAGCATTTGATTGGGCCGCCGCCGAAGCCATGGCTTTTGGGGCTTTGCTAAATGACGGATACTCTGTGCGTGTTTCGGGACAGGATGTCGGGCGGGGCACTTTTTCTCATCGTCATGCGATCTGGTATGATCAGGAAAATGAAAACAAACATATTCCACTGCAGCATATTGCCGAAAGACAACCGCGCTTTGAGGTGCATGATTCACCGCTCTCGGAAATGGCTGTTTTGGGGTTTGAATATGGCTATTCGTTGGCTGATCCAAAAACGCTGGTGGTGTGGGAAGCGCAATTTGGTGATTTTGCCAATGGTGCTCAGGTTATGATCGACCAGTTTATTTCCTCCGGTGAATCCAAATGGCTTCGCATGTCCGGAATTGTTTTGTTATTGCCTCATGGGTATGAGGGGCAGGGGCCAGAGCATTCTTCTGCCCGGCTTGAACGGTTCCTGCAGTTGTCGGGTGAAGACAACTGGCAGGTTTGTAACTGTACAACGCCGGCAAATTATTATCATGCCTTGCGCCGTCAGATGATGCGCGATTTTCGCAAGCCATTGGTGGTTATGACGCCGAAATCTTTGCTGCGGCATAAGCTTTCTGTGTCGGATGTGGAAATGTTCGCACAAGGCTCAACTTTTCATCGTTTCCTGTGGGATGATGATCAAAAGGATCTTGTTGCGGATGATAAAATGCGGCGCGTTGTTTTGTGCAGCGGAAAGGTCTATTTTGACCTCCTGCAAAAACGGCGGGATGAAAATATTAAGGATGTTATTATTATCCGGGTTGAGCAGCTGTATCCTTTTCCGGAAACGGCGCTGGCGGAAGAGCTGGCAAAGTATAAAAATGCTGATGTTGTCTGGTGTCAGGAAGAGCCTGAAAATCAGGGGGCGTGGAATTTTGTGGACCGCCGGATTGAAAAATCCCTGAAACGGGCGGGTCATAAAGCGGGTCGTCCACAATATGCCGGGCGCTCGGAATTGGCGGCGCCGGCGACAGGCCTTCATAGTCGCCATGTTATAGAGCAGGCAAAGCTGGTCAATGCGGCGCTTGGCATTTGATCCATCGGTTTATTTTGTTGCTGATCCGTCCTGTTGCGCGGGGCGGGATGTTGTCGATGTCGTGATGCACGCCGTTGTGGGCGGGGTGACGATGGTGCAGCTTCGCAACAAGAGTGGTAATATGCCGGAATTTCTGGCCCAGGCGGCGATGCTTGGGGAACTTCTGCAAGAGCAAAATATTCCTTTTATTATCAATGATTCGCTCGATGTGGCTTTTGCTGTGGGCGCGGATGGTGTGCATCTGGGGCAAGAAGATACTTCTCCCGCGCAGGCGCGGGCGCGACTGGGGGAGCAGGTAATTATCGGGCAGACGGTTTTTACAGCGCAGCATATTGAGGCGCTCGATCCGGCTGTTGATTATATCGGTACGGGGCCGTTTTATGTGACAAAAACCGAGAAGGGGAAACCGGTTTTAGGGCCGCAGAATTTTTCTGTGCTTGCGCGAAGAAGCCCTGTGCCTGTTGTCGGAATTGGCGGTATAACGCCCGAAAATGCGGCGACGGTTATTAAATCGGGTGCGCATGGTGTTGCGATGATGCGCAGCATTTCCGAAGCGCTCGACCCCGGCGCGGCGGCGCGTGCCTTTGTTGCGGGCGTTGGCGCGGCGCGGGAGGAGGCTGGATGATCTATAAGGTGCTTTCTATCGCTGGCTCCGACCCTTCAGGCGGAGCGGGTATACAGGCGGATTTAAAGACATTTTCTGCGCTGGGTGTTTACGGTATGGCCGCTTTGACATCGTTAACGGCTCAGAACACCAAGGGCGTGCGTGCAGTGCAGGAGCTTTCGGCTTCTTTTATTAAAGAGCAACTGGATGCTGTTTTTGATGATGTGGCGGTTCATGCGGTGAAAATCGGTATGATTGCCTCGGTAGAGGCGGCGTACGCTTTGGCCGATGTTCTGACGGAACGCGGCGTGCGAAATGTTGTGCTTGACCCGGTGATGATTGCCACCAGCGGAGATCGTCTTATCTCGGAAGAGGCCATTGAGGTTATTAAAAACCGTTTATTGCCGCTGGCTGATCTGGTTACGCCAAATCTACAGGAGGTGGGTGCGTTTTTATCTCCCAAAGCCCTTAAAGTGGACAGCCCGGAAGCAGGTTTTGGCAAAAACTTTGAAGAGGATGCAACGGATTGGGCAAAGCAGATTTTGGCACTGGGCCCCAAAGCTGTTTTGATAAAGGGTGGGCATCTTGTGCGTCAAAAGCATAGCAATGATATTCTGGTAGAGCGCGAGGGCGGCAGATCTGTTTTAGAGTCTCCGCGCTTGCTTACTGTTAATACGCACGGAACCGGTTGCACCTTATCGGCGGCAATCGCGGCGGGTTTGGCAAAGGGGATGGATATGTTATCGGCGTGTAAAGCGGCAAAAGCATATTTGAACGGGGCGCTTAAACATGGTGATATGCTGGGCGTGGGGCATGGTCATGGACCGGTGCATCATTTCTGGGATATGTGGGAAGCATGAATGAGTTTGAAATTATTGAAAAGTATTTTGCGCCTCTAAGCCGGGATGGATTGCGTGATGATACGGCGGTTTTGAAGATTCCACCGGGCTTTGACCTTATTGTAACTTCCGATACTTTGAATGAGGGCGTGCATTTTCCGCTTGGGGAGGCCCCCGAATTTATTGCGCATAAAGCCTTGCGCGTTAACCTTTCCGATCTTGCCGCCGCCGGGGCGCGGCCTTTATCTTACCAGCTTAATCTTGCTTTTGTGCAAAAACCTGATTGTGGATGGTTGGAGAAGTTCACCGGTGTGTTGGCGGCGGATCAGGCGTTGTTTGATATATATTGTTCAGGCGGAGACACCACGTCCATCAAGGGGGGCTTTTCCGTTTCTATAACCGCGCTGGGGCTTGTCCCCTCAGGGCAGGCTTTGGGGCGCGGTGGCGCAAAGGCCGGAGATGCTGTGGTGTTGAGCGGGCCTGTGGGGGATGCGCTTATCGGGCTTGAAGCTTTGCGCGGAAATATAATAACGCCTCATGCTGATTTTTTTGCTCTGGCCTATCGCAAGCCCTTGCCCCGGTTAGCTTTGGCGGAGGGGTTACGGCGCTATGCTCATGCGGCTGTGGATATTTCTGACGGCCTGATTGCCGATTTGGGGCATGTGTGCCGGGCATCTGCTGTGACTGCGGAAATAGAGTTGGCGAAAATTCCTTTTTCGGCGCAAGCCTCGTTATTGCTGGAAAGCGGTGCGGTGAGTGTTGAGGCGCTTTTGACCGGGGGGGACGATTACCAGCTTGCACTGGCCGTGCCGCCAGAAAATATAGGTTTTCTGGATTTTGAGCATTATGTTATCGGACGATTTGTGTCCGGTTCGCCCAAGGTTGAGGTTCTTGATGCCGGGGGGGAGGTTCTGTCCTTCAAGAAGGGCGGGTGGCAACATTTTTAGTTTTGAAATCTTGCTGCCGGGGCTTGCGTTTCATTGGGCATCCGCGTAAAAGTTTTGAGGTAGGTGGAATTCAAATGCCTAATAAATCAGAGATATGAGCCAGATATGACAAAAATCGTTGTTCCGACCCTTGGTGAATCTGTGACAGAAGCGACTGTCGCTCAGTGGTTGAAGAAAGAAGGCGAAAGCGTAAAGGCGGATGAGCCTTTGGTTGAGTTGGAGACGGATAAAGTTACTTTGGAAGTGAATGCGCCTTCGGATGGTGTGATTGTCAAAATTTTCGCAGGTGAGGGAGAGAATGTCTCTGCCGGTGCTTTGCTGGGTGAGCTTGAGGCCGGAGTGGCCAATGATAAGGCCCCGTCAGCGGCGGTCACGCCTGTTGTATCGGCTGCGCCAGCGGAGGCGACGAAACCAGAGACCGCGCCTCAGGCCAAGGAAACAGATTCTTCTGCGGCGCTTTCTTCTCAGAAATCTGCGGAAATTGTAGACGATCCGAAGCTTTCGCCTGCGGTACGCAAAATGATTGCAGATAACCATCTTGATGCGGCGAATATACCTGCCAGCGGAAAAGAAGGCCGCGTTTCCAAAGAAGATGTTGAGAATTTCCTCAAAACGCAATCAAGCACATCGACCCCGGTGAAAGCATCAGATTCGGCGGCGGCGCCAGCTGCTAAAGCGGCGCCTCGCGCCACTACGGAGCGCGAAGAGCGTGTTCGTATGACCAAATTACGGCAGGTGATCGCCAGCCGCCTGAAGGAGGCACAGAACAATGCCGCTATCCTGACCACCTTTAATGAGGTGGATATGGGGCCGGTTATGGATCTGCGTAATGAATATAAAGAGGCGTTTGAGAAGAAACACGGCGTTAAGCTTGGTTTTATGTCGTTCTTTGCCAAGGCTGCGATTCAGGCTTTGAAGGAGTTTCCATCCGTTAATGCGGAAATTGACGGTACGGATATTATTTATAAAAATTACTATGATATCGGGGTGGCCGTTTCTACGCCGCAGGGGCTTATTGTGCCGGTGATCCGGGATGCAGATACGCTCTCTATGGCGGAAATTGAAGCAAAAATCGTGGATCTTGGCAAGCGTGCGCGGGATGGTAAGCTGACTATGGATGAGATGCAGGGCGGCACCTTTACCATTACCAATGGCGGAGTCTTCGGCTCCTTGCTTTCAACGCCGATTTTAAATATGCCGCAATCGGGTATTTTAGGGATGCATAAAATTCAGCAACGCCCCATGGTGATGAAGGATGGCTCTATCGCGGCGCGGCCAATGATGTATCTGGCGCATTCTTACGATCACCGTATTATTGACGGGCGCGAAGCCGTGAGCTTTTTGGTGAAAGTCAAAGATGTGATCGAAGACCCGCAGCGCCTTTTGCTGGACGTTTAAGGTCATTCTTGCTTTTTATTGCGGTTTGTTTTTCAACTCTATTTTCATGACGATCTGATCAGGTAGAATATTGAGCGTTTTCGTACCCCGTTGTGGCAAAGGGATGCCGCAGCCCTGACAATAAAAAATGAGGGCCAGTGCAAAGAATTTGCGGTCAAATTTCAGTTTTTCGACCGTTCCTTCGCTACGCTGGAGATGAAGGAAAATCAGAGTTTCCATGCCGGTGTTTTTTTCATCAATCTCGATCTTAATCAGTGTGCCTTTTGTAGGAATATCCAGAGATTCCTGAATAGCGCGCATCTGCACGGCCTGCAGAACTTCTTCAAGACTAAAAGTGATAAAGCGTTCTTCGAGAGGCATGGATTATTCTCCTTTGGAAATGAGGGTTATAATTTTGGCACAGGTTAGTTGCTTTAGGGCCTGTGGGCCGAATATGTCCCGTGCGGCATTCATATCGCCGATGCGCAGCGTATCAAGATTTGCGCCGATCATATTGATAAGCTCCCGCGAGGTGGGCACTCTGGAAGAATAAAGGCTATCGCTGCGTATGGATAGGCCTTTTCGGGCGGCGGCCATCATCAGGCGGTTTACAGGCTCCAGGATAAAGCTGTATTTCCCATCCGGACTTTCAATATCCTCATCGGCGCTATAGCCAATGGTGGTGTGGTTGCGGGCGGAAAAGGCATATGTGTTTTTTTCGTGATCCTGAACTATAGCCAGTGCGAAGGGCGCCTCGCCGTAATGCTGATGTTCTGTAGATATGAGATCCTTCCATGGTTTCCCCTCCGCCGGATAGAGGCGCGGCGGAAATTCATCAGCCGGAATGTAGTTTTCAGGTATTCTTAAAATGGTGTCTATCCGTTGTTCCTTGCGATGCACGATATGTACGGAAATTCCGGCGCGCTCGGCTATGCACATGGACATATTTTCAAAATGCCCGCCGCGCCGCAGCGCGAAATCTTTTTTAAAGCCCTTGTGGTCTATGTAAAGCGCATTGATGCCAGCTTCCGCCATGTTTTTCATGCAGTTGGGGCAGGGCGGATCAGTGATAAAAATAGCACTGTCCTGCGTTTTTTGCGCGGCCAGAATACAGGCAGTTTCCGCATGAATGGTGCCGCTGGCATTGCCAATTCTGGTTTGTGTGCCAATCCCCTTTGCAATTTCATCCGGCCATGTGTTGGTGCGACTCACGCTCAATCCGTCTGTCTGGACCAGTGTCGCGGCGATTTTATTTACCGGATGCGGGCTTTGTCCCACAATATCTATGGCGGCCTGCATATGAAGATAGAGGGATTGAGTTTGAATCATGGTGCTTTATTCTATGCTGGAATGCGCTTTTGGTATAGGCGGGCGTGTGCTTTTTTCTCATTGTTTCCAGTGGGCTTGATATTGTTGGCGCGGCTGGTATTGTGCCCTCAGGTTTCTTCATTATAAGGCTTGAGAGATATGTCTGAAAAATTTGATGTCATCATTATTGGTGCGGGTCCTGGCGGATATGTTTGCGCGGTGCGGGCGGCGCAGCTTGGCTTGAAGGTGGCGTGTGTGGAGAAACGCAAAACGCTGGGCGGTACGTGCTTGAATGTGGGGTGTATCCCTTCCAAGGCTTTGTTGTCTTCTTCCGAAAAATACGAAGATGCCTCTAAACATATGAAGGACATAGGCATTAATGTCGGTAAGATTGATCTGGATCTGAAAGCCATGATGCGCTTTAAGGATGGCGTCGTGGATTCCAACGTCAAGGGTATCGATTTTCTGTTCAAGAAAAATAAAATCACCCGTATTGAGGGCGCGGCGGAAATTATCAGTGCTGGAAAAATAAATGTGGGCGCTCAGTCTTACGAGGCTGATTCCATTGTGATTGCTACGGGTTCGGATGTTGTGTCCTTGCCCGGTATTGAGATTGATGAGAGCAGGATCGTGTCCTCCACCGGCGCGCTGACGCTCGATAAAGTTCCGGGGAAGGTGGTTGTTATCGGTGGCGGTGTTATCGGTCTGGAGCTGGGCACTGTCTGGCGCAGATTGGGCGCGGAAGTGACGGTTATAGAATATCTTGACCAGATTCTGCCCGGCATGGACGGCGAGATCCGTAAGGAAGCCGAGAAGATTTTCAAAAAGCAGGGTTTAATCTTTAAAATGGCCACAAAGGTTACTTCGGCCAAGGTGAATGCCAAGGGCGTGGATTTGGTAGTTGAGTCCGCCAAGGGTGGTGGAGAGGAAAAGCTTTCTGCCGATATCGTGCTTATGTCTGTAGGGCGCAAACCCTATACGGAGGGGCTGGGGCTGGAGAAGGTAGGTGTGGCACTGGACGAGCGTGGCCGCATTAACGTTGATGAGTTCTTTGAAACCTCGGTCGAGGGGATTTACGCGATCGGTGATGTTATCCGTGGACCTATGCTCGCGCATAAAGCGGAGGATGAGGGGGTAGTCCTGGCGGAGATGCTGGCGGGACAATCCGGCCATATCAATTACGACCTTATCCCCGGTGTGGTGTACACTTGGCCGGAGGTCGCCAATGTGGGCAAGACAGAAGAGCAGCTTAAAGAGGCCGGGATTGCCTATAATGCCGGGAAGTTTCCCTTTATGGCCAATGGTCGGGCGCGGGCGATGAACGCGCTGGATGGTTTTGTAAAAATTCTGGTCGATGCAAAGACTGACCGGATTTTAGGCGCGCATATTATCGGGCCGAATGCCGGTGATCTTATTCAGGAAGTGGTGAGCGTCATGGAGTTTGATGGCACCGCCGAAGATATCGCCCGGACGTGCCATGCACACCCGACTTTAACCGAGGTGGTTAAGGAAGCGGCGCTGGCCGTTCATAAACGCCCAATTCACATGTGACCCTGATAGGTTTTATCGCTTTGCGTATCTTTTTTGACCCTTGAAAATCAGGGGATGGCGAAAGCCGCAGTATCGGGCTGAGCCGGTGTTTCCTGAATTTCTTCTACAGCCACGTTAGTATGTGTCAGGCTTGCGGCTTTAAGAAGATCTGTATGGTTGAAGATGTTTGACTCATTAAATCTAATAGCGACAGCGTTTTCGTTAGGGTCTCTTTCAACTACGTCTACGCCCCAGTGAGTGTGGGCGGCGTTGTTTATGTAATTTGTAACACTCTCACAATGGGATTCTCTATCGAAAATTAAGCGAATCGTTTTTTTGTTGAGGTCTTGTGCCATGGCAAAAAGTTCTCCCGTAATTATGTTTTTAGATTTTTGTGTTTTTATATAATTATAAAAATAAACGCAAGTTATTTTTAATAATCTCTAATAATGAGACATTTAATTTCGTAAAAACAGGTATTTAGGCTCGCGGGTGGGCTGCTTTGTAGATGCGCATGAGCTCGGTGGCGTTTATTTCCGTATAGCGTTGGGTGGTGCTGAGGGATACATGGCCGAGCAATTCCTGAATTTCTCTTAAATTAGCGCCGTTTTGTAATAAATGCGTGGCGAAAGAATGGCGTAGCGCATGGGGTGTGGCGGTCTCCGGCAGCCCCAGAATTATGCGTAAATTGCGCATGGATTTCTGCGCCACACCCTGGTTGAGGCGCTTGCCGCGTTGGCCGATAAAGAGTGGCGCGCTTGGTGTGTGTTCGAAAGGGCGGCGCTGTAGATAATGCGCCAGTGTTTTATCGACGATCTCGATTACGGGGATTTCACGTTGTTTGCTGCCCTTTCCCGTCACACGGATCACATCGCCGCGTGGCATATCCCTGATATCCAACGATAGAGCCTCATCAATTCGCAGGCCACAGCCGTAAAGCAGGGTAAAAAGCGCCCGGTCGCGCGCTGCGATCCAGTCCTCCTGTGGCAAAAGATCCGCAGAATTTATAATGTCCATAGCCTGGGATTCATGAAGCGGGCGGGGAAGTTTATGGGCGCGTTTGGGGGTGCGCACGCCGCCAATGGCGGCATTATGCGCTATGCCCTGTTTGTCCAGCCATCCGAGAAAATTTTTTACGCCGGAGAGGGAGCGGGCTCGGCTGGCGTTTGACGCGCCGTCCATAGCCTTGCGGGAGAGCCATGCCCTGAAATCCCTGATTTTGGCATCAGATAAGGCGCTCAGGCTCGGCGGGTCATCGAAATGGCCGGCAAGAAAGGTGATGAAATGCGTAAGATCACCGCAATAAGCGCGTAAGGTGTGTGGGGAGAGGTTTTTTTCATAGCGAAGATAATCCTGCCATTGCAGCAGAAGTTTTGCCAGATCTGCGGCACATATGGCCAAGGTGTGCGCTTTTAGCCCGGCAGGTTCAGCCATGTTTGAAAACACCGTTCTATAACGCGGGCAAGGAAGAGAATCTGGTCGGTGGCCTGGCCTTCGGCAAACATGTTCGGGTCCCGGCTGCCGAAGGCGAGGATAGCGGGCGGTGTTGCCGGCGCGGAAATATCAACGCGAAGCAAAATCTGGGATTTTACAAGCATGGCGCCGCCGCCATAGATGGGCTCTATCCCGGCGATATTATCCTGCAGCAGTACATTTTTTCCGCGCATCCATTTATCTACGGTGCCTTCGGGGATTATACGGATGCCGGAAGTATGCACATGCGGGATGTCGCGTCCGTCGGCTTCAACCACCAAAACAGCAATATCCACGTCCAGAAGATTGGCCAGATCCATGGTGATGGAATGAATGAAATCGTCAAAATTTCGAGATTCGAGCAATCGTAAAACCGCATTATGGATACGTTGCTGGTTATTCATATTGGCGCGTGATGTTTCAACGATCGTGCGAGAGCTTTGAAGGACGTCCTCTTTATCGGCCTTGAGCCGCTCAATCATATAACGCTGGAAATCGGCGACTTCGCCGGGGCGTGGCCGCGCGCGCGCGGGTAGCAGCAGATCAAGCGCCTGAGGGTTGTTTTGAAGGAAATCGGGATTGTTGCGCAAATAGGCAACAATGTCATCGGCGCTCAGAGTTTCGTTTTTTTCGGACATGACGGTAACAACATCGGACATGGGGGTGATTCTATCATAGTTGTGCGGGAATGCCCACGGGAAAGGCGTTTACTCCGGTTTTGCTCCGTTGTTTGCGGGCAAAGAGTTCGTCCGATTTTCTAGAGGATGCTCTGGCCGGTTTTTTTCCAGTCTTCTACAAAAGTTTCCAGCCCCTGTGTTGTGAGGGGGTGATTATAGAGTTGGCGAATGACACTCGGCGGACAGGTGGCCACGTGTGCGCCCATTTTTGCGCTTTCCACAATGTGCAGGGGGTTACGGACGGAGGCAACCAGCACTTCTGTGTCGAAACTCGGGTAGTTTTCGTAGATTCTGCAAATGTCGGAAATAAGCCCCAGACCATCTTCGGAAATATCGTCGAGTCGCCCCACGAAAGGAGAGACAAAAGTAGCGCCCGCTTTGGCGGCTAAGATGGCTTGGGCCGGTGAAAAACATAAGGTGACATTGACCATTGTTCCACCATCGGATAGTTCTTTACAGACTTTAAGCCCGGCGGGGGTCAGGGGCACTTTTACGGCAATATTATCGGCAATTTTGCGTAGAATCTCAGCTTCCTTGCGCATGGTTTCGTAATCGGTGGCGGCGACTTCCGCACTGACCGGTCCGGAAACGATTTCGCAGATTTCCTCAATGAGGGGGATAAATTTACGGCCCGATTTTGCAACCAGAGAAGGGTTGGTCGTTACGCCGTCAAGCAGGCCCGTGGCGGCAAGGTCGCGGATATCATCAATGTCGGCGGTATCTACAAAAAATTTCATGTTTGTCTCTGGCTCCTGCTTCGTAAATCCTGCGTGGGGATTTTATTGCTTTTTTTACGTTACCCTTTAGGCTTGAATTGACATTACATAGAAGTGTTGAGTTTTCAAGCTATGAAAATCGGAATTGTTGGCGGTGGAATTGTTGGTGTGACAACAGGCGTTGTCCTTCGTGAGGCCGGGCATGAGGTTACAATTTTTTCTCGCGATCCACATACGAAAACCACAAGCTGGGCGGCGGCGGCGATTTCCTGTCCGGTCAGTGTGGAGGATTCGCCGCGCGTGAATCGCTGGTTTGCGCAGACAAATGCAGTCCTCGAAAATCTGCAAGGTGAAACGCGCGCCGGAATTTCTCGCATAGAGTGGCGAAAATTTTCCGTGTATAAGGATTGCCCTACGCTTTCATGGATGGATCACATGCAAGGGGCGCGTCTGCTCGGCCCGGAGGAATGCGCTGCTCCATATCATTCTGGCGTTTTTGCACCGCATTTTCAAATGGTGGTTGATCTTTATTATCCCTATATGCTGGCGCGATTTAAAGACGCGGGCGGTGTGTATGAGATTAAAAATGTCGAAGGGCTTGAGGCGCTCTCCGGGCCTTATGATGTTCTGGTTAATGCTACGGGCGTGTATGCTAGAGATTTTGTTGGGGATGAAAGCGTCTCTCCGGCGAGCGGGCAGGTGGTGATTGTTAAAAATAATGGCGTGACGCATCACAGTACGGCCTTCGAAACAAAAAATTATATTTATCCGCGCGGAGAGACGTGCCTGCTGGGTGGATCTTTTGATCCCGGTGTATGGGATATGAAACCGGACCCTGCGCTTTCCCGCTCTATCCTTGATTGGGCCGCCGATTATGAGCCGCGTTTGAGAAATGCTGAGGTGCTGGATGTGCGTGTGGGGCTTCGGCCTTTGCGGCCAGAGGTGCGTCTGGAGCAGGAAATACTGACGGATGGAACGGTTGTTATTCATAATTATGGGCACGGCGGATCCGGGTACACACTTTCCTGGGGATGTGCTTTTGATATTTTGCAAATGCTGCAAAGCGCGTAATCTCTTTTGATGATCCGCCAACGCTCCATTCTTGTCCCGTATCCGATTGATAAGGCTTATGACTATGCCTTGCCGGAGGATATGGAAGATGTGCATGATGGCGATTATGTCACTGTACCCTTGAGCGGACGTGAAGTTTTCGGTGTTGTCTGGGGGGAGGCTGCGGGTGATATAAAGCCGGAAAAGATTAAATCCATCTTATCGCACCATGCGCTGGCACCGATGCCGGAGATTCACCGTAAGTTTATTGACTGGGTGGCGCATTATACGATGACACCGCGTGGCTCTGTGTTAAAAATGGCGCTGGGCGGGCAGGCTGCTCTTGATCCACCGATTCCCACCAAGGGGTATCGGATTGCGCCTTCTTCCGGTGATGCGTCTATAAAGCTTTCGGAAAAGCAGAAAGCCGTTCTGGATGTGTTGGCGGATGGATATCCAAGGCGCGCTTCGGAGATCGCGCAGATAGCCGGTTGCAGTGCTGGCGTGATTAAGACACTGGCACAAAAAGGCGCATTAGTGGAAACAGAGATTTTTAGTGCGCCGCCTTGCCGTGACCCTGATTTTAAACATTCAGGCGCTGCGCTCTCGGAGGCACAGGAAAATGTGGCGCAACATTTGCGCGGCCTTGTGTCAGAAGGGTGCTTTCATGCGGTTCTTCTTGATGGTGTTACCGGCGCAGGCAAGACGGAAGTTTACTTTGAGGCTGTGGCCGAGGCGCTTTCAGCCGGGCGGCAGGTTCTGATTTTGCTGCCAGAGATTGCTTTGTCGAATGCGTTTCTTGATCGGTTTGCGGCGCGCTTTGGCTGCTCTCCGGCTTTGTGGCATTCGCATCTTTCGCAAGGGGCGCGGAAAACCACATGGCGCGGTGTGGCGGAGGGGGAAACCAGAGTGGTTGTCGGCGCCCGTTCGGCCCTGTTCTTGCCCTATCTTAATCTGGGATTGATCATCGCGGATGAAGAGCATGACCCGGCTTACAAGCAGGAAGATGTGGTGATTTATCATGCGCGTGATATGGCGGTTGTGCGTGCGCATCTGGGGGCAATTCCGGTTGTTCTGGTTTCTGCGACACCCTCGCTGGAGACAATTCATAATGCGTGGTCCGGGCGGTATGAGCATTTACATCTTCCTTCGCGTTTTGGCGGGGCGTTGCTGCCGGAGATTGATGTGGTTGATCTGCGGGTGGATAAGCCAGAATCCGGGCATTTTATCTCTCCTCCCTTGAAAAAGGCGATGATCGAGACGCTGCAGCGTGGTGAGCAGGTTTTGCTGTTTTTGAACCGGCGCGGCTATGCGCCGTTGACGCTTTGTCGTTCTTGCGGTCATCGAATGGAGTGCCCGCGCTGTACGGCCTGGCTTGTCGATCATAAAAACCCGCATCGTTTGCAATGCCATCACTGCGGTTTTTCCATGCGCCCGGTCTTAATATGCCCGTCCTGTGAGGCGGTGGAGAGCTTTGTGGCCTGTGGGCCGGGGGTTGAGCGCATTGGTGAAGAGGTTGCCTCTTTGTTCCCGGATGCGCGTGTTTTGACACTGGCGAGCGATACGGCGGAGGATAATGAGGCCCTGAAAGCCATGTTGTCAGACATTCGTGATCACCGGGTTGATATTGTGATCGGTACGCAGATTATCGCTAAAGGGCACCATTTCCCGGGGCTGACGCTGGTGGGGGTACTTGATGCTGATCTGGGGCTGGCTGGCGGGGAGTTGCGTGCGGCGGAGCGAACCTATCAATTACTGCATCAGGTCGCTGGACGTGCAGGGCGTGAGGCAAAACCGGGCAGTGTGTTGTTGCAGACCTATATGCCGGAGCATCGGATTATGAAGGCGCTGGCGGCCGGGGCGCGTGACCCGTTTTTGGAGGCCGAGGCTTACGAGCGCGAGGCTGCCCATATGCCGCCTTACAGCCGTCTGGTCGGTGTTATTATTTCCGGGCGGGATGAGCGGCAGGTCCAGAATCTAGCCAAAGCCTTGGGGCAAAGCGCGCCGCGAGGGGAGGGGGTACAGGTTTTGGGGCCAGCGCCAGCGCCTTTTGCCCGGCTTCGCGGGAACTTTCGTTATAGGCTCTTGGTGCAGGCGGATAAATCGCTTAATATACAAAAAGCGATAGCTGCGTGGGTTGGGGCAATTAAGGTGCCTTCAAACATACGTGTTTATATTGATATTGATCCTCAGAATTTTCTTTAAAAAACCTAATACATATAATTGAAAGTGTTGATAAAATTATGAGCATATCAAAACCGGCCTTGCCCAGTGCGATTACCTCTTATGATCTGCTTAAGTGTTTTGCGGTTGCGATTATGATTACGGATCATGCCGGGAATTATTTCTTTCCTGACGATCTCTGGTGGCGCGCTGTTGGCCGGATAGGGTTCCCTGTATGGTTTTTTCTTGTTGGTTATGCGCGTGGTAGGGATATTCCCCTTAAGCTCTCCGTGGGCGCCGGGATTTTAATTTTGGCTAATTTACTGACCGGGATGGCGGTATTCCCTCTAAACGCGCTTGTAACAATCGCTTTGATACGTGTTACGATAGATCCGGTTATGAAGGTGCTTATGCGCAGCCGGCTTATTCTATGGAGTGGCTCTGCTTTCTTATTTGTTTTGGTGATTCCGACTTTTATATTTACGGAGTATGGGACACAGGCGCTTATTACGGCCATTTTTGGGTATCTTGTGCGTCACCGGGAGGAGGTTAAAGACGAGCAGCTTATTATTCAATATATGTGTTTTGCCCTTATAACTTTTATAATCTTACAGTTTTTAACATTTGGATTTACCCCTGCTCAGATGATTTTTATGGGGATAGGAACAGCAGCTGTGCGCAGCCTTTTGTATTATTTTTCGCCGAAGACTTATCCGGCGTTGACGGAAAAGCTTCCTAAATCTGTTGTGTGGTTTGTACAGATTTGCGGGCGTAGAACGCTTGAAATCTATGTTGTCCACCTTTTGCTTTTTAAGGCTATGGCTGTTTATCTGGGGATGGAGGGGTATAATTTTCTTGATTGGAGCTGGTTGTAAACTCTCAAGGCAGGTCATGTGAATATTCTCAAATATAAAACCTTACCTGCTTCTTTAACGTCTTATGATTTTTTAAAGGCGCTGGCGCTTGTATTGATGGTTGTCGATCATATCGGCTATTTCTTTTTTCCGCACGAAATATGGTTTCGGGTGATTGGTCGCTTCAGTGCGCCGATCTGGTTTTTTTTGATTGGCCATGCCCGAACGCGGGAAATTTCAAAGTTGTTTTGGATTTTAGGCGCGTTGGTCTGGTTTTTTTCACTTGTGGCGGGTGATTATCTTTTTCCGGCTACTATTATCTTCACCCTTATTGCGGCCCGTTTATCAATCGATTGGATCGCCGTTCGCGCGCTGCGCAATTGGGAGACACTGGCGGGCATGTCACTTTTGCTGTTTTTTATAGGCCTCCCCACTCTTATTTTTGTTGAATATGGTACGCAGCTTTTTCTTTTTTCGTTGCTTGGTTATATGGTGGCACACCGTAAAGAGCGCGGCATTCGTTATTTGTCACTGATAATATTTTCGGTGGTGCCTGTTGTCAGCTATCTCTTTATGGAGAGCTTGTTTATGAGCTCTTTAGATAAGACCCAGTTTTTGACCTTTTGCGGAGGGATGGTCTTATTGGCGGGTATCTTAGTGATGTTCAGGCCGGCGCAGCTTTCCTGGGCGGTTCCGGTATTTCTGCGGTGGCCCGTTCAGCTCTTAGGGCGGCGAACGCTGGAGATTTACGCCGCACATCTGATCATGTTTCGGTTGTTGGCTATGGTCGTCAACCCTGAAAGATTTGGCTTGTTTGATTTTAAAGTTTTTGCCTTTGAGGCTGTAATTCGAATGTTTTTATAAAAATTGGAAGCCATCAAAGTTTGAAATGGGCATGTCGGTTGTGCCGCGATAATGTTTTTTTGCGTCAGCTATGATTTTCAGGCCTTGTCATGGGCATTCGGCTATGCTAAATCCTCGACCAACTGGAAAGTCGTTAAACGGGAGCCATTAGAGAGTGTCATCGGCAAGTCAAGCATCTTCGGTCGTGAGTGCGCGTTATGCCAACGCTTTTGTTGAACTGACGGCAGAGTCCAAAAACTTTGATAAAGTCGCGCAGGATCTAAATGATCTTGCTGCAATGATTGAAAACTCCGCAGACCTGTCTGCTTTGATTCGTTCGCCTTTGCTTAATCCGAGTTCTTTGAAAAAAGCGATGCAGGCTTTGGCTGAGAAAGCTGGTTTTCAGGAAATCACCCAAAATTTTATCGGAGTTTTAATTCAAAACCGCCGCATTTCTGAGCTGCCGGGCATTATTCGCGCTTTTAAAGCGGAAGTTGCGCGTCGCCGGGGCGAGGTTGCCGTGCAGGTTGATGTGGCGCATGATCTTGATGATAAGCAGAAAAAAGAGCTCCAAGCCGCTCTGTCCACGGCTATGGGTGCGGATGTTTCGGTGCGCTTGCGGGTTGAGCCCTCTATTTTGGGCGGTATGATTGTTACGGTGGGCTCCCGCATGATTGATGATTCTGTGCGCCGTAAGCTGGAGAGACTTAAACTGGCAGTTGGTGCCGGTTCTGGAGCAGGTTTTTAACGTATGCGCATAATTGCGTCCCTGAAATTTTTTGTTTTTTAAGAGTGAGGTTATTTAAATGGAAATTCGTGCAGCGGAAATCTCTGAAATCCTGAAAAAGCAGATCGCCGATTTTGGCGCTCAGGCTGATGTGGCCGAGATCGGGCAAGTGCTTTCGATCGGGGACGGTGTGGCCCGTGTTTACGGTCTTGATAACGTGCAGGCCGGGGAAATGGTTGAGTTTGATTCCGGCGTTCAAGGGATGGCCCTGAATCTGGAGGCGGATAACGTCGGTGTTGTGGTGTTTGGTGCTGACCGTGAAATTAAAGAGGGTGACATTGTTCGCCGGACTGGCAAGATTGTTGAAGTGCCAGTCGGCAAGGAATTGCTGGGCCGCGTTGTGGATGCGCTGGGCAATCCCATTGACGGTAAGGGGCCGTTGAAGGCCAAGCAAACGCGCCGTGTTGAGGTTAAAGCTCCTGGCATTATTCCGCGTCAATCTGTGTCTGAGCCTATGCAAACGGGTTTGAAGGCTGTTGATGCTCTGGTGCCTATAGGGCGCGGTCAGCGGGAGCTGATCATTGGCGACCGTCAAACCGGAAAAACGGCCGTTGCCGTTGATGCTATTATCAATCAAAAATATTTGAACAAGGCTTCTGATGAGAAGAAACATTTGTATTGTATCTATGTTTCGATCGGGCAGAAGCGTTCAACCGTAGCCCAACTCGTGAAAGAGCTTGAGGAGCAAGGCGCAATGGAATACTCCATTGTTGTGGCTGCAACCGCTTCTGAGCCTGCGCCGATGCAGTTTTTGGCTGCTTATACGGGTTGTACGATGGGCGAGTATTTCCGCGATGGCGGTTTGCATGCCTTGTGTGTTTATGATGATCTGTCCAAGCAGGCTGTGGCGTATCGTCAGATGTCTTTGCTTTTGCGTCGTCCACCGGGGCGTGAAGCTTATCCGGGCGATGTGTTCTACATTCACTCTCGTTTGCTGGAGCGCTCTGCGAAGATGTCTGATGCGGAGGGTGGCGGTTCTTTGACGGCCCTGCCGATTATTGAAACGCAGGCCGGTGACGTGTCCGCTTATATTCCAACCAATGTGATTTCGATCACAGATGGTCAGATTTTTCTGGAAACCGGTTTGTTCTTTAAAGGTATCCGCCCCGCGATTAACGTAGGGTTGTCGGTTTCCCGTGTGGGTTCTGCTGCACAAATTAAAGCAATGAAACAGGTTGCCGGCACAATTAAGCTGGAGCTGGCGCAATACCGCGAAATGGAAGCATTCGCCCAGTTTGCTTCGGATCTGGACGCTTCAACACAGAAATTGCTGGCGCGTGGTCAGCGTTTGACCCGTTTGTTGGTTCAGCCGCAATATGCGCCCCTGTCGGTGGAAGAGCAGGTCATCGTGATTTATGCCGGAACACGCGGTTATATTGATGGTGTGGCTGTTAATCAGGTTCAAACCTATGAGAGCCGCCTTTTGGTTAATCTGCGCGCGAACGGCAAGGAAATCCTTGAGACTTTGCGTGAAGAGAAGAAAATTGATGATGCACTGGAGGAAAAGATTAAGAAATTCCTTGGTGATTTCACCAAAGGGTTTGCCGGTGTAAAAGAGGCGGCTTGAGGCTTAAAAAGCCAATAGTGCAGCGTAGCGCTTTAAACGGAAAGAATAAATGCCTAGCTTAAGAGATTACCGCGACCGTATCGTATCGGTCAAATCAACCCGGAAGATTACTTCGGCTATGAAAATGGTCGCGGCTTCAAAGCTGCGCCGGGCGCAGGAGCATGCGCAGGCTTCGCAGCCTTATGCGCAGGCCATGGCGGCTATGCTGGCGCGTGTGGCCAGAAATGTTATCGTGACGGACACCAGTTCAAAACTCCTTGTTGGAACGGGTTCGGAGCAGCGTCATCTTCTGGTTGTTGTGACTGCGGACCGGGGGCTGTGCGGTGGTTTTAACGCCAATGTGGTGCGTGCTGCGCGTCTGAAGGCGGCTGAATTGCTGGCTGACGGGCGGGATGTCAGTCTCGTTTGTGTCGGACGTAAGGGGCGTGATGTCTTGCGCCGCACGCATGGAAGCCGTATTCTGCAGAGCTTTTTAGGGCTGATGGGTGCGTCTAAAATTGAATTTGCTCAGGCGAATGAAGTGACTGAATTTGTTCTGGAAAAATTTGAGGCGGGCGAGTTTGATGTTTGCACGCTCATTTATAACGAATTTGTTTCGGTTCTGGTTCAAAAACCGGTTGTTCAACAGTTGATTCCCTTTAACCTGCCGGAGCTTGCTCAAACAGGTGATGTGGCATTGACCGAAGAGACTACGGATTCGCCTTATTCCTTCGAACCGGAAGAAGAGCTTATCCTGAATGCCTTATTGCCTCGGAATATCAGTGTGCAGATTTATCGTGCGTTGCTGGATAGTGCTGCCGGTGAACATGCGGCGCGTATGACGGCGATGGAAAATGCAACGCGTAATGCCGGTGACATGATTAAGGGCTTGACCCTGAAATACAACCGGGCGCGTCAAGCCTATATTACAAAAGAACTTATCGAGATTATTTCCGGCGCTGAGGCCGTATAAATTCATTGAAATAAAGTCAAGAAGAGGAAAAGAAAAATGGCAAAGGCAAAAAAAACGGCAGTCGTGCATAGTGGAGCGAAGGGGAAAATTCTTCAAATTCTGGGCGCTGTTGTCGATGTGAAATTTGAAGAAGGGCAAGTCCCTGCGATTTTGAATGCGCTGAACACGCAAAATCAGGGTAAAACACTGGTTTTGGAAGTGGCGCAGCATCTGGGCGAAAACGCTGTGCGCGCTATTGCCATGGATATGACCGATGGTTTGACCCGTGGGCAGGAAGTGATTGATACGGGTGAGGCTATTTCCGTTCCCGTTGGACCGCAGGTTCTTGGGCGCATTATGAATGTGACGGGCGATGTGATTGATGACGGCCCGGATGTCGTGACCAAGGCAAAATGGCCAATTCACCGTGAGGCGCCAAGCTTTGCCGAGCAAGCCACTGAAGTTGAACAGCTTGTGACCGGTATCAAGGTTGTTGACCTGCTTTGCCCTTATGCAAAGGGTGGTAAAATTGGTCTGTTTGGTGGTGCCGGTGTTGGCAAGACCGTGACGATTCAGGAGTTGATCAACAATATTGCCAAGGGTCATGGCGGCGTGTCCGTTTTTGGCGGTGTTGGTGAGCGGACCCGTGAAGGGAACGATCTGTACCATGAGATGATGGATGCGGGCGTTATCAAAGAACATGACTATGAGAATTCAAAAGTGGCGCTCGTTTTCGGCCAGATGAACGAGCCGCCGGGGGCTCGCGCGCGCGTAGCCCTGTCCGCTTTGACAATGGCGGAGTATTTCCGTGATGAAGAAGGGCAGGACGTTTTGTTCTTCCTTGATAATATTTTCCGCTTTACGCAGGCTGGTTCCGAGGTGTCCGCACTTTTGGGCCGTATTCCTTCCGCTGTGGGATATCAGCCCACGCTTTCGACCGAGATGGGCCAGATGCAAGAGCGCATCACCTCTACGAATAAGGGGTCCATTACGTCGATTCAGGCTGTTTACGTTCCTGCGGACGACTTGACCGACCCTGCGCCGGCAACAACCTTTGCGCACCTTGATGCGACAACGGTTCTTTCGCGTCAGATCGCAGAGCAAGGAATTTATCCGGCGGTGGACCCGCTGGATTCTACGTCCCGTATTTTGGACCCCCGTGTGATCGGGCAGGACCATTACGACACGGCGGCCCGGGTTCAGCAAACGCTTCAGGCGTATAAAAACCTGCAAGATATTATTGCTATTTTGGGTATGGATGAGCTTTCTGAAGAGGATAAGCTTACTGTGGCACGGGCACGGAAAATTCAAAAATTCCTTTCTCAACCGTTCCATGTGGCCGAAGTGTTTACCGGTTCTCCCGGTGTGTTCTGTCAGCTTGAGGACACAATCAAGGGCTTTAAAGCCATTGTGGATGGGGAATACGATCATTTGCCAGAGATGGCTTTCTACATGGTTGGTACAATCGATCAGGTTGTTGAAAAAGCCAAGAAAATGGCGGCAGAAGCGGCTTGATGATGGTTTCGGAGGGCGCTTTTCTTCCGAAAAAATCTTGAGTGTTATGCCGTTTTGATGAGGAATGTCTAAATGACGCAGAACATAGCATTTGAACTTGTCTCTCCAGAGGACCGTTTGGTCTCCGAGCCTGTTTCCATGGCCATCTTACCGGGTGAAGAAGGTGAGTTTGGGGTCGGGGCGAATCATTCCGCACTGGTTGCCGCGCTCAAGCCCGGTGTGGTGGAGCTTTATAAAAATGATGAGAAAGAGCCTTTTCGCAAGATATTCATTGCTGGGGGCTTTGCCGATGTGACGGGAGAATCCTGCACTGTTCTGGCCGAGGAAGCTGTGAATGTTGATGATCTGAAGCAGGATTCTCTGGAATCTACGCTTAAGGATCTCATGGAAGATATCGCGCATGCTACGGATGAAGTCGAAAAAAAGCGTCTTCGTAGACGTGTCGATATGACCAAAGCCAGAATTTCTGCGCTTACAGGGCGATTGGCTCTGTAATTTTTATTCATTAAACGGATTTTTTAAATTGGCTCTGGTGCGCCCCATTTAGTGTGGTGCAGGTCTATTTTTATGTATTCCTGATGGGTCAGCATTTCCTGCAGCGCATCTTTTTCCATGGCTACGTCAAAAAGTTTCAGGCAACTCGGCGTTATGAAAGTCTCGGCGGCGGCGCGGTTTAACCAGTCGATTAATCCGTTAAATTGCCCGTTTGTATTTAATAACCCTATGGCGCGCTGGGTTTTGTGCAGTTGTTTAAGCCCCATGGCGCAGACTGCAAAATAGGTGTTTTCCAAAGAGGCGATGTCGATGATAATCGGCTCCTGGGTTTTTCGCATGATTTCATCTTCGAAATGAGGGAAGTGTGATTGTGTTGTTGCAGGAATTGTGGGCGCAGCCCAGCGTTCCAATGCTGGAAAAATATCTTCAAGCGTTTGAACGATGATTAAATAGGCAGGGTCGAAATCCGGCAGATTTTGCAGGTAGGGAATAATATCGTCCCAGTATTTTTCAATGTTTACAAGAACAAGCGGTTTAGCATGCAGTTTTTTGGCGCCCCAGTATAGAACTTCAAGGCTTTCATCAAGGGTTCCAAAGCCACCGGGCAGGGCGATGATGGCATCGGCCATAAGAAACATTTTTTTCTTTCGGTCGGATAGCTCCTCCACCAGAATGGTTTCGGTAAGGCCACCAAGGATACGTTCGGAATCTTTGAGATTTCGAGGGATAATACCGGTCACATGTCCGCCGGCTTTCAGGGCGCTGGCGGCCAGAACGCCCATTAACCCCGCGTCCATGCCGCCATAAATCAGGTTTTTTTTCGATTCAGCGATCAAGCGCCCCAGCGCGGCGGCGCTTTGCCCGAATACAGGGCGGGCGTGACCGGAGGAGCCCAGATAAACGGTCAGGGTCTGTATGGTATTCATGGTATGTGAAAATCCTGCTCGATTTTGATGGAGGGTGGGGAGAGAACCGTATCATTCAAACTTACCACAGGCACGGCCCCGCGCAAGCTGTTGATGAGATAGAGGCTTTCGATCTTATGGATATCCTCCAGCGAAAAGCTTTTTTCTCGAACGCCCAGCCGCTGTATCGCCAGCGTGCGGGTCAAGCCATCCTGACAACCATCTGAAAGCGGCGGCGTCCAGAGTTTTCCATCCTGCACGATTACAAGGTTTGCCACACTCGCGCAGGAGAGATTTCCGGCGTTGCTGAGCATGACGGCTTCGTTTGCGCCGCGCGTTTCAACCTCCCGCAGGGCAAGAATATTTTCACCGTAATTGGTGTATTTTATTTTTGAAAGCGGTGAGCCTTCATTTCGCCGGGCTTTTAGGGCTATGGCGGCTTTTATGGGCGCGCCGGGCGAGTTAAAAGGCAATGCGCGCATTAAAAGCTGCGGCGTTGGCTGGGCGGGAAGTCTGATGCCGTTACCGGAAGGGCCGCCGGTCACAATGGCGTTAAAAGCATAGCGGCCTTTTAGAAAATCGTTTTTTCCTAAAAGCATTCGTGCATTTTCATGCAGTTTTTCCCAAGGCGGCGCGTCCCATTGACCCATGAGCAATTCTGCGGCGCTTAGCAGTTTTTCAAAATGGGCCTGTGCATGAATAATCGTACCGTCAATCACCAGCATGGTTCTAAATACACCAAAACCAAGCCGGAGACTGTCATGGATACTTAAAACGGGTGCATCTTCTATAAACTGGTCGTTGTGTAGGATGATCATGCGGCGGTGTCTTGTTTCTGGTTATGCCAGAGCGTGGTCAGCTCAATGAAGTTTTTTATCAAGGCCGGGCCATGCTCTGTCAAAATGGATTCCGGGTGAAATTGTACGCCGTGAACGGGGTAAATACTATGGCGCAGGCCCATGATTTCACTATTTTGTGTACGGGCATTGATCTCCAGCTCTGTATGGTCCGGCGGATCAACGATTAAGGAGTGATAGCGCCCCACCATGAAATCCGGCGGCAGACCGGTAAAAACACCGGTATCGTCATGGGTGAGGTGGCTGGCCTTGCCGTGAACGGGGGACGGCGCTCGCAAGGTTCGTGCGCCATAAGCTTCTCCGATACATTGATGGCCGAGACAGACACCCAGAATGGGGATTATATGCCCCAGATTACGAACGGCCTCAACGCATATTCCGGCTTCTGCCGGTGTGCAAGGACCCGGTGAGAGGATAAGGGCGCTGGGCCGGAGATTGTAAATATCATTTAGGCAGAGCGCATCGTTCCGCACGATCAGCGTTTCAACGTCCGCCATTTCAAAGTAGCGCGCGAGATTGTGTACAAAGGAATCATAATTATCGATCACAAGAAACATAGCGATTTAAAGCATGGCTATGGGCGGAAAGACAATGGTTTTTGTATAAGTGGTGGGCGGTGAAGGTGGATTTTTCTGGGCTGTCATTATTCAGGCGCGGCGCAGCGTTTCCTGCCGGTCGCGCTCTTGCGGGCGAAAGCTGCGAAAAATGGCGGCGGCTTTATGAAGGGTTTCTTCGTATTCCCTCTCCGGGCTGGAATCGGCAACAATGCCGCCGCCGGTTTGGAGGCTGACCGTGCCGCTTTCATAGACCAGCGTGCGGATAAGGATAGAGGTATCCATCGTGCCGTCAAAGCCTATATAACCCATTGCGCCGCAGTAAGACCCCCGGCGGGCGGGTTCCAGTTCCTCAATAATTTCCATGGCCCGTATTTTCGGTGCGCCGGTGATGGAGCCGCCGGGAAAACACGCGCGGAGCAGGTCCAGCGCTGTTTTTCCATTTTTGAGTTTACCGCGAATTATAGACACCAGATGGTGTACGCTGGCAAAGCTTTCAAGCCTGCATAATGCGGGGACCTCAACGGTGCTGGGCAGGCAGACTTTTGAAAGATCGCTGCGCAGGAGATCAACAATCATTGTGTTTTCGGCGCGGTCCTTTTCGCTGGCCTCCAATGCCTCACGGTTGGCGGCGTCATCGATGGGGACGGGCGCTCTGGGGCGCGTTCCTTTTATTGGCCGCGTTTCCACCATACGGTTGCGTAGAGAGAGAAAACGCTCCGGCGAGGCTGATGAAATCGTAATGTTTCCGCAATTCATAAAGGCCGCGAAGGGCGCCGGGTTAATCTCTCGCAGATGCAAATAATGCGCGTAGGCATCGAAATCCTCCGGCAGGGGGGCCTCAAACCGCTGGGAGAGGTTGGTCTGAAAAATATCCCCGGCCTCGATATAATTGATCACCTTCTTTACGCGCGCGATGTAGTCATCTTTTTCAATGTTAGAGTGCCAGCGGATATCCGTTCCGGCAAATTTTTCTACTGTCGAGGGGGTGGAAACCAGTCCCAGAAGATAGTCCTGTTTCTTTCGGGCATCGTGGTAGTTGGGTGCATGGGTAATGATCCATGCCTGATTTTTCCGGTGGTCAAAGGTCATGACCTGATCGTAAATGCCGATGGCCATGTCGGGCAGGGCATTTTTCTGCGCGGTGTCGGGTATTTTTTCAAGGCTGCGCCCCAGATCATAGCCGAAATAACCGGCTGCGCCGCCCTGAAAAGGAGGAAGGCCGCGTACGGTCTCTACATTGTCAATCCAGTGTTTTAGGCGTTCCTGCACGATGGTAAACGGGTCGCCTTCGTATTTTTTTTGCTTGTTCCAGTTGGTCAGCGTGGTAATGCCGTCTTTGGATTCTATGGTTTCAATCGGATGCGAAACAACGAAGGAATAATGCCCTGTAGGATGGCCGAGATCAGCGCTATCCAGTAAAAGACTGTAGGGCAGATGGCGCAGCGCCGAAAAAACTTCCAGCGGGTTTTTGCCCTGTAATTCCCGAATAAAAGGAGTCATGGATTCCCCTTTCACAAGTGTGTCCCTGTCTGCCGCTTTTTATTTTATGGGGTAATTCTAAACTGTGCGGCGGCGTTTCGCAACATTATAAGCATGACCGATTCGGCGGGGCAGGCAAATTGCCGCTTTGTTTTTTTCCACATATTCTCTTAGTTCTGGCCGAGATGCGCGCGAATACCCTTTACGGTTTCAGATAACCCGCATTTTATAATTTCCACGCCTTCCGGGAATGCGCCATGCAGACGGCTTGGCAGCATTGAATCCAGCATAACAAATACGCCGCGGTCGTCATGTTTGCGAATTAAGCGGCCAAAGGCCTGTTTTAGCCGGAGCCGGGTCAGCATTTCATCATAGGCTCTCTGGCTGCCCATGTTTTGGGCGAAATAGTCCCTGCGGGCTTTGTGCAAGATGGTCGGGCGTGGCCATGGCACACGGTCAAAGACGATCAGCCTAAGGGATTCTCCGGGCACGTCCACGCCGTCACGCATGGCATCGGTCCCCAAAAGGCAGGCATTGAGATCTTCGCGGAACATATCGACCAGTGTGCCGGTATCGATTTCATCAATATGCTGAGCGTATAGAGCGATGCTGCGGTCTTCCAGCGGGGCATGGATTTTATCGTACACGGCGCGCAGGCGAGAAATGGCGGTGAAAAGGCCAAGCGCACTGCCGCCGCTGGCCTCG
Source organism: Alphaproteobacteria bacterium (assembly GCA_020848095.1). Taxonomy (GTDB): domain Bacteria; phylum Pseudomonadota; class Alphaproteobacteria; order Micavibrionales; family Micavibrionaceae; genus JADLAT01. The sequence goes on along the minus strand of JADLAT010000006.1, from coordinate 56,929 downwards.
AATAAGGCCAGTGTTGCGCTTGCAACCTGCTCCAGATCGTCTTTGCGGACATCGTTGATGATAAAGACTTTTGTACGATTGGCGTAATCGAAGGGGGAGGCAAAGGCTGATTCCTCAATGGATGAAGACAGGTATTGCGCCCCGGTGCGCAGACGTGCGGTTCCCCAGCTTTCTTCTGTGTTTCCTGTATTGTCACTGGCATCGCGCAGCGTGGCGGAGGTGACGGCCATACCGTGAAGATGCGGGGAGAGGGCCTTTGCAAAGGGGCGCATGGGGTCAACATGGTGGCGGTAAAGCCCGACATCGAAAGCCTGTCCGTTTTCTCGCTCGATTGCCAGCCAGTCGATAAAATCCTGCTGGCTTTCCGTAGTTTCTGGTCGGCACAGATTTTCCAGCATTTTAATCCATGCCCCCAGTTCCATGACAGCCCGGCGCTCGATGGCGTTTGAAACCGCGTCTAGTCTGCGGCGCGTGTCGGGCTCCATCAGCCCTTCATCAGCCGCCAGTTTTTTTCTAAAAATCCGGGCCAGTTCCTGCATGGGTTTTTGCAGTTTTATAAGGGCGGATTTCAGCGTTTGCGCTCGTTCTTTTAAGGCCTCATCTGCTGGATGTGTCTGCGTTTCCAATGAATAAGGCCCATTTGTGCCCTGCGCCCTTGCAAAAACCTGCCTATAGACCTCCAGCAGGAAGTGTTCGCACGGGCCGGATGGGTTGGCATCTTTTAATCTGCGGGTCCAGCCGTCACTGGTGAGGGCTTCTGCGGCATCGAGAGCTTTATGCAATGCATCCTGCGCTTCGGGCATGCCTTCGCATAAATCTTCTGCACGTTTTTTCAGGCCGCGCGCGCGGGAGTTTCTTCGGCCCCCCTCCGGGCCGGAGATCCAGCGCCGGAGATCGCGCGTTTCCATACCGCTTAGGTGCGCGGCAAAGGCGCCGTCTGCCGCATCGAACAGGTGATGCCCCTCGTCAAAAATGTAACGTGTGGGCATGTCATCGCCGGGGGTTGATAATGCACTTTGGATCAGGACCAGCGCATGATTGGCGACCACAATACGGGCGCGTTTTGATTTTCGTGCTGAATGTTCGATAAAACATTTGTGGTAATGATCGCAGGCAGAATAGATGCATTCGCCGCGGCGATCGGCCAGACCTTGCGTGAAGGCGTATCCCAAAAGTCCGGTTAGCCAGCCGGGAAAATCCGCGCCGCTTAAATCTCCGTCTTTTGTTATGGCGGCCCAGCGTGCCATGATTCCGGCGGCGATCATCTGGCCGCGATGGTGAGAAAGTGCCGCGCCCGCAGCCATTTCTTCAAAGTTGAGCAGGCAAAGATAATTCTCACGCCCCTTACGTGTGGCGACATGGGCTTCCTTGAGCGTGGGGTCGGGATAAAGCCGGTCCAGTTCTTGCCCGATCTGGCGTTGGAGATTTTTGGTATAGGTGGAAATCCAGACGCTGCCCTTGTTTTTTTCGGCCCAGAGGCTGGCAGGGGCGAGATAGCCCAGTGTTTTACCAACGCCTGTTCCCGCTTCGGCCAGAACGATATGCGGGCGGATATTTTCATTTTCTATTCCGAGGGCTTTTGTAACGGGCGCCGCTTCCGGCGGTGCAAAGATTTTGGATATCTCCAGCGCATACTGAATCTGCTCTTCGCGATGTTCGCGGTCAAAACCAATCATTTTTTGCAGGCGCTCCCGTGTTTCTACCTCGGTTACCCCGTAATGTGATGGCGGTGGTTCCGGCGGGTCTTCCGCCCATTCAGGCAGGTTTTTCCAAATGCCGAAGGCGCTTTTGCTCTCAACGGGCAGGGCAGGTTCATAGGTCTGTCCCAGAGCGGAGAAGATAAAAGGTGTCCAGCCCCAGCCTTTGCCGTTCTGCCCCATGGAGGCCGCTATTTTCAAAGGGTCGGCTTTGGCGCTCCAGGGGTCCTTGCGTAAATCGCGGAGCAATGCCTGAGCGATGTCGAACAGGGAGAGCGGGGCATCTTCATGGTTTTCGGGCGCGGGCAGGCCCAGCGTCTTACAAAGACCGATGGGGGTCGGTACACAAAACATACCGGGATGTACAAAGGCAAAAAGCTCCAGCAGGTCAAAGGCATGAAAATCGGCCTCGCCCAGTCTCGCCCGTATATAAGGAGCATGGCACAGCAACACAGAATGTTTGTGCAGAACGGTTTTTGCTCTGTCATGGGTTAGAGTTTGCAGTTCTCCGTCGCTGGAGAGCACGAAGGCCTGCCGCGCATTGAGCGTCAGGGCCGGAATGTCGGGCAGGGCTATTTTATCGTTTGCTCTGGAGGGGTTTTGAGGATTCATGGGGCACATAATAAGCGCGGAGCGGGGGTAATGGTATAGATAATTTTTTTGCCGTTTTTGGTCAGGCAGGCTAACCTGCCAGAGAGGTTCATCAGCGAAATCATAGAAGGTTCTTTATGGATATTTTTACGGCGACTCCCAGTCCTGCGGTTTTGGAGTATTTGCAAAAGCGCAGGAGCGTGAAAGTCGATGCAATCGGAGCGCCCGGACCAACAAAAGTGCAGATGGATACGATTTTGAGTTGCGCGGTGCGGACGCCCGATCATGGAAAAATGGTGCCGTGGTACTTCATTGTTTTTGAAGGTGCAGCGCGGCAGGAGGCCGGAGATATTCTGGCGGCGGCCTATAGCAGGGTTAATCCTGATGCGCGCGTGGATAAAATAGAGGCAGAGCGGCAGCGTTTCATGCGCGCGCCTGTCGTTGTGGCTGTGGTTTCACGTGCGCGCAAAGGAAAAAATCCGCTCTGGGAGCAAATTCTGAGCGCTGGGGCCGTGTGTATGAATCTGTCCTTGGCGGCACATGCTTCGGGTTTTGGCGCGTGCTGGCTTACCGAATGGTACGGCTATGATGAGAATGTGAAAGCGGCCTTCGGGCTTGATTTTCGGGATCATATTGCCGGGTTTATCTATATAGGCACGCCGGTGCAAATGCCGGAAGAGCGTGACCGTCCCGATCTTGATCTTATCGTGAACTATTTTTCTGCGGGGGGAATTCTTGAGAAAGGGGACAGGTATGATCAAGAAAAATTTGATCTGCCGCAGGCCGGATGTGATTTGTCTTTAGGTGGTAAAGCTTGAGGCTCAGGCATTGCCGTAGAATTTTTTCCAGATGTTCCAGCCGCTGGCGTTTTTAAAACTGGTTTTGAGATGCCGTTTAAGCGCGGCATTGCGGAGCGCGAGTTTATAATTCGGTGCGATCCCTGTGGTGCCGTCCTTCATGACGACCATGGTGGCCTGACGCCGCGAGGAGGGAATATCAACAATACGTGTTTCGACAACGTCCGTATTGCCCAAAGCATGTGTTCTGGTTTTGTGAAAACCGGGGCATTCCTGAAAGATGTTTAAGTCGTCGGCGATGCCCAAATCGTGTTCGCGATTATCAAGATCTGTCCAGAAAAAGTGATCGCCGTCCGGTAGGGTTTTATACCGGTGCTTGCCGATATGCATGATCGTGCTGATTGATAGTTCCTTGTTCAGGGATGTAAATTTTTCTGGCGTGAGATATTTTTCCCCCATGCAAAACATTTCAAATTCCTTGAGGCGCTCAAGGATTTTATCGGTCTTTCTATAGAGTGATTTTCCGAACAAATTTTGTATCCCGTTTCGTTTTTGTGGGCCTTGGGCGGCGCGTAATTCGCCTTGTATCTTCAGATTATCATGGAAAAGGTTAATTTTTCGAAAATTTGCTTAAAATTTTATGTAAATTTTATATGATTGTATTCTCGTGGGGTTTTTATGATGTTATGCGGCCTTGGCAAATTGGCCGCTCAGCGCCTTGCGGATGAGGGAAGCCGTGTCTGCCGGACCGTAGAGCTGAATAAAAGAGCCAAAACGCGGGCCTTGAGATTGCCCCAGGCATATTTCATAGATGGCCTGGAACCAGAGGCGCAATTCATCCTTTTCATACCCGTTGTCTTTTCCGGCGCTGAAAACCTCGGTCATGTATTCTTCACCGCTCAGGTCGCTCGCAATATTTTCCAGTTTACCGGCAAGGCTTTCCAAGGCGGCTTGTTCGCGTGCGGTGGGCAGACGGTATTGTTTGGCGGGCAGAATAAAATCTTCGTAATAGCGGATAGCGTATTCCACCAGGCGATTCAGGAATGGCGCGTTTTCCGGGGTTGTGCCTTTATTGTAATGCTGAATAAACGTCCAGAGTATCTCCGGGTTGTTTGTATTGGCGGCATTAACCAGATTGAGCAACAGGGCAAAATTGATCGGGGTGTTTCGCGCCTCGGGCTCCGCGCCGTCATGGATGTACCAGACTGGATTTTCCAGTTTTTTATCCGGAGTCATATCAGGCAGTTTTTGTGCAAAGGTGATGTATTCATCAATGGCCTTTGGAATAACATCGAAATAGAGTTTTTTGGCCGAAGTCGGGCGTTGATACATATAATAGGCCAGCGATTCATGCGGCGCATATTTTAGCCAGTCTTCCATCGAAAGACCGTTGCCTTTGGATTTAGAGATTTTTTTGCCGTCTTCGTCCAAAAACAGCTCATAGCGGAATCCGGCGGGTGGGCGGGCCCCTAGAATCTGAACGATTTTTGCAGAAATGTCGGCGGCGGTGACGAGATCCTTGCCCGCCATTTCGTAATCGACATCCATCGCAAACCAGCGTAAGGCCCAATCGGCACGCCATTGTGCCTTGACCTTGCCGCCTGTGACCTGTTGTTCGGTTCGTGTGCCGTCTTCATCTTCAAAAACGATGGTTCCTTTTTCGAGATTTGTTTCCAGTATTGGAACCTGAAGCACCATGCCGGTTTTTGGTGAGATGGGCAGGAAGGGCGAATAGGTCGCGGCGCGCTCGGCCCCTAAAATAGGCAAAACGGCCTGACGAATTTCCTCATGATGTTTGAGCATCAATAAAAGCGTTTCATCAAATCGCCCGGAGGTATAGCAATCGGTGGCGCTCATAAATTCATATTCAAAACCGAATTGATCTAAAAAAGCACAAAGGCGGGCGTTGTTATGGGCGCCGAAGCTCTCATGCGTGCCGAAGGGATCGGGAACCTGTGTGAGCGGTTTTCCGATATTTTCACTTAAAAGGTCACGATTGGGGACGTTATCGGGGACTTTTCTCAAGCCATCCATATCATCGGAAAAACAAATCAGTTTTACAGGGATATCTGAAATTCTACGGAAGGCACTCATCACCATTGTGGTGCGGCAGACCTCACCAAACGTGCCGATATGCGGTAATCCCGATGGGCCGTAACCGGTTTCAAACAAGATGTAGCCCTTATTAGGCGTTTTTATTTCACCTTTATTTACGGCGCGCAATCTTGCAAGAATTGCCTTCGCTTCTTCGAATGGCCAAGCTTTGCATTGGAGTGCTGTGTCTTTATCTATTTCGGTCATCATGCGCTAGGTTTATCAAATAAATTTACAAAATCAAAAAAATATTTTGAGAGTTTCCAAAAACAAAGTACAATTGTTGCCGAAGTACCCACTAATCAGGCTGCAATGGTCGGCGCGTACCCAATTAAACATTCTTTTAAATCTTATCTTCTACAATCTCATCTTCAACAATGTTTATCAGGAGTAATGAAAATGGCAACTGCAATTAAAAAAGCACCATCTAAGAAACCAGCAACTGCGGCTAAAAAACCAGCTGTTGCTGCGAAGAAGCCTACCGTTAAAAAGGCTGCTGTCAAAACAGCAGTAAAGAAAGCTGCGCCAAAGGCTGCCGCTAAAAAGCCGGCGACTGCTGCAAAAAAACCTCTTGTAAAGAAAGCAACGACTAAAGCTGCTGTTAAAAAGGCGCCGGCAAAAACGGCTGCCGCTAAGCCAGCAGCGGCTAAAAAGCCAGCAGCGGCTAAAAAGCCAGCTGCCGCTAAAAAACCAGCAGCGGCCAAAAAGCCAGCTGCCGCTAAAAAACCGGCCACTGCTGCTAAAAAGTCTACTGTTAAAACGGCTGCTGTTAAAACGGCAGTAAAAAAAGCAGCCCCAAAGGCGGCTAAGAAGCCAGCGGCGGCTGCTAAAAAGTCTGCTGCTAAAAAATAAAATCTATCTTAAGAGATAAAATTAGACGCCGCTTTTTATAAGCGGCGTTTTTTATTGCTGGTTTTTTCCACCTTACTTACTCTGATAATGTTTCCAATATCCCAAGGTCCCGATTTAGGTGAGAGATCAGGCCGTTTAACATTTCCATTTCCGGATTTCCCCCTTTGTATTCGTTTTCTAAATGAGCCGCTGCGCAAAGTTGAGCGACATATAGACGGCAGCGTTCAATGGTTAGTTTTTGACATAGTTTTGTTTTTGACATCTTTTCCCCATATTCTTTTGTTTTATAAAAGTAGGCTTTGGTCTTCTTTTATTCAACCAAATCATCTTTTGCAAGTTTTTTATTCAATTGTATTTGACTTTTATACGTGTCGTTTTATGATGCTGTCAGGCTTGGGAGGAATTATTGACATGATCACCATTGAGCAGTGCCGTGGTGCGCGCGGGGTTTTGGGGTGGACTCAACAGGATCTGGCAGATGCATCCGGCCTTTCGAAGACGGCCATTAATAATTTTGAGAAGGGGCATTCCGATATCAAGGCGGAATCTCTGCGCGCCATCCGTATGGCTTTTGAGAGCGCCGATATTGAGTTTCTAGAACGGGATGGGCTGCGGCGGCGCTCGGAGCATGTAAGCATTTTGAGAGGTGCTGATGCGCTGGATCGTTTGTTTGATGATATGAACGAGGTTCTTCGTAAGGGGGGCGGAGATGTTTTGATTGCTAACGTGGCCTCTGATGTTACGGCGCGGCTTTCTCCCAAGACGCTTTTGGCTCACACGGAAACGCTTGAAAAATATAAGATTACCCAGCGTATTTTAAGTGCACCGGGTGAGGTGGGGGCTTTAGGCGCAATGCAGGAAAGCGTATCCGTCCTCTCTGGTCATTCGCAGGCGTGCTTTTCGACGTTTATTTATGGCACGAAAGTGGCCTTTGAGCTTTGGGATCAAGCAATGATTGTTATCATTTCCAGCGCAGAGGCGCAGCAGGCAGAGCGGCGGCGGTTTGAGTATCTCTGGAATCTCTCGGGCGCAGATCAAAAGGCGAATGTTCTGCGAAAAGATGCGCTGTAGTTTTTACTTAAGCTGTAATTCTTTGAACGTTTTTTCGGCGGCGGGTTCCGGTTGTGGCGGGGCGGATGCAACTGGCGCTGCGGGTTCAAGCTTCAGCTCTTTTTCAGGGAGCATCTTTGCCAGAACATAGGCTACGCCTGTTCCTGCTGTGCGGGTGTTGCCATAGGGGACCATGGTGTCTGTGCGGATCATTTCCCAGCCTTCACCGCAAGCTCCTAAAGCGAGAGGGGCGGCCAATATCAGATAGCGTATATTTTTAAACATGAAATTCTCTCCGGTCCGGATGGATTTTAGAGCAGAAAAAAGCACAGAATCGTGCAGGGGCAGGCAGGAGTTATCCTAAAGCATAAATGCCCGCCCGTCCAGAGAGCGGCATGCGGCGGTGAAAAAATGCACAGATTTTTTATTTATGAGCGCGGTAGAGCACAAAACGTCCGAAAGGGTGCCCCTTACGCAGGCCGGGATAGTCGAAATCTCCCTCCGTATCATGCTTCATGCCCAGTTTTTCAAGCAGGCTAATCGTTCGGGCGTTGTCATGGACGGTGAAGGCCACAACTTCTTTCATGCCGAGCTTGTTAAAAGCGTGATCCAGAATGGCTTTTCCGGTTTCCATGCCGTAACCCTGTCCCCAATATTCGTAATCGAGTCGCCAGGCGATTTCTACCGCCGGGGTGAAATGAGCATCAAAGGGGACTTTTTCCAATCCGGCAAAGCCGACAAATTCCCCATCTTCCTTGCGTTCAATGGCGTAAAGGCCGTAGCCGTTTTCCTTTATGTTTTTTTGAAATCGATCTACCAGCTTGTTGCTGGCTTTCTCATCCAGTGCGCGCGGGAGGTGTTCCATGACCAAAGGGTCCTGGTTGATGCTGGCGAAGGGGGCGCGGTCTGATTCTTTCCATTCCCGCAGAATCAGGCGCGGGGTTTCGATATGTATAGTCATGGCTATAGCTATAGCGGCGGGAGTTGTAACGGGCAAGCGGCGTTTTGCCGCAGTGCCGCATTTGTCCCCATCTGTGATGAAGAAAATATTTTATGTATCTATCAAGATGCGTTTATGCGCGGCGTTTAAGAACGTAATAGGCCAGCTCTTTAAGCATATCGGCTCTGCCTTCGAAGATTTTCAGATGCGCAACGGATTGATTGACCAGCATCTCAGCGCGCTCACGGGCCTGTTCCTTGCCCATGGTTGAAACGAAGGTGGCTTTGCCGGCGGCTTCATCCTTACGGGTGTCCTTGCCGGTGTCCTGCGGATCGGCTTCCACGTCCAAAATATCGTCTGTGACCTGAAATGCCAGTCCCAGATCATGTGCGTAATTGCACAAGGCCTTGCGCTGCGGATCTCCGGCCTTGCCGAGAATGGCGCCGGCCTCAACTGCAAAAGCCATGAGTTTTCCGGTTTTCATGCGTTGAAGGCGGGAAATCGTTCCCAGATCGAAGGCTTCTTCTTCGGCGATCAGGTCAAGCATTTGCCCGCCGACCATGCCGTGACCGCCCGCGGCTTGCGCCAGTGCGCGGACCAGTTCGCAGCGCACGCGCGGGTCCTCATGGGTTTCTGGCTCCGAGAGGATTTCAAAGGCCAGCGTAAGCAGCGAATCGCCAGCCAGAATGGCTGTGGCTTCATCGAATTTTTTGTGAACCGTGGGCTGCCCGCGCCGTAGAGAGGCGTTGTCCATCGCGGGAAGGTCGTCATGGATCAGGGAATAGCAATGCACGAACTCAATGGCGGCGGCTACGCGGCGCGCGCGCGCGGAGGGTACGTTAAAAAGAAAGGCGGCCTGTACAGCCAGAAAGGGGCGAAGGCGCTTGCCGCCGCTTAATGTACCATGACGCATGGCGTTAAATAAACGCGCCTCGGCCAGGTCTGTCTCCGGCAGCAGGCGTTCTATGGTGCGGTTGACCGCATCGGCCACTTCGGTCATGGCGTTTTGCAGTTCGGGGCCGGCGTCGCGTGGGGATGGGGCCATTGGTTTACTCGCTCTCGTCTAACGGTTGGGTGGAGAGATTGCCGTCTTTGCCCACCATGATTTTTTCAATTTTTGCCTGTGCCTCGCGCAGCCGCGTCTCACAATGTTTCTTCAGGGCAATGCCGCGCTCATAAGCATTGATGGATTGCTCCAACGGTGATTGCCCGGTCTCCAGCGTCCGTACGATGGTCTCAAGCTCGCCAAGGGCTTCTTCAAAGCTTAAGGCCTCTATGGCTGCATTTTTAACCATGATTCTTACAGTGCCTGTCCTTATTTCAGCGCCAGAGTGTATGCCAGAGCGTCCTCTGGCTCAAGGGGGTAATGCGTGATAATTATATAATTATGAAGAAAGCTGCGCCGTTTTGGAGGGCGCAGATGTTCGTTTTCTTCAAATTGGCGCTTATTCCTAAGCCGCTTTTCCTATCAACTCTGCAAAAACACTTGCCGGGCGGGGGCCTATATGCTGGATCACTTCGGCGGCGGCAAGCGCGCCCAGTTTTCCGCAGGTTTCAATGTCTTTGCCTTCGGTGAAGCCGTAAAGGAAACCGGCGGCGAATTGGTCGCCTGCGCCCGTGGTGTCCACGACTTGCGTCACAGGTGCAGCCTCGATAGATGTGCGTTGGCCATTCGCAAGGATAACCGCGCCTTTTTCGCTGCGCGTTATGGCGGCGATTTCGACATTCTTGCTCACGGCGTTCAGGGCATTTTCAAAGTCATTTTGCATGAACAGGGATTTGAGTTCCTCTTCATTGGCAAACAAGATATCCACATGATTTTCCACAAGATTGAGGAAATCCGAGCGGTGGCGATCAACGCAGAACGGATCGGAAAGGGTCAGGGAAACACGGCGGTTGTTTTTATGGGCCAGCTCGGCTGCGCGGATAAAGGCCTGTTTGGCCTGATCACGGTCAAAGAGATACCCCTCAAGATAGGTGATGGCGGCACTGGCGATCAGTTCTTCGTCAATATCATCCGCGCCCAGTTCCACACTGGCACCCAGATAAGTGTTCATTGTGCGCTGTGCGTCCGGTGTTACGAGAATAAGGCAGCGCCCGGTTTTTGCGCCGATTATCAAAGGCTGGGTCGTAAATTCAATGCCCAGAGACCGTAAGTCATGCTGGAAAATCTTTCCAAGGTCATCGTTGGCAACTTTGCCGATAAACGCGCCTTTGCCGCCGAAGGAGGCAAAGCCGGCCATTGTGTTGCCTGCGGATCCGCCGGAGCTTTCCACGCCGGGGCCCATCTGTTCGTAAAGCGCCAGAGCGCGGGGCTCATCGATCAGGGTCATTGCCCCTTTTTCCATGCCGTGTTGCGCGTTTTGCTGGAGGATGAAATCCTCGCTGGTTTGGGCAAGAACATCGACCAGAGCATTTCCAACGGCGACAACGCCAAGTACGGGGCTAGACATATGAATTTCCATTTTTAATTGAAGATCAAGGGTTTTATATGTATAGAAAAGCACTGTAAAGGCAAGCCTTATGACGCAAGAAGATACTTTGACATCACTGGATAAGATAAAGAACCGCATCCTTGATGCGGCGATGGCGTTGGCGGAAGCGCGCGGCTGGGGTGCGATCGGGCTTGCGGATATTGCTGAGGCTGCGGCGCTCTCGCTCGGGGATTTGCGCGGGCATGTGGAAGATAAAGCGGATATTCTGGCGCTTTTGGGGCGGCGGGTGGATCGATTGGCTCTGGAATCTGCTGGGGCTGCGGATATGTCCGTTTCGGTGCGTGATCGTTTGTTTGATGTGCTGATGGAGCGGTTTGAGGCGCTTAATCTCTGGCGTGGTGGTGTTGTCTCTGTTCTGGATTCTTTTAAATGCGACCCTAAACAGGCTGTAATCGCCTGTCCGCATCTGGCGCGTTCAATGAGCTGGATGCTGGAGGCGGCGGGTGAGGATACGCAAGGTTGGCGCGGCGCGCTTAAGGTGATGGGGCTTATGGGCGTTTATATCAAAGTGCTGCGTGTCTGGCGGGAGGATGAAAGTGCTGATTTGGCGCGCACCATGGCCGCGCTGGATAAGGATCTTTCGCGCGCCGAGCAGGCAGCCAATACTTTTGCGTTTTAAGCTAAGGGCGCATCGGCTGGGTGTTTGCGCCGGAATAGACGGATTTTCGATTGTGCTTGATATGCTGTGTTTGCATTTTATTATCCGGTAAGATGATAATAATCCAAAGATATGCTTCCTTTCTGTTTTTTGATATAGCATAAAAGGACAGGAAGATAAAAAGAAGGCGGAGAGCCGCGATGGTTGCTTTTAATTATAACCAGCATTTTCAGTCCTGTATCGAGGGCATAAAAAAAGAGGGGCGCTACCGGACATTTGCCAATATGGAGCGGATTGCCGGGCGTTTTCCCAAGGCCCTTTATCGCGCCCCGGGGCAGGAGGCCAAGGAAATCACCATCTGGTGCAGTAATGATTATCTGGGGATGGGCCAGCATCCCGTTGTTATCCGTGCGGCGCAAGAGGCGCTGGAGCGCTGTGGCGCCGGGGCTGGCGGAACGCGTAATATATCCGGTACGACTCGCTATCATGTGGAGTTGGAAGAGTCTCTGGCCGATTTGCACGGTAAGGATTCCGGGCTTGTCTTCTCTTCGGGGTATGTCGCCAATGAAGGCGCGCTTTCTACGCTTGGTAAGCTGTTGCCGGAATGCGTGATCTTTTCCGATGCGCTTAATCATGCTTCGATGATTCACGGTATTCGGGAGGCGGGGGTTGAAAAACATATATTCCGCCATAATGACGTGGAGCATCTGGAAACATTGTTGAAGTCTGTCGATATTCGGCGTCCGAAGATTATCGCTTTCGAATCGGTGTATTCTATGGAAGGTGATTTCGGACGTATTGCCGAGATTTGCGATCTGGCGGAGCGTTATAATGCGTTGACCTATCTTGATGAAGTTCATGGCGTGGGGCTTTACGGGCCGCGCGGCGGCGGTGTGGCCGAGGCGCAGGGTCAAATGCACCGCGTTGATATTATTGAGGGCACTTTTGGTAAGGCTTATGGTTCTCTGGGCGGGTTTATTACCGGACCCCGGGCGATTGTGGATGCTGTGCGGTCTTTCTCTTCGGTGTTTATTTTCACAACCAGTCTGCCGCCCTCTATATTGGCGGCATCATTGGCGGCGGTTGAGCATCTTAAAGTTTCCGATGTTGAGCGCGAGAAGATGCGTAAAAATGTCAGTTTATTCAAGGACCTTCTTTCGCGTGCTGATCTTCCGTTTTTAAAAGGGGAGAGCCATATTGTGCCCTTGATTGTCGGCGAGCCTAATTGTTGCCGTGAAGTTTCCGAAATTCTTATGCGTCTGCATGATATTTATGTGCAGCCAATCAATTATCCAACCGTCCCCAAGGGTACGGAGCGTTTGCGTCTGACCGCGACGGCGGCACATAGCTCGGGGGATGTGCGCAATATGGCTGATGTTCTCGTGAATCTATGGGAAACGCATCATGGTCTGGTTCGCGCTGTGGCTTGATGTCATTTTATGACGGCTCTGGTCAAACGCCTTGAGTTTGTTTAGAATCCTCTGCAGGTCTGTTCTTCTGGAAGGTTTGCGCTCCCGTGTCTATATGGTTCGTTCTTTGGGCTCTTGTGTCTGTTGTCATTTTGTCCTTCTCGGGTTGGACGATGTATATTCTCTACAAGCAAAAGATGGCGTGGAAGGCCTTTGCGGCCAAGCGCAATCTCCGGTATCAGGCCAATACGATGATGGCCAGCCCAGAGATGACAGGCGAAATCGAAGGCTATAAGTTCAGTTTTTTTACCAGTGAACACGTCTCTCAGGAGTTGCGCGGTGGCCGTAAAATGACGGCGGTGGAGGTCACCTTGCGCGGGCGCATGCCCATCGAGGGGGCGGTGGCCAGTGGTGTCATGGTACAACTGGTGCAGACGCTCGGTTTTCCGGCTGAGGTGCGGTTGCCGCATGAGCGATGGAGCCCGGCCTGGGTGGCGACGGGGGAGCATGCTTCCGTGTTGTCGGCATATTTGAGTGATGAGCGGGTAACGGCCTTTTCCAAGCTTATGCAGGCCCGTAATGTTTCTATAATTCTTATCTTCAGAAATAACGTCATGTTATTACGGATCGATATGCCAGGTGCGCTGGAAACAGTAGAGAAGCTGGAGAAGGTTCAAAAGGCTATGCTTACGGCGACGCAGATTTTTGAGCTTAAGGAGGGCGAGGATCGGCGCCTGAAGGCAGTGGAGGCCCAGAAATCTACAGATGTGCCCGCATTGAAACTCGATAAAAGTGATCTGGATAATGCGGGGGGCTTAAGGCTTGAGGACGAACCGCAGGATCATGTGACTTCACCTGATGAGGGTGCGGCGGAAGCATCCGTAAAAAATACGGATGAGGCATAAGGGGTGAGCCCTTAATACCTCAACCGTTTACGTATGGTGGTTTTGTGTAGCCTTTGGGAGAGAGCGTAAATATCTCAAACCCGGTTTCGGTAACGGCGAGAGAATGCTCGAACTGCGCCGATAAAGACCGGTCCCGCGTAACGGCGGTCCAGCCATCGGATAGCGTTTTTGTGCGCGGGTCGCTGCCGGCATTGATCATAGGCTCTATGGTGAAAAACATGCCCGGCTCTAAAATGGGCCCTGTGCCGGGCCGGCCGATATGCAGGACCGAGGGCGGAGCGTGAAATGTCCGGCCCAGGCCGTGACCGCAGAAATCGCGCACGACAGAAAAACGCTGCTTTTCTGCATGTTCCTGAATGGCGTGACCAATATCGCCCAGCGTGGCGCCGGGTTTCACGGCCTCAATACCGCGCATAAGGCATTCATACGTCGTTTCAACGAGGCGCCGGGCTTTTACCGGGATTTTATCTCCCACCAGATACATGCGCGATGTATCCCCGTGCCAGCCATCGAGAATAACGGTCACGTCAATATTGATGATGTCGCCTTCGGTAAGCTTTTTTTCGCCCGGTATGCCGTGACAGATTACATGATTGATCGAAGTGCAGATGGATTTTGGGAACGGGATGCGTCCTTCTCCGCCGCCATAGCCCAATGGGGCGGGGATGGCGCCAGCCTGCTCGATGAATTTTCGGCAGATCTGGTCCAGTTTTTCTGTGGTTACGCCGGGCACAACAGATGACGTAATCATGTCAAGAACTTCGGCGGCGAGCTTGCCAGCCTTTCTCATTCCCACAAAATCATTTTCTGTGTGGATTTCTATGCCATCGTGTGTGTATTTTTGTGCCTGCGTCATGCTATGGTTTTTACCTGAAAGATTTATTTATATTATACATTGCAACATACGACATCATAGAGAACGCAAATGCAAAACCCAACAGGAAATAACGAGAATGTGAAGATCGCTCCCACGGCGGCTCTCGTGGTGATCGGTAGTGAAATTCTTTCCGGACGAACGCAAGATGTTCACACGCAGTGGATCGGAGAAAAGCTGACGGGGCATGGTATAAGGCTCTCTGAGATGCGGGTTGTAAAAGATTCGCGAGACAAAATTATAGAGGCAGTGAACGCTTTGCGTCCTCGCTATGATTATGTGATTACAACGGGCGGTATCGGCCCCACGCATGATGATGTAACTTCGGCAGCGTTGGCCACGGCGTTTAATGTTAATTTCGGGGTTAATCTGGAGGCGCGAGCGCTTTTAGAAAAGCATTATGGTCATGAGAATTTTTCCGTGGCCCGTTTGAAAATGGCGATGATGCCTGCGGGGGTTAATCTCATCCCGAACCCGGTTTCCGTTGCGCCCGGTTTTATTATTGATAACGTGTATGTGCTGGCTGGTATTCCGCGCGTCATGCAATCTATGTTTGAGCATGTTCTGGGCCTGCTTGAGCGCGGCGATCCTATTTTGACCAATACAATTGGTTGTGATCTGGCGGAGGGGGCTGTCTCCTCCGGTGTTGGGGATGTGCAATCGCGTTATCGGAGCGTGGAGATCGGCAGCTATCCCTATTTCAGATCCGGCAGCGTCGGGGTGAATATTGTCTTGCGCTCCACGGATCCTGAAAAGCTTCGGGAGGCTACGCGTGAGGTTGTCACATTGGTTGAGGTCGCCGGCGGGTTCCCCAATCCAATTGGTATGCAGGCGCCGCTATACGACGATTAATACCGTTTTTTATCTCTGGAAATCCGTTTTTTTGTGTAAGGTCTGGCGCTTGTCTTGCGTCTGCCATTGTCTGTAGCCTTTTTTCATCGTATCCTGAGCGAATCAAAAATGTATATGTCTTTTTTGACCGCCCCGCGTCTTTTGCGGCGTGAGAGAGGTCCGGGAGATCGAGTATGTTGGGAAACAAGCAGATCATCATGAATTTTACTTTTCCTCCTACGCAGGAGGATTTGCTGGTTATGGCGCTTTCCATTATCGAAGCGCTGCCGGAGGAGCTTTGTGAGGCTTGCGAAGGTTTGGCGATCGAGGTTGAAGAGTTCCCGGATGAAGCTGTGGAGCATGAGCTGGAGCTTGGGGATTCTTATGATCTGCTTGCGCTCTATCGTAGCGGGCGCGAAATATCGCCCGGCGTAGAGCGAAAAACGGCCAATGATGATGATCTTTTGATTTTATACCGCCGTCCTATTTTGGATATGTGGTGTGAAAACGGCGAAGACATCAATTATCTTCTGCGGCAGGTTATATTTGAGGAGTTGGGCAAGCATTTCGAATTCTCTGAAGAAGAGGTCTTTGAAATGACCGAGCGCCATTATCAGGGGCTTTTCTAGGGCTTTAAATTTTTCTACAGCGGTCCGTAAGTCTGGCGTTTTTAAGCCTGTGTATCAATGTGTCCACCTGCGGAGGGCGGCGCGCCGCCACCTTGCCCGTCATCGCGGACAACACCAACGCGGGCCGGGCGTAAAAGACGCTCATGCATGGTGTAGCCGGTCGCCATAACCTGGATAATTGTCCCGGCTGGTTTGCCGGGGGCGGGGGCTTCGAACATCACTTCGTGGAAATTGGGATTGAAAATCTCCCCCATGGGTTCTATGGCGCGGATGCCGTGCTTTTCAAAATTTTGCAGCAAGGTACGTTCCGTGACCTCAATACCCTCGATCAGATTTTTTAGACGCGGATCGCTTTCCAGAAGGTCGGACGGGACGGCCTCCAGAGCGCGGCGCAGATTATCGGCAACATCGAGCATATCCTTGGCAAAGCCGGATATGGCGAATTTTGCAATGTCCTCGCGTTCCTTTTGTGCGCGGCGGCGTGTGTTTTCCGCCTCGGCCAGTGCGCGAATCATTTGATCTTTAGTTGCCTCAAGCTCGGCCTGAAGTTTCAGAGTTTCTGCTGCGGGGGCTGTGTGTAGTGATTCGGGCTGCATGGGTTCCGGCGCGAGAGGGTCCCCCGCCTGCATCAGGGCTGTTGCTTCGGCTTCCAGCCGGGCGGAACGCTGCGCCAGCGTTTCATTGGCGTGATCTTCGTTGTCTGGTTGAGAGGGCGTAGCCTCATTTTTTGGATTTGAGTTCATCATCATATCAATCTTTGTAGTGTTTTTTTTCTATTCGTCCAGTCCCGGCGGCTTGGCCATGACTATTTTTTTGATCGGACGGTGCTGCGCCATCCCTGCTGTGTAGTATATTTCATCCTGTTGAATGCTCCCGATGGCAAAGGCCTTGTTGGTTTCGCCTGTGGCCTGATCGCGGAAAATCCCCCGTTCATCAACGATATAGATTTTTTTCCGGTTCTGGTCCTGGGGCGTAAAGCCGGGTAGTATTTCCTCAAGCGGCGTTAAGCCTTTGCCGCGTGCCATGGCTCGTATCTCCCGAATGATGCTTTCATCGCCAATATCTATATCCGGCGCGGAGAGAACATAGGTGTTGGCCGGGTATCGCCAGAGGGTTATCTGCCCGGCGCCACCGCGCGCCGTTCCGCCCGGTGTGGCTTTGTCCAGTACGATTTTTTGTTCATCAATCCGCAGAGTGTATGTGCCGATGATCAAGCCGCCATCGGCATTGATTCTGATGTTTTTAATGCCGTCTTCGGTGAGGGTGTCTGCGCTGAAATCTATATCCGCAGCGGACAGTCCGGTTTGTGTATCACAGCTATATTGTGCATAACGCACTGTGTATTGATCCGGACTTATGGGCTCGCCGGTCAGTTTGATCTGGAGCATTTCTCCCTGTTTGGTGATGTCGATTTTCGTGTCGTTCTTTTTCAGGCATCCTGTAATGACGACAGGGGCGCTGAGCCGCAGGATGAAATGATCCTCTGCGTCCGGTTGGCGGACAAGACTGGCGCGCAGGGATGAAGCAGGAAGAAGGTCTGCGCCCGGTCCGCTGTCTATTTGCGGTTTTGGACGGTATTGCGGGTCGTAGGGGTTAAAGATGGGGTCGCGTTTTTCTTCTTTTTCTTCCTCTTCCTTTCCGAAATTAAAAAGATAATCGTTATTGCTTCCGGACTGGCCTGCGCCAGGTTTGTTTTGTTCCTGCGCCAGAGCCGGCGCGAAAAATCCTGCTCCCATAACCGGAAGAAAAAGGAAAGATAAAAGCGCAAGATTGTGTTTTTTCATGAGCCCGCCATCGTGGAAAAAATGTTAGAATTAGAGCCTTATTAAGCCAGTAAAATTGTTGCGGAGCAAGGGCGGGCTGTTGTGTTTTTAAAGTTCATCCACCATCTTGCCGAACATCCGTCCGACCAGCCGCGAGGTGTAATCCACCATCGGGATGATGCGGTCGTAATCGAGCCGCGTTGGGCCGATAACACCGATGGCACCAATAATCTGCTCTTCTGCATTTTTATAGGGAGAGATAATCATGGACCAGCCGGACTGGTTGAAGATCTTGTTTTCTGTCCCAAGAAAAATCTGGACACCCTCGGCCCGGTCAATGGCGCTCAGGATTTCCAGCATATGTTTTTGCTCTTCCAGATAGCCGAGCAATGCGCGGGCGCGTTCCAGATCCTCAAGTGCCTTCACATCTTGCAGTAACCGGGACTGGCCGCGCACAATGATGTGGCCGTCATGGGCATCACGAGAGGGCAGAGCCAGTCCAATTCTCACAAGCTTCTGCGCCAGCGTATCCAGATGGCTTTGGTTGTCATGGATTTCACGCTCGATCTCCGCTTCGGCGGCGGCGATGGTTTTACCCGCCAGCTTGGCGTTAAGGTAATTAGCGGCGCTGGTCAGGGTTTCGGGCGGCAAGTCCTGTTCCACCTCCATAATCCGGTTTTCAACCAGGCCGTTTTGCAGGACGATAACGGCCAGGATGCGGCGCGGCTGTATCTGTACGAACTGAATCTGGCGCACTGAGGACTCGGTTTTCGGGGCGATCACCAGCGAGGCGCAGGAGGAAAGTCCCGATAAAAGCGCCGTGGAGCGTTCCAGAACTTCGTTGATGGGGCGCCCGGTTGAAACGCAGGTGGCCTCAATGCTCTGTCGTTCCTCTTTTGAAAGTCCGCCAACCTGCATGAGGCCGTCAATATAAAGCCTCAGGCCTTGCTCTGTCGGTAGTCTTCCGGCGGAGGTGTGCGGAGAAAATAAAAGTCCGGCAGTCTCAAGATCGGACATGGTGTTGCGGATACTGGCTGCGGAGAGGTTTATTCCCGAAAGCGTGGAAATGGTGCGAGACCCTACGGGGGAGCCCGTTGACAGATAGGAATCAACTATAAAACGGAAGATCTGGCGCGAGCGCTCATTAAGCTGGTTTATCATCATTTCGTAAAAATATAATCCTTTGTTGCGCGATTGACAATTACCCTTCAGTCCTTAAAAGTGTGGCGCTATAGAAAAAAGCTCGGAGTTAAAGTATGCCCAGAATCTCAGGACGGACTCCTGTCCAGATCCGCGATGTTGAAATTATCACTGATGTGTCCCGTCATGCGGAGGGTTCGTGTCTCGTTAAATTTGGCCACACGCATGTTTTGTGTATGGCCACGGCTGAGGATAGAGTTCCCGGCTGGATGAAAGGTGGCGGCTCCGGATGGGTCACAGCGGAATACGGGATGCTGCCGCGCTCTACGGGGCAGCGCATGGACCGGGAGGCTGCCAAGGGAAAGCAATCGGGACGGACGCAGGAAATTCAGCGCCTTATTGGCCGGGCTCTGCGCGCCGTTGTTGATTTTCGGGCTATGGGTGAGCGGCAGGTGCGCATTGATTGTGACGTTATTCAGGCGGATGGCGGAACGCGCACAGCGGCAATTACCGGCGGTTTTGTGGCTATGCATCTGGCGTTTCAGCATTTTGTGAAGGTCGGCGCGATGTCCGCTATTCCCCTGAAGGACACGGTGTGCGCTATTTCCTGTGGTATTGTGGAGGGGCAGCCGGTTGCCGATTTGGATTATGATGAGGATTCAACGGCGGAAACGGATGCTAATTTCGTTATGACCGGGCGGGGCGGCATTGTGGAGATACAAGGGACTGCTGAAAAAGAGCCCTTTAGTGAGGCGCAATTCATAGAGCTGCTTAATCTTGCTAAAACCGCGTGCGGTGAGCTGACGGCGCTTCAGAAAAAAGCTCTGGGGCTTTGATGGTGCGTTTTTAAGGTTTTTCGGCATGACCAGAAAATTTACAGACAATGCGCTAGTGATTGCCACGCATAATGCGGGTAAGGTTGGTGAAATTGCCGCCTTGCTGGGGCCATATGTGGCATCCTTTGAGAGTGCGGGCGCGCTGGGGTTGGCGGAGCCTGAGGAAACCGGCGAAACATTTCAGGATAATGCTAAAATCAAGGCATTGGCGGCGGTACTGGCCAGTGGAAAACCGGCCCTGGCCGATGATAGCGGTTTGTGCGTTCATGCGCTGGGCGGGGAGCCCGGTGTTTATTCGGCGCGCTGGGCCGGGCCGGATAAGGATTTTTCATTGGCGATGCGGCGTATCGAAACCTTGCTTGGCCCTTCGCCGGATCGGAGCGCTTCTTTCGTCTGTGCGCTGGCGCTGGCCTGGCCGGACGGGCATGTGGAAGTTTTCGAAGGGCGCGTTAGCGGGGAAATGGTTTTTCCACCGCGCGGGGAGAGGGGGTTTGGTTATGATCCCGTGTTTGTGCCTGAGGGGTATGATATAAGCTTTGCTGAAATGGATCCGGCGGAAAAGCATCGTATTTCTCATCGGGCGGCGGCCTTTTCCATGCTGGTAGAATCCTGTTTTACCTAATATTTGTGACGCTGTGGGTAAGTGCTCGGGGAATCCGCACAAATTCTTGACTTTTTTGTGTTTGTGTTGTATAAGAGGCGCATCATTTCACGAATACGACTACGGAGAGCTCAGAGCCATGATTAAAGTGTTCAAACATAAACTTATTGCGTTTCAGGCCAGTTTTCTGGTGGGGCTTATGTGTGCTTCTTCCGGGGCGCAGGCTGCGGCTGGATCCAATAACTTCAGCTCGATCGCCCGTAATGTGACTACGTCTATTGAGGAGCTGCCAGGTCTTGTAACCGGCATTTCCTATCTGTTTGGTTTGTTGCTCGGTGTGGTTGGTGTTTTGAAGTTGAAAGATCACGTTGAAAACCCGACCCAGACGGCTTTGAAAGACGGTGCTATTCGTCTGGCTGCCGGTGGTGCGTTGTTTGCGCTGCCGATCGTGTTTGAATCCATGATGAACACCATCGGGACAACCGGGGCCAGTATCTCTCCGGCAAAATTGAAAAAGATAGAGCTTAACGTTTTTTAGAGCGTTCTGATCGCGTTCGGATTTTTTCGGGCGGGCCGGGGAGCGAAGCTTTATATCATGATTACAAAAGGCCAGACGGGATTATATATTCACTGGCCTTTTTGTTTGTCCAAATGTCCTTATTGCGATTTTAATGTCCATGTTG
The DNA here is from genome assembly GCA_020848095.1 of Alphaproteobacteria bacterium. Lineage (GTDB taxonomy): Bacteria > Pseudomonadota > Alphaproteobacteria > Micavibrionales > Micavibrionaceae > JADLAT01. The sequence goes on along the minus strand of JADLAT010000006.1, from coordinate 36,144 downwards.
ATTCCGGTGTTGATCAGGCGCGCTGGTGCGCGGCGTATCTTAAATCCTTGGAGCATGTGGCGGGTCTGACTGAAGGGCGGATTATTTCATCCATCTTTTTTGGTGGCGGCACGCCCTCGCTTATGCTTCCGTCCACGATTGCTGCGATTATTGATAAAATCCATGCGCTCTGGCCTTGCGTTAATGATCTGGAAGTTACGCTGGAGGCTAATCCTTCCACGGTGGAGATTGAAAAATTCTCTGCTTTTCGAGAGGCTGGCATTAATCGTGTTTCTGTGGGGGTGCAGGCTTTAAATGATAAAGATTTAAAGTTTCTGGGACGCAAGCATAGTGCGAAAGAAGCACTTCAAGCGATTGAAATTGCCTCTAAAATCTTTGATAGATTCAGCTTTGATCTTATTTACGCCCGTCCCGGTCAAGTGCCGGAAGACTGGCGGGCTGAATTGACACAGGCTTTGGCCCTGGCGCGTGGGCATTTGTCTTTATATCAATTAACGATTGAGCGCAGCACGCCATTTTATCTTGATCATACCAGAGGCGTTTTTTCTATTCCGGATGAGGATGTTGCGGCTGATTTTTATCTTTTGACACAAGAAATGACATCGCAAGCGGGGCTGGCCTCCTATGAGGTTTCCAATCATGCGGCAGAGGGGCATCAGTCCCGTCATAATCTGACATACTGGCATTATGGCGATTATATCGGTATAGGTCCGGGCGCGCATGGGCGGTTGAGTTTTGAGGGAAAAAAATACGCCACGCGCGAACATTATGCGCCGCCGATCTGGCTGGAGCGTGTAGAAAAATCCGGTATGGGTGGTCATCCATTTGCGCCGTTGCCGGCGGAGGAGCGGTTCACAGAGGCGCTTATGATGGGGTTGAGGTTGCGCGGTGGTGTTACGCTGGCGCATCTGGACGCGCAAGCCTCAGGCGGGAAGTGGCGCGATTATGTGGATGAGGAGCGTTTGTCCCGTGTTCGGGCGCAGGGGTGGCTGGACTATGATTCCGAGCGGCTATGGCTCAGCGTTGAGGGGATGCTCCGCCTTAACGCTCTTATTCCCTATATTCTCAAGGCGCAGCCGGAGGCGGTGTGTGTCTGATCTGGCCCGGCATGAATAGCGGCATGGCGTTTTTTCCATTAACGGTAAAGGCGCCGGTTTGATCAAGCTTGAAATCAAAATCATAGATAGGCTCCGGCGGGGTTCCCGTATTGGTGCGGGCGTTGCCATAGTGCTTCATATTTTCGAGGGTGGTCTTTATGTTTGAGGCGGTCATAGCCAGATCGGGGCTGTTTTTATCTGCCGAGGCCGTGTTTAAAAGAGCAAGCGTCTGATCCAACCCGGCGAGGGTGATTTTACCCGCCGCTATGGCGCTGAGTGCAGCGGTTATATCGGCTTTGGCTTCGCCATTTATATCAATGCGATAAAGGGCGTTCCCGATGGAGCTGTCTTTTATCCGAAGGAGGCTGCCCGCTTGCGCGTAGAGACCCGGCAGCTTAAGGAATAACCCCAGCCCGGCCATGGGGTTGTTTTGTCCTGTGCTGTTGCTCAATGTCTGGGTGATGCCGGCTATGGGGATGTTTTTATGCTCGATGCCGATGTGGCCGCGGGCGGGGACAAGCTTAAGCAGCGTTTCCTGAGCATCCGTAGAGTTTGCGTCCGGAGCGGGCTGTATATCAAGGCCATTGAAGGTTAGATTCATCGCGGCGTTTGCTGTGCCGCTCAATACATTCTGAAGATCAAAACTTAAAACCGCATCATCAATTTTTACTGATTTTTCAGTGCTACCCTTTGGCTGGGGTGCGGGGATATCCGTTTTTAGATTGCTGAGAGAGAAAGTGGTTTTGATTCCATCGCCGGTTTTCAGAAAGGCCGGATTTAAAAAATCAAACTTTCCGGGAAACAGGGCGTTGCTCTCTTTCAGGTAATCGGTTGAGAATTTTTTGAGGTCAATGTGGAGCGCCAGTTTGCCCAGCTCTCCCTTCAGGCGTTTGGGGGCGGGGATATCCCATCCGGCATTGAGCAGCTCAAAAGAGAGCGGACCTGACCAGCGCTTCTCGCGGTCTTCCCCCAGATTGTAACGGATGGCAATGCCCGAAATGGCTATGTGACCCTGGCTAAGCGGAAAGTCTATTTGTAAATCAGAATACTGGGCATCCAGCTTTATAAAGTTTTTAAGGTTCTCATCCCAGATGCCGGCGGCCTTTTGTGTGCCGATGGCCAGGCGCATGATTTTTACCCCTTCCGCATTATAGCCCAGAATCGGCGTGGGCAGGGCTAAGGTCATTTTCCACTGGCCGGGCGGTGTTTTAGCAATTTCGGGCGCGGTGACGTTAATGGAGATCATGCCGATATCCAGTTTTTCTCCATCGGGGTAGAGCACGCTCATGCGGGGCATGGTGACGGCGTAGTAATCCTCTACAGGCTCAACGCTCAGCTCTCCGTCATATTGTATCTGGCGCGAATCATCCGCATTGGCGGCGACGTTTCGAATCTGTTCGTCCATGATGGCGCTGAATATGGCCTTGATGTGGGCGCTATGGTCCTGTCTGTCGGAGGCCGCAGCAGCGGGCGTTACCCACAGATATGCCGAGGCAAGGAACAAGGCAGCTGCGCCCCAGAGCGCATGAACGGATATGGATTTGAAAATTGTTTTTATCATGATGAAGCATTTAAACAAGAAAATGAGAGAAAAACCAAGTGTCATTTGATTGGACATGCCGGTTGTTTTCGGTTTATACCGGACAAATCTCAATTTTCAGGGCGTCTATATATGCTGAGCGCACAAGATTCACAATTCAGACTGATGGAAGATGGCAGCATTTTCTATCAAAGCAATGCTACAAATCCGCTACCGGGCGAGGCGCTGGCGCAGGTTATCAAGGGCCAGTCGATTCTTAAGCCCGCTATTTTAATTCCGGAAAGTGCACTGGCGAAAGATCAGGATAAAGGCCGGTTGCATACACATCTTGAGGGCTGGCTGGCGCGTCACATTGCCGGGGTTTTGGAGCCGCTGGCAAATTTAATGCAGGAAGAAGATGCTCTGAGCGGCCCCGCGCGGGGAATCGCCTTTCAAATCCATGAAGCGATGGGCATTGTACCGCGCGCACAGATTGAGGATCTTATCGCCGCGCTGGATCAGGAAGGGCGGCGTGCGCTGCGCGCCAAGAAAATCAGACTGGGTCCGGTTCTGGTGTTTATTCCCGCATTGAATAAACCGGCGGCGGTGCGTTTGCGGGCGTTGCTCTGGGGTTTATTCAATGATCGCCCCTTGCCGATGGCCACGCCCAAAGACGGTATTGTTTCCATGGAGGTTGATCCGCAAACTACGGACAGGAATTTCTATCGCGCTGTGGGGTATCCGGTTTTTGGTAATCGCGCGATCAGGATCGATATGCTGGACCGGGTGATCAGTGCTGTTTATGATTCGGCCAAGGATGGTAAGTTCCGGGCCGAGCACAAAATGGCCGAATGGCTGGGGTGTTCAATTGACGGGCTTTACGGCGTGTTGAGCGCAATGGGGCATAAAAAAATTGAAGAACCTGTTGCAGAAACGGCAAATTCAGAGTCTGCGCCCGCTGAAGAAGGTGCGCTGCCTGCGCCTGCATCCGCTGAAACGCCGGAAGGTGCGGCCCAGACTGCTGAGGGCTCGGTTTGTGAAGCTGTAGAAAAAACGCAAGATGAGCCTCAGGATTTGGCCACGGAGCAGCCGCAAGCGGTGCAGATGGTCGCGGTTAAGCCTGTTCTGGCGCTTTTCCGTCTGGCCAAGGGGCGGGTGTCTGATCGTCCTGTCTCCGGCAGGGTTGAGCGCAAACCCGGAAAGTTTGAGGCGAAAAAATCGCCACGGGATAACGATGCGGATCGTAAGCCAAAATTCAAGCCCAAAGCTCCGCGCGATTCTGCGCCCAAGGAAAAAATGGTTCTGCACACGGGGCCCGCTCCCAAGCCTGAGGACTCGCCCTTTGCCATTTTGGGGCAGCTTAAGAAGAAAGCCGATGAGTAAATCCGGGCGCAGAAGGCAGGGGGGTATCCGTGTTTTTGCGCTGCGCTGTGCCATGATTTCTGCGCTGAGTGTTCTATCTGTTCCTCCTGCACAGGCGGCGCGTTTTTCCGCTGATTATCTGCTTCAGGTCTGTGGCATGGACAGTGCGGGCAGAGAGCTTTCCCCCGGCAGCCACATCGCTTGTCAGGCGTATATTGCCGGTATTTTGGATTACCACAATCTTATCCGCTCTTTGGGCGCGGCGCCTTCTGTTGATTTTTGCGTGCCAGAGGAAACGGGGCTATACGAGGTGCAAAGCAAGGTGGTGAGTTATCTCTTGCGTAACCGGCACGAGCAGGGGCCGTTCATTGCTGCTCCCGGTGTGGCGCTGGCGCTGTTTCAGGCCTACCCTTGCGGGAAAAAGAAATAAGCGTATTTTCTGGTTTTTTCAGGTGTGGTGGCTTTACAGCGCGGCCTTGACGATGCTTTGTGCATTTAGCCCGGCCTGCTCATATTGTTTTTCCTGTGTGTCGTGTTCCTGAAAAACATCGGGCAGGGTGAGCGTGCGGATTTTTATGCCGCTCAGTAGATCGGTATTGGCCAAAAACTCGAGAACACTGGCGCCGAAGCCACCGCGCGCGCCTTCCTCTATGGTGATGAGTGTGGCATGTGTTTTTGCCAGCGTGGTTAGAAGCGCCTCGTCCAGCGGTTTTGCAAAACGGGCATCAATAACGCTGACGGATTTTCCTGTTTGAGATTCCAGAGTTTCTGCTGCTTTCAGGCATTCCTCCAGACGTGCGCCGAGAGAGATAAGCGCGATATCCTGTCCTTGTTTTATAATCCGGCCTTTGCCGATCTCCAGCGGCTGCGCGTCTTCAGGAATTTCCGCGCCTGTGCCTTCGCCTCTGGGGTAGCGCAAAGCGATGGGGCCATCGTTATGGGCCGCCGCCGTTGCAACCATGCGGGCCAGTTCGGCTTCATCGCTGGCGGCCATGACCACGAAATTGGGCAGGCAGGAAAGATAGGCAATATCAAACGCGCCCGCGTGGGTTGAGCCATCCGCCCCGACCAGCCCGGCGCGGTCTATGGCGAAGCGCACCGGCAGATTTTGAATGGCGACATCATGCACGACCTGATCATAGGCGCGTTGTAAGAAGGTAGAATAAATGGCGCAAAAAGGCTTAAAGCCTTCGGCGGCCAAACCGGCGGCAAAGGTCACGGCATGTTGTTCGGCTATGCCGACATCAAAGCTGCGCTCCGGAAATTCATGCGCAAAGAGATCTATACCCGTTCCATCAGGCATGGCGGCGGTTATGCCCAGAATCTTAGGGTCTTTCTGCGCTTCTTTTATAAGCTGCCGGGCAAAAACTTTTGTATAGGCGGGCGCGCCGGGTTTGGCTTTGGATTGCTCGCCGGTTATAACGTCGAATTTGCGCACACCGTGCATTTTATCTTTTGAGTTTTCGGCGGGAAGATAGCCCTTCCCTTTCTGCGTGATGACATGGATCAATAAAGGGCCGTGATTGTTATTATCCCGTGCGTTGCGCAGGACAGGCAATAAATGGTCGAGGTTGTGACCATCCACCGGGCCGATATAGTAAAAACCCATTTCCTCAAACAAGGAGCCGCCGCCGAAGGAATGCGAGGCCGCAAAACGCGCGCTTTCTTCCGCCCGCTTGGCAGCGTGGCGCAAGGGGGAGGGGAGAATCCCGGTAATTTTTTTGCCCATTTCGCGGGCGTTTATATAGGGGCGGGAGGAGACCAGCCGGGTTAAATGGCGGCTCATTGCGCCGACCGGCGGGGCGATGGACATTTCATTATCGTTCAAGATCACGATCAGTCGACTTTTGCGCGCGCCCGCGTTATTCATGGCTTCGTAGGCCATGCCCGCGCTCATCGCGCCATCGCCGATAACGGCAATCACATTGTTATCACCTTTCGCCAGATCTCGCGCCACCGCCATGCCGAGCGCGGCGGAGATGGATGTGGAGGAGTGCGCCGCGCCAAAAGGGTCGTATTCGGATTCCGAGCGTTTGGTAAAGCCCGAAAGTCCGCCGCCCATGCGCAGGGTTTCAATGCGGTCCTTGCGGCCTGTAAGAATTTTATGCGGGTAGCATTGATGGCCAACATCCCAGATCAGCCTGTCATCCGGTGTATTGAAAACCGCATGCAGCGCAACGGTTAGCTCCACCACGCCAAGGCCAGCGCCCAGATGGCCACCGGTTTTGGAGACGGCCTGAACGGTTTTATCGCGCAATTCTGCGGCAAGAATTTTAAGATCAGTATCGCTTAATGTTTTGAGATCGGCGGGGGTGTTGATGTCCTTCAAGAGATCACCGGTCATTTCAGATTGCCGCGCATCGGCACGATCACGGTCCAGCGGTTCCGGCTGGCATGTGTTATCGGGCGCGGCGGCGCTGTGTTTATGCTGTTTCGACATGATGGCCAATTTGTAACCCGAACAGGCGGCTTGTGGCAAAAGAAATATCGCTGGGACGATATTTTTAGCCGTTTTCTTTCGTGTGGGCCGTGATGGTAAAGCCGTAGGGGGCGTATTGCTGCTGCGTGCTTAGCTCGTCGCTGTAGAGCATTTTATCCGGCGAATCGCCTGTCTGGAGCGCTTGCGATGCGTCACTTAAGTTGAATTGGCAAAGGATAGTCTTGCCCTCTAAGCTGCGGGAAAGCGTAAGAATATGGTTATTTTCACTGGCGTGAAATGTAATCTCTCCGCGTATGAGCGGAGGTTGCGTCTGTCGCCATTTTAAAAAGGCGCGCGTGAAATTAAGAACGGAGCTTTGATCTTTATCCTGCGCGGCGACATTCAAGGCTTTATGGAGTTCAGAGACAGGCAGCCATGGTTTGTGCGCTGAAAAACCGCCATGCTCGCCGCCGGTCCATGGCATAGGGGTGCGGCAGCCATCGCGGCCCTGCCATGCGGGCCAGAGATGCTTGCCCCATGGGTCTTGAATATCTTCAAACGCCATGCGGATTTCGGGCAGGCCCAGTTCATCGCCTTGATAGAGGAACATTGTCCCGCGCAGGCAGCCCAGCAAGGCAATTAACATCTTCGCCAGTGCCGGGTCTTGAGAAAACCCTTCATCTCCGGCTTTTGCCGCGTTGTGCCAGCGGCTCACGGCGCGTACGACATCATGGTTTGAAAATGCCCAGGATGGCCAGCCATCGCCCGGCTCTGCCGCGAAAAGCGCGAAAGGTTCGCGGATGATTTCGGGGCTAAGGGCTTTATGCGCACCGCTCATTAAATGCGTATTATAGGTGGTGTGCAGGCCAGTTTCTCCGGCGGTGTATTCGGCGGCTCTGGCGTAGGGGTGATCATCGCCCAGCTCCCCGACCATGAAGCGTTCCTGTTGATAGCCCTGCGTGATCTTGCCTGCGTATTCGTCGGTCAGGGCGCGGAGCTGCCGCAGGAATGTAAGGTTTTCAGGTTGAGATTTATCGTGGATATGTTGCTGGGCGGAATAGGGGTCTTCGCCCTCATATTGCGTGGCAAATTGTGTGCCGGAAAGGCGCGCCGGGTTATCGCGCAAGCGCCAGTCATGGAAATAGAAATTGCAGACATCCAGCCGAAAACCATCCACGCCCATATTCAGCCAGAAGCGGGCAATGTCCAGTGCCTCTTTCTGCACTTCGGGATTGTGAAAATTAAGGTCGGGCTGTTCCTTTAGAAAGTTGTGAAAGTAATATTGCCGGTGGCCTTCGTGCCATTCCCACGCGGAGCCGCCGAAAACCGATACCCAGTTATTGGGGGGCTCTTTTGTATTTGTGCCGGTTTTTGCATCCGCCCAGACATACCAGTCTTTCTTGGCCGGATCGTGAAACCATGGGTGCTGGTCCGATGTGTGGGAGAGGACCAGATCAATGATAATTTTAAGCCCTAGGAGATGAGCCTTTTCCAAAAGCGTTTGAAAATCGGCCAGCGTGCCAAAGAGCGGATCTACATCCCGGTAATCCGAAACGTCATAGCCGTAATCCTTCATGGGGGATTTGAAAAACGGAGAAATCCATAGACCCTCTATGCCCAGTCCCGCCAGATAGTCCAGCTTGGCCGTTATGCCTTTGAGGTCGCCTATGCCGTCATTATTTGTATCAAGGAAGGAGCGCGGATAAATCTGGTACATCATCGCGCCGCGCCACCATTGCGCTGTGTCTTCTTCCTTGATCTCCGGTTGTATTTTCATTCCCGTTTCTGGCCGTCTATGGTGTGATTTGCGGGTTGAGGCTGTTGCGCTTGATCAGCAATTTGTTAAGCGCGTTGATATAGGCTCTGGCGCTCGCGACCAGCGTATCGGAATCGGCGCCTTGTCCGTTGACGGTTTTGCCTTTTTCCTCAAGTCTGACGGTAACCTCGGCCTGTGCGTCCGTTCCGCCCGTTACGGCGTGGACCTGATAGAGCTGTAAATGCGCATCGGTATGGGGAATGATTGCTCTGATGGCCTTGAAGATGGCATCGACCGGGCCGTTGCCCTCCACCCGCTCGCATTTTTCTTCCTCGCCCACGGTGAGGCATAATTCAGCCACTTGCGGACCTTTGGACCCGGCCTGAACCTGAAGCGAGACAAATTTGATCAGCTCATTTTCGCGTATGATTTCATCTTCGACCAGCGCGATTAAATCGTCTTCAAATATTTCCCGTTTTTTATCGGCCAGCGTTTTGAAGCGATCGAAGGCGTCCTGAAAGGCATTCTCGCCCAGATCAAACCCCAGCTCTTTAAGTTTATTTTTAAAGGCGGCGCGACCAGAATGCTTGGCCAGAACCAGCTTGCTCTCGGTCAGGCCCACAGATTCCGGTGTCATGATTTCATAGGTCTGCGCATTTTTTAACATGCCGTCCTGATGAATGCCGCTGGCATGGGCAAAAGCGTTCGCACCAACAATGGCCTTGTTGGGCTGGACGCTAAACCCGGTGATGGTGGAGAGCGTGCGGGAAAGCTTCATAATCTTTGTGGTGTCGATTTCATGCCGGAAGGGGATGAGGTCGGGCCGTGTGCGGATGGCCATGACGATTTCCTCCAGCGCGGCATTGCCCGCCCGCTCGCCAATGCCGTTGATGGTGCATTCGATCTGCCGCGCGCCTGCGCGCAAACCGGACAGGGAGTTGGCAACAGCCAGCCCCAGATCATTGTGGCAATGGGTGGAGAGAATCGCGCGGTCGATATTGGGGACGCGCTCAAAGAGCATCTTTATCTTTGTGAAATATTCCTCCGGCAGGGCATAGCCCACGGTGTCGGGAATATTTATCGTGGTGGCTCCGGCATTGATGGCGGCCTCAACGCAGCGGCAGAGGAAATCATCTTCCGTTCGGCTGCCGTCTTCGGCACTCCATTCCACATCGTCGGTGAAGCTGCGGGCGAAGGTTACGCTCTCGGTGACGGCGTTTAAGACCTCTTCCGGCTCCATCTGCAATTTGAATTTCATGTGCAGAGGGCTGGTGGAGATAAAGGTATGGATGCGCCGGGATTTTGCCGGAGCAATCGCCTCGCCGCTGGCCTGAATGTCTGATTTTTTGGCGCGGGCCAAGCCGCAAACTGTGGCATTTTTAACCGTTTTGGCGATTTCGTTGACGGCTTCCCAATCTCCGGCGGAGGCTACGGGGAATCCGGCCTCGATCACATCTACGCCCATTTCATCAAGCAGACGCGCCATTTTGAGTTTTTCTTCTAAATTCATCGAACATCCGGGGGATTGTTCGCCGTCCCTCAGGGTCGTATCAAAGATAATGATGCGGTCCGGGTTGTTTTTAATCTTGTCAAATGCGCGGGTCATACTGTTTTCCCTTGTATTGGCTGTTTGCTCAAGTGCCAGGCCGGGAGAGATTTACGCGCTCCTTCGCTCACACTTATATAGCTTGTTTCATAAAGCCTGTTTTATCGATTTTTGAAAGTTTTTATTTCCCCTGTAGCGCAGGCGTTACAAACGCCTCATGATCCCGCTCAGGGGTGCATAAGGAGGAGAAGCGCAGGCAGTAATAAGCGTGTGCGAGTGTTCATAGAAGGCATTTAAACGGATTTTTCAGGAGTATTGCAAGAATTTTGTTATTTTTCGATCTGGCGGGCTTCATCCACCAGCATGATGGGTATGCCGTCACGGATGGGATAGGCCAGTCCGGCCTGATCGGAGATAAGCTCCTGCGCGGGTGCGTCATAGCGCAGAGGGCTCTTGGTCAGGGGGCAGACCAGAATTTCAAGCAGTTTTGGATCGATTTGTGCGCTCATGATGGTGTGATCTTGGAGGAAAAGCCGGGTTTTTTCAAGGCGCAACTTTTAAAATGTGCCACCGGTTAATGACAGGCATTGCGCGGGCGGCCCTGCACGGCCAGTTCCAGCATGCTCATGAACAGGTCGGCGCGTGTTTTACAGCATGCGGCCTCCAGCAGCGCCTGGCGTTCTTGTGGCTCGAAGGGGCAAATCATCGCAAGGCAGGTGATGAGCTTGTCATCGGCCGCGCCATCCACGGCTTCCCAATCGCAGATCATTTCCTGTTTTGAAAAATAAAGTCGCAGGAGCGCATTGAGATGAGCGCGATCAAGATTGAGGCATTTAAAGGCCTTGCTGTCCTTTTCGTAGGGTTGCCAATCTACGGTAACGATCCGGTAGGGGAGCGGCTGGTCTATTTCCGCGATGAGGTTAAAACGGTAAAGCCCGGCCAGTTTTATGATATAGCGCCCATCAGCGGTTTCGCTGAATTCTATGATTTTCCCTGCGCATCCGGTGCGGCGCAGATGGGGGCGGGGATGGGTAGCCGTTTCGTCGGTCGGCTGGATTATGCCGATAAGCCGGTCTGTGGCTAGCGCGTCATCAATCATGCGCATATAGCGCGGCTCAAAAACATTGAGCGGCAGATGCCCGGCGGGCAGTAAAACAGCATTTATCAGTGGGAAAACCGGTAAATGGTCGGGCAGAAGGTCAAACTCTATCGTGAAGGGGTTTTGTTCCATAATGCATTTATATAGGCTTGTTTATTCAGGAGAAAAGCAGGCTGGAGAGTTTTTTTCGGGCTGCCACGGTCAACGGGTCTCCATGCCCCAGAGCTTCGAAAAAGCGCAGAAGCGTCTTGCGGGCGGCCTGTTCGTTCCAATCCCTATCCAGTGCGATAGCGGCCAGAAGCGTCTCTATGGCCTCTTCCTTTGCGCCGGAGGAGAATTGAGCCTCGGCCAGATCAATACTGGTCTGATGATCTTTCGGGTTTTTGGCCAGTTTCTTTACCAGAGAATTATAGCCGCCGACCGGGGCTTTCTTTGCCAGTTCCAGAGCTGTTTTTGCGGCCTGAAAAGAGGGGTTGTTTGCAATTACCGGCGGGGCGGATTCAATTAACCCTTCGGCCTGCTCCAGCGCCTTGGCGGCAATGAAGACGCGAACCATGCCGGTATAGGCCTCAATGTTTTTTTCGTCCTGTTGTAAAATCTGGGCGTAGAGCGCCTGCGCGGTGGGCAAGTCATTGGCCGCCAGTGCTTCGGCCGCGGCCTTGAGCACTTCGGGGATGTTTATCGCATCGGGTGCGTTAGCGCGGGCAAGGGTGATTAATTTATCAATGAAAGCCTTGATGTTGCTTTCGGGTTGCGCGCCTTGAAACGCATCTACGGGCCGCCCGCCAAAGAAGGCATAGACGGTAGGGACGGATTGTACCTGAAGCGCCTGCGCCAGTTCCGGATTTTCATCAATGTTGATTTTGGCGAGCAAGACCTGCCCGCCCGCTGCGGTTACGGCAGATTCCAAAACGGGCGTTAATTGTTTGCATGGCCCGCACCACGGCGCCCAGAAATCCACGATTACCGGGCGCTCCATCGAGGCGGCCATAACGCGGCTTTCGAAATCGTTGATGTTTACATCGAAAATGACAGCGCCTGCGTTTTGTTCCGGCGCGTTTGCGGCGTTCATGGTGTTCATGACCGGAGGTGCGGAGGGTGCTTGTGCCTGATTCTGAACCTGTTGCGGCTTTTGTGTTTTGGAGCCAAAAAACATCTGTATTCCCTGATTGTTATGATTTCACCTTATATGTAAGGTTTTTTCTTCATAAATCAAGCGTTCCCGGTGGGCGGGGTATTGCACGTCCGTACTTATCCCGAACTTATAAAGGCAAATATATTCACATAATCATGAAGTAAGCAATTTGTTAACGAATTTGCCCTATGATTGTTAACACGAGTAACCAAGAATATTAAATATAAGGTCGGGGTGTATGACGGTAGATAGCGGGGAGAGCGTGGATTACGCTGCGTTGCGTGCGGAGCAGGTCGCGGCCTTAGAGGGGTGCGGTGTTTCTTCTATGGGACATAATCATCTGGCTGCGGTGTATTCCGGTTTTCCGCCGGATGATTGTTCGATTGTCACGCCGGCAGATTATAAAGAAAAATTTGAAAGAGGCCAAGTTCCTGAAACGCCGATGGCGAAGTTAAGGTGTAATCTGGAGAATATTTGCGGGCCGGCTGCCGGGCCTTCGTCCTTGAGGCGAGATTTTAATGTTACCAATCCTTCTGTGTCACCATCTGACAATTCTCCAAATATCTCTTTAGCTAACCTTTTTAACCCTTCCGGTCCGCATTCATGAATATAGAACTTGGCATATTAAATGATGGGCGTGTAACTCTGGTCAGTGACGGGCCGTTGCCCGATATTGTCCGCCGGGTTGAGTATTACCGGGAACAGCGCCTGTTTCAGCTGGTCTATAACGACCCTGAAAATGACGGGCAGTTGATGGAATGTGAAATTCCTGTTCATATGACCGCGCCGGTCGAAAAAAGCCCGAATGTGATCATCTTTACGCTGTTTCCGGGGCTGGAGCCATTGGGCTATAAAGTGCCTCTGATAAAGGTCGGTGAAATTTATTAAATTTTGGGCTTGATTTCACGCGCATAATCTCTATAAATCACTCCACCGATGGTTATGGATGCGGGTGTAGCTCAGGGGTAGAGCGATACCTTGCCAAGGTATAGGTCGAGGGTTCGAATCCCTTCACCCGCTCCAATTTCTTTTTTCCTTTAAAGTCAGGGCTTTTTTTCTGTCAGAGTTTTTCTCTGAAGTGGTCGTGCTTTGCCTCTCATAGGCCATTCCATAAATGTATGTGATTTTCCAGCTGTTGTTTTGAGTTGGAAAAATTTTTGAAGGCGGCCTACACTGTGGCTGTGAATTACACAGATACACAATATCAGAAAATACATAACGGGAGTAACGCGAAATGACCTATGTTAAGACGATGGGGTTGTTTGCGCTTTATTACATCGGTTTGATGTTTGTGTTGACCCTGCTGGCCTCGTAGGTCGGTATCAAGATTCCGGGCGCAAAGGCTGCCATTATCCTTGGGGCTGCCTATGGCGCGGCGGTGTATTTTATGAAGCAGAATGATCAGACGCTCTTATCTATCAAGCAGAGCCTGATCCTGACTTTCGGGTCGCTCTGCATTTTCTGGCTGACGATTGCGATGCTGAAAGCGATGGCGGATAACCCAACGCGCGCGGGTGGTATTGCCGTTGATATTCTAAAGCGTTTGAATCCAATTTGGAAAAGCGCTTACCCGTGAAATCAGGGTAGGAGATACATTCTATTCTTTTGATCCAGTCACTCATAATCCAGGAGATCGTTATTTGGTCAAAATTCAAGACAGTAAGGAAGCACATAAATGGATGCAAGATAAACTTGGGCATAAATATACTTCTAAATTAACATTTTTTACGTCTGGCAATAAGTAAGAAGGAGCAATAAAATGGGATGGGTTGTACCAACGGCTTTTGTAAGCGGTTTGATAGCATCAGGGGCGGGAGCGTTAATTAGTAGAGGTTTTGAGCATTATGCAAATGAGGCATCTGATTTGTTTGCGCAAGGGAATCCTGATTTTGCGGCATTATATTCATGATTTTAGCATGCAGACACTCGAAAATTTTATCTTAATTTCAATTGTGTATTTTATTTCTCTTCCTCCTATTGTCGACACGATTTTTGCTTTTTTTTGCTTTTACTTTTTGAAAAGACTCATAGCCCGGCAACAACTCTCAGACCGTTATTCAAGAAAGGAAAACCGCTATGACCATTACTTCGACGGAATACGAAGATAGTCTGACCCTTTTGCAATCCTATTTTACGGATCAGACAATCAAAAACGATTTCCTATCCTATGTGCAAGGGGCTAGTGGTGCGGTGATATGAAAAAGCTTTTTTTGTGGTATTTTTATTTGTTTGCTGCTTGCCGGGTGCTTTCCTGATAACAAGAAGCAATCCGATGCGGTAAAAATTGTGATTGCTGGTCGCGTATTCAAAGTGCCGAAGGGTTATTTTGACGGCGCTGCGCCCACTGGCCGCGATGCCGAAAGTGTTGTGCTGGAATATTCCCTTCCGGGATTTGAAGTGCTTCCCTCTCACCCCTTGCATAGAAAAGAGCGGCAAAAGCTCATTAACGAAGGCAGGTTGAAAGGGATGCTCTTAGAAAATGCTTCCAAAAGACCTTCTTTTGATACGGTCGTTCCAAATTTAATGCGCGGGCCTGAATTCAAAAAGGATAAAAATATCATCTATGGCCTAGAAAAATATGTGCATCAGGTTCCAAAGCCAGTTTCTCCAGACCCCGCCTATGCCCCGTACGTGCAGGATGATTTTTTAATCGAAAGGAATGCTGACGGTACTGTCAAAAGTTATCTGAAGCCCTCCGGGTAAAGATAAGAACCCAGCGTGTAGTCATCGTTTTATCGATAAGGGGGTATTGTATAAAATTCGTTGGCGTATAGCTGAATTTCCAAATTGGCAGCAACAACGTAACGCTGCGATAGGATTTATTGATTCGTTAGAGTTTAGACCCGTAGAAAGTGAGAGGTAGTCATGTCTTTGACCGTAATGGAATTGAATGAATCCGCAAATATTTTAGGCAATACCTCAAAAACAAAAACTGAAAGGGTCAGGGATTATTATGCGTATCTCGCCAGCAAAGGTGAGGATTATGGCCGTTTGGGGCTTGGTGTTACCGATAACGGTACATGGCAAGGGCAGATTGCCAATGGATTTGCTGAAAGTGGTGCGAAAAACAATAATAAGGATATGAGTTACGGCTCCCAAGGTTGGGCGGATTTAAATCTGGCCCTAGCAACTCAGCATCAGCAAGCTTATGTCGCGAATAACGGAGGCACTCCATCTCGTAAACAAATTCATGACTATCATAATGAAGAATATGATAATTCAGGTTTAAATGCCGACGACTGGTTTCCGAACAAGATGCTAAATGAGTCACCCGATCCGGATGCGTTATGGGCTGACTGGCAAACGAATGATAACCCTCTGGATATTTGGGAAGATGCCATAGAGATAGCCAAATCAGGCGGAGGAATTGTTTTGCCACCTTATTTCATGGCGCAAGGATTGCTCGATCCTTCTGGTCTTCCGGCTCAATTCGATTTTGCTAGAAATCTTTTTGAAGCATTGAAGGGCTTATCTTCTCCGGCTCGGGCTGATCTGGCCGAAGATTTGGGATTTCCACCGAGTATAGTACATCTACCTGATGACTACGGTTGGGCGTTTGGCGAATTGGGTAAAGGGGTGATGGGTTTGCTCCCTGACTGGCTTGACGGCCCGACGGGGATGTTTGACCACGGGCCGAAGGCGATTTCTCCGCTGGTTCTGGATCTGGACGGAGATGGGATCGAGTTGACGAGGCTGGGACTTGGTAATGCGGGCAGCTCGGCTGTATATTTCGATCTGGACAATGACGGCTTTGAGCAACGCACGGCGTGGGTGACCGGGGGTGACGGGTTGCTGGCGCTGGATCGGAACGGTAACGGTATCATTGACAATCAATCGGAGCTGTTCGGCAATGGTCGCGTGGACGGTACGATCGGTGGGGGATGGAACAACGTAGTGCCTGCGCAGCCTGATGGTGATATTTTGCTAGAAACCCAGTCGGATCTGCTCATGCTATTTGAACTACATCCTGTTTGCAAAAGAACTGTTTCACTATGACTAACGGAGAGAAAAAATGAGAAATACAAAACAAACTATCTCGCGTTTTCAGATTGCCTTTTTCGGCGTCCTAATTTTGGGCACGTTTTTTGTAGGATTAGCTCATGGTGCTGTAATTGATTTGATGCGAGAGTTGAAAATGCCCATGGAAAGTCGATACGTGCTTTCTGTTGTGATTCTGGGTTATGTGATCTTTTCAATTTACTTTGTATCCCAAACTGCTAAGCAGTTAAGCGCAAAGAATAAAAATATGACAAACATATTTCTTATGATCTATGCGGGAATTTGTGTAACTACCTTTATTTTAATTGGTTATTTTTCCCCGATTACATTCGCAGGAAACCTAAGCTATCAAGCGGCTACCGGCACTAATGTAACAACTCTTTTTTATCCATTATTTAGCGCCGAACGGCCAGAAGTTTTATCACCAATAGTATTTACTGGGTCAAACAAGG
Organism: Alphaproteobacteria bacterium; assembly: GCA_020848095.1. GTDB lineage: Bacteria > Pseudomonadota > Alphaproteobacteria > Micavibrionales > Micavibrionaceae > JADLAT01. Next base: position 19,760 of record JADLAT010000006.1, on the reverse strand, counting down.
AGGAAAAAAATGGCGAATAATCGTTTTAATGTATGGGCCGGTCCATCTGTTGGAGGCGGCCCAGGTGTTTGGGGACCTTGGAATACCAGTGCTGGGCTTATTCTTTTTGGCAATATAGACGCCCCCGTCCATCTTGATTTTTCTACATTATCAGGTGGACCATCTCCATATTATGTTGAAGTTCGTTATTTTAATGGAACTGGATTTGTAACGGAACTTCATACAATTACAGGTGAAGGATCTGTTGATGTTCTTGTAAAAGGTGGCGATCAAGGAAGTATGAGTACAGTTCAATTCCGGTTGAAAAGTTTGTCAATTGGCCAAAATGTGGAAGTAGATTCCGGTAATGTTCCTTTTATGCCCGGTAGGCCACCTGCGCCGGACACTAAAGTAGTTGATAAATCGGGCGGCGAGGTTCCTTATGATGCTTTGCCTAGCCCCGATACAAGCCCCTTGGTGCCAATTCCTCAACATAAACCCATGGAACCATATGGTCCCTTTTTACCAAGAATCTTTGGACCCTTCCGAGACGGAGAGCGGGCGGTAGCTTCGCCGCTGGTGATCGATCTGGACGGGGACGGGATAGAGCTGAGCGCGCTGAATGGTGCTGGATCGGTTTATTTCGACATCGACAATGACGGATTTCGCGAGGCCTCTGGCTGGGTGACCGGCGGCGACGGGGTGCTGGCGCTGGATAAGAACGGCAATGGCACGATTGATAATCAAAGCGAGCTGTTCGGGAATAATGCGGGGAGCGCGAATGGTTTTACGAGCCTGAAGGCGCTGGACAGCAATGGTGACAACAAGATCACCAGCGCGGACGCACAGTTTGCATCCTTGCGCGTGTGGGTCGATGCCAATCAGGACGGCGTGTCGCAGACGGGCGAGCTTTACACGCTGGCCGCGAAGGGAATTACGGCGATTAATCTGGCCTATTCGAACGTAAATTATGCGCTGGCGGGCAATGTGATAAAGCAGGAAAGTACGGTGACCATTGGTGGTGCGACCAATAAGATCGCGGATGTGTGGTTTGCGTATGATAATGTGAATACGATTTATGCTGGGGATTATACGCTCGATGTGCGGACGCTGTTTCTACCGACGCTGCGGGGGTATGGGACGCTGCCCGATCTGCATGTTGCCATGAGCATGGATGAAACCCTTTTGACGTTGGTAGAACAAGTCAGTTTGGCGCAACCCGCTGAGATTTTCTCTCCTGACTTTAATTTGCAAGGGAAGATTTCGGATATTCTTTTTCGTTGGGCGCATGTGGATGGGGTTGACTCGGCCAGCCGGGGAGATTTCGATGCACAGAAGCTTGGGTTTCTGGAGTCGTTTCTGGGCGAGTATTTCCGGGACAGCGCGACAAGTATTGTGAATTTGGGTGCCGCTGATGAGTTGCAGGCATCATGGAAGAATGCTCTGGAGAGTTTGACAGTTAGGCTACTGTCGCAGACGGGGCATCTGGGGGCGTTGTTTATGGATTCTGGATCGTATGATCCAATGGCCGATGTTCTGAAGGGGGATTTTACACCTAATATCTCAGCCCTGACACTGGTCAGGCCAGTTTATGCAGGGGATCTGGAGGCAGATGTATATTTGTCTAGCTGGAATTATATACTTGAAATAATGAATACGGTGCGAGATTTATCGACGCTATCCACGGTAGAAAAAGATGCCGTAAACAGCCTCGTGGAGGACAGCGCCCTCCCTGGCCTAACTTTTGAGGTTTTGTTGCGCGGAGCTAATTCAAGCACAGATATCTCTGGCGACGATTTTGCCAATGTTCTATGGGGAAGTATCCATAGGGATGTAATATATGGAAAGAATGGAGATGACATCATATTCGGCAGGGACGGGAATGATACGCTGATTGGTGGTTCTGGAGATGATCGGCTTTATGGACAGGCCGGAGACGATATTCTTGTCGGTGAATATGGCGATGATGCCTATTTTTATGAGAGCGGTTTTGACCGCATCGATGACATTGGCGGAATGGATACGATCTATGTTGATCGTACGATGAGTGCGGCAGATGCTTCGTTCCGGCGGAATGAAAACCTCGGCAGTCTTGACATTTTTTTGAAAGGATATAATGCCGTAAAGGTAAGCAATCACTTTAGTCACGATCAGTATATGGTAGAAAAACTTGCCTTTGCTGATGGGACGTTTATTGATCTGACGCAATTTAAGGATGTGATTGGTACGGCAGTGGACGATATTCTAAATGGTCTGGATAGACCCTTGCTGCTGGATGATGTGATTTATGGTAAGAGCGGCAACGATAAACTCTATGGGCTTAAGGGGAACGATATCCTTTTTGGGGATGAAGGCAATGATACGCTTGATGGGGGTTTGGGTGATGACCGGCTGGAGGGCGGAAATGGTGATGACAGGTACATCTATGGCTCCGGAACGGGGCGAGGATTGGATACGATCAGGGATTTAAGCGGAACGGCCGATATAATCAGCATGGGCACGGCGTATAAGAGTGGCAATGTTAATTTGGTGCGGGTTGGCCGCTATGATCTGGCCATTGAATCGGATGGTGTGCGCCGCTTGTTAATAGAAGATCAATTTACCGATAGGAACTCTATTGAAACCCTCAAGCTTGGTGATGGAACCACCATTAATCTGATGACTTACAGCCACGTGGTCAATGGAACAAGTGGGAATGATATTTTATATGGTACGTCTTATGGTGCGGGCGGCGATACGATTTATGGCGAAAAAGGTGACGATATTCTGAGTGGCGGTGAAGGGGATGATACGATCTATAGCGGTGATGGAAACGATACGATCATTTATGATGGTGGGTTTGATAAATACTATGACAGCGCTGGAACCGATACTATCAAGATCGCCGATCCCGCGATCACAGCTGCTAATGTAAGTTTTCTGCGCGCACCGGGGAATCACTATGATGTGGACGTCCTGCTTAATGGTGTGAAATCTTTTACGTTATTTAATCAGTTTCAGGGAAATCCGTCTTTCGAGACGTTGAAATTTGCTAACGGCACAACTCTTAATCTGCTGAACGTTGTTTATCCCGTCATTAACGGTACAAGTGGAAATGACACGCTTTATGGTATTGGTTATGGCGGTAAAAATGCCGATACGATCAATGGCTTGGCCGGAAACGATACGCTGTATGGTTTTGCAGGGAATGATACGCTTGATGGCGGCGCGGGAATTGATCGTCTCGATGGTGGTGAAGGGAACGATACGTACAAGGTCGCACTGGCAAGTGGCGTTGATACTATTGTGGATAGCGCTGGAACGGATAAAATTATATTCGGCGCGGGTTCAACCAAGGCTGCCATGACCATGGTCAAAAATGGCTATAATCTGGATATTTCTTTCGATGGCACTCTCACGGCTGTAGTGCAGAATCATTTTTCTTATTCTCAGCCGGATTCTATGGTGGAAATGCTCCAATTTTCTGATGGGCAAAGCACGAATTTAACCAGTACGGTTTTTACCCAGAATGGTACGGCTGCTGCTGATACTTTTCGTGGCCATGGCGGAAGAGATACACTCAATGGTGGCGCAGGTAATGACAGTCTGTATGGCTATGCTGGAAACGACACACTCAATGGCGGCGATGGAAACGATACACTTAATGGAGGCGATGGAAACGATACGCTAAACGGCGGCAAAGGATATGATTATCTCATTGGTGGCCTTGGCGATGATACCTATGTGTTTAAAGCTGGCGACAGCGCGGTTGCGGGCTCTCCTGACATTATTGCCGAAAGCTTTGGTGAGGGCGTGGATACGATCAAGCTGACGGGCGGGATTTTACCGGGGGATGTCCGCATGTGGGCGGATAATACTGGAAGTCTTACAATTCAATATTCTGCGGCTGATCAAATTAAAATATATGGAGCCTATGATTTTATGCTCAGCGCTTACGTTTCTCCGATTGAGAAGATCGTTTTTGATAATGGCACCATCTGGAATCTGGCGGCAGGGTTGCCGCTGACGGATACAGATGATGGGCATCAGATTTACGGTTCCCCCTATGCCGATAGCATTGATGGGCGAGGCGGTAATGATACGATCTATGGTAGGGATGGAAACGATAAGGTTTATGGTGGCGCGGGGGATGATTATCTCTATGGCGATGCGGGGAATGACCGTTTGTATGGTGCAGCGGGAACAGATTATCTTAGTGGTGGCTCCGGCAGTGATACCTTTGTTTTCTTGAAGTCGACCGCTTTTGGTTCAAGTGATCAAATCGCTGATTTTAAAATATCCGAAGGTGACAGACTGGAGATTTCTAACATTTTGGATCTATATAATCCCCTGAGTGATGCGCTTTCTGACTTTGTGCGCGTGACTGAGAGCGGCTCAAATAGTTTTCTTGCTATAGATGTGAATGGTGGGGGCGATGGTTTTGTGCAAATCGCGCAACTCTCCGGCGTAACCAATATTACGGCGGGGGCAACGGCCACTGAAGCTGAATTACAGGCATTAGTCGCAAGCGGGAATTTAATTATTTAAGGCACTGTAGCGGATAAAAAATCAGCTCGTAATTTCTTTTTGAGGTTTGTGAAAAGCTGTTTTTCCAGAGCATGAATATCTTCATGACATTTGCTCTATTTTTTAGCCTTTTTAGCTGTTTTGGAGATTTCTGGCTTCGGAATTGTAAGCGGCATCATATCAGAAGGCACTAATTCTTAAAATTGGTGGGCTCGGCGGGACTTGAACCCGCACGCTCTTACGAACAACAGATTTTAGGTTATAATCGTGTTGCATAGGCGGCTTTAGGTCACAAGTTGTGTTGCAGGCGAATCGAAGTTTACGCAGGCTTCTTGTTAATAAAACTTTCCACGAGCTTTTTTAAGTTTACACCTATCCCTGCAATATTGGGCTCTAAAATTAAAGCGTCTGCTATTGCATGTCCGTGACCGGCTTTCATTTTTTTAGCAATAGAAAAACTAGCTAACTCTTTTTCTTCTTTTATATCTTTGAACACTTCTTGGATAAGTTTGACAACTTCAGTCTTTGTTTTGCAAAATTTCCTGAACGGTATGATTATTAACTTCATATCACTTTCCGTACTTTCGTTTAGTAATCTACCGCCCCACTGTTCTCCGTGCTCATGGTCACGAAAATATAATGGGTGATTATTGGAAATTAAAAGTGCGGGGAGAATGTCCTCTGCATTTAATCCGTTAATTTTATGCCATGAGAAAACTTCATTTCGGAAATGCTCACCAACCGTGCCTTTTATAATAACAGCTTTATTGTTGGCTGACTGATGAGCCATATGGTCAAAGTTACGCCGTAATGCATCACTTATGGGTTCGTCCCATCCATAATCGAGCAGATAAATGAAGTAATCTCTTCTTGCGGATTCTGGAATATTATCCAGGGAGTGTATCATCAAGCCCATTTTATAGCTCTTTGGGAAAATTTGGTGGCCCCGGCCGGACTCGAACCGGCACGCCCATACGGACAACAGATTTTAAGTCTGCAGCGTCTACCATTCCGCCACGGGGCCTTATTCCCTCCTTCATACGGGGAAGTTTCTGAATCTTCAAGCGATATGAGGCTGACCCGATTATTTTTCCAGCTTTCCCCGGGATTTATCGACCGTAATCGCCGCGGCGGCGCGCGTTTTTGAAAATGAGCGGCGCTTCTTATGCCCCTTAGGTTATTTAGGCCGCGCCCGTCGTCCCGAGGCGCTGTTTCAGCGCCCGCATGGTGAGTTTGCGCCCGATCCGCTCCAGCCTTGTCCGGTCCAGCAAATTATGTCCGGCCTTGATGTCCTCATCCATCAGGACGAGCGGCTCCCGCCCCAGCCCGCGAATAACGATTGGTGGGCGCGACATGCGGCAGATACGGCCATCGGGATTGACGAAGTGGCAGCCGCCCATCTGGCGCGCTCTGGTGAAATCAAGCGAGAAGCAGGAGAGCGTTGAAAAACGGGCATGATCTAGAATTGTGCCGTGAATATCGGTTGCGCCGAAGCTGGCGTTTTCAAAATTGCACCCTTCCAGATCGGAGAGCGCCAGACAGGTGTTATACAGGGCTGCGCTATCGAAGCAGGCGCCGCTGAGCTGGGAATCCGAAAGATTAGCGCCGCTTAGATTTGTGCCGGTGAAATTTGCGCCGCGCAGCAGGGCTTCGTCAAGATGGGCGTTGCTGAGGTTTTTATGGCTAAGGTCGATATGCTCAAGATTCAATCTAAGGTTTACTGCGTGTTCCAGACAGGCGCGAAAAGATGTGAAATTTCCTTCAAAGATCAAAGAGTTGTTTTGTGTGGAACGCAGTTGATATTGTGTCATATTTTCCCCTTGTTGTTATTTTGTTTTTTGTGAATTTCCGTTTCCCCCGGAGTGTTTCACATTAAATGTTTCAACCAATAGTTGATAAAATTGCGATTTTGTCAAGAATTTTTTTGGTGGTGCATTGAGTGCGGGCAGGCAAGGGCCTACATTCCTTATGTTATGAGTGATTTGCCGCAAGATAATTTGCCGCCGGAGGGTGGGCTGGAGAGTGCTATCCGTACCGGCGTGGCTGTTGTGCGGGATTATGTCTCGCGTTTGCCCGATACGCCGGGGGTTTACCGTATGCTTTCCGAGCGTGGTGACGCGCTGTATGTGGGGAAGGCGAAATCGCTCAGAAAGCGGGTTGTGTCCTATACAAATCCGGAGCGCTTGCCCTACAGGTTGCAGCGGATGATTGCGTTGACGCGGTCGATGGAGTTTATACAAACGGCAACGGATGTTGAGGCTTTGTTGCTAGAGGCCAATCTTATCAAGAAGTTGAAGCCGAAATTTAATGTGCTGTTGCGGGATGATAAATCCTTTCCTTATATTCTTTTGACGGCGGATCATGATTTCCCGCAGGTGGTCAAGCATCGTGGGGCGAAAACGCGCAAGGGCGCGTATTTTGGGCCGTTTGCCGGGGCGGGTAGTGTAAATCATACTACCGGCATTCTCCAGCGCGCCTTTTTATTGCGCAATTGCAGCGATAACGTCTTTGCGAACCGGACGCGGCCTTGTCTTCAATATCATATCAAGCGTTGTACCGGGCCGTGTGTCGGTTTGGTGGACAAGGCGGAATACGCGGAGCAGGTGCATCAGGCCAAGATGTTTCTGACCGGGGAAAGCCGGGCGGTGCAGGACCGGCTGGCGGCGCAGATGCAGGTGGCGAGTGATGCGCTGGATTTTGAAAAGGCCGCCTTGCTGCGTGATCGTTTAAAGGCGCTGGCCACGGTGCAGGCGCATCAGGAGATCCATTTTCAAAACACCGGGGATTGTGATGTGTTTGCGATTGCACTGGAGCGCGGGCAGGCCTGTATTCAGGTTTTCTTTTTTCGGGCGGGCGCAAATTTCGGTAATCGGGCCTATTTTCCGCGTCATGATCCGGCGGAGGCGCCGGAGGATATTCTGGGGCCCTTTATTGCCCAGTTCTATGAGAATAAAGTGCCGCCGCGGGAGATTATCCTAAGTCAGGATGTGCCGGAGCGTTCGCTTCTGGCGGAGGCGCTTTCGGTTAAGGGTTCGGCCCGCGTGCGGATCGAAACGCCCCAGCGGGGGGATCGCCGCCGGATGATTGATTTTGCGCTTCGCAATGCCAAGGGCGCGCTCGAGCGGCATTTGAATGAGAAGGCCGGGGATGCGCGGTTGCTGGAGAGGGTCGCGCAGCTTTTTGGTTTGCCTGATTCTCCCTGCCGGATAGAAATTTACGATAACAGTCATATTTCGGGCACGAATATGGTTGGGGCTATGGTTGTGGCGGGGCCGGAGGGGTTTAGGAAAAGTGCTTACCGCAAGTTTAATATTCGCACCGCCGGCGCGGCGGATGATTACGGTATGATGCGCGAGGTGATGGAGCGGCGATTCCGAAAATGTACAGCGGGCTCTGAAACGCCCGCGCCGGAGGACGATTCTGACGGGGGGACGCCTTCTGAAGATTGGCCGGATCTTTTGTTGATTGATGGCGGGCAGGGGCAGTTTAATGTCTGCCGCTCGGCGCTGGAGGAGATGGGTATTCTCGATCGTGTGTGTCTTGTCGCGATCGCAAAGGGGGAGGACCGCAATGCCGGGCGGGAGCGTTTCTTTATGGAGGGGTGTGCGCCCTTTGAGCTGCCGGTGGATGACCCGGTGTTATATTATCTGCAGAGGTTGCGGGATGAGGCGCACCGCTTTGCAATCGGCTCGCACAGGGCGCGACGTAAGCAGCAGATAAGCGCGTCACCGCTGGATGAAATTGCGGGAATCGGCGCGGCGCGCAAGCGGGCGCTTTTGTTGCATTTTGGCTCCGCAAAAGCGGTGGCTGAAGCCGGTTTTGAGGATCTGTTGGGTGTGGCCGGAATTTCAAAAACCGTTGCCCGGAAAATCTACGATTATTTTCGATAGACTCGGTTGTTTTTTACAGAAGGCGCAAGCCCTTCTTTTAATGTTTTACATGAGAAGTTTTGAAATATTTAAACAGATTCAAAACATTGGAAGAAAGTATGGAAAGAGGTATTGCAGGGTCTGAAATGTCATGCTACCGTCCGCGTATTCACTGGGAATATAAGGCGATCGTTCGGGTGTGGTGCCCTCGTGGTCGTTCAACGTCATTTAAGATCATCAAGCGAAAGGTGCGCGCAAAATGTTTCACCGTGTAAAATCAGAAGGACAGGACCAGCAATCCATGGAGACCGGCAGCCCCGCAGTGGCCCGCCCGGAAGCCAGAGGTGACGCTACGCCGCTCCGATCCATGCAGAATAATCAACCTGCTGTTGTTCGGGCGAATAGCGAATCGCAAACACAAAAACAGCAACAACCCGTAAAACAACCCGAAACAAAGGATAGCCAGACTATGAGCGAGCAAGACAATCAGCAAAATGAACAAAATGCTGCTGCAACGGAAGAGCGCGATCTTCCCATGAGCGGCTATCAGCGCATGGGCCAGCCGCCTGTTCGCGCTGGTGTTAACGCTTATCCTGGAACCTATCCTGGTTACGGCATGAAGCCTCACCAGTCTTCAGAGCATGGTGTGAGCATGGGCGCTCAATCTTCCGACCGCCGCTTGACGATTGGTTCGGGCATAACGCTTTCCGGCGAGATCGAGTCTTGCGATTATCTTCTGGTTGAAGGTACTGTTGAGGCGGCCTTGAAGGGTGCTAATGTTTTGGATATTGCTGAGAGCGGCGTGTTCTACGGTACAGTTGAAATTGGTGAAGCCAATATCGCCGGACGTTTTGAGGGTGATATCTCGGTGCAGGGTCGCCTGACCATCAGCTCCACAGGGACCGTAACCGGTTCCATCTCTTACAAGGAGCTTGAAATCGAAGCTGGTGCGGTTATTGACGGGCGCGTAACGCCTTTGTCGGCCTCGCCGTCTGCGGCGAAAAAGCCTTCTGCGAATAAGGCAAAATCCGGTAAGGATTCCAAGCCTGACAATGCGTCCTCACCGGCCTCGTCATCCAATTCCGGTGCGGCATCTTCTTCCGCAAATTCTGCTTCGGCCAATGCCAGTAACAGCGAAGGTGAGCTGTTCAGCAAGGCCAGTGTGGCGGCAGAGTAGTCTTTAAATATTTGATATATAAGGGAAATGAACTTTTTCCTTGCTTGATTGGGAGCCAGACGTTAAAAGGTCTGGTTCCTTTTTTTTAGCCATGAAACTTTTCTCACTGATGAATGTTAGTGAGCGGTTCAACTAGAGTAAGATGTAATGAAACCTGATTTTCTGAGTTTTTTAATAGCGGGCGCGCTGGTTACCGGGATTTTTCTGGTCAATCGTGGTTTTGAAGGCGATGTGATTGCGGCGCATGCGGCAACGTCTGCATTTTCTGTCCATGAGATTGAAAAAGGCGCCTCCGTTGCGCCACAACGCAGACGCGCTTTGCGCCGGGCCATCAGCACAGATTCCAAAAACCTTCTCGATCAGCCGGGTTATTTTATTCGGGCCGTATTGAGTGAGCCGGAAATGATCCGGCGCGATTCACCAACGGTTGTCTGGCAATACCGCAATGCGTCCTGCGTGCTTGATTTGTATTATACAACCCAGCAGAAAAATGAGTTGAAGGCTCCTGTGGTTCATTATGAAATTCGTGCCCGTGAGAAGGGTGTGCGGGACGAGGATGTGCAGGAAAGCTGCGTTCGTGATCTGGCCCGTGCGCATTCCGGCAAGAACTTCATCCGACCAGAGTCTTTCTACAGGCAGAGCTACTAAATCCGGTTCACACTGTTTTTTCTTTAAAGCTGCATAGATCCCTGACGCTACATTGACCGCACAGGGGCTTGCGCGCCTTACAGGTATAGCGACCATGCAAAATCAGCCAGTGATGGGCATGCAGCGCAAATTCGGCGGGGACGGCCTTCAGCAGATTTTGTTCGACCTCATCCACATTTTTTCCGGGCGCAAGGCCGGTGCGGTTGGAAACACGAAAAATATGCGTATCGACCGCCATAGTGGGCTGGGCAAAAACCACATTTAAAACGACATTGGCGGTTTTTCGGCCTACGCCGGGCAATTTCATCAAGGCATCCCGGTCTTGCGGCACTATGGAGTTATGTTCTGCTATGAGGCGCTCCGACAGGGCGATTACATTTTTAGCCTTGGTGTTAAACAGGCCGATCGTTTTAATGTGTTCCCGTAATTCCTCCAGACCCAGAGCCAGCATTTTTTCCGGCGTATCGACAATTTTAAACAGGGCCTTGGTCGCCCGGTTTACGCCAATATCCGTAGCTTGCGCTGAAAGCACAACCGCCACCAGTAAGGTGTAGGCGTTGGTCCATTCAAGATCGCTTTCAGGCTCCGGGTTGGCGGCGCGCAGGCGATCAAAAAATTCAAAAATATGTTGTTTCTTCATTTCACAAAAACCGGATTGGCGAGCGGTCCAAGCTAAGCTATTAAGGTCTTATGAGACAAGAGAAAATCAAACAAGAGCACATTATCGCCAGCGCTATAGACTATCTTGTGGCGCATTATCAGGAGCAGCCCGATCTGGATTTTCTGGCGCGCCGCGCGGGATATGATTCTGCATATTTTCAAAAGCTGTTCAAAGCCCATGTGGGGATCAGCCCTAAACGGCTTTGCCAATACATGGCCATGCGCCATGCGCGGGAATTGCTGGGGCGCGGGGCTTCAACATTGGACGCGGCGCTGGATGCGGGGCTCTCCGGGAATGGGCGGTTGCATGATCTGTTTGTGGCGTGCGAAGGCGTTAGCCCCGGCAGTGTGCAGCGCCGGGGAGGGGGCTTGCGCATTGTCTATGGTTTTCAGCCCACTGAAACCGGGGAGGTGATGGTTGCTAAAACTGATAAAGGCGTTTGCTGGCTGGGTTTTTTGGTGGATGGGCAGCGTGATGAAACCTTGCGCCGGGCGTATGCGCACTGGCCGGAGGCGCATTTTACGCATGATGATGCGGCGGTGGAGCCTGAGGTTCTGCATATTATGCGAATATGGCAAGGGCAGGGCGATTCGGTGCAGAAATTAAAGCTCGATCTTTATGGTACAAATTTTCAAATTCAAGTCTGGCAGGCTTTGCTGAAAATCCCACTGGGAGCAACGCGAACCTATCTTGAAATCGGGGAGGCGTTGGGACGACCAAAATCCAGCCGCGCGATCGGGAATGCTGTGGGGGCCAACCCGGTTTCGCTTCTGATTCCCTGTCACAGGGTCATTCGCGCCACCGGGATTATCGACAATTACGGCTGGGGCAGTCCACGCAAGAAACTGCTTCTGGCGATGGAAATTTTATCTCATGAGAGGAGTGTCTAGTTCCTTTATTTCATTATTTTCTTTTTTAGGAATGCTGGGAGTTCTCGTTTCTTCGGGCTTGAATTTGAAGGCATATGAAGCATTTTCAAGCTGTGAAATGTTTAACGTTGTTTGTTTTTCCTGAACATGAAGATGGATAATTTCATGGAGTGCGCTCAGGGTGATGAGGTTAACCATTTTATTGGTTGTGTGAGCAATTGTTTCTGCGCATTTTGTGCCCTCATCAGGCTCGTGGAGAGTTTCGTCCAAGGGATTGCTATCATCGAGAATAGAAAATATATGAGAGTTTGTATCTGCGGCTGTCGGTAGGTGGGTTTTTAAATATTTTTTTATATTGTCTGCGCCGACCTCCCAGTCAGATTCCGTGGGGATGAACCAGATTGCAGGACGTTGTGCGTTTTCATCTCTATTTTGAAGAGTGCTTTGCATGGTCATGGGGTGGTTTTCAGAAATAATGGACTCTTCAGGAAGACACTCAAGCAGGGCGTCTCTGATTTTAGTACTGATCGTTCCAACAATGGCGATAACTGGCATATTTTCCGAGGGTTGATTTGCCGTTGCTTGAAATGCTGATTGACTGCTTGTAGCGTTCATTGGAATTTCCTCAAATTTCTATAAAACAACGGCAATGTATCCATAACTTAAGAAAAGTGCAAGTGTTATGGTTATGGAGCGGGTCTTTTGAATGTCATAATCATTTTCCAAAGGCGATGGCAAAAGCCTGATCGAGATCGGCGATTAAATCATCCGGATGCTCAAGCCCGATCGACAGGCGCACAAGCCCGTCCGTAACGCCCGCCAGATTGCGCAAATCCTGCGCTACGCCGCTATGGGTGGTGGAGGCGGGGTGACAGACCAGCGATTCCGAACCGCCCAGCGATACGGCAGATTTAAACAGCGCCAGCGCGTTGATGAATTTAAAAACCTGCGCTTTGGAGGCATCCACAGCAAAAGAAAATGTTGATCCGGGGCCGGTGCATTGGCGCTTGTAAACCTCCTGATAGAGAGGGTCATTAATAAAGTCAGGGTGATAGACGATTGCTTTAATGTAAGGGTTTTTTGCAATCCACTCGGCAATTTTATAGCCCGTTGCGGCGGCACGTTCCATACGGATGGTGAGCGTTTCCAGCGAACGTGAAATCATCCAGCTTGTGTGCGGATCAAGGTTAAAACCCAGCGCGCCGCGCATGGCGCGAAGGGGTTTAAGCCGGGCGGTGGAGCCGCAAACGGCTCCGGCCACAAGGTCGCTGTGCCCGCCGATATATTTTGTAACCGAGTAAAGCGCGAGATCGATTCCGGCGGGGACGGCCCGTTGAAAAATCGGCCCCATAAGGGTGTTGTCGCAAGCGGTGATTGGCCGCGTTCCGGTTTCGGCTTCAAAGGCGGTGACGGCCTCCTCCAGAGCTTTGAAATCCACCAGAGCATTCGTCGGGTTTGCCGGTGTTTCAATAAAGATCATGCCCAGACGGCCTTTTTTTGCAGCCTCGCGCATGGCGGCCAGCATGGTTTCGCTGTGCAGCCCATCAGAGAAGCTGTGCGTCTGGATTCCAAATTGCGGCAAAAGCTGGCGGATCAGGGTTTCCGTACCACCGTAAAGCGGGGCGGAGTGCAAGATGACATCGCCGGGCCGCAAATGGCTCAACAGCACTGTGCTGATGGCGCCCATGCCGCTGGAAAAAACCACGGCGCTTTGTGAGTCTTCTAAAAGGGCAAGACGGTCCTCGACGATCTCGACATTCGGATGGTTAAAGCGGCTGTAGATCAGACCGGAACGGCCACCTTCCGGCGCGTTAGAGCGCCCGGCATTGACATTAAAAAACTCTTCGCCTTCCTCCGCAGAATTAAAAACAAAAGTAGAGGTCAGAAAAACCGGCGGTTTAACCGCACCTTCCGAGAGGGCGGGGTCATAGCCGTAGGACATCATCAGAGTCTCGGGTTTAAGCTCATGCGCGCCGATGGCGCGGCTTTTGTAATCGCGTTTTTTTGTCATTTTTTCTTTCCTCTTTTACACAAGGCCTTGCCGTTTTGCCTCAGAGCGCGTTTGTCTAAGATGGTTTGTTTATTTTACGCTCACGCCCGCATTTTCAAGGCACCAGGCCAAAATGGCTTTTTGCGCATGCAGGCGGTTTTCCGCCTCGTCATAGATTACGCAGGCCGGGCTGTCCAGTACCTCCTGCGCTACTTCCTCGTTTTTATGGACGGGCATGCAGTGCATGAAAATGGCGTGAGGCTGCGCCGCGGCCATGATCTGCGCGTTGACCTGATAGGGCATGAATTTATCGATGGTCTTGCCTTCCTGCCCCATGGAAACCCAGGTGTCTGTTACGATCACATCGGCGTCCTGCGCGGCCACCATGGGGTCGGTCGTAAAGGTAATGTTTTTTGTATTTCGGGCTGGCTGGATCAGGTCCGGCGGGCAGGCAATGACCAGATCAAACTCCCAGATCGGCGCTGCCTGCTCAAAAGTTTTTGTGACGTTGTTGTAATCGCCGAACCATGCGATTTTGCGGCCCTGCACATCGCCTATTTTTTCTTCGATCGTCATAAGGTCGGCCATAATCTGGCAGGGATGGCTTTCATTGGTCATGCCGTTAATGACGGGAATCTTTGCGTGAGAGGCAAATTCCCGAAAAATTGCATCATCGCTCATGCGGATCATGACCGCATCGACATAGCGCGAAACCACGTTTGCTGTGTCTTTCACACTTTCTGCGCCGGTGATTTGCATTTCTTCCATGTTCATGACCAGCGTATGACCGCCAAGTTGCTTCATCGCGGTTTCAAAGCTCATGCGTGTCCGGGTTGAGCGTTTGTCAAACACCATGGCCAAAGACAACCCGGCAAAAATCTGTGACGGGTTGAATTTGTTTTTCTTGAGGGCGTGGGCGTTTTTTAAAATGGATTTAAGAACTTGCGGTTCTATGCTTTCCAATGAAAGGAAGTGATTTATTTGCTTCACGCCTCTAGCTCCTGAACAGTTTTTTCTATGATTTTCAAGGCCTCATTGGCCTCATCCTCACTTAAGGTTAAAGGCGGCGTGAGGCGTAGTGTATTTTTGCCGGCCTGTGTGGCCATGAGGCCGTTTTTCTGGAGCGCGCCCAGAAGGTCTTTGATCTCGAACATCGTATCCAGACCGATCATGAGGCCGCGGCCCTTTACGGCGGTGACCTTGTTGGAAGCCCGTTTGATCTCATTCAAGCCTTCCAGCATGATTTTTGAAACCTTTTGTGCGTTTTCAAAAAATCCGGGTTTGAGCATTTCTTCAATGACCGTGGCTGTGACGGCGCAGGCCAGCGGATTGCCGCCATAGGTCGTGCCGTGCGTTCCGGCAACGATAGCCTCGCCAAATTTCTTGCGCGCGCCCATGGCCCCTACGGGGAAACCGCTTCCCAGACCTTTTGCCCATGTGATGAGGTCCGGCTCAACGCCGAATTGTTCATAGGCGTTGAGTGTGCCTGTGCGCCCCATTCCGGCCTGAACTTCATCAAAGACCAGACATATATTTTTATCATCACAGAGCTTGCGCAGAGCCTTGAGGAAATCCGGGTCTGCGCTCGCCAGCCCGCCTTCGCCCTGTACCGGTTCAATAAAGATGGCGGCGGTGTTGTGATTGACCAGTTTTTCAACAGATTCAAAATTGTTAAAATCTGCGAAATGTGTCGCCGGAACGTAAGGCTCGAAAAAGGGCTGTGTGTGGCGTTTTTCTGTGATGCTGGCCGCGCCATAAGTCCGGCCATGGAAAGAATTATGAAAGGCAATGATCTCATTACAGGCCGGGCCTTTGGCCTCATAGGCCCATTTGCGGGCGCATTTCATGGCCGTTTCTATGGCTTCGGCACCTGAATTACAGAAATAGACGATTTCCGCAAAGCTGTTCTCGGTCAGGAGTTTAGCGGCCTTGAGCTTTGGGGCTGTGGCGTAGGAGGCCTGACACATCATCAGTTTTGCCGCCTGTTCATTTATGGTTTTTAAGACAGCCGGGTTGGCATGCCCCAAAGACACAACCGCGATTCCGGCAGCGAAATCGAGATAGGGTTTCCCTTCCGTATCCCAGACGCGGCACCCTTGCGCCCGGTCAAGAACCACAGGCTGTGGCGAATAGGTTTTCACCAGCAGGGAAAATGTTTCATCAATGATTTTCTTGGCTTGTTCGCTCATTGTCTTTTGCCTTTATTTTCTGCCTTCGATCAATTTTTGTGTTTCCAGCTCGTTCTCATAGCTCTTACGTTCTGATTCCGTAAAGAGCATTGTGCCGGGCCCGAAAGATTCATAAATTTCTTTCTTGAGCGCGTCCTCGCGCAGGCCGGAGAGCAGGTGAATGCGCCGAACACCCGCGCGCAGGGCAGCTTTGCAGTTCTCCAGCTTGACGCGCATTCCGCCCGTGGCCGTGCCGTCGGCAATCAGCTCATCAATCTGCTTGTCCGTGATGATTGCCGCGACCTTGTCATGAATGATCACCCCGTCCACGTCGGAGAGGAACATGAGCTTGTGCGCCTGTACGCCGATGGCCAGTTGTGTGGCGACCGTATCGGCATTGATGTTAAGAATTGTTCCGTCTTCCGCCGTGGCGAGGCAGGCGCAGACAACAAAATTTGTAAAGCGGAACAGGCGGTTTATCGGGCGCGCATGTACGCTCAGCACGTCGCCTACATAGCCGTAGTCCACAGGTTTTTTCGAGCGCATGGCGACATTCATCCAATCCACGGGAACGGCATTCAGGGAAATGCCCTCCAGCTTCACACGGGCCATTGCACTGGCGACGCTTAGGGAGAGATCGCCTGCCACAACATGGCGCATGATCTGCATTGCGGCCGCATCTGTTACGCGCCGTCCTTCGACTTTTTTAACCTCGACGCCGCGTTTTTTGGCTTCCTCGTCCATTGCCCGGCCCCCGCCATAGACGAGAAGAACCTTGATGCCCTTATGCGTTAACTCACGGATGTTAGAGAGCAAATTGTCCAAATGTTTTGTATTTTCAATGACTTTCCCGCCGACTTTAATGACAAAAAAATTGTCCTTAAACTTGCTTTCGTAAAAGGCATTGATAAAAAATTCGGGGATTTGGTGACTGGTCATATCTTCTTTTTTGTCCTCGTGTCGAATTTTGCCGTTGTGGTTTTTACGGATAGAGTGGTGCCAGATTTTTCAGGCCGGTTGTTTCTTCAAGCCCGAACATTAAATTCATGACCTGCGTTGCGTTTCCGGCCGCGCCCTTGGTCAGGTTATCAAATGCGCCCTGAAGGATATAGCGTTTATCGCTAATTTTTTTATAACTCAGGTCACAATAGTTTGAGCCGACGATATTGGCCAGGCTCACATCCTCTTGAATCCGGATGAAGGGGTGCGTTTTGTAGGTTTCTACAGCGCATTTAGGGTCTTTGTCGGTATGGGTCTGCACAAAGGCGGTGGCGAAGATGCCGCGCGTAAACGGGCCGGAGCAGGGCACAAAGGAAATCTGTTCCGGCGTTATTTGCGCGGTGCGGATAATCTCCGGAATGTGGCGGTGCGTATTGATGTTATAGCTTTTTATATTATGATTTCGGACCGGATGATGCGTGCTTTCGCCGGGGGTTTTCCCCGCGCCGCTGGAGCCTGTCACGGCCATAACATCGACATGCGCGATTGTGCCTGCGAAGGGCAACAGCATCAATTGGGTCAGCAGAGAGAAACAACCCGGATTGGCAACCGTGCTGGCCGTTCTGATTTTTTCCCGGTTTAACTCCGTGATGCCGTATACCACGCTTTTGAACAGTTCGGGGTGCGTGTGCAGGCCGTAAAATTTTTCATAGGTGGGCAGATCGTCCAGCCGGTAATCGGCAGAATGGTCGATCACCTTCACCTTGCCGTGCAGATCGGCCACCACGCTCTGGGCGGTTTTATGGGGCAGGGCCAGAAAGACCACGTCAGATTTTTTGGCTACCTCTTTATGGTCCGTATCGGTGATTTTCAGATCCAGATGTGCAAGATGCGGGTAAATTTCGCCGATGGGCGTGTTTTCATGCTGGCGCGATGTCAGATAGGCAATCTCTACCTCCGGATGGGCAAGAAGCATGCGCAACTGCTCAAGGCCGGTATAGCCGGTTATCCCGATGATGGAGGCTTTGATCATTGTGCCTGTTCCTTGTCTTACGGCGTTAAGGGGTTCTTCAAGCGGCGTGCTTCTTATATTCCACCGCCCAGCGTTCGATGATGAGGTCCAGCCAGGCATTATCCGGCTTGAAGGCGTTATAGGTCATCATATTGTTCAGGCGCTCACGGATGATATCCTTGCCGACCTGATTATCTGTAATCGGGCCGCACATCATATCGATCGGCAGACCAATCTCGGCGCAAACGCCCGCCAGCCCTACAGCCCCAACCGGATCGCGGGCGCAGCCGATGTGAAAGCGGACATTGGCTTGAATCTGTTTGTCCTTTAAAATGGCATCGACGCCGTATTTCCCCATAAGGCCATCACCAAACTCGACCATAATTGCATCGGGTTCATCGGCGGAGAGGTATTCCAGTGCGCCTTTGGCGACGGCAACCATGTCTTCGTCCTTGATGCAGGCGGTGGAGGCTATGCCGCAATCGGCGAAGGAAACACCCTTATATACGCCGTAATCCTGCATTTTATACAGGTCGCGCATGGCGCCCACGCCGGTCAGCTTGGCACCGGCCAGTTTCATGCCCATGCGGGTCAGGGTTTTAATAATCTCTGCGGCGACGGTGGTTTTACCGCTGTCCATCGAGGTTCCGGTTACAATAATGAGCGGTGTTTTGTTGCTCATGGATTGAAGCGGGCGGTAAAGCGCGGCTTCGCCAATGTTTAAAACTTCGCCATTTTTGCGTGTCAGGCCGCCCAGAATGCGGATTCTCAAGGGTTCGCCCACTTCCTGCACATTGGCCGATGTGCAAACCCCGGCAACGCCGCCAAAGTTTAAAAGATGGATGATGTCACCGACGTTTAACGAGGTCGGCAGACGTCCCACAAAGCCCTTCATAGCCATGCGCTCGCCCAGTGCGACGGTGATAATATCGTCCTTTTTGAGCTTGGACATACGGCCAGAGGGCAGCTCCAACTCATTGTAAATGGATTTATCTTCCAGAACCTGCGCGGCCAGAACCGTACCCATGGCGCAGGACAGGCGATCGGTCAGTTTTTCCTCATGTTGGAGGTTCAAGTTTTTTGTAACAGAGGAAATTTTATCAATCTGTATTTTCTTCATCTTTTTAACCTTTTGGCAGGGGAGAAGCGCCCATCTTTTCTATACTAATTTTTCTGAGCAAGAAAGAGCCGCTTTCAGGATAATTACGGGAAAAATAAAAGGAGACCACAAGGGGTCTCCTTTTACCAACTTTATTTGTCGAAAAGCCGCTTATTGCGCAGCGGCTGCGGCGGGCGCGGCCTGTCCTTCCGTGGCGGCCTCATCGGCGGCCAGTGTGGCTTTTACAATTTTATCCGGATTTGTCGGTGGCTCACCTGCGGCGATTTTGTCAACAAATTCCATGCCTTCTGTGACCTGACCCCAGACCGTGTACTGGCCGGTCAGGAAGGAACAGCCCGTATCTGTGAAGCAGATGAAGAACTGTGAATTGGCGCTGTTGGGGGAGGCACTGCGGGCCATGCCCACGGTTCCGCGTTTGTATTGGTAATCGGTGAATTCCGCAGGCAGATCAGCCTCGCTGGAGCCGCCGGTTCCTGTGCCTGTCGGGTCGCCCGTCTGGGCCATGAAGCCCTCAATCACGCGGTGGAAAACGATACCATCGTAAAAACCGTCTTTGGTCAGCTTTTTAATGCGCTCGACATGCGCTGGCGCACGGTCAGGCAGCAATTCTATAGTAACGCGCCCGCCAGAAGACAGGTCAAGGTAAAGTGTGTCGGCTGGGCTTGCGGCCATGGCGCCGGATGTGGCTGTAGACATGATAAATAAACTCCCGGCAGTTAGCAAAAGACGTTTGAACATTGTGTGAATCCTTCTCACAAAAAAAGTTATGGTTCGTTCGTGCCACAGGCGGGGGCAGATTGCAAGAGCCGAAAAAATATCACG
>JADLAT010000005.1 GCA_020848095.1 Alphaproteobacteria bacterium | reverse complement strand
GGCCTCCGGAGGCCCTGCAGATACTGGTACGAAAACGCATGGCCTCCGACCTCCCGGAGGATCTCCAGCAGCCGTTCCCGGGGCTCCAGAGCCTCGCAGAGGGCCTCTCCCTTCATGCGCCTGTGGAGACCGCCATGCGGCAACTCCCACGTCTCCTCCGCGAAGGCGATTGCCGGCATGTTGAGATGGACCCATTCCCCGCCTTTTGCGAGGAGATGGGCCGTCAGGTCGTGTTCATGAACGCGCGGCGTTATCAGAATGATGGCGCCGATCTTTCGGTTATCCAGCCGCTGCAGAATATTCCGGTCGAACAGATCGTTCAGCCTTTTGCGTTCCGCATCGTCCTGTGCCCGCAGGGCGTCGATCGGGGATTCCAGGATGATAACGTCTCCGCCGGCTCCCGTTATTCCGGAGGCGACGGACAGGCCAAGGCGATAGCCGCCGTGGCCTGTCAGGATGCGGTCTGTCCCCGTTTGCGTCCGCATATGATCGAACAGAGCCCTGTAGCGCCTGCTGCCCATGAGGGCAGCACAGGACTCATGCCGTTCCTGCGCGGAGGCCTTGCCGTCGCTCAGGCAGATGATCCTGAGAAACGGATACCGCCCCAGCATCCATGCCGGCAGGCCCACGCTGACACAGGACGCTGTGTCCATACGCGGCGGCATGTTGATGACCAGCCGGGAGATGCTGCCCCGGCTAACCTTTGTCAGAGCCTCCTCCAGAGCCCGCATGTGCCAGTTGTCGGCATATTCGGCCTGCGGATTGAGGATCTGCTGTGAAAATCGCACGAAACTCGGGAAGTCGTGACGATACATGGTTTTGATGGCTTCTGTGTTCATTCGCTTTCACTCCCGTCGCTGTTAAAGTTTTTCATCAGAGCCTGAAGCGTCTTTTGATCTTCAGGCAGTATCTCGAAATCCGGCGCGCCGTCAGACATGCGGAGCAATGGCAGGGCCAGCCGCATCATCGTCGGGTTTTTGTTGATCGCTCCGTTGATGATCTGCTCCAGCAGCAGCTGACGTTTGGTCACGTACGTCTTTTTGCCGTTGATCGTGACCGGAACGCGCGTGGAAAGAACGGCCTGAACCTCCTCCTCGAACGTCCTGTTTTTTCGGGGTTTGCCTTTGGGGTTTCCGGACACACCCGGCTTGAACCGGGTGTGTTTCGGGGGTTTGCCATGGCCGACCTCGTAATCGTTTGAATCAGTCATTCCGGCGGCCCTCCTGCGCGATCATGTTGAAGGTTTTGCCGGTTTCGGCGTGGATGGCATCCTTGCCGGTGAGATCCTGCCAGCGCCGGATAATCACATCGCAGTATTTGGGTTCATACTCGATGCACCGGGCCTTGCGGCCGGTCTTTTCGCAGGCGATCAGGGTGGAACCCGACCCGGCAAACGGGTCGAGGACGATATGCCCCCGGCGGGTGCAATCCTTTATGGCGTCCATGATGAGCGCCACAGGCTTGACCGTCGGATGCATTTTCAGGTCATCCTGATTGCCGAACTGGTTGACCCCGGCATAATCCCAGACATTCGTCCGATACCGTCCATGGGCCCCCAATTCGATCGTGTTCAAGTGTGGCGCGGTACCATTCTTGAACACCACGATCATCTCATGCTTGCTGCGATAGAACGAACCCATGCCGCCATTCATCTTGTTCCAGAAGCAGATATTCTTGAGTTCGCTGTAGAGTTTGCGTCCGGCCGTCAGCAACTCGTAAACATGTCTCCAATCCATGAACAGATAGTGCAGTGACCCGTCCCGGCTGAACCGGATCATCAGCGTAATGACCACAGAAAGGAATGTGACGAACTCGTCTTCGGTCATCTCGCCGCTCGCCATGGCGAACTCGGCGTGTTTGATCTTTCCGGCACCGCAGACGTGGCCGTCCACCTTCACATTGAAAGGCGGGTCCGTGAAACACATATGTGCCGTCTCCGCCATCATCAGTCTTTTGAAGGACTCGATGTCCCGTGAATCGCCGCAGAAAAGCCGGTGATCGTTCATGTGCCAGAGATCGCCGGGCTTTGTAACGGGCAGCCCGTCATCCACAGGGGGAATATCATCTGCCGGGTCCTGCTGAGGCACATTCTCCGTCAGAATGATGTCCAGTTCGGCCGTCTCGCAACCGATGACCTCCAGTTCAAAGTTCGGATCAAGGGCGGCCAGGTCTTTAATCTCGATCCTGAGAAGGTTTTCATCGAAACCCGTGTTCATCGTCAGCTTGTTATCGGCAAGACGATAGGCTTTGATCTCGGCCGGGGTCAGGTTTTCGATCCGGATCACGGGTACCCGTTTCAAGCCAAGAAGTTTTGCTGCCTCCCAGCGCCCGTGTCCGGCGATGATTTCACCACGCCCATCCACAATCATCGGGCTGATGAAACCAAACTGCCGCATGCTGGCCTTGATCTGGTTTACCTGTTTCTCGGGATGTTTCTTGGCGTTTTTAGCGTACGGAACGAGCTTGCCGATTGCGACATACTCGATCCGGTGGTCGTGGTTTTTGCCGATATTTGGGGAGCTTCCGGCAGGCTCCTGATTTCCATGTGTCATGGACAACTCCTTTTGTCAGGAGCTGGAAATCGGGTGTTTAATTGGAGAAAGCCCCAGCAAACGCCGACATCCAGCTCGCGTTAAAACGCGTTTTTTTGGATATCGGCCGCGGGGATGGCCCTTGCTTAAGGGCGCTTCATATTCGCGTTACGGGAACCTCCCATTGTTTCAGGTTCCCTGGCCGCACGTTACCAGACTGTCACTGGCGTTTGGTCGGGCCACACGATGGTGACCTCACGCTCTCACATGCGTCTTTATATAAGCAAAATCGCAGAAAAAAGTCCAGCGTCAGTTCCGGTTCAGGCCGTGGAAGCGTGATCCCAGCTTGTTTTTATAGAGATTTTCAACGGCAAGGATTTCATCACGGGTAATGTTGCTGGGCAGGGTCTGCAGGATCGAAAAGCGGAAATGGCGGTGATAGCCAGGATCCTTCTCTATCAGGGCCTTCAGCTCCCTGTTTCCACCTGTGCCGGAACTCCGGGCATAATCGCTCCAGCGCTGCCAGATCCCGTCCCTGCCACAGGCCGAACCGACATACTGCGTGCCCGTGCTGTTATCCAGTATCATGTAGACACCGTTTGCCGCTGACAGGTGGTGCCGCCACTCGTAATTCGCCTCCGGATGGCTGGTCAGCTGTCGCAGCTCCTCAAAATCCAGCACGATCTCCAGCAGTCCCGGGAAGCTGCCGATATAGCCTCTGGGGAGGATTTCGATGACTTCCTTGGGCTTGCGGCCGTACCACTGGTGCCAGGCCTGCGTGCCTCCGCCCCAGTCAATCACCAGCCGGTCAGCCAGATCCTCGAATTCCGGGACAGCCTCCAGATCATAGTAGAAGTTCCCGTTTCGCGGTTTTCCTGCACTGACCCTGAATACACCGACGAAGCGCGACCGCTTCCGTTCGTCCCCGATAAAGGAAACGATGTAGTCACACTCCCCGAAAACGTCCTTGCCCTGTTCCTTCTGATATTCCAGCAGCGCCTGCCGGTCTTTCATGATATGGCGGTATTCTTTCCGGCTATCCTTGTGCCGGACGATCTTGACCCTGGCGTGGTCCAGAATGTCCGATTGCGATCTCAATATCTGCTGTAATGTGATCAACGCCAACTCCCTTAAAGCCGAAGGTCACCAGAGTTTTCTCTGGTGACCGGGAGTTAGTAAGCTGCACTGAGACAGCCGCGACGACTTTTAACCGCGAGGCCTGGACATATGTCGCCACCTCCCGGTCGTAAGAGACCGAAAGGCGGCATCATTGCGGCTGATGCCAGCCGCTCAGTGCGGGGTTACTAAGTCCCGGTGAACGCAAATGCGCTCACGAAACCGACATTAGCTTCTTCTGCCGGGCAGTTCAACGTAAAAGCCTGAATTTGCAGGCTAAGTTTTTGCTCATACGGGGCGATGTTCGCTTGAGGCTTCTGCAAAACTGCTCTAAATTCCAACAGCATAAGAGCAAGGCAACGAGTGATGCCCAAACACTTCGGGAACCGGGGCTGTATTGATACCGCCGAAGGAACCCTCTAACGCCCTGCCGAAAAGGGGAAATCTCCGGCGTTTAAGTCGGCAGCATATGGCGCTTCTGCAAGAGCAAGAGTGATAGGCGGATTAGGAAATGAGGAAATTCACATGAATATTGAATGCGGGTTGGGATCTTACAAAACACGGCTTGGTCCAGATGGCTTTCATCTCTTTAACAGAGAGACCGGAATTAATATTCTGGTTGATGAACTTGAGATTCCAGAGAGTCGTTGGTCGCCCGCTCCCCGGCAAGTGTCTATAGCCTTAACCAATGCATGCGATCTCTTGTGTTCACACTGCTATGCCCCTAAACATAAAGCCAAGCTTGATTTTAGTTTGCTTGCGGGGTGGCTCCGTATTCTTGATCTGAATGGTTGCATGGGAGTCGGGTTTGGCGGAGGAGAGCCCACACTATATCCAAAGTTTGCTGAGCTGTGCGAATTTGCAGCGAATGAAACAAATCTTGCCGTAACAATGACAACTCATGGACACAGGCTAGATGAATCCCTTGTAAAGAAAATCGCAGACAAAATTCATTTTGTGCGCGTAAGTATGGATGGAGTCGGATCCACATATGAAAGCATTCGCGGACGTTCTTTTGACAGCCTAGTAAGAAAAATTAAGCTCTTAAAAGAGGTTTCTTCTTTCGGAATAAACTTTGTTGTTAACTCATCAACAATTAAAGAACTGGATGAAGCTGCTCGAATTTCTGATGACTTGGGAGCGTCAGAGCTTCTCCTGCTTCCTGAGGTGCCTGTTGGTAAAGGCGTTGGGATAGACAAAGACACAGAAGCTGATATGCAGAAATGGGTGCAGAACTACCAAGGAAGCGTAAGGCTAGCTATTAGCGAAACCCATACTGCGGGAATTCCGGTGTGCGAACCGTTTGAAAAAGAAACAGGGGTGAGTGCATATGCGCACATTGATGCAAACGGTACACTTAAAAGATATTCGTTTGGCCAGGATGGAATTTTAATTGAGGGCGATAACATCATGGATGCCTTGCAAGCGTTAAGAGAAAAGAATGAAGGAGCAAACACATGAAAATCTGGAATGGATACGGGTCAGAGCATTCAATGAATCTTGTGATGGTTGGGCAGTTCAAAAGTATTGAGAGTGCGGAGAAAGCTAAAGAACTGATTGATAATCTTAAGGATGGGCTATCTGATATAATAGATGTCGATATAGAAAATCCCTACACAAGATATCCTGAAGAGGCTAAAGAGCTGCTCAGAGCATTGAACTTTGTCGAACTTCGCCCCTCGGAGCTTGAGCAATTTCTATATGATAACTCAGTTGAAATTGAAGGTGATAAAATTATCTTCAAAACGGAGGAGTCCGATGTATCTGCTTTCCTTAAAATTTTAGTCCACAAAGGAGCTAAAGTCCAAGTCTATACGGCTCATGAATACCCATATGAAGAATACGGAAGAGGAAAATAATTTTGTCTTTAGATTGGTCTTCTTTTGAAAAACTTCCGGGTGATCCACGTATTAATTTTGAAAATTTATGTCGTGGTGTAGCTCGTGCACACTGGGCGCAGTACGGCCAATTTATCGCTTTAAAAAACCAGCCCGGCGTAGAGTTTCATCTCAATTTAAATCAGGACTGTCCGGCTTTAGGGGGTGCTTCTCGTTGGTATGGGTGGCAGTGCAAGAAATTTGATTTAACAAAGGCAGGAAGCTTAACAGCAGCTAGCAAAAACCAAATTACAGACTCCCTGGACAAAACTGTAAAGCACTTTCCTAACCTGACTGATTGGGTGCTATGGACACCTTATACGCTGAGCAAAGCAGACCAGACATGGTTTAAAGGTCTGGCTTCAAGTTATCCTTATTCTCTTCACCTATGGGCCGATGAGGAAATAGAGAACAATCTGGCAGGCCCAGCTCTGCTGTTAAGAGGCACATATTTTGGAGAGCTGGTTATTACTCCAGATGATTTAAAGGCCAGACATGATGAATCTATAGCCCCAATAAAAGATAGATGGATCAACCCTGTTCACCAAGAAACAGATGTCGAAAGAACAATAAGGCGTATGTTGGGGGAGCCTAATTACTGGCAGGATATGGTTGCGCTGGGTCAAGGGCTATCCTCAGCGGCCTCTACTATTGAGGCTTGGAAAAGTACAGACCCGAAGCTTACCAGTCTTCAAACGCCATTTGTTAAAGCCTGTTCAGCATTCTCTGAAATGCTCCTTCAATTTCATGAGATATTATCAGAAGGCGATATAGATATAATTCAGCAATGGCTTTCAAACCGAAAGTCGTTAATTGATTCAGATGTGGTCTCTTTTCCGAGGTTGCTACGAAAGCAGAATATAGCCATAGCATTAGAGGTAACTAATGCACTTGATGACATGCGTATCGCGCAAAGTCTGTTTGATGAGGTGGAAGAATACTTAGATGTTGGTATGGTCGCCGTTCTTGCTGATGCGGGGGGAGGAAAAACACACATGGCGGCAGAGTTAAGTTCTGCGCAAGAAAATAGACCTGCGGGCATTTTATTACATGGACGAAACTTTCACCGGGGACAGAATCAGCACGATTTAGCTCGCCAGTTTTTAGTCAATGGAACACCATTGGATAGTATGGAGAAGATGCTTGCATCTCTTGACGCAGCAGCAAAAAGGGCGGGATGCATTTTACCTTTAGTTATTGATGGATTAAATGAAGCGGAAAACCCTAAAGAATGGAAAGATGTCCTCTCTTATATTCAAACTACAGTCAAGAACTATCCTAATGTTCTGGTTATATGCACTCTACGGACGGGAGAGCATAAAAGACCTTACTGGTCTCGCTATGATGAAACAGACACAAGAGAGTCTTTTGCAGTACAGTCACTTCCCGATGATATTTGGCAGTTTGAATGTGAAGGCTTTGGTGAAGATTTATACGATGCAATTGGAAAATATTTTCAATACTACAATATTCACTGCGAAAGTGGCTTAGAAATACCGAAAGGTTTCTTGGGCCATCCGCTCAACCTAAGAATTTTTTGTGACGTTACAAATCCTAAGCGTGAGCAAGCCGTTGAAATAAATTACTTCCCGGCTTCTTTGGCTCATTTGTTTGATAAATACATCGAAAATTTGTGCACTCGAATTTCAAATATGAAAAACTTGCCGTACAACTCACAGGAGCTAAAAACCTCTATCTATAAGCTTGGGGTTAGTTTGTGGGAAGGTGGAGATAGAGAAATCTGCGATGAAACTTATCAAGGTGTAGTTGGTGACAGCACTAAAGATTGGGATGTAAAACTCGTAAATTTATTTGCTCAAGAAGGCATCATATTCAGGAACCCTGCCCAAGAACCGGGGAAATACGTTATTACGCCTGTTTATGATGCTTTAGGTGGACACATTATCGCTGATTCATTGCTGAAAAAATACGCGCAGGATAGAAGCTTTGAATGGTTCAATACTCCCTCTGTAATGTCTGCATTTGGTGGAGAAAGCAGCCATTCTCTTGCTTACGATATATTTAAGTCATTGGTTGCGCTTGTGCCTAGCAGAATGTACGGCGAACAACTATGGAAGAACGTACCAGAGCCATACAAACAGAGAGCCTTACTTCATGCGTCAGAATTAAATGCGGAGCACTTAGACGATGAAACTGTAAGCGAGTTGGCTTCTCTGATAAGCGACAAATCCGAAAAAGTACGTACCATTTTTTCAAGACTCTGGCTTACAAAAGGAGCTCTAAAACACCCCCTAAATGCTGATTTCTTAGATTCTGTTTTGTGGAATATGTCGGCGGGCGAAAGAGACCTCAGTTGGACAGAATGGGTGCGCAATGAGCAAGGCAGAGATAAAAAACGGCTTATTCCTGAACTATCTTCACTTGAAGCCAAATGGAAAGATGATCCAACTTATCGTTCTGATTCGGATCGTCTAAGAGCAAAGGCTATTAAGTGGTTGCTAACTAGCACAGACCACCCACTCCGTAACGCCGCAACAAAAGCGTTGTACTGGTATGGGCGGGGTGATCCAGAGTTTCTATTTAATGAAACAATCAAGTCCCTTGAGATTAATGATCCTTATGTCCCGGAGCGTATGTTGGCGGCAAGTTATGGTGTAGGGATGTCTCTGAGTGCTCAGCTTCCTAATAATCCCTTATTTACTAGCGGTATCTTATTGAAGTTTGCAGGGAATATCTTTGAGGCAATGTTTAAGGATGGTGCCAAGCATTATACTACACACCACCTTATGCGTGACTTTGCATCAAGGATTATAGAACTAGCTCAGTATCACAACCCCAACTTCTTTTCTGATAGCGATATAAAAAGAACATTACCTCCGTTTTCTGCGGACAAAGCTCCAAATTGGGGCGAAAGGTATTTAGAAGACGATGCAGGCATATCGAACCGCATTGGCAAAGCTTCCAAGTCCATTTTAGGCAGAAAGCTTCACCGTAAGCTCAATGAACTATTGCCTAAGAAGTGGAAAGATAAGGCTATGGACAAAAGAATCAGCCTAAGAAAGCAATCTCCATTCCTGATGGATTTTGAGAATTATACAATTGGTGGATTGGTTCCTGGGCGCGGTAACTATGACTATGACCATAAGGAATATCAAAAGGTACGTGCGCAATTACAGTGGCGAGTAGAGCAGCTTGGATGGTCACACGAAAAGTTTGAAAAGGTAGAGGAGTCTATACAAAACTGGCAGGGGTATGAGCGCAGATCAAACGAGAAACTAAAGACTGATCGCTATGGAAAGAAATATTCCTGGATCGCCTACTACGAGATGTATGGCCTTCTCAAGGATAGAGGCGTCTTGGATGAGTATGATTGGTGGAGAGCTGATACGCAGAATATAGACCCCAGTTTTTCTGAGCCGATGCCCAGACACACGCTTATAGAAACAAATTTTTTGGGAGATGATAAGACGACTACCCCAGATTGGATAAAAGACGGCGATCTTCCCGATATTGAGCCATATTTACAGCTACAGAATGTAGGCGCGGAAGAAGGGCCATGGGTCGCGCTGGATGGATACGTTAATCAAGAAAATAAGGACTTAAAAAGGGAGACCTTCCTGTTTGTTCGTAGCTTCCTTGTTCCTACAAAAGAAAAAGATGAAATTCTGGATTTTCTGAGCAAGCAGGATATGAGTGGGGGATGGCTTCCTGATAAACTGGATTTTTCGCAGACTTTCTTTGCCGAAGTTCCTTGGAGCTCTGCCTTCCCTGAGACTAGCACCTGTGACTTGTCTTTCGTTATCGGAGAGAATGTGGTTACCCGCCATAGGCCGAAAGTTGAAATCGTTAGAAATGAACAAACCATTTCAATTATTACCCATGATGAAATGGAAGAATATGAAGAAGTAGAAAGAAAATATAAAACCTTTAAAGACATTATGCCCGTTTGTAGCCTTAGGCAGGACGTTACTGATGGCGAAGTTGGGGGTGCCTCTTCTTTAACCAAGAAATTAACTACCGATATGGAGCTAATTGGGCAGCCCCAGTCGTTTGATTTGTATACCAAGTGCGGGAAAAAGGCTAACCATTACGTCTCTCACAAAGGAAAGGGGTATAAGGATAGGCATTCTATGTATTATCTAAAAAAAGACCTCTTGGACAATTTCATGGAAAAGAACCAGATGTCCTTAATCTGGGTCATTTGGGGAGAAAGAAACTATTCATTTTCTTGGCCACATGTTCCTGACGATAGCTTGCCCGATCCTCGTTATGCGGTATTTGGTTATACCAAAACGTACCTATGACTTGAAATTCAAATTTATTGGATCACCATCAACGACCATTCCAACGACCTGCGGCTTTAGCACATACTCTTCAAAGGGCCTTGTTTTTACATCCTGTGCTTCCACATGTTCAATCAGTGCTGTTTGAAGCTCGTTAAAAACATACAGGTAAAAGAAGATCAGGTTGTTCAGGTCATCGTATGTCAGTTTGATCTTTTCGCCGGCTTTATAAACACGGACATCAGCTTTATCGAGCCAGGTAATGACAAGCTCGCCACCCCCTTCAAATGGCTTGGAAACTTTATGATAGGGAACCAGTCTCTCTCGCCCCGGCAGCCGCATCTGTACTTTGTTGACAGGCCAGATAATCTGCATCTCGCTTTTTTCATTGCAAAAATGATCCTGTACCACTCCGTCATAGTGGGAAAAGACATTTCGCGCTTCATGAAGGCTGAGGATTTGCTGGTGGTGGGTAAGATTGAAGCCAAACGAGTCTTTAAGAACCTTCAGGCGATCCTTCATACCGTTGTTTCTGAATTTTTTTGACTTCTGAAGCTCATCGATGATGTGTTCTGGTTTTATGGGCTTGTCTGAATATCGAATAATTGCACAAATATCATAAAGGTTCATAAGGTAGAAAAGCAGGAATTCGCTGAGTTCCCGTACAGCCATGCTCATAACCCAGTCCGAAAATCTGGAATTGAGTATCCCCGTTTCCTCTGGAGTCATTTCTTCAATGTCATGAAATAAAATCCCCATCCGATCCGGGGATTGACGGGGTAAATCCGGTCGGATCTGCTGGTTGTTTGACAGGGTTTGTGCCCATTCTATGTAATAGAACAGATTTAAAAGACGTTCTGTCGCCTGTTTGTAGCTGCCTTCAACGCACTTCAGAACTTCTCCTTCAACACGGTCATACTCAAAGGTATACCTTGAGCGTTCTGCGAGCGGGATTTGATCAAGTATCCTTTTTAATCCTTCAAAAAACTGACAAGAAAACACAGGTTCCTCCCGGATAGTCAGGAATGTAATTAACCGGGAGATAAGATAGGGCAAAGCCTTCAAGCTGAAAATCCTTCCACTTTCCCTGAAAGCCCGAAAAATTTCGCTGAAAGGCGGAAAAATTACCCTGCTGGCCGTGCAGGGAGTTTTTCCGCCAACGCACTGATATGCCGCCGGTTTTCCGGGTACGGAACCCGTGAAAAGTCTGTAAAATGGCAAAAATACCCTGAAAATCGCCGTTTTCAGGGTATTTCGGTGAGTTGAACTTCGTTTGTCATATGGACACTTATCACACCACTGCCGAGGTCATGGACCATGTATGTAGAAGCACAGCCATTTTCATAGATATTCGCCATACTCAGAGAGAAATAGGCCTGTGAGGCCCGCAATCCGAGGGGTTCTGGCGTGTGCGCCTTGCCGCCACACTCCTGAGAATGCCGATTTCTGGGCCGGAATACCCGTTTCTCTCAGTTGTGAAATTTTCAGTGTGGCGAGCCACTCCATACCGACTTAGGAAATTGTTCATGTTCCAGCGCCATATCAAGGGCATCATATAATCCATTTATAAAATGAGCTGGTGTTGTAAGGTTTTGTGTAAGCACATGCAGTTGTGGGTAATCTAATAAGTTAATTGGAAATTCCAACTCTCTTACCAGACTTAACACAGGCGCGCTACATTCAGGATAATCATCATCAAAAAGTTCTTTAACCATTACAAGTCCTGCAATTCTCCTGTCCCCGAGTTGAATAGTTACGGGCTTGCCATCTAATAAGATTGTTACTCCACCGTGATCACGGGCATAGGTTAAGGTGCCACGCATTTGGTCTGTTGCCTTTTTGATATGCCCTCGAATAGTTTTGCGCTTTCTATCAATAGAGCGGCGAAGCATATCCTCGGTGTTGGGGCTATCTTTAGCTTGTACAAAGAACATTATACTGTCAGTGACAATCAGGATATCAGAGAGTTCTTTCTTTGTGTCTGCTTGATAAGGATTTAGATAGATATTTTTTCCATAGAAAACTTTTCTCAAAAGCCGTGCAATATCTTTTTCTTGCATAGAGCCTGGGTCACCATCGCGTTCTAAACTTGCCACAGCCAGATTTTTTTTCTGGTCATTAAAGCCGTGAAAATTGTCCCTAATATCTATGATCATCACATCATCAGGATAAAGCCTATCATTCAGTTTTATTTTATAAGCGTTGATATCGTCCTCTTCTGTCCTCAAAGAGAAGCTTTGACCCATATTTTGCCATGTGCTTAAAACTTCTGAACGCTGAAACTCTGGAAAGGTAGCGGCACTGATTTCTTTAGAAAACCTACCAAATTCTTCATTATAAACCTGTGTACCTAAAAGCTCGTAGTTGTTTTCATCATAGAAATAGGCATCAAAATTTTCTTGAGAAAACAAACGCGTGACGTCTGTCAGCATGCCATCACCTGAGAACAACGGTGTCGTAATAGTTAGCGGTTCATCATGATCATCAAAAAATGCAACAACCAAACCCAAATAAGAGCTGGGGCTCAAAGGGTTTTTGATTAGGTAAATCTTGAACTCATTATTAATTTTTGCGGTTAAAATACTTTCTTTAGGGGCTTTTATCACCAAGATGAATCTATCTTCTTTTGGCAAATAGATGGGCATTAAGCCGTAATCAAAGCCTTGGAGATGGAACATGATTTCAGGATAAAGAATTGAAAGCATAAGAAAAAACTTTAATAGAAAAGCCTCAAATTTGTTGAGATTGCAAGAAATTATAAAGCATTCAGACTATTAAAGATACACTGCCCCACATATCCCTCTGAAAATTCTTCCCGTTTTGCAATATCGCGCAGAGTCATGCCACCGAAGTGCTCATCCCGCCAGATCAGCCCACGAACAAGATTACGGAGATCACTTGGTGGAAGATCAAGATAATCTCTCTCTCCACGATTCTTGTCCTTCTCGATGATGATCGATCCTCTGTGCGCCCGACGGGTGATGTAGGGGATTTTGATCTCGCGGGTTTCATCTGCCGCTTGCGGCA
Organism: Alphaproteobacteria bacterium; assembly: GCA_020848095.1. Classification (GTDB taxonomy): domain Bacteria; phylum Pseudomonadota; class Alphaproteobacteria; order Micavibrionales; family Micavibrionaceae; genus JADLAT01. The sequence continues at coordinate 56,782 of JADLAT010000005.1, read as the reverse complement.
TGCTGATTTTCAGTTGTTCGGTTATAAAGGCTGACAGCGCCGAAACATTGATCTGTACGGTGATGCTCTCGTGATCGACGATCACTTTCTGCACGGCCGCCAGAACCAGATCGTGACCGGATAGACATGCCTGTTTCTGGTTCACCATCCGGATCAGATCAGGATTTGTCCGAGGGTCTATTGTAGGTGTTTAGTCCCGCGATGTACTGGTGTAGAGTATAGCCAGCTACGGAGGGAATAATTATGGGACAGATAACCAGAGAGAAATCAGCCCGTGAGGCCTGCAATCCGCGGCCTTTGCGCGGATATCCCGCGCCGCCACACTACTGAAAGTACCGATTTTAAGGCCGAAATACCCGTTTCTCTCAGTTGTGAAATTTTTGGTATGGCAGAAATTAGTATGCTAGGAATTGTGTGGGAGATTGAAGGATTAGTGATGTCTTGGAAAAAAGTGCCAAATAAAGAGCTATTATAAAGAATATCCCAATTTGAAGGATTTTTTACCATTCCTGGATACGCACAATCAAGAAAGTCCAAGAAGGTGCCGTTCTACGCTTCACGACCGAGAACGCGGGTATAATCCACCAAAACACCGTAATGCGGATCCTCAATTGTATTAATCCGCACCATGTCTTTTGCCTTTTTCAGCAATAAAGCACAATCAGAACTTAAGTGAACGAGATGAAGCTGCTTGCCCGCTTCGGCATACTTCATGGCGACGGCATCTATAGCCTCTAAAGCGGAATGGTCCCATACCCGCGAGTGGGCAAAATCAATAACGATATTGTCTTCTTTATCATTGGCCGGATTAAACAGGCTTTTAAACTTGGTGATAGAACCAAAGAACAAAGGCCCATGAAGCTTATAAATTTTATGAGCATCTTCCTCATTATACCCTTCCGTAACCCAGACGTTATGCGCCGACTTCCACGCATAAATCAACGCCGAGATAATTACCCCGACAATCACGGCAAGCGCCAGATCATGAACCACGGTAATGACCATAACCAGAAGAATGACAAAGGCATCCCCGGTTGGGATTTTGTGCATAATGCGCATTGAGGCCCATGCAAATGTGGAAATCACCACCATCATCATCAACCCCGTAAGCGCGGCCAGCGGAATCATCTCAATCCAGGTAGAAGCAAAAAGAATAAAGGCCAGCAAAGCCAGCGCCGCGGTAATGCCGGACAAACGCCCACGCCCGCCGGATTTTATATTGATCATCGATTGCCCGATCATCGCGCAACCACCCATCGCACCAAAAAAGCCACACACAGTATTAGCCATCCCCTGTCCGACACATTCTTGAGATGTTCGCCCGCGCGTGTCCGTCATCTCATCAATAAGGGTCAACGTCAGGAGGCTTTCAATAAGGCCAATACCCGCCAGAGTAAGCGCCACAGGAAACACAATATAGAGCGTCTCCATAGTAAAAGGCACAGCAGGAATATGAAATTGAGGCAGACCACCGGCAACACTGGCCATATCGCCTACGGTTTTCGTATCGAGATCAAGACCAATCACCAATAAAGACACCGCGATGATGGATACGAGAGACGCGGGCAATAATGTGCCCAGCTTTGGAATTTTAGGAAGCCCCCAGATAAGAGCCATTGTCAGAACCGTAAGCCCCAGCATAAGAACCATTTCCGTTCCATGCATCCAACCACCACTAAAAAGCGCGTCCAGAGCACTATGAGACCCACCCTCCGCGCCTTCGGCAGCAGCATCAGCGCCGGGCACTGCACTTTTGAACTGCCCAAGCTGAGCCAGAAAAATAACAATCGCCAGCCCGTTCACAAACCCGAGCATAACGGGATAGGGAACAAGGCGAATAAACTTACCAAAACGAAAAACGCCGGCTGTTATTTGCAATAGGCCTGACAACAAAACGGCGGCAAACAGATACTCCACCCCGTATAGGCTCACCAGCCCCACCATCACCACGGCCGTCGCGCCGGTTGCACCTGAAATCATGCCACTTCGGCCACCGAAGATAGATGTGATAAACCCCATGAAAAACGCGGCATAAAGCCCCACCAGAGGGTCAACCTTGGCAACAAAGGCAAACGCTATGGCTTCAGGAACAAGAGCAAGGGCAACCGTCAAGCCGGATAAAATATCCGCTTTTGGGTTTTGAGTAAGGCGAAAGCGTTTAACGTGACGGAGCATAATTTTAATTTTCTATGAATCAGATGAGGTTGAAATATTTATAAAGGCTCTAAAAAGTTATGGGGGAGGAAAAAGCTCCTAAAGTGCATAAAAAATTCGCATTAAAACAAATTTTTTAACCAAAAGAGCGGAAAAACCCTTTGTTTGCGATGGTGCTGCCGAAGCGGATTGAACGCTCGACCTCTCCCTTACCAAGGGAGTGCTCTACCACTGAGCTACGGCAGCTTCTTCCAAAGAGAAAAGCGGGTGGAAGCTACAATAAATTTATCCCCCTGTCACGCCTGTTTTAAAAGCACAGGCCGTTTTCTTTAAGTTTCTTCCATCATCCACAGAAGCGGAGCGGACAAAATATAAAATTTCTGGCGTTTTCAAAGACCTTTGTTTAAGGTCTGTAACGATAATATCATGATAGAGCAAGAACCCAAAAAACAGCCAAAAATCATATCCCGTGAAGAAAAACGGGCTGCCGCGCTAAGAGAAAACCTTAAAAAGCGTAAGCAACAACAAAAAACACGAACCCAAAACACAGATAAAAAAGATGCGTAGAGACATGAGCCTCCTGGATCGAATGAGAAAAGACCCCCCCGTCAGCTCCACAACAAACCTGGCACCGCCCACGGACCGCACAGGGGTTCTCGCCTATGAAGGCCCCACAAAAACCACCTTGATAGAGCCTGCACAAGCCTCTGCCCTTAATGCGCCCGGTCTGCTCGCCGATCACCAGATCCGCGAACTCGCCAAGGAAAAGGGCATGATTGAGCCATTTGTCGAAAAACAAAAACGCGACGGCGTTATCTCTTATGGCCTCTCATCCTACGGATATGATGCGCGATGCGCGGCGGATTTCAAGATTTTTACCAATATAGACAACGCTCTGGTTGATCCCAAGGACTTCTCGGCACAGAGTTTTGTTGACAGAACCACTGATATTTGCGTAATACCTCCCAACAGCTTCGTTTTGACGCATACGGTTGAGTATTTTAAAATCCCGCAGGACGTGCTGGTTATTTGCCTCGGCAAAAGCACCTACGCACGTTGCGGCTTGATTGTGAACGTCACGCCACTGGAACCGGGCTGGGAAGGCCATGTAACACTGGAGATTTCAAATACAACCCCTCTTCCCGCACGCGTTTACGCCAATGAGGGGATAGCCCAGTTTTTATTCTTTAAAGGAAGCAGTGCTTGTGAAACCAGTTACGCAGATCGATCAGGAAAATACATGGGACAGCGCGGCGTCACACTTCCCCGCCTCTGATCTCACCACTCAGGAAGAATCTGCCGCCCGCCCGTCGAGCCTTGATAAAATCAAGGTTACGGGCGGAATGCCCCTGCGCGGAGAAATTCCTATAAGCGGCGCAAAAAACGCGGCGCTTAAGCTTATGTGTGCATCGCTTTTAACCGACCAATCCATGCATTTTGAAAACAGCCCCAACACCTTGCGCGATATGCAATCGCAAACGGAGCTTTTGGAATATCTCGGCTGCACAATCAGCCACAGCCATAACGCCATGGCGATCAATGCCCGCCCCATACACACACAAACCGCACCTTACGATATCGTCCGCAAGATGCGTGGCTCTATTTTGGTTCTCGGCCCTCTTCTCGCTCGCTTCGGTCATGCAAAAGTCAGCCTTCCGGGCGGCTGTGCCATCGGCACGCGCCCCGTTGATTTGCATATTCAAGGATTAGAGGAAATGGGCGCCACCATCACGCTGGAGGAAGGCTATATCAATGCCCAAGCCCCGGCTGGCGGCTTAAACGGCGCCAAAATCCTTTTCCCCAAGGTCTCTGTCGGTGCAACAGAGAATTTGATGATGGCCGCAACACTGGCGCGCGGAACAACCATACTGGCCAATGCCGCGCGGGAGCCCGAGATTGTCGATCTCGGAGAATGCCTCATAAAAATGGGCGCCAAAATAGACGGATTAGGAACCGATACGATCCGTATCGAAGGCGTAAGCAGCTTAAATGGTGCGCATCACAGTATCGTTCCTGATCGTATCGAAACCGGAACATATATGGTTGCCGCCGCCATGACCGGGGGTGAAATTCTGCTTAAAAATGCCCGGCTTGAGCATTTAAGCGCCGCAGCGGCACACCTGACTCACACTGGCGTTACCGTTGAACAGCTTGGCAATGATATCCTCGTTGCCCGCACCCCAGATCGGCGCTTGAAGGGCATAGACATCATGACGGAACCGCACCCCGGCTTCCCGACCGATCTGCAAGCACAGTTTATGGCAATGCTAACGCTGTGTGAGGGAGCAGGGCTGATAACGGAAACAATTTTCGAAAACCGTTTCATGCATGTGCCTGAACTGGCGCGCATGGGCGCGGATATCACCGTACATGGCCATTCTGCCATTGTCCGGGGGGTAGAGAAATTAACTGGCGCAGAGGTAATGGCCACAGATTTACGGGCTTCCGTTGCCCTCGTTTTAGCCGGGCTTGTGGCAGAAGGTGAAACGACCATCAATCGCATTTACCACCTTGAGCGCGGCTACGAACGCATTGTTGAGAAACTCGAAGGCTGCGGCGCCATCATAAAGAAGGTATAGGACAACTTACCGAATCTAAATGCTGCGTATTCACCCTGCAAAGAGAGGCCCTCATGTTCCACACCCTCACCACGCTATGCGATTTGATTCGCTATGGAACGACAGAGTTCCAAAAAGCAAATCTTTCTTACGGTCACGGCACCGACAACGCCTTTGATGAGGCGTGTTTTCTGGCCCTTGAAACCCTGCAATTATCCGCAGAACATCTTGAGGCCTTCTGGCAGGCAAAACTCACAGAAGAAGAGCATGCCAAAATTCTCGAAATCTTCCAAACCCGTATCCGAACCCGCAAGCCTGCAAGCTATCTCGTCAACAAGGCCTATATTCAAGGCTTTCCTTTTTACGTCGATGAGCGGGTAATTGTACCGCGCTCTTTTATTGCAGAAATCCTGTGCGGGGACGATTCCCCTGTTATCGAATCCCCCACCCGTATTTTGGACCTGTGTACCGGCTCGGCCTGCCTGGCCATAGTAGCCGCGCAGATCTGGCCCAAATCAACGGTTGATGCCGCTGACCTCTCTAAGGAGGCTTTGGCGGTGGCACAGCGCAATATAGAAGATTACGGCCTTTCAAACCGCGTAAAACTCTTCAAAAGCGATCTTTTCACGGCCCTGCCTAAAAGCACGAAATATGATCTTATCATCACCAACCCCCCTTACGTTGACAAAGAGGGCATGACGACCTTAACGCCCGAATTCAGGGCCGAGCCAGCCCTCGCCCTTGATGGCGGCCCGGACGGCCTCACTTTAGTCAAAAAAATCATAGAAAACGCTTCAAGCTTTCTCACAGAAGACGGCATGCTGCTCTGCGAACTTGGGCGCTGCGGCCCTGACCTTGTTTCCGCTTACCCGGATACAGCGTTCTCATGGCTGGAAACGGAAAACAGCACCGATGAGGTCTTCTTTATAAGCCAAAAAGATTTACCGCAATAAAAGCCATCACCGATATTTTTCCTTTCGTCAAACATCGTGCTATAATGAACACTGGTGCATAGGCCCCTTTAAAAACAGGGCCGTATAAGTGAAATAGAATGGCGATCAACAGCTTTACAACAGGCCTGCAGCTCTCCACCGCCCTTTTTGGCAATGGGCGCACCCCTTTGCGCTTCGGAAACCCGTATCTTGGCTGGAACAAGGACTACCAAAACCACCTTATAAGCCGCAACATTCTTGCAAAGGCGGCCCAACTTGTGAACGACCTTGAAGATGCACGCGCAGCCAAAACGACACTAGACAGCTTTATAGCGGCCAAAAACCCATCCTCCATAAAGCCAGTAAGTCGGGGCAGCCTGTTTAATTTTTCAAGCTAAAGCGATTCTCGCCGCATCCTTTTTTATCCTGCCTCTAGCCTAAAACCTCCTTCTGCGCTATAAAGATAGGTATGTCTCTTATTTTTGTGTACGGAAATCTTAAAAAGGGTTTTGGCTCCCATGCGCGGCATATGCAAAGCGCGCGCTTTATCGCGTCCACACAGACAGCAGACAATGTTTATACGCTTATGGCTGTGCTCGACGAAGACGCCACCGCCCCCTATCCCGCGCTCATAGCCGGCGGAAACGCAGGGGTCCTGGGGGAGATTTACGATGTTGATGACGACCTGCTCGCACGCCTCGATGCTTATGAGGGGACGGGCTACAAACGGCGCGATATCTCACTAAAAGATGGGCAAAGCGCCTGTACTTACTTCTTTGTAAATCCGGGGCAGTACCCCGTAACCCAAAAATACCCGCAAATTCGTACACACAGTGAAAATCCGGCAATATTGGAATGGATCAAACCCTCTTGAATTGATGATCCACCTCAGAAATTTTGACATAAGGAAAAAACGAAATGAATCGCCCTTTTGCTCTTATTCTCTTAACTTTGGCAAATTTATTCCATTTAACGCCCGCAAAATCTCAGGATTTCAATACGTTGCTGGATATCCCCGAAGGCGCCACGCTTGTATCCCTTTCAGCAACAGAGCGTGTTGAGGTTGACCAAGACCTTCTGGTTGCCAATTTATCGATTGAAACCAAAAACACCGATGCCAAAGCATTACAAAATGAAATAAATACGATTATGACCAAGGCCCTTAATGCGGCCAATACCGTAAAGACGGTTAAAGCCTCCACCCAGAGTTACCACGTTTACCCTCACGACTATAATCCCGACCCACGCCCCCTAAAAACCGGAGAAAAACCCGAAATTATCCGCGAGTGGCGTGGCTCACAAGGCTTGATGCTCAAAAGCAAAGCACCGGATGACCTCTTAAAACTGACCGGAGTTCTGCAGGAAATGGGCATGAATGTAACAAATCTCTCTTACATGGTCTCGCCGGAGCTTTTAGAAGAAACACAAAATAATCTTCTAGAGGCCGCCATCACAAAGCTCAAAGCCAAGGCCCAGCGAACGGCCAGCGCGCTTGATAAAACCAAAGTGAGTCTCCTGAATATCAATGTGGACATTGGCGGTTACGCGCCGCAGCCTATGATGATGGCACGCGGCATGGCAATGGATGCCAAAATGGAGATGGCTGCGCCTGTCGCCGCCGCAGGGCAGTCAGAAATCACGCTGAGCGTTAACGCGCAAGCCATGATTAAATAAATACAAACCCTTTAAACCAATACGAGTGCCGCGCCTTTATGCGCCCCTTTCGGTATTGAAAAAGCTCTAAACACACAAGATCCCTCTCACATGACCATTGCACTAAAATCTGCTCATAGATTTTGGTTCATTGACACGCTCATAAAATAAAAAATATTTTTTATAGTCATCAGCAAGCAAAAAATCATTATTTTTAGCATGAACGTCTTATTTTATAACAATAAATAGAAAAGCCTGAAATCAGCGCTAAGCGCCGTTAAGCGAATATTTACCCCTCCCCCCGTACACTCAAAGAAAAAAAGAGGGATCAGGGAGATGGACAAGCAAAGCGCGCTCAAAGATGCGTTCCGTCGTAACAATATAAAAGGTAAAATCAAGGCACTGGCCAACGCACTTTACAAGCTGGCCTCGCCCAGCGATAAAAGCAGCTGTAACGCTTCTTTTATCTCACTTCGTCCGGAATTCAAACCGGCCGCCGATTACGAAGGATCTCTGGGAAGCCTGATTTTAGAAACACTTGTCGGTACAGCCTTCTCAGAAGCCATCAATGAAACGCTCAATACTTCTTACGCGGATTTTACCGTAGGCCCTTATGGGCTGGACGATGCCGCCGAGGCCGCCAGCACGCTTTTTGAAGAGCGCACAAATGCCCGCAATGAGAAAAACAAAGGTAAGGGCAGTTTTGCTCTGGGTGAACATAAATCAATCTGCAACCATTTCGAAGACACGGATTTAGAAAACAAAAAACGAGGCCATGGCCAAGTCCGGCAACGCCTTATCGAACAAAGCATTGCCATGCTCATACGGGAATACGATGCTTTTAATATTTCTACCCCGCAATACGCATAACAAAGGCATGAAGCTTACAGCTTGCGCGCGGTATCCATTGTGATAGGCTTGCTTCACTGGGGACGGATTTCCAACCGTTTATGCGCAACTTTCTTTCAAAAAAGACCATGAAGGCATTTAACACCACCCTCCTCCGCGAAAGATTTGTCATCTACACCCCGCAAAAGGGTAACAAGAAGAACGCATCAACCGTAGCCCTTTCAAACCGCATTGCCGCGGAGCTGCGCGATAGCGAAGACAGAGTTTCTGAAACCTTTATCATTCGCACACACAACATGCACAGCGCCGTGCGCATGCTCGCACGCATAATTCAATCCTTCGATCAGGGAGGCCCCCTCTCCATCCGTCAAGAGGGGTATGATTGGGAAGAGGCCTGGCATCTCATCGTTAATGATTATGAACATACATACAACCCGGATCGATGGGTTGCGATCTACCACAATGGAAAATGTATTTTTTCAAAGGGAAAACGCCACCCCTTTCTTGATATGATTGAAAGATGCGATCACCAAAATAATCTGGAATACGATTTTGCGATCCCGATGGCAGAAAAAATTTTCATGGAGACAGGTGAACCCCTTAAAATTGAATATGATTCCAATGTGGCACTGTCCGCTCATTTCGTTGATAACACAGGAAGACTGGGAATTATCCTGCGAGGCTCCAGCCGTGCAACAACCTTTACGTTCACCGTACAGAAAAAAAACGATAGAATGCTAAACATCTCCCAATGTCTGGGGGCCGCCGCAGCTTTTCTAGAAGGCATTCAACTAAGTTTTCTGGTCGGCACAAACACAGAGAAACTCAGCACTGGTGTCATAGAGCGCTTTTCTAAAGAAGAAAAACAAATCCAGGACGGCAAAAAACGCCTTCAGCGTCTTCAATCAGAAATAGAAAATCTTGAAATAACTTCCAATATTCATTACCGGCCCGAAAAACCGGAATTTCATTTACTAATCCACAACCACACCCTGTAACGCATTGATTTAACAGTGACACCCTTACAAAAATCTCTTCGCCGCACCTCAAAAAACACGAAAAAACGTGTAAAAAACAGAACAAAACACCTGTTTTTATGCTAAAATACTTAGATGAGATCTTTATGGGCCTTAATCATATTGTTGATGCCTGCATTAGCTTACGCTGACTGCGCAGCCGTGGTGCCCTTGGGGAGTTGCACACAATCCGGATTAATAGATTACGATACGGGTTTAAATACATTAAAATGGTGCAACGGCGCCAATTATTACAATATGTCCTCTGGCAGTACTGCAAGCACATGTTCCCAAGCTGGCCTGCTGGAATACGATGGCGGCCTGAGTAATTACAAATTTTGCAATGGCACCAACTGGATTCCTCTGGCCAACGGTGGAACACACGGCTTAAGCGCACAAACCAAAGCTATTGACTACAGAGACGGCATCATGACATGGAGTAATGGAACAAACTGGATTGCCATGGTTCAGGTTCCAGCCCCCACGCATAAATGCGTCTTTGTCTCCAGCGCCCTGTATACAGGAGCGCAGATCGGTGGAGTTTCGGGAGCACATGCCAAATGCACCGCCCTCGCTGCCGCCAGCGGCAGGTATGGAACGTATAAAGCATGGATAGCCGATTCCACAGCTGGCTCCGCACCGAGTACAAGCTTTTCCATTGCAGGAACAACCCTGCCCTTTAAACTTCCTAACGGAACCACCGTAGCCGACAACTGGGCTGATCTAATAGACGGCAGCCTTGATAATGCCATAGAGCGTGATGAAAACGGAAATGTAGCAGGCCTCCCCGAGCGCACATGGACAAACGTGAACACATCCGGGGCAAGATTAAGCTCCAGCGAACATTGCTCCAATTGGGGAAGCACAAGTGGCAACGGAAGCGTAGGTCGTGACAATGAAATAGATTCAGACTGGACATATAAAGAAGATAGAGTCTGCAGCGATTCCTATCATATTTATTGCTTTGAGCAATAAAAAGATTTAGTAATATTTATAAACTTGCCCTCTACAAAACATAATGAGCTTTCGGAGCTCCACGCCCACCAAGAATATCTTTAATCTTAGAAATTCCTGAGGTTTTTTGTACATCGCATACAAATGAAAATTTATTTTCAAGCCAGATTCGTTTTTCAAATAACGGTCCCAAAGTACTATGCATACCCTGTACAATTGCATTTATGTTCTTGGCATTTCCCTTCTCTGCCTCCGTTTTTTTATCGTTAAGTTGATAACTGACTTCTTCACTCTTAGAAACACCAGCCTTAAACTTCAAAAAATCGCTCCAAGGAGGAGAATTGTAGATATGAAAATTGCCGTAGTCTGTATAAACATGATGAAGCAGTGTCATGGCCAATACTAAAGCGCCGGTTTCCTGAGCTTTAATCTCATCAGAAGGAGGAACGTTCTTTTGCTTAAGAATGCGCTCTTCCAGCGCGCTGGCGATCGTACCAGCCACCTGCGCATAGGCTAAATGCTCCTGGGATACCGAGACATCTTTTCTATGTCCCGTCCAATCTGGAAAAAATATATGCCTGAGCTTTTCGATGTCCACAAACATCACGAGATTTCCAAAATTCACATGATGCTGAAGGCTCTCCCAATCCGGTTTTTTTCGAACGCACAAATCTTCAAACCGCTTCTGAGCGAAAAAACGAAAAATATCAGAGCCATCAGATGCATCACATTTCTCTCGATCTTGCGCCTTCAGCGTTTCCAGATCAGCACGCAGGTCTTCCTCTGATTTTTCCGGGTAAACATGGCCAGCAATGCCCAAAGCCAGATTTTCATATAAAACAGCATCTTTCATTTTGCGAATAATTTGATAACTGGGCCATTGGCCGATTTGATCAAAAGATTTTTGAATCACACGACCATTTAGCTGATGAAAATACGGCATAATTTGTAAAAAATCTGTTTTCTGCCCATAACGCAGCCCATTAAATGCAACTTGTACAGGTAGAGGGGCTTTATTAAATCTCTTGGCATCAAGGTTAATTTTCCATGATGGATCGAGCGCAAACAACCGAGCCATCATATAGGTCGCCTCACTCACATCATCATAACTTTTTTTAATACTCATAAAAAACTCTACACATCCGCATTTAAATTATGTCAATATAACCACACACCCAAGGGATTACCAATGAAAAACGGCCACCTTAATTAAAAAGCAGCCGCATCAACACTCATTTATCAATTAGCTCAAGCGGCCAGAGACCTCAAAACATAATGCAATATCCCACCATTACGGTAGTAATCCACCTCATCCAGCGTATCAATCCGACAAAGAAGCGTTACATCTTTTTTAGAACCGTCCGGATAGTTAATCCCCATCACAATGTCCTGACCGGGACGAATTTCACCATCAATGCTCATAATATCAAATGTTTCCGCGCCCGTCAGACCGAGACTGACACGATTTTCTCCGCTCTTGAACTGTAAGGGTAAAATTCCCATGCCGACAAGATTAGATCTGTGAATCCGCTCGAAACTTTCTACCACAACGGCTTTAACGCCGAGCAACCTCGTCCCCTTCGCGGCCCAATCTCTGGAAGATCCCGTACCATACTCCTTTCCGGCAATCACGACCAGCGGCGTCCCGGCCTTTTGATACTTCATCGAAGCATCATAAATACTCATATCCTCGCCACTGGGAATATACTTGGTAAAACCGCCCTCAACACCCGGAACCATTTCATTTTTGATCCGGATATTGGCAAAAGTCCCGCGCGCCATTACCCGGTCATTCCCCCGGCGTGCGCCATAAGAATTAAAATCAACCGGCTTTACATTATGATCCACGAGATAACGCCCGGCAGGATGATCTGCCTTAAACGATCCGGCAGGTGAAATATGGTCCGTCGTCACGGAATCGCCCAAAATCGCCAGCGCATAGGCTCCCTTAATATTAGATGTATCTGCAGGCCGTGCCTTCATCCCCTCAAAGAAGGGCGGATTTTGAATATAGGTTGAGTTTGAATCCCAATTATATGTCTCACTGGCCGAACCACCACCAATCATCTGCCATTCCTTTGGCCCCTTGAAAACATCGGCATAGCGGCTCTTAAACATTTCCGATGTCAAACACGCTCTGACCGTTTCTGCGATTTCCTTATTGGTCGGCCATATATCTTTGAGGAATACATCCTTTCCGTCTTTGGATTTCCCCAAAGGTTCATTATACATATCCAGACACATCGTCCCGGCAATCGCATACGCCACCACCAGCGGTGGAGAAGCCAGATAATTCGATTTCACATGCGGATTAATACGTCCCTCAAAATTACGGTTTCCGGAAAGAACGCCGCACACATTCAAATCTCCGGCTTCAACCGCTGCGGCAACCGGTGCCGGCAATGGACCGGAGTTCCCAATACAAGTTGTGCAACCATAACCCACAATATCAAACCCCAGCGCATTCAAATCATCCTGCAGCCCTGCTTTTTCCAGGTAATCGCTCACCACCTGAGATCCGGGTGCGAGTGATGTTTTCACCCAGGGTTTGACACTAAGGCCCAGCGCCCGTGCCTTACGGGCAACCAGACCCGCCGCAACCAAAACAGACGGATTAGAAGTGTTTGTGCAACTCGTAATAGCCGCAATCACCACAGCACCATGAGAAAGAGCATAATCAGCCCCCGATACAGGAACGCTTTCATTGGCGCCCGCCTTAGCCCCTCCCGCCAGAGAGGCTTCAAGATGCTTGATAAAAGCCACTTTTGTTTCTGTTAGAACAATCCGGTCCTGCGGGCGTTTTGGCCCCGCCAGAGCAGGCTCCACCGTAGAAAGGTCAAGCTCAATCGTCGTTGTAAAGATCGGATCAACTGAAGAAGAATCGCGCCAAAGCCCTTGCTCCTTTGCATAGGCCTCAACCAGCTTCACGCGATATTCCTCCCGCCCAGTAAAGCGCAGATAATTCAATGTTTCCTGATCGATCGGAAAAAAACCACAGGTCGCGCCATATTCCGGCGCCATATTGGCAATCGTGGCCCGGTCAGCCAGCGTCAAATGATCCAGCCCCGCACCATAAAACTCAACAAACTTGCCTACGACACCAAGCTTTCTTAAAATTTCGGTTACGCGCAGAACAAGATCTGTGGCTGTCGTGCCCTCTTTCATAGCGCCCGTCAATTTACAACCAACGACCTCCGGAATAACCATGGAGACCGGTTGCCCCAACATAGCGGCCTCCGCCTCGATACCGCCGACACCCCAGCCCAGGACAGCCAGACCATTAACCATTGTCGTATGGGAATCCGTTCCCACCAGCGTGTCAGGATAAGCAATCTGGCGGCCTTTGTTGTTTTCGTCCTCATCCACCCAAACCGTTTGCGCCAGGTATTCAAGATTTACCTGATGGCATATCCCCGTACCCGGTGGCACAACGCGGAAGTTTTTAAAGGCGTCCTGCCCCCATTTCAAAAACGCATAACGCTCGCCATTACGCTCAAATTCTTTTTCAACATTGGCTTGAAAAGCCTGCGGCGTACCAAATTCATCCACCATAACGGAATGGTCAATCACGAGATCAACCGGAACCAGAGGGTTAATTTTCTGCGGGTCACTGCCCAGCGCCTTCATCGCCTCACGCATAGCCGCCAGATCAACGACCGCTGGCACACCTGTGAAATCCTGCATGAGAACCCGAGCGGGGCGATAGGCTATCTCATGATCCGAACGCCGATCTTTCTGCCAGTCTGCAAGCGCTCTTACATCTTCCACGCTCACGCTACGACCGTCCTCGAAACGGAGCAGGTTTTCCAGCAATACTTTAAGTGTGTAGGGGAGCCTTGAGATATCGCCAATTTTTTCAGCCGCCGCCTTAAGCGAAAAATAATCATACGCCTCACCCTCCACATTGAGCGTTTTACGCGTCTGCAACGAATCGTGACCCGGCTTTGTCATGGCATTAAACCCCTTGAGTTTTTTTGATAATTTAAAAATTGAACATATTTTCAGGCAGGAAAGACAAGCTCACCCATAAGGCGCACTCTAGCACGAACAGATCGAGTATAAAATGATAAACTATGGAAGACCATTAACAGTTGCGCCGGCATCCTCAACCAGCAAAGTCACAGTGCCATCCGTGTAAATATCGAAATTAACATTCGTAGGGGTCCCCTGATATCCGTCATCAATAGAAATATCATCACCGACCTTCGTAAAATTAGAAAACTCAGTACCACTAAAATTCAAGACATCCCCACCATTGGCACGAAAAATCAAAGTGTTTTTATAATCTGTCATTTGAATTATATCCTGATAATTCAATGTCATGTTAACATTAAGCCCGGCTGTTGATTTTGCATCTATTCTCTCGATCCCCCGAATGTAATTATTGTCTATGGCTGTAAAATCGAGCGTCCGCGAGCCTGAACCGCTCAAAAACAAAGTATCACCATAACCAGTTGCATTGCCGCCGTATTTATACTCCAGTCCATTAGCCTGCAACGTCGTGTTTGCCGCTAAATCAACCCCTGCCTTAAATCCGCTATCGCCCGCATCCATTAAAATTCCGGTATTACCAAAGCTCTGCAGGCCACTCATAAAGCTGCCCGATGAGAGGTTAATAACAATTTTATCATCACCGCCCATTCCAAAAAACTTATTCTGAGCATTCGCCGAAGTCATTGTATCCTTATGATCTCCGCCAATAATAATATTGTTTATATTACTTGCATTATTAGAAATACCGATCTGGTTTTCTCCATTTCCCAGATTGATAATATTATTCTGCCCATTGCTTATTGTTATGTTATCATTGCCATTCCCTGCAAAAACCTTATTGCCGCTGGAAAAACTAGATCCTCCCACATCCACGAAATTATTCACACTTCCCGTATCCGCGTAAAGTGCGCCATTAGAATCTATAGCAAACGACAACGCTGCGGGGCCATCAAACATGTTAAAAACATAAGTCTCAAATCCATCAATATTGTCTTGACCAGCCGCATCTCTGGCCAAAATTTCAATATTAAAACTTTGATCGGCGGTTGTTACCCCAAAAGTGATAGACAGATGACCGGTCGAGTTATCAAACACCCAACTCCCCGTTCCCACCGCCGAGTTTAAAGCTGCCTCTGTTCCCGTGCTCAGATGGTAGGTTAAAAGATCACCGGGCTCAGTATTTATAAATTCTTTTGCAAAATTATACGCCCAACTCTGCCCCTCCGTCGCCATAAAGTACGCGTTAGGGGCAATGTTATGCTGCGCAACATCCAAGCTCGAAGCAATATGCACTGGCAACTCATCAATCACAACAGGGGGCGTTCCGCCACCGGCAGGGAAACCACCACCATTCGCAGGAGGCGGAGGCGGAGATAACAAAGGATTCGTATCTACGAGAGGCACATGCAAAGGCGGCAAATCACTCTTCCCGACAAAAGCTTCATACACATCCCCCAGCGCAGGTCTGGTTGTTGTGACTGCGGATACATCCTTCACCCCCACAGATAAGAACCCATCCGAACTGCCCCTATGCCCTACCCCCTTAATCCCGGCAGTCTCCAGCCCGCTATACAAACCAAAAGTACCGTTACCCAAGGTGTTCTGCGCCCCATTACCCGGCGCTTGGAAATTCGGCTTCACGCTCTCTACCGACGCAGGAGCATCCGGAAGCGTTTGCTGCACACCCGTATCCGTGCCCGCACTACCATCCACCTGTTCATCACCATTTTGATCAGCGCTCCCATTCGCATCACCAGAGGGTGCGTTTTGCTGCGCAGGATCGGCATTAGAGGCCGAAGGATTTGATTCTGTCGTATGACCTTCTATCGTAGAAAACAACCCCGGAGCAACCGCAGAAACACCTGAAAACCTACCGGAAATCTCTTCGGCACTTATCTGCCCAATATTTCTAACGCCCTCTCCGGGAAGGATGAGGGCCGTCTCAAATTGCCCTGCCAGAGAAACTTCATTACCACTAAGATCACGAACAACAATTGCGCCTTCAACCAGTGTAACTTCACCTTTAGAAGCATCTCCCGCAATAATCGTCCCGCGTATGCCAATTGAGCCCGTTGGCATATCAATACGCACGTCATCCGGGTCATCACGCCCAATTAACCCCGAAGTAAAAACAAACAACCCCTTAAGAACAGAAAACCCCTGTGTCCCGGACTCTGTCGCCGGATCATACACATATTCATCAATCGCCAATCGCGCATCAGCAGACACAGCAAAACTCGTATCATCAATAAAGTGAATATTCACCGCGCCATCTTCGCCGGTTTCGATAACATCACCCTCGTAAATTCGCGTTCCCATACTCACTTTTTCAGTGCCGCCATCCGTACGAATAACGATCGCCTCACCGCTCACCTCTGAAACGGCACCAACAGGGCTAACATCCGTTTCACTATGCACCTGCGCATAAACGGGAGAGCTGCGAGCAAAAGCATGAACAAGATCAGGGGTCAGCGTCTCACCACCGGGCGCGACAAGATCAGGCGGTAAATTCGAGGAAAAATAACCCTCAATGACAACAGCACCTTCCGGACCATTCAATACAAGATCCGCTCCAGCCCGCTCAATTCCGGCATCTCTAACATAGCTTACATCGGGCAAATCCACACGCGCCCCCTCAATTTTAAGAATCTCCGGCGACTGCCCCGCGTCATACCCCGATGACATGCTCTCAAAATCGCTGTAAGCCATAACAATCCCCGTTTTCATTCATAAATAAAAGGCAGGCACCCTGATTATCTACCCGCCATAATTACACATCTATAATTTTAAGCAGAAAACACTTAAGAAATCCCTTTTTTTAGTTAAAATTTTATGCAAATCTAAAAAGCTCTTTCTACCGCTGACACCCAACCGGCATAAAGCCGTGCCCTTGCCGCTTCATCCATTTGAGGATTATAAATCTTTTCAATCCGCGCTGCGCCGCGTGCGCCCGCATCATCCAGCCCACTAAACAGCCCGGCGGATATACCCGCTAAAATCGCCACACCCAAAGCCGTGGCCTCTTTCAAGGCGGGAACTTCAACAGGCCTGCCCAACATATCAGCCAAAAACTGACACATAAAAACGTTACGCACCAGGCCGCCATCAACGCGCATGGATGCTATCTCGTATCCGCCATCATCCTCCATTGCCGCCATAAGGTCGCACGTTTGATAGGCCTGCGCCTCCAGAGCAGCCCGCACAATATGCGCCCTGGTTGTCTCTCGCGTTAAACCGCTTATCATACCCCGCGCATCCGGCCTCCAATATGGAGCGCCAAGCCCGGTAAAGGCGGGCACAAAATAAACATCATTATTGTCTGGGACACTCATGGCCATATCCGCACTTACCTGCGCATCGTCAAAAAGCCCCAACCCATCGCGCAACCATTGCATGGCCGCGCCCGCAACAAAAATAGCCCCCTCAACCGCATAAGTAATATTCCCATTGATCCGATAGGCCGGTGTCGTCAATAAACGATTGCGCGAAAGTTTAAAACCCCCTCCAATATTCATCAGAGAAAAACACCCCGTCCCGTAAGTGGATTTCACCATTCCCGGCTTAAAACAGCCCTGCCCGATCAATGCAGCCTGTTGATCACCCGCCATACCACCAATAGGAATTTCTCGCCCAAAAAACTCCCGGTCACTAAAACCGAACGCGGCGACATTATCCAAAACTTCTGGCAGCATAGAACGCGGAACATCGAACAATGCCAGCAGATCTTCATCCCATTTTTGTTCAACAATGTTATAAAGAAGGGTCCGCGCAGCATTTGTTACATCGCTCGCATGCACACGCCCGCCCGTAAAATGCCAGAGCAAATAACAATCCACCGTCCCAAAAGCCAATTCTCCACGTTCCGCACGACCGCGCACACCATCAACATTTTCTAAAATCCACGCTATTTTTCCAGCTGAAAAATAAGGATCGAGAAGCAAACCTGTCCGCGCACTAACCATGGGCTCATGCCCTGTCAGCTTTAGTTGTTCGCACAAAAATGCTGCGCGCCGATCCTGCCAGACAATAGCATTATAAACCGGCTCTCCGGTTTTACGATCCCAAATAATCGTGGTTTCACGTTGATTGGTGATGCCTATAGCAACAACATCATGCACAGATGAAATATCAGAACTCAGCGCGGAGCGGCAAACGGCAAGCGTATCTTGCAAAATATCCAGCGGATTTTGCTCCACCCACCCTTTATGTGGGCAATGCAAGACGAGCTCTTTTTGCTGCACGTCTAAGATTTCGAGTTTGTCCGAAAACAAGATCGCGCGTGAACTGGTTGTTCCCTGATCAATCGCTAAAATCGCAGGCTTTTGTGTCAAGGATCCACATCCTGTAAAATATCTTTGAATTTAGAATGAAAATGCTCTATTTCCTCCTCATTCATCGCCATACCTAATTTTGAGCGTCGCCATAAAATATCTTCTACATCTCTGGCAAACTCAAACCTGATAAGATAGGCCACCTCTGCTTCGTAGAGCCCCGCACCAAAGCTGTCTCCCAAATCAGAGAGCGATCTTGCTCCTTCTAAAAAACGATCCATTCTTGCGCCATAAGCGCACGCATAGCGCAGCAAAAGATCCGGCGGCAACCACGAATACTCTTCACGACAATACTGCAAAAATGCATCAAAATCACCGCCCGGAAAATCGCCGCCGGGCAAAAAAGCACTTGCCGTCCACGGCGCAGCAAAACGATTACTCATATGCAATATACGATCGATCACCTTCTCCGCTAACAACCTGTAAGTGGTTAACTTCCCTCCAAAGACGGAAATCATCGGCGCGCGCGATTGCGGGTGCTCATACAAACGGAAATCACGGCTGGCTTTGCGCATTTCCTTAGCGCCGCTATCAACAAGAGGCCGAACACCACTATACGTCCACGCTATGTCGGCGCGTGATATTTTCTTCTGAAAAAATCCGTTAAAAGCTTGGCACAAATATTCAATTTCCGCATCCGAAATCATTGGCGCATAAGCATCACCAACAAAATCTTCTTCGGTCGTCCCGATCAACGTGTAATCGCCCTCATACGGAATAGCAAAAACAACGCGCCCGTCTTTTTGCTGCAATAAATAGGATTGATCCCCTTCATAAGCACGCGGGACAATAATATGCGACCCTTTAACAAGTCGAATAGTCGGGACCGAGCCTCTATCATCCAACATCTTGGAATCTTTAAGAATATTTTCCACCCACGGCCCCGCAGCATTCACCACCATAGAAGCGCGAACACGGCGCGTTTGCGCGACATCCTTACCTTCGAGATCAAGCACCCAACAATCTTCATGAGGCGTAATCAATGTGCATTTTGTGCGCGTCAAAATTTCTGCGCCCCGCGCAGAGGCATCCATAGCATTCAAAACCACAAGACGTGAATCATCCACCACGCAATCTGCGTAACACAGCCCTCGCCCATAAGAAGGAGACAACGGCTTACCGAAGGCTGCGCTACTTAAATCCAGGACATAAGAAGCATGCAGACGGTCACGACGCGCCAGCCGGTCATAAAGAAACAAACCAAGACGAAGCATCCAGAATGGTCTTTGCTGCGGCACATGCGGCAATACAAAATCCATCGGCCTTACAACATGTGACGCCGCATTCAAAAGAATTTCCCGTTCACGCAAAGACGCCTTTACAAGAGAAAACTCAAAGAACTCCAGATAACGTAAACCGCCATGGATAAGCTTGCTGCTGGCCGAAGATGTGGCGCAGGCGATATCTTTTGCTTCCACCAACAGAACAGAAAGACCGCGCCCGGCTGCATCACGGGCAATTCCAACACCGTTAATACCACCACCGATAACACAAAGATCATAATCAGCATCTGTCATACAGATAAGGGTACAGCAAGTGTTAACCGCTGCAAAGATGCTTTTCGAGCGTATTTTTCTAATTTCCCGGTTAGCCGCCTCAAATTTTAAAATTCATAAAAAATCAGGCGGCAATTTTATAGCGTAAAATACGCAATTTGGTTTCAAGCTCCTTGATCGAAAAAGGTTTTTTTATATACCCCGTAACGCCTGAGGATTTAGCCTCCACAACCGATTCCATATCACTACGGCCCGTCACCATCAAAAATGGCAAAGTCGAGTCAACAGTCCTCAACTGCCTTAGCAATTCAACACCGCTCATCTCTGGCATATTCCAATCACAGATAACCAAATTCACGAAATCAAAAGCTGAATCCAAAAATTTAAGCGCCTCCCGCCCATTCGGCGATTCAAAGATCTGCGTAACCTCCATTTCCCAGAGCATATTACGTAACATAACCCGCGATTCCACCTGATCATCCACCAATAAAACTTTTAGTTCCTTTAAAAACGATTTCATCTTTGATCCGCCACGTTATCAGGCTTTTGCCAATTTTTTACTTCCTGAAACTCTTCCATAACTGCCGCATATTTTCCCTCGGAAACACAACGGTAAATCAGGCCGGCCAAAGCCTCAAAAACAACCGGTTTAGCCATAAAACGCCCCCATTCCGGCACCTCAAAAGCACATCCTCCGCCGGGCAATTCACTGCCCATAAATATTATTTTCGTCTCCGGCCGCACGGTCCTGACAAGCCGCACCAGATCTCCTCCTTCCGCCCCTGAAAACGCAGCGTCCACGACCAAAACATCAAGAAGGGCATTAAAATCATCCTGCACCTGCAAGGCTTCATCTTCACCCATAGCCCGAATAACTCGCATTCCCATCTGCTCAAGCATACCACCAACCTGCATAACAACCTCCGGATCATCACCCACAACCAAAGCCGTATACCCCATAAAGCACAGACCCGCCGGGTCGCCCGAACCACCAAGAATAACGCGATCAGGTTTTTCAACACTCAACGGAAAATACAGAGAAACCATGGCCCCTCGCTCAGGGGAGGATACTATATCCAGCACCCCGCCGGATTGCTTGACCAGACCATAGACAACCGCCAACCCCAAACCCGATGCCGCTTTTTTTTGTTTCGTGGTAAAAAACGGATCGAGAGCACGCTCCAAAACATCGACGGTCATGCCAGCCCCATCATCTGTAACGGATAAACATATAAAATCAGAATTTTCCACCTGCTCATCCCGAGCCCAAACCGGCAAGTCGTACAATGGACAGCGCCGCGCCTCTACGGAAAACACGCCCCCAATCGCCATAGCGTCCCTGGAATTTTCTGCCAGATATAACAAAATGCGCATAATCGTATCTGCCGAACATCGCACATACAAATCATCCTCGCTCACCCGCAGAACAATCCTGGTTTCAGGAGAAAATAGCGGCCTCAAAAAAGATTCCTGTTCTCTCAATGCCGCCGCCAGATCAATAATAGGGGCATTTTCCGTCTTGCTACGGCTAAAAATAAGCATTTTTTTTATGAGCGCAGCACCTCTTCCCGATGCGGCGCCCATTCGCTCCAGATAGCTCATCGCCTCTGCCTGTCCCTCAAGACGCCCGGCAAGCAACCGAATATATCCATCTATAATCGAAAACACATTGTTAAAATCATGAGCCAGTCCGCCAGCCATCTGCTCCAGCGCCTCGAGCTTTTTAGCCCTGAGATCTGCGCAATCCAAAATCTTTTCGGGGACAAAATCAACCATGTTCAAAACGTATCCGGAGAAAGAAAAAACAACTCATGGTTAAATTTCTAACAGATTTTTATTCATCGCAAGCCCTGTCTCCTTTGACATACGGTCGTGTTTAGGGTGAGATTTTACAAACGTGGAATCATCCGCACCACAACTTGGGTACATTTGCCTTATTTCCATACCGGTCCGCCAATTTCTCTCATAAAGCCACATGCCTCGCTTTCATCTCTCGCAATTTTTATTTAAGACAAGCTTATGTTTTTTAGGGCTTTACTGCTCATCCGCGCTTGCACAAAATCAATCCGCGTCCTCCTCGCTTTATGGTCCCTTGGGGCTTAACACCATCCCAAATGCCCGCATGGACAAAACAGGCACAATAAAGGCCGGTGTTTCCACGCTCGATCCGTATATGCATGGCTGGCTGAGCGTTCAAATCGCAGAACCGCTTTATCTCAATTTGCGCCAGAGTGCTGAAATATCAAACATCAACAAAGATGCAAAAAGGCTCTACCCCGGCATGGATGTAAAATGGAGATTACAGGAAGAGAGTGCAAATTATCCGGAAATCGCGCTGGGCCTGCAATCGGCCATAGGGCATAAACGCATGGCGGGAGAATATCTCACACTCTCAAAACGCTACAACAATTTTGATTTCACAGCCGGATTGGGCTGGGGAAGGTTAGGTAGCGCAGGACATTTTAAAAACCCGCTCTCTATCCTCGGCAGCCACTTTAAAAAAGAACGCCCTCTGGACGGCGAAATTCCCGCACAGCCTAAGGACTGGTTTACAGGCGAAAACATCGGCCTGTTCGCAGGTATAGAATACTTTACGCCCCTTCGCGGGCTATCCCTAAAGTTCGACTATGGCGCAGATCGTTACGCCGCCGAACGTGCCGCTTTTGATTTCGCCGCTCCTGCCCCATGGTCCGCCGGCATCAACTACATGCCTCTTCCAGGCATTGCGCTGGGGGTGGCTGCACAGGGCGCGGATAAAATCATGGGACGCCTCACCCTCTCCGGGCTGCTTCAAAACTGGCGCAGACAGGATTCAAATTACAAATCTACCGCTCCAATACGCATCCCTCACACAAATTTAAGCCTTCCCACCGAAACGGAATCCTCACCCACCATAGACGATAAAACCACCCACCACGAGCCCGCCATCCATGCAAAACTTGCATTGCGAAACAAGATCAACACACCGCGGCAAGTAGCCGATGCCGCCAGATACATGACCGATCGTGCCGGACCGGATGTAGAGGAACTGGCCATCACCCCCACAGTTTTATCCCTGAAAGGCCCGCAGATAAAACTCCTTCGCCGCGACCTTGAAGCTGTAGAGACCGAAGAATACATCAGCGCAGAAGAAATCTGGCATAACACTCAGATTGAACCGGACAAAAAATTTACCCTGCGCCCCTCATTTGATCGCCCCACAGGAAAAAACTGGAATCTTGACTCCTTTCATTTCAATCTGGAACATCAAACAAGCCTTTCAGAAGAAGACAGCGGCACACTTTATCGATCTTCCCTCATCGCAGGCAGGCACACGGCAAAATTCCGTGGCTTGATTGATAATTTCTACGCGCTGCGTCTTAACTTGAGTGATAACCTTGACGGAATAAACCAGACACGCCTAAAACCTTTCCTGCCGGTACGCAGCGATGTTGACCTTTTCGCCCGCCAGAAACTAAGTGTAGATAAATTTTTCAGCGCCTTTACCCATAGCTTCCGCTCGGATTTACATCTTTCCCTGCTCGGCGGATATTTGGAAGAAATGTACGGCGGGTTTGGCGGCGAAATACTCTACCGCCCCTTTAATGGACGCTTTGCCGTTGGCGCAGAAAGCTGGCTGGCCCTCAAACGTGACCCACTCGTACCCTTCAACCTCGGCTTTAATGGCGATAGCCTGATCAGCGGACATGTAAATGGCTGGTATGATCTGCCACTATGGAATACTACCGCGCATCTCTCCATAGGTCGTTATCTGGCGGAAGATATCGGCGGCACAATCGGCCTGCAAAAGCAATTCGCAAACGGCACAAAAATTGAGGGTTTTCTTACCCTCACCAACAGCAGCGATCCGGATCCCTTTGGCGCAGCCACCCATAACTATAGCGGCATCAGCCTGACATTACCTCTCGGGGGATATAAATACATCCCGCGCAACACGGACATTACACTCAAAACCGCGCCTTTCGGACGCGATAGCGGCCAAAGGCTTCATAACCCGCTACCGCTCTATGAATTAACCGAGCCTTTCAGCGCCGCTCACATGGCACAAAACTGGGGCGATATCACTCCAGAGCCTTGATCAAAAAAAATCGCCCCTTTTTACGGGGGCGATATAGGTGTACCAGATCGGATGAAGCAAAAACTTTAAATTCCGGCGCGGCACTTACAGGTCGTCACTATGCTCACTAAAACTTCTCTCGTCTCTCTTATGCTCTCTTTTTATGTCTTTAATTTGCGCACTGGCCTTATTCTTATAGAATACCGTACATTTTATGTAAAAGCAATGGATTTGTATAAAATTTTACGTAATTTTATTTCTTTATGTTTTTCAGTAGGTTAGACATATCCTCCGGCAGGCCTACTGAAAAACTCATCTCTTCACCGTCCGCGGGATGAATAAAACTGATCTCCCGCGCATGCAGCGCCTGACGCTCAAAGCCGGTACATGCCGCAATCGCCTCAGCGCTATACCCGGCAGATTTCATGGCCCCCGCTATAGCCGTAACCTGCGGGCCATATAAAGAATCCCCAATCAAAGGGTGCTTTATACTCGCCATATGCACGCGGATCTGGTGCGTACGTCCACTCTCCAGCTTACAATCAACCCGCGCCAGCGCACCGCCAAAATTTTCCCGCACATGGTAATGCGTCCGGGCGGAACGCGCTCCTTGCCCACTAATAGCCATACGCAAACGATTACGCGGATCTCGACCAATTGAACGATCAATCGTGCCCTTCAACGGTACTGGCACTTTCAGCACCAGAGCTTCATAAATCCGGCTTAAGCTGCGATCCTCAAGCTGAGCCGATAATCCTCGGTGCGCCAGATCACTTTTAGCCGCCACCATAAGGCCGCTGGTATCCTTATCCAGACGATGAACGATACCAGGGCGCATTACGCCGCCAATTCCCGAAAGCTCGCCCGCGCAATGGTAAAGCAGAGCATTCACCAGCGTCCCGGTATAATTTCCCGCCCCCGGATGAACAACCAGCCCGACCTGCTTATTAAGCACCAACAAATCTTCATCTTCATAAATAATATCGAGCGGAATATTCTCAGGCTGCGGCACAGCTTCCACCGCATCAGGAATCACCAGCTCTACTCTATCACCTTCGCCTACCTTGCGGGACGCAGAATCACAAAGCACACCATTCAAAAGCGCGTACCCTTCCACAATCAACCCCTGAACGCGCGAGCGCGATACGTCAAAACACATATCACTCAGCGCCTTATCAAGCCGCATCCCCGCGTGCGCCGTTGTCACATCAAAACGCAAAACGCGCGCAGAACCCGGCACAACGCCGATCTCCCCTTCGGGATCATTCTCATTAAAGCCGGACATAATCTACACACCTAATTTTGTGAACGCTCCGCGCGCAGCGGAGCACAAGGATCCTTATAACCCTCCGCAGACGGCGCTACAAGCATCCATCCTTGCTGGCTCATGGATAGATCAGCTCCAGCCTCGGGGTTCACCAAACCGTCTTTGGACTTTTCCAAAGATCCCGGCTTTCCAATCTGATGAGGGACAAGGGTCGTGCCGACCAGAATCCTCTCCCCCTTCGGGCCGGAAGCCAATCTAAAGGCATCCACTGCCGCACCGTTATAAAAAGCTTCTGCCGAGAATATAGCGCCGCGCGGTCTGATGGTCACAAGCCGGATATGAGGAATCTCGTCTGATCCCTGCGCCGCATCCCCATCCAGAATCGCGGAAACCACGCCATCCGGACTAACAAGCAAATCCCGCCCGGAAAAATTCAAGGCCCCGGAGAAAAACCTTTGCCAGATTACCGCGCCATTATCTGTGCTCACAGCCATCACCCATCCCGCTTTACGACCTTCGCTAATCGGCACCGCGGCCCCGGTAACAGCCAGTGCCTGCCCGCCGGGCATCACGCGCCCGGAAGCCAGCTCCGCCGCCGCACCGCGAGGATAAACCTGCTGCCACACTAATCCGAATTTCTTATTCAACCGCGCAACCCAGCCATTCTTACGGCCCGCCGCATCATAGGAATACCCTACGGCCATTGCGCCGCCTTTTTCCAAAGGCACAATCCCGGATATACGATTTTCTGCCCCCATCACAAAAGCAGCTCTGGAAATTACTTTTCCAGCCTGATCTATACGATATAAAACCGCCGATGCCTTTGTTACGCTCACCCCGCCCAGCGATGATGCAGCCAGAAGATACGTGCCATCCGAAGAATCTCGCACCACATTAAAAACTTCAAGCCCAGCATCAGAATCCGCCACCTGTTGCTGGTCCAGCATAAAACCGCGCGGATCAAAAACCCCCATCCAGACTACCGCACGACCGGCTTCATTCCTCTGATTGGCAAAAACAGCAAACCCTCTCTCATGCGGCAAGGCATCCACCACAGCCCCCAAACCCTCTACATGATGGATCTGATCGAGTAAAACCCGTCCGTTACGCCCGGTCTGGACCAGTAAAAGATCATGCGCGCCCGCCATCGCCTTGCTTTTCGGCTGCGATTTATCGCGCTGATAAACCTCGCCAACCGCCATGAGCGTTTGCCCACCTTCAATCGGCACAACCGCTTTAAAAATCTCGTCCTGATCCCAGCGCCCATAAATCGTGTCATAAATATTATATGCTCCGAATTCCGGCTTACGCAGATCAACTCGGACTTCATAATCTATATTGCAAGACTCCTGCGCCGTCCCTTGAGAGGCCCCAAAGATGACGGCGAAAAAAATAAAAGAATGAGCAAAAAATCTGTTAATCATAACCATTGAGCTTTTGAAGCATGCGCCTCTCACAGTGTAAGATCGACTGACTAAAAAGTCCATGCCACAGACAAGCCACCAGCATTGAAAAGACAAGATCGCATCCCATGAAACTATTAATTGTCAGCGATGCATGGTTTCCTCAAGTCAACGGCGTTGTCCGAACTTATGAACATCTGAGCGAAGAGCTAAGAAAACACAACCATGAGGTCCGTGTTATAGGTCCTGCAGATTTTTGGTTCCGCATCCCCATGCCAGGCTACCCGGAAATCAAGCTGGCTCTGGCTCCCTATCGCGCCCTAAGCCGCAAGATTGAAACCTATAATCCCGACAACATCCATATCCCAACAGAGGGACCATTAGGCTGGGCGGCACGAAAATATTGCCTAAAGCACAATCGCCGCTTCTCCACCTCTTTTCACACAAGGTTTCCAGATTACGTTGCACGCAGAGTTGACCAATATTTACCCTTCCTGCACAACACCGCTCACAAAATGGGGCAGGCTTACGTTCGCACCTTTCATGCCCCCTCCAGCGCCATGATGGTCTCCACGCCCAGTATGGAAGAAACACTGCGCGAATGGGGATTCAAAAATCCGGCAAACCGCGTATCCAGAGGGGCAGATTTAGATCTCTTTTATCCCGGTGAAAAAATGCTCTTTAAAGAGCTACCGCGCCCTGTTGCACTATATGTTGGTCGCATAGCGATCGAGAAAAGCATTGAGGATTTCTTAGAAATGCCTTGGGCCGGATCGAAAGTCATCGTTGGCGATGGACCCAGCCGCCAGAGCCTGGAAAAAAAATATCCTGAGGCAATCTTTACCGGAACAAAAACCGACCAAGAGCTGGCCGCGCATTACCGCTCCGCTGACATCTTTATTTTCCCATCCCGCACCGATACCTTCGGCATGGTCCTGCTCGAAGCTCTTGCCGCTGGATTACCGATCGCCGGTTACAACGTAACTGGCCCCAAAGATATTATAACAGAAAATTTTCTAGGCGCCCTGCACGACACTGATCTTTCAATCGCCGCGCAAAAAGCTTTGCACTGCGGCACACCGGAACAAAGATCCATCTACGTTAAATCCAGCTACTCATGGGAAAACGCCGCAAGGCAGTACGAAAGAGCCCTGCTTAATATAACAAGGCACTCTTCCTGATTTCTCGCTGATGCTGGGTGCCCCTATGGCTTGGGCTTCAGCACAGGCGTCGGCGTCGGTCCACGCGCTGTCTGCTGCAGCGCGGTCACAATACGCACATTGCGCTCGATCTCCACACGGTCAGGACTTAAAGCCTGCGCCCGGCGAAGGATATCAATCGACTCATCAAGATACCCCTGCGAAGCCAGATTAAGTGCCAGATTGTTCATAACGGTCGTAGGGTCACCCTGATTAAGCTCCAGAGCTTTACGCAAGGCCGTTTCCGCTTCCGGATGCTTGCCCTGCCCTTCCAGCGCCATCCCGAGATTATGATACGCCCGATAATTATTGCCATCGCCCACAACCGCCTTTTGGGCAAAACGCTCAGCCTTCTTATAATCACCGAGCGCAATCTGAATCGCCGCATACTCGCTCAAAGTCTGTGATTGAGGGGTTTTACCTGCAGCAAACGGCTCCAACACTAACACGGCCTGATCATTGCGGTTATCCTCACGCAAAGCGCGCGCATAGTCGACAGCCAGACGCTCATCCTCTGGCTTTTGCTTATAACGGCGCTCCGCCACCTCCAGCGAAACATTCTCATCATCCAGCCCCATACCTCTGGCCGAGGCTGAAAGCGAGGAAGATGAGGAGCCATCAGAAGGTATCGTCTGACAGGCAGAAAGTGCGGCGCAGGCGCCAAGCATCAAAACAAAGGACTTAGTTATTTTCATATAATCAATCCACCTATACTATTTCATATTCCTAATAAACGCAGAAACCGTTTTAGCATAAAAATTAATTCCACGCTATCGAGCAATCCATCACTCTATACCCCGCGCGCATTATTGATCAGCGGGTTGCTCATCCCCATTTTCCGATGCCGGCCTTTCCACCTCCTGCACCAAAGGGCTGGCGCTCTGCTGCGCCAGAGCCTCTGCCGCCGAGCTGCCGTCTCCCGCTTGATCCTCTATAAGAATACGGTGACACATGTCGGGACAATAAAAAACGCTGGTTGTTTCACAATCTTTAGAAGCCGCCCCGGCGCATGAACGCCGTACACGCATATAATGCTCTTTCGGACTGGCCACAATCACATGCCGTTGCATCAACACCTCGCCTGATGCGCCCAAAACCGTAAAATAAGTTGCGCCCGGCGCGCGGGGAATAAGCACCAGAGTCTTGGAAGAATCTGCCAGAATACTCAAATGTGCGGGATTACCGACAATCACGCTGGCCGCCGCTTTTTCAAGCCGCACAAGGTCCGATTTATCCGGTGTCATCCGAATTTCCGGATGCGTAATCTCTCCGGAATCATGAAATAACCCCTGAGCTTCCGCGCTGGAAGCTGGCAGAATATCAATAACCGAGGCTGCCTCCTGCTGCGCATCCGGTGCAGATGTTTGCGCCAGCGCACCGGCGGCAGCGCCCACAACACACACGAACGCCGCACATAGACGCAATGCACATATTAAATTAAGTGATTTTATTTTCGATAAACGCATGAGAGAACCTCTCGCCTGAAGAGCTGAAAAAAGCAGGGCAAAGGCAGTATAACGCGAAGCGGCCCGTTTATCACCTTCTTTTTCTATAGGCTCATGCAGCGAGCATACTTCAAGGGGCATAAGCCCTACACTTTAATTGCATTTAAGAACGCAACCATTCCTCGCCCAATCTCCCGACGCCCCAGAAGCACCAGATCAATCTCATGCTCTTCGAAATAAACGGCCTCATCCTCATTCGCCGCGCTCACGAGTATTTTCACCCCCGGCTTCACGGCACGGACAGCTTCAATAATTCTGCGCGTTTCATAAGGGTCAGGAACAGCCAAGACAACAGCCGCCGCACGCCCGATATCGGCCCTTAAAAGAGTTTCCTCCTCCGCCGCATCTCCGGCGATAGCCTCTATTCCACGCCGGCTCAACGCATCAATTTTTTCCCGGTTAGTATCTATCACGATAAAATCAAGGCGTGGATTACGCACATCTTGCATAACTTGCTCCCCTAAAAACCCATAACCTATCAAGATAATATGCTTATTATTCACTTGTTTCGTTGCGTCACTTAAGGCCGGAGAATGAGAATCCCGCATGGTAAAAAATGCAGACAGCACTTCATGGTTCTCGATATAACCAAACAAGGAATGTGAAAGCCTGAAGAGAATAGGATTAACGGCAATAGAAAGAAAAGCGCCAGCCAGAACAAGATCGCGCCCTTCCGCCGGCAACAGCCCCAAAGTCAGCCCCATCCCAATCAGGATAAAGGAAAACTCCCCGATCTGCGCCAACCCCGCGGCAATAGACAGCGCCCTCTTCACTGCATAAGAAAAGCTTAAAACAATCACAAAAGTTACACAGAATTTAAAAATGATAATAATCAAAGAGGTCGCAATCACCCCTAATGGCCGCTCAAGTATGATTATTGGATCAAACAACATACCAATAGAGACAAAGAACAAGACCGCAAAAGCATCCTGAAACGGTAGAACACGGCTGGCAACCTCCTCGTTAAGTTGCGAGCTGTTAATAATCATACCCGCAAAAAAAGCGCCCAGCGCTAAAGATACATCGAAAAATTTTGATGCCCCAAAGGCTACGCCAATAGCCGCCACCAGAACCGCCAATGTAAACAACTCTCTGGAACCTGTACGGTTAACCTCCATTAACATCTTAGGTAAAATTTTACGGCCCGCAAACCACATAACCACGGCAAAGAGCAAAACCTTCCCAAGGGCTGTCAAAACCGCGCCGGTTACGGCCTCCGTTTTTTCCATGCCCTCACTCTCCGCCAAAACAGGAATAAGAACGATAGCCAGAACCATAATAATATCTTCAACAATCAACCACCCTATCGCTATGCGCCCGTCAATCGAGTGCTGCAATTTGGCTTGCTCCAAAAACCGAAGAAGAACCACCGTACTGGCCACAGACAGAGCAAGGCCGTATAAAATTGCGCCGCCCGGCGCCCATCCCCACCATAAAATCGCCAATCCGGCGCCCATAACAGTCGTACAAACAATACGCAGCGCCGCCCCCGTAACGGCAATATTCTTCACTTCCATAAGATCTTTGAATGAAAAATGCAGCCCCACACCAAACATCAAAAGCACAATGCCGATTTCGGAAAGCTCATAAGCAATTTCAAGGCTGGCAATGAAACCCGGCGTATGCGGCCCGACAACAATACCTGCAAACAGATAGCCCACTACCGGTGACATCTTAAATTTAGAAACGATAAACCCACAAATAAAAGCGAGACTTAAACCCATCGCAATTGTAGAAATCAAAGGCAAGTCATGTTCTATCACCATTATTTACAGCTTTTCCCTATCTGAAAAGTTAAGATTGCCTTTTTGCTTCATACGCGCCTGCTACATGAAAACGCAGTGTACCCCAATGCCGATAATAAAAATATTATGAAGATAAAAAAAATGAAAACAGCGCTTAAAAGCCAAAAAGGGGACCTTCGACAGGCCCCCTTTTAAAACGAAACAAAATATCAATCAAGCAAGAACAAGCGTGCCGTCAGTAACGAGATCATTAAGATCAGAACCTGAAAGGTCCACATTCAAGATCGCTACCCGATCAAAATAGCTGCCAGCACCATCAGCATTCACACTTAATGTACTCGTGCCGTCACCGTTGGCGGTAATCCTGACGAAATCTGCAATGGCGCTATCAACGGCACTATACCCCTGCAGCAGATTGGAAACATCAAGGA
The DNA here is from genome assembly GCA_020848095.1 of Alphaproteobacteria bacterium. Classification (GTDB taxonomy): domain Bacteria; phylum Pseudomonadota; class Alphaproteobacteria; order Micavibrionales; family Micavibrionaceae; genus JADLAT01. The sequence continues at coordinate 25,239 of JADLAT010000005.1, read as the reverse complement.
CATCATTTTCTACCCCGTTATGGGTAAAGTCCGTGACGGTATCCACACCTTCCTTATCGGCAAAAAGGAAAACATCACTCCCAATACCGCCAGTCAAAATATCATTGCCCTTACCGCCGTTGAGGATGTCATTTCCGCCGAGCGCACTCGCCGTTTCATAATCGCCGTACAAAACGTCACAGCCATCGCCGCCCAGCAAAATATCATCGCCGCCGCCGCCAACCAAGGTATCACTACCCTGACCACCATCCAGAACATCATTACCGGTATTTTCGGTTTCGACATCGTAATCACCATAAATCGTGTCGCAACCCTTACCGCCGTAAATATGGTCATCTCCGGCACTTCCATATAATTCATCATGGCCAGCACCGCCAAAAATTAAATCATCTCCGGTATTACCATTAATGAAGTCATTGCCTTTACCGCCATGAAGCTGGTCATTTTCCTGACCACCGTAAAGCTTATCATTTCCTTTGCCTCCAAAAACGATATCTGCGCCCGAACCGCCATGAAGGTCATCGGCACCTTTTCCGCCAAAGATAATATCAGCATCAAGGCCGCCCTGTATCAGGTCTGCGCCCTTACCGCCATAAATCGTATCCTCACCAGAACCGCCATGCAGCTCATCATCGCCTTTTCCGCCAAAAATAATGTCATTACCTAAATCCGGATGAACGAAGTCATCGCCCTTACCGGCAATAATAATATTATCGCCCTTGTCACCGCGCAGATCATCATTCTGCGGCGTGCCTTGAATTACGCCCGTGTTAATAACGGTTCCAGTTTTCAATGCAGAACTTTTTGCTTTTGTACTCATAACGTCACTCCTTGAAAGAAATTAAATACACTTATTGGGACTCGCCCCACACATATATCCCTATCTATAAGCCTTTATTTTAATAAGGGAAATACTTAGTTAGCGATTAACCATAAAAGCCACGACCAAAAAGTACGTTCCTAAGGCTTACGAGGTTTATTACCGGGCTTCAAATCCCGTAAGCGCCGCTCTTTGGACAGCTCGTTTTCAATCTGCTCGAGCTTTTCCGCCAGTTGCTCATTAACATTGCCACCCTGTAATATACCACCAGCGGGCACCAGTCCCAGCTTCTCCGCAATATACTGATACCCCTCCACCAGATCACCAAGATCATGCCGAAAACGGTCCTTATCCAGCTTCTCTCCGGTTTTCGCATCCCACAAGCGGCAGGTGTCGGGGGAAATCTCATCCGCCAGCACCAGATAAAGCTCCCCATGCTCGCCCCAGATACGACCAAACTCCAGCTTGAAATCAATAAGACGCAAACCAATACCCGAAAACAAACCATTGAGATAATCATTAATCCGCCAGGCCATCGTAACCATTTCCTCAAGCTCATAAGGATCGGCCCAGCCAAAGGTAATAATGTGCTCCTCATTGACCATCGGGTCACCGAGATCGTCATTCTTATAATAAAACTCTACCAACGGACGGAATAAAACGGTTCCTTCCTCAATCCCCAGACGCTTACACAGAGATCCGGCGGCAACATTGCGGACAACCACCTCAACCGGGGCAATTTCAACACGGCGCACCAATTGTTCGCGCATATTCACAGAACGAATAAAATGCGTGGGTATGCCGATAGACTCCAGCTTGGTCATCAAATGAGCGGAAATTCGGTTATTTAGAACGCCTTTTCCGGCAATAACGGCCTTTTTTTCACCGTTAAAAGCAGTAGCATCATCCTTAAAGTGCTGAATCACCGTGCCGGCATCCGGACCCTCATAGAGAATCTTGGCCTTACCTTCATAAATCATCTTGCGTCTAGCCATTTTAACACCCCTAACTCGTATAGAAAAAACTGGCGAGCCCTTTATTAAAGGATTTGCCCGTATATAACAATGGATTTTAGGTTATTCAAATGATACAAACCAGATGTAAGGTCAACATCCGCATTTTAAAGAGGCTGCAAAATGTCATCATTCGATGAAAGAGAACGGGCGTTCGAGAACAAATACGCACATCAGGAAAAATACGATTTCGAGGTAGAAGCGCGGTGCTGTAAGCTTTTTGGCCTGTGGGTTGCCGCTCAAATCGGGCTTGGCGGCGCAGATGCCATGACTTACGCCACATCCGTCGTAGAGGCTAATCTCGAAGAAGCCGGATTCGGAGACGTTCTCAGAAAAGTCCGTAAGGATCTGGACGATAAAGCCATAGAGATTTCCGAGCACATGTTAAATGTTGAACTGGAAAAGGCCCTGAAAGAGGCCCAGCGCCAGATATCCGAAGGCACGCGCTAACCACATCAGTAGCCTGAGCCGGGAGTTATCTCAACTCAATTAAAGATAACGCGAACGCCGCGCTTCTTAAAGTATGATTGCATCATCTTACGCCCCTCACGGTTGTTCTGGGGCAGGCGTCCGGCTTCGAAAACAGCTTGTGCCTCTCCGGCCTCCCCCATAGCCGCTTTCAAAGCAGCAATATGCAGATCTATATCTTCATTATCGTTTTCCAACGAACGATAAACGGCATCGGTAGCGTCCTTCAGGCTTTGTGTCGTCATAATTCCTATAAATCCTTTAATTTTACGCTATTATCCTATCCACGCCCGTTCATATTGGCAAGGGTCTCAGCACCCCTTACAGAGACTAAATATAAACAAAAACCGGAGAAGATTTTTCATGACTTTTTTCCAATATCCGCTTATAAAACCTTATCTCCATTTATTTCAACCAACACGGTCACAAGCATGAGCAAAACATCAAACATTAAAAAACTTCTGGGCCTTTCCACCACCATGCCATTGGGAAGCGGTGGCGGTTTTGGTTCGCTGCTGACAGGCGCGCATCTACATACCCACAATCATGGCGCAGGCTGCGGCTGTCATCATGGCCACGAAGAAGAGGATGAGACCGGCGGCCCACAGGAAAAAAGCTAATGCCGGAAGATCAATAAAGACACGGGGCGCACGCTTGGCAATCCCCGCTCGCCTGTGTATAAAGAGCGCTCTTTATAAGGACCAAAGCGCACAAGCCGTTTAACACATCGATAAAAAACTTGAGAAATGAGGGTTTTTAAGACTATGAGCAAAGATTCAAAAAACACGAACACCATCAATATCAAGACCGGCCTGGCCGAGATGTTAAAGGGCGGCGTCATCATGGACGTGGTCACCGCCGATCAGGCAAAAGTGGCCGAGGACGCAGGCGCAATCGCCGTTATGGCGCTGGAGCGCGTTCCTTCCGACATCCGCAAGGCTGGCGGCGTGGCACGGATGAGCCCGCCTGAACTGGTGCAACAGATCATGGACGCGGTTTCCATCCCCGTCATGGCAAAGTGCCGGATCGGCCATTTCGCCGAAGCACAGATTCTTCAGGCTATTGGCGTAGATTACATTGATGAATCCGAAGTGCTCACCCCGGCGGATGAGGACTATCACATCAACAAGCATGATTTTAAGGTTCCCTTTGTCTGCGGTGCCAAAAATCTCGGCGAAGCTTTGCGCCGGATTGGTGAGGGCGCGGCGCTCATGCGCACAAAGGGCGAACCCGGAACCGGCAACATCGTTGAGGCTGTTCGTCACCTGCGCCAGATCAATCAGGACATCCGCCGCATAACCCTGCTGGACGATGCGGAGCTAATGACCGAAGCCAAGAATCTTGGCGCGCCCTATGAACTGGTGAGGCTGGTGAAGGAACAGGGCCGCCTGCCCGTACCTAATTTTGCCGCTGGCGGCATAGCCACACCTGCGGACGCCGCTCTGTGCATGCAACTCGGCGCAGAAACCGTATTTGTAGGCTCCGGCATTTTCAAATCTGACGATCCGGCAAATTTCGCCCGCGCTATCGTCAAGGCCACCGCACATTATAACGACCCGAAAATGGTCCTCGAAGCCTCCAAAGGTCTGGGCGAGGCGATGCGCGGCGTGGCCATCGACACGATCGAGGACGGTATGCGCATGGCCAACCGAGGCTGGTAAAACAAAAATATATAGACATAATTATTGCGCTCAGATATAAACACATCCATTCTCTTTATTAAAAATAGAAAGGACTGAGTAAAAATGACCGACACAAAGATAACGGACAAATTTACAGCACAAACAAACGGCCCTTCCAAAGATGGCGTTCCGGAGTCCATCTTCGAGCCGATGAACATTCCCCATTCTGTTTCCAACGATGCCCACCAACTCTTTGAGACCGCCTTTTATATCGCACGAGGCGCAAGGTCGAGCACCCAGAACGACGATCTTGTTTTTTTAGATCAAAAAATAAAAGAACAGCCCCTCAATTCGGCGCTTCGTGTTTTGCTGGCCGCTACTCTTGAAGGAGCAGGAGAGCTAGACGGAGCCTCCGAGCAATATGAACTCGCCGCACAACTGGCCTCAAACACTTATGAACAAGCATATCTTCTGGAAAGAGTTGCGGAATGCGCAGAAAAAACCGGAGATTCTAAAAAGATGATAGCAGCAAACGCCTCCGCGATACATGCTTATCTGGCGCCCAATGGAGTAAAATGACCCATCCTGTCACCATCGGCGTTCTCGCATTACAGGGCGCGGTTCAGCCGCACAAATCCCATATCGAGGCCGCCGGTGCTGCATTCCGTGCCGTCAAGACGCCGGAAGATTTCGCGGCGGTCGATGCCTTCATCCTGCCCGGCGGGGAGAGCACGACCATGCTCAAACTCATCGAAAATTTTGGCCTGTGGGATTCGCTGCTGGAGAATTTCAGGAAAAAGCCAATCTGGGGCATCTGCGCGGGTTGTATCCTGCTGGCGGATACCGTGACCGACCCGGCACAAAAATCCTTTGGTATCCTGCCGATCACGGTACGGCGCAATGGCTATGGTCGCCAGATTGACAGCCATATCGCAGACATCCAAAACTACCCTGTTTCCTTCATCCGCGCGCCGATCATCACAAAAATCGGCCCGGGCGTTGAAACACTGGCCGCGCATGAGGGTGATCCGGTATGGCTGGCTCAGGGCAAAAATATGGTCACCACCTTCCATCCGGAACTAACGCTGGAATACCCCTCGCCCATGCACCGCCTGTTTATCGAAGGCGTTAAAGGCGGTTGAACTCCTCTAATGCGCCACTTTACTGTCGTAATGCATGCTGCATGACATCATCAACCCAAAGCAAATCAACGCCGCCACCATGGACGTACCGCCGTAAGAGATCAAAGGCAGGGGAATTCCGACCACGGGGATAAGCCCCATCACCATGGCAATATTCAAAATAACATACAGCGAAATGTTAACGCTCAGCCCCAGCGCCAGATAGCGTGAATAATTCTGGCGACAACGCAAACTGATTATAAAACAATAAAGAAAAATCAGACCGAATAACCCAAGCAACAACGCGCCGCCAAACAGACCGTGCTCCTCCGCCCAGAGCGTAAAGATAAAATCCGTCTGCTTTTCCGGCAAAAAATTAAGCCTGCTCTGCGTTCCTTCCAGAAAACCGCGCCCACTTATTCCACCGGAGCCCAGCGCAATTTTTGATTGCGTAATGTGATACCCCGCCCCCAGAGGGTCCGATTCCGGGTTCAAAAACGTCAAAACCCTTTTTTGTTGATACTCATGCATAAAATGCCAGCCTATAGGGATAGCACCCAACACAGCGGCAATACCCGCAATAAAAATCCAGATCGAGGCTCCGGCCACAAAATACATTACACCGCCCACCATTAAAATCATGATCGAAGTCCCTAAATCAGGCTGTAACATCACCAGCCCCACAGGTAATAAAATGATAACAAGAGGGATAATCAAAAATGTTATCCGGCGCATATCCTCAAGCGTTGCAGAATGAAAATAACGTGCAAGAGCCATCACCACGACAATCTTCATAAGCTCGGAAGGCTGAAGCTGCATAAAGCCCAGATTGATCCAGCGCTGCGCGCCCATGCCAATATGCCCCATAATCTCAACAATCAGCAGCAAGACAAGGCCGACTACATAAAAAAGCCACGTAAAGCGGAACCACCACTTTATATCAATGATAGCAATCACAATCATACCGGCAAAAGCCACAGCAAACCGGGCCATCTGTTTGGATGCCCATGGGGAAAATGACCCCTCCGCCGCCGAATAAAGCGCTATAAACCCGATACAGGCCACCATCACAATTAAAATAATAAGCGCCCAGTCCAGCGCCCAAAGCTTTGACCAGAAACTCTGCCGTGACTGCGATATACCTACGCGCCGCATCAAATAGCCCCCGACCCCGGAGCAGCCGCGCCGTTTCCTGCCCCTTGGTCTTCAAAATGAATGATTGATTCCGCCGGGTTTCGTCTTTGCACCTCCGTCAACAGATCACGGGCAATCGGCGCAGCTGTACGCGACCCTCCAATACCATGATCAACAACCACCGCACAAACATAGCGAGGATTATAAATCGGAGCATACCCCACAAACAGCGCATGATGGCGCTGCTCCCACGACAAATCCTCATTTTTGACATTGGCCGCACGCTGGGCCATCGTGATTCTTTGCACCTGTGCTGTGCCGGTTTTTCCACCCATTGCCAGTTCCGGCTCTTTAATTCTGGATCCATAAGCCGTCCCCCCCGGCTCATTCACAACCATATCCATGCCCTCTTTCACAATTGCAAGATGAGCGGGATCAATATCCATCAGCGGCCAGCCCGTCTCCGGCATCCTGTTATCGGCCAGCCCACCGGCTGTGACCCAGGGTTTGACCGCACGCCCGCCATTAACCAGACGCGCCGTCATAACCGCAAGCTGCAAGGGCGTTACCTGCAAATACCCTTGACCGATGCTGACAATGATCGTCTCACCGGGCATCCAGCTCTTTCCCGTTTTGCCTTTTTTCCATTTGGGGTCCGGCACCAGGCCGGATCGCTCCTCATCCAGTTCAAAACCAAGCTTACTGCCAAGACCAAAAGCTCTGGCCATCTCTGCAATGCGCTCAATGCCGACTTTGGTCGCAAGATCATAAAAAAACGTATCGCAGGAATATAAAATAGCGTGCCGGACATCGACATAGCCATGCCCGCCTTTTTTCCAGCAATGAAAACGCCCGTTACCAAACTCATAATAACCCTTGCAATACACAGTCCGGCTTGGGTCAACTAGACCGGCCTTCATACCCGCCATTGCGGTAATCATCTTGAATGTGGAGGCTGGTGGATAAAGCCCGGCAACAGCCTTATTGGTCAAGGGGTGTGCCGGATTAGCCAAAAGCTCCTCCCACAAGGAAAGTGCAATTCCGCCATTAAATGCGTTGGGGTCAAATGCCGGTACGGAGGAAAGCGCATAAACGGCCCCCGTTATGGCATCCATTACAATAGCCGAGGCGCTACGCTCCTGCGACAACCGGTTCTGGGCAAAGCGCTGAAGTTCACCATCAATTGTCAAGGTAATGCGCCCGCCTTGATTACTGGGCTGATTTTTCAGCTCCCGCACCTCACGCCCCACAACATTCACCTCCACTTCAGATGTGCCGCTTTCTCCGCGCAGAACACTATCAAAGCGCTTCTCCAGCCCCGATTTCCCAATCTGAAAACCCGGTTGACGCAATAAAGGATCTTCCCCTATCTCACTTTTGCTTACCGCCCCCACATACCCCACGAGATGCGCCGTCGCTTCGCCAAACGGATAGCTGCGCCGCTCCCCAACCTGCGTGCTTAAACCCGGCAGATCCGGCAGATTAACTTCTATTTTCGTTACATCATCCCAACTCAAATCATCCATAACCTCCACAGGTATGAACTTCGCGCTTTTCTTCGCCTGCTTCAAAACGTCTTGCAGTTCCTTCTCTGAAAAATCAATAATTTTTTGTAGCGCTCGCAGGGATTGCTCAACGCTTTGTGCCTGTTCTGGAATAATCAACGCTCTGAAATTGGGGTTATTCACCGCCAGTGGCGCACCAAAACGGTCCACAATATGCCCCCGCGCCGGCGCTTGAATTTTTATATTAATCCTGTTTTTATCCGATAATGTCCTGTAACGGGGTCCTTCAGAGATCTGGAGCCATGCCAGACGCGCGCCTAAGACTCCCAGTAAAGCCCCTTGAGCACCAACCACAACAAATGCGCGGCGGGTAAAAACCTTGACATGATCTTTTTCTTTATTCATGTAAAGACACTACAGCAGGGCACACAGATTTTGCGAGCGCATTTTTCACCTATCGGCACTGATCCGCCAACACCCTCTCTAAAAGCTCCTTAAGAGACGGGCTGTAACAGCTTATGCGATAAATGCATAAAAATATAAATGGCTGGGAATAGCGCCGTACCGAGCGCCAGGCTAAACCCTATTTCTGAAAATGGATAGAAATGCCGATAGACCAAAAGAAAAACAAACCATTGCGCAAGAACATAGGCCACGTTCAAAAATGCAAAGCCAATCCAGACAATAAAGAAATTCTGACTCGTTAGATAACGACGCTGATCCACCGCCGCCCAGCGGCAAAGCACAAATAACAGCGCGTTAAGCCCAAGCGGCAAACCACTCAACAAATCCAAAAGCAAACCGCTCAGAAAAACCATCCAGGGCGGAACCAAAGCAGGCCGATAAATCGACCAGTAATACACCGCCATTAAAAAAAACGGCGCCTTGAATAAAATTGAAAGAGGATAAGGAACTGAAATCACATTCAGAATAAACAGCAAAGTCATCAACCCGTAGGGCATCGCCGCACGCCATACAAATTCAAACCGATCCATCCACGTAAGATAAGGTCGCATTTTCTATCCGAATTCCGGCAATGCGCCTGTTATGTAGGGTTCCGAGCCATAGAGCCCTCATGAAGATTGGGGTCATCCGGACGATCAAGAACCCGCACATAAATCATGCGGGAGAAATCGGCAAAAGGCTGCACTTCAATACGCTTGCCATCCACCTTACTCACCACCCCCACCGGCAATCCGGCCGGAAAAATGCCGCCCTGCCCGGAGGTAACAATACGCGCGCCAACATCAACCTCACGATCCGCAGGCAGGTATACCAACAACCCTTCTTGCCCGTTATTTCCGGCAAAAATGGCATGCTGGCGGCTATTTTCAATCAAAACCGGTACACGAGAGTTCATATCGCTGATCAACAGCACACGCGACACACGCTCCCCGGCCTCAACCACGCGGCCAACCAGACCATCTCCAGAGATAACAGCCTGCCCCTTGCGTATTCCGTCTTGCGTTCCGGCTGAAACCAGAAGACTCCGGGCGAATGTGCTGCTGCTGTCGGAGAGAATACGCGCGGTTATAGCGCTGCTTCTTTGCTCAACCTTCACATTCAATAATTCATGAAGTGACTTATTCTCCGCCTCCAGCAACATCGCTGTTTGATACCATTCACGCAGCTTTGCATTTTCCTCCAGCAGCCGGGCATTCTCCGACTGCATTTCCGCTAATCCAGAAACATTACGCACAAACAACGCTGTTTTTTGTAAAGGAGCAGCCACAACATTCAACGCAGGCGCAAGCGCGTCCGTTATACTCGTACGCAAACCCTCAACGCTGCCGGGATTGAGAGAAGAAAGCATTAAAATGCAAAAGGCCAGAAAAACGAGAAGCCCGGACGCGCCGCCTATGCCGGGAAGCGGAAGAGAAAGAATACGGGACAAACTCCCGGAGGCAAATCCTTCACCTATTCCCCTGGCGCGATGTTTCAATGGATATTCTCCGAAAAACGCGATTGCACAAAATCCTGATTTTTCAATCGTAACGATGCCACACAAAAATGCAACCATCCCTACCGTAATTTTAGCGCAAAATACGTTTAAAAACAAAGAAGAATACAAATAGATAAACAGGCCACGTACAAAACGCGAACAGAGCTTTTAGCTAGTAGCTTCCAATCAAAACGCTGCGCAGCATTTTAGGCTGCTCCAGCGCATGCCCGGTCCCCAGAACCACACACGTCAAAGGATCATCGGCCAGAGTAACCGCCAGCCCCGTTGCGTGCCGCAAGATAAAATCGAGATTTTTAAGCAAAGAGCCGCCACCGGTCATCACAATGCCCTTATCGACGATATCCGCAGCCAGCTCAGGCGCTGTATGCTCCAGAGCAACTTTTACGCCCTCAATAATCTGGCCCACAGGCTCGGCAAGTGCTTCTGAAATCTGGCGCTCCGTCACGACAATTTCTTTCGGCACGCCATTCAAAAGGTCACGCCCGCGAATTTGCATACGGCGCCCTTCGCCATCTGCAGGCGGGCACGCCGATCCGATTTCTTTCTTGATACGCTCGGATGTTCCCTCACCGATCAAAAGGTTATGCACGCGCCGAATATAGGCAATGATCGCCTCATCCATCTTATCTCCGCCAACACGGACAGAGCGTGCATATACAATGCCGCCCAGAGAAATAACGGCAACCTCGGTCGTCCCGCCACCAATATCCACCCCCATGGAACCCGACGGCTCCGTCACCGGTAAACCGGCACCAATAGCCGCCGCCATAGGCTCTTCGATCAGCTCCACACGCCGGGCCCCGGCGCTTTCCGCCGATTCTATAATTGCGCGCTGCTCCACCGCGGTCGAGCCGGAGGGGACGCAGATCACCATTTTAGGCGAAACAAAGGAACGACGATTATGAACCTTGCGAATAAAATATTTAATCATTGCCTCTGTCACTTCAAAATCGGCAATAACCCCATCACGCAGCGGGCGCGTCGCAACGATGCTGCCCGGCGTCCGGCCAAGCATCTGCTTGGCCTCGTTCCCGACAGCCAAAATATGTTTTTTGCCGTAACTGACCTCGACAGCAACCACAGAGGGCTCGTTCAACACAATCCCCTTGTCTTTCACATAGACAAGCGTATTGGCTGTTCCTAAATCAATAGCCATATCGGCGGACATAAACCCAAAAAGACCGGAAAACATGCGCGTTAATTACCCTAAAGGCGTTTCACTTCTGAAGTTAAGGTTTATAGCAGACAAAATTCCTGAATGCACCAACAGTTTCGCCACAATCACACGGAAAAATCAATTTTGCAAAAAAATAGGGCTCCTCAAAGAGCCCCATCGTAAAACATTTTAAAATCCGGTCGCGCGAGCCTAGCCCTGACGCGCTTTCATACGTGGCTTGGTCTTGTTTATAACATAAACGCGCCCCTTGCGCCGAATAACACGGTTATTGCGGTCTCTGCTCTTAAGCGTCTTAAGTGAATTTACAACTTTCATAGCCCTGTATCCTGTACTTTTCAAAATCGTTCCGGACAATAACGACACTGAACCAGGCTTGTCAAGCAGTTCTTTACAGCTTTCCGCTTTGCCGGAAGCACGCGGCAATGCTATACTCAACGCCGAGCCTGGCTACAGAGCTCGCCTTTTGAAAATACAGCCCCACCACCCAATATACTGCAATCAAGGATTCTTTTCGTGAGCTCTCAAGCCTCTAAATCTTTCAAAGCCGGCGATATTATTATAAAACAAGGCGATAATGGTCACTGCGCCTACATTATAGAAGAGGGCCGCGTCGAGATTTTTCTTGAAATTGACGGCAATAATAATCAAACGCATCACGTTGGCACGCGCGGCCCCGGAGCAATCATTGGGGAAATGGCCATTTTGGATCATGCCCCGCGCACCGCAACAATCCGCGCGCTGGAAGAGTGCAAACTGCTGGAAATCACCCGCGAGGACTTCGCCCGCAGACTGCAAAATGCCGATCCGGTCCTAAAGCTGGCGATGCAGGTTATTCTAACGCGCTACCGCGATATTCTAGCGCGTGCAGACCTGCCCAAAGCCCATACTTTGCAGAACGCGCCACCGCCTCAAAAAGCGGAAGATCTGGAAAAAAGCTTCACCGCCGATGTTAGCGCCATCGAAGCGATCCGAATCGCCAGCGACTTCGAAACAGCACTCAAAAACAATGAAGTCACACTTCATTACCAACCCATCATTCACCTCAAAAATAGCAAAACAGTCGGCGTAGAAGCCTTAATGCGCTGGCATCACCCTGCACGCGGCTTTATTTCCCCGGCTGTTTTCATACCCATTCTCGAAGATACAGGACTGATCGTAAAAGCCTCTCAATGGGCCCTTAAAGAATCCCTCAAGGCTTTAAAAAATATACAACCCTACGGCAATGGCGACACTCCGCTATTCATGAGCATTAATTTTTCCAGCCACGATTTCGCCAGTGACGGCTTTACAGATACTCTTTACGAAGCCCTCAGCCAAACCGATATACAGGCCCAATGCGTCCATCTTGAAATCACAGAGCGCCTGCTGATCGGCCAGCCGGAAACGGCGCGTGACATCTTGAATTCCTGCCGCAAGGCGGGCATGAGCGTCTCCATAGATGATTTTGGAACCGGATATTCATCACTCAGCTACCTCCATTATTTCCCAGTGGATACCATCAAAATCGACCGTAGCTTTGTCATGAGCATGAATGGCGACCCTAACGCGCTCGAACTGGTAAAATCGATTATTGCCCTAGGCAAAAATCTGAAAATGAGCACCATTGCCGAGGGTGTAGAAACCGCAGAAGAAGCCGCAATACTCAAAGATCTAGGCTGCGACATGATGCAGGGGTACTATTTCTCCAAACCATTGCCCGAAAACGATATTATTGCTTTTCTAAGGGACGGAAATTAAAGCAACAGAACAAATACGAAACGGTTCGTTTTTTAAGTTTTATTTTGTCTGGGCCACAAAAACACCATCCCACGCCCCCTCCGGCGGACAGTCCAACAGACGGACGCATCGCTCCATATAAAGTGCATAAACTATATCCAGATCAAACAAGCTCTGCGACTGACAGATTTTAAGGAGCGCAAGCGCCTTTGAAAACGAACCGTTTCGATACGCCTCAATCATGGCCGTATGCTGCTCTTTCAAGACACTATAAGCCTGTGACTGCGCCACATCCGCCCCGCCCAGCAAAGCAAAAACGCGCACAGGCTTGTCTTTCCCCTTAACCTTGAGCATATCCATCTCCAGCATCGCAAATTCAGGCACACTCAACGCCGTCTCCTCCCCCATCAAAATATCAACGCCATAAACCTTGGTCTGACTTTCAAGCCGGGCGGCCAAATTAACAGCATCGCCCAACGCAGAATAAGCAAAACGCTGGCGCGACCCCATATTACCCACCGAGCAAAAGCCGGTATTAATGCCAATACCGGCCTGAAGATTTACAGGAGCGCGGCCCTGCCCCTCCGCGCGTGCGCGAAGCGTTTCATTGACCGGAATCAGGGCCGAGCGCATCGCCAGCGCCGACGCACACGCATGACGAGCATGATCGGCATCATCTAAAGGCGCGTTCCAAAAGGCCATCATCGCATCGCCCATATATTTATCAATCGTGCCGCGATGCTGCATAACCAGATCGGAAACCGGCGTCAGGAAATCATTCATCATCTGAATAATCTCTTCCGGAGAAAGTCCTTCGCAAATCGATGTAAAGCCCCGGATATCCGTGAACATAACGCTCAGTTCTCGTGTCTCGCCCCCGAGCTTGAGCTTATCCGGATAACGCGTCAGCTCCTTCATTAAATCAGGTGATATATAAAAACCAAACGCACTGCGAATCTGGCGTCGTTCGTGCTCTGCCTTAAGAAAACTCAAAAGCGTGGTAAATAAAAACATCAAAACCATCAAAATTGAGGGCGTTACAGGGTCCAATAACCCGCCTTGACTGACAAACAGATACCACGACCCCCAAAACATCCCGGTTGTGGAAATGGCCGTAACCAACGCCAGCCAGAATGGTCCCATAAAAAACGAAAGCATAATAAGCGCAAAACATACTAAAACCGCAAAACCAAGTTCCAACACATTAGCGGCATAAGGACGCGTAAGAAAATTATTCTGCAAAATCTGTTCAAACGCATTCATATGAATATGGACACCGGGCTGCATCCCCATAGGCGTCGCCCGCAAATCCATAAGGCCTTCGGCGCTGGAGGCCACAAAAATCGCCTTACCGGTTAGATCTGGTAATCCCTGTTTTTTGATCGAATCTTCTAAAAACCGATAGATCGGAATCACTTCCCGGTCGCGTTCAAAAGCCCGGTAATACACCCAAAGCTTACCCTGATAATCAATCGGCACACGGTATTGCCCGATTTCAGCAAAAAACGGCTCATCAATTTTTAAATTGTTATAATTCACATTCTCCGAAATCTTGATAAAACTCTTGCCACCGCCTTCAAAAATACGGACCCCCTCAAGAACCAAAGACGGATAAATCTCTCGGCCATCATGGAAAATCATCCCTGTCCGGCGGATAACCGAATCCGCCTCGGCAGAGGCCATAAAGCTCCCATTTCCAGCTGATTTTTTCTGAAGCTGAGGTAAAAACTGTGCGGTTGTCTGAAAATAAACATCACCCGCCTTTTGTTGCTTAAGAAAAAAATCTTTGACCTCTTTCTTGATCAAAATGCCCTGCTTGATCATTGGCGGCGCAGAATTAGAACCATAGGAAAAACCGGCTACAAAATTTCCAGCCCGGCCAATGGCCTCCCCCAAGACGGCATCATGACTGGGCTGCTCAGCCAGAGCCGCCCGCGCCGGGCTGTCTTGTGCTAATAACGGTATAATATTTTCAGGCGAAGTCCGGTCCGGCTCCGCCAGCACACCATCAAAAATGATGACTTTTGCTCCGCTGGCGGCGATATTGTCCATAATTTCCGCCAAAACTCGCCGAGGCCATGGCCATTGCCCGACCTGAGAGAGCGAATAATCATCGATATCAACAAAACGAACAACATCCAGCGCCGGGCGCGGATTAAGCCGAATATAGGTTTCAAAAACGATATTACTGATCCGCTGCTTAATGTAAGACCCTTCTGTAACGGCAAAAGCCATACAGAAAAAAAGTGCGGAGAGCACAGCAATTCTGGCCAGGGGATGAATAATAAAACGGATCATAAACCAACCAATGTCTCATACAACAATTAACGCTCGGTCAAAACGCGCTCCCTGGCGCGGACCAAAGGCTTCATAAGGTAATTTAAAATCGTGCGTTTACCGACAACCACTTCAACCTGTGCCTCCATACCGGGCGAAACGGGCAATTTCCCATCTTCACCGCCAAGATGGTTTTTATCCGTCCTGACTTCGATCTCGAAGAAGGCATGCCCCTCACGGTCCGAGCTGCTTGTGGCGCCCACTCGCGTTAATTTGCCTTGCAAAAAGCCATAAATCTGTGCGTCGTAAGCGGTGATTTTTACTTTTGCTGCCTGCCCGGAACGAATAAAGGCAATATCGCCCGGCTGAACCTTGGCAATGATTTTCAGCTCATCATCAAGCGGCACAATTTCCACCAAACGCATGGCGGGCTCGATCACCCCGCCAATCGTCCGCACGGCAATATTATTCACAATCCCGGCCACCGGCGCGCGCACTTCACGCCTGTCCACCCTATCACCAATAGATGTCATGCTCTCTCTCAACCCGGCAATCTCTGTTTCTACGGCGCTCATCTCCCCTAAAGCTTGAGAGCGAAAACGATCAATCTGAGCCTCACGCTCTCGTTTTGTAACCTGAAGCTCGGCTTCCAGAGCCTTGCGGCGCTGGCTCTGTGCATTAATTTGCCCTGCAATATCTTCAATTTCCCGGCTTAAGCGCATCTCCTCCAGCTTAGGCACGGCCCGCTTGGCCACCATATCGCGTGTAATGACCAATTCCTTTTGCAAAGATTTCCTGCTTTCGCTTAACCGCGCAATCTGTGCGCTCGTCTCGGCCAGATCAGCACCGGCCTTCCTGATACGATCATCAAGAATGGAAAACGCGCTTTGTAATTCTTTTTGCCGCGACTCATAAAGCGCTTCCTCATTGGCCGCCACGGGCGGTAATTTTTCAACAATCTCCGGCGGAATAAGAAACGCCGTCCCCGCGGCCTCAGCCTTCAACCGCGCCCTTTTGGCCTGAAGACTAAGAAATCTGGCCTCCGTGCCCCGCGCTTCGGATGAAAACTGCACATCACTCAGGCGCAGTAAAACCTGACCTTTTTCAACGATATCACCGGGCTGAACAAAAATTTCTTCGATAATCCCGCCCTCTAGAGACTGCACAAACTGCACATCACGCGAAGGCACCACAACACCTTGCGCTCTGGTTAAAATTTCCACTTTTGAAACCGCCGCCCAGACAATCCCCAGCGTTACCAGCGCGACAACAGAAAACAACATGGCTGTCGCGGGCAAAGCCGGGCGCAGCCGCGTTGCGGCATCCAACTCGGACATAAAGTCCACTTCCCTGACTTTCGGCACGAACCAGCTCATCCCGGCACCTCAACATTCCCGGCCTGAAGCGCAGCCATCACCTTCTCACGCGGACCATCCATAATCACGCGCCCCTGATCAATAAGGATTAGTCTCTCCACCATATCCAGCATCATATGGCGGTGCGTAATCAGGATGAATGTCTTGTCACCAATCACCCCTTCCACATAGCGCCGAAATGCCGTCTCGGCCTGCATATCAAGCGCATTGGTAGGCTCATCACAAATCAACACCTTTGGCCGGGCAAGCATCGCACGCGCCAGAGCAATAGCCTGCCTTTGTCCACCGGAAAGCCCTTCACCACGCTCACCCACCGGCGCGTCATACCCCATAGGATGACGTGCAACAAATTCATGCACGCCCGCGGCCTTAGCCACCTCCAGAATATCCTCTTCCCGTGCGTTTTGCCGCCCAATCGCAATATTTTCCCGGATAGAAGCATTGAACAAAACAACATCCTGCGCCACACAGGCATAGCTGCGCCGCAAATCCGCCGGATCAATCTGGCGCATGTCGGTGCTATCGGCCAGAATAACACCATTATCCGGCTCATAAAGCCCCATCATCAGGCGGGCAATCGTACTCTTTCCTGAACCAATGCGGCCAATCACACCGACCTTTTCTCCGGCTTCAATCCGAAAAGAAACATCTTGCAAAACCTCACGCTTAACCGAGGGATAGGAAAAGGATACTTTTTCAAACGCGATAGCCCCTTCTAAATCTGGACGGTGGAGAAACTGCCGCCCCGCCGGACGATCCACCGGCTTGGCCATAAGCCTGTCCAGTGTTACCAACGCGCCACTAGCCTGATGGTAGCGCGTCATAAGGTTGGCAATCGAACCGATCGGCGCCAAGGCCCTTCCACTTAAAATCACACAGGCAATCAGGCCCCCGACACTTAATGTGCCATCTTGGACCATATACATCCCGGCCAGAACAACGACAACCGAAGCTATTTGTTGTAAAAATGTCGCAAAATTAACGCCGAGAGAAGACACAAAGCGCGAAGCCTGTCCCCATGCCGCGCTTTCTCCCACCAACGCACCGTAACGCGCCCGAAATTGACCATCCGCCCCTAGGGATTTAATCGTCTCCAGACCATGAATGGTCTCAACCAGCATCCCATGCCGCGCCTCGGAGGAACGACTGGCCTTGCGCACCAGCGCCTTCAACGGTGCTTGCAATATCAACCCGATGACAAAGGTCAGCAGAAGTAGCCCCACAAGAATGAATACAATCCCTCCGCCCAGAGAATAAACGATAAACAGGAAAAACAGGGCAAACGGCAAATCAACCAATCCCGTAATCGTGGCCGAAGTGAAAAAATCCCGCACGAGATCAAACTCGCGCAACATATTGGCAAACGCACCGCTTGATTTCGGACGCTGGGAAAGCTTCATATCCAGTATCTGTTCATAAATCCGGCGCGTGGCGATAACATCTATGCGCCGCCCAGCCAGATCAATCAAATACCCGCGTAAGCAGCGCATAATCAGATCAAAGACAAAAACAACCAGCGCGCCAATCGCCAGCGCCCAACCCGTCTCTATTGCATTATTCGGAATAACGCGGTCATAAACCGTCATAATAAAAAGCGGGCTGGTCAAACCAAACAGATTAATAAAAATAGCCCCCAGCATAACCATGGCATAAATGCCCCTGTTTGCCGCCATAAGAGACCAGAACCAGTGACGCCCCTCAAGCTCCGCCATATCAGGGTTCGAAAACTCCGGGCGTGGCTGGGTTAAGATTACATAGCCGCTATATTTTTCCTTTAATGCTTCCGGCAAAACCGTTTGCGTTTCACCGGTAAGTGGATCAAAGACCTGTGTGGAGGAAACCAACACCAGAGCACTTTTATCCTTTAAGATCAATACAGCGGGAAGCACCGCATCCGGCAAGGAATCAAGGTGCGGGCGCTTTACTATTTGCGCCTTAAGCCCCTGCCGCTGCGCCGCATCACAAAATAATGTCGGGCGCATCGCTTTCCCGTCATAGGCCAAGCCCGCGACCAGCGCATTAGCGGAGCGCGCACGGCCATAATGCCCCATAAGAAAAACCAGACAGCCCAATAAGGGGTCAGAATCTACAGACATCTGTTTTGCTACGTTAGGATCTCCGCTCATCGTCTCCCGATTTCATGAAGCCTTGTTGTTCATTGAGTATCCGCGCCGGTATCAGAAACGGCAGCCGTCACAACATTCAACGAGTCCTGCAAACGCCCCATAGCGGCCAGAATAGAATATTGTGCCAGAAGTACACGGCTCTGCGCATTCATTTTTTCAAGCCGGGCAATCAAAAGCTGATTTTCAGACTGCATAAGCTGCAACAGGCTGATACGCGCCCCCTCAAACTGCGATTTATAGGTATCAAATAATTTAGAGTTCAAGGCGACCCGGCGATCTTGAATCTCAACTTGGTTTGTCGCCGTCTCATATTCGGCATACGCTTGCCGCACCGTCCGGGAAACCGTACGCTCAAGCTCTCGTGCATGACTTTGCAACTCTTTATATCGCTGATTTTTTTCACGAATTCTGGCCAGCTGTCCGCCGCCCGTTTCCAGATTCCAGTTCATACGCAAAACCGCACGCGCATCCACAGCCTCGCCCCCTATAAGATCTTCCTTATCCACCTTCAAATAAGACACCTCTCCGTCAACCTCCGGATAAAGCGCACCTTTTTCTACATCTGCACTTCGCCGGGCCGAACGCACATCATAAAGCGCAGAGCGCATCAATGGATGCGACTCCACGGCCAGTTTTGTGGCTTCCTCAACACTATCCGGGATAAAATCAGGATGCGGCGCCACCGTATTTAAAGCCCCCTCTGGGCCATACCCGGCCAATTCAAAAAAATCAGCCTCTAAAATATTGATCTGCCCTTCATAATCATTCTTGTAGTTATCAAGGATCGCCAGAACATCTTTGGCCTGCTGCAACTCCGTTTCATCGGCAGCCCCCTCATGCACCATATTTTCGATACGCGACAGATAGTTTTGAATGTTTTTTTCCTGCTCCTGCAACAACGCAAGCCCGGCCCGCACGCGCCCTAAATCAATATAAGTCTGCACCGCCCGCATCGCCAAAGACTCGCGCACATCCACAACACCAAGTTCAGCCGCCTTAACATCGGCTCTGGAAGCGGCAACGCGGTTTTGCGTTTGCATCCCGTCAAAAATTTTCTGGCGCGCCGTCACCGACCCTTCCCACAACCAGGAATACCCGGCGCCGCGTGAAACGCTCAGACCGCGACTGGTGCTGTTATCGGCATAATTCCGCCCACCGGTTCCCGTAACAGAAACCTCCGGAAAATACCCTGAAACTTGTGCTTTTTTGGTTTCAACCGAGGCCTGAAGCCGTGCCTGAGCGCCCTCAACCGCCGGATGTGAGGCCAATGTCGCGCTCACCATTTCCTGCAAGGTTGCAGCCCCCAAACCGGGCGCAAAAGCAAAAAGGGCCAAGCCGGTAGCAAAAAACAGCTTATATTTAAACATAAGATCAAACCAGACAAGCAAAGAGAAGGGATGAACATCCCGCACCGCCTAGGGTAATTAATAATGAGCGCATATTCAAGCATAGATAGACTTAACACGCGCACGCCCCCCAATCTTTTCCTATTTGATGCTTCACAAACCCCTGCGCATCAGGCATTCTTATCCAAAGAAAATCATTCACGTCTTTTAAAAAGGGTCCATTATTCATGACGTCTGCGAAACGTCTAAAAATTGCTATACCAAAGGAAACAGCCCCTTTCGAGCGGCGCATGGCGGCCTCCCCTGACACCGTCAAAAAATACATAACCCTCGGCCTGAACGTCACAATCGAAACCGGCGCAGGGCAGCATGCCGCCTTTACGGACGATGCTTTTCGCGCCGCAGGAGCCACAATCGCTCCAAATACCGAAACCCTGTTCAAAGACGCCTCTATTATCCTGAGCGTACAACCGCCGGATGAACCCGCCATAAAGTTGTTGCCACCCGGCTCGCTGCTTATTGCCCTGCTGGCTCCGCACGAAAACAAATCACAACTATCCGCGCTGGCCAAAGCTAAAATTGAATCTTTCTCTATGGACCTCATCCCCCGCATTTCACGGGCGCAAAGCATGGACGCGCTGTCCTCTCAATCTAATCTGGCTGGGTATAAGGCTGTTTTAGATGCCGCCAATCACTACGAGCGGGCCTTTCCAATGATGATGACCGCCGCCGGGATGATCGCTCCGGCCAAAATCTTTATCATGGGCGCAGGCGTAGCGGGCCTTCAGGCCGTTGCCACCGCACGGCGGCTCGGCGCCATCGTCTCTGCCACCGATGTTCGCCCGGCTGTAAAAGAGCAAATAGCGTCACTGGGCGCAACATTCATCGCAGTTGAAGACGAGGAATTCAAAAAAGCGGAAACATCGGGCGGTTACGCCAAAGAAATGTCCAAAGAATACCAGGCAAAACAAAAAGCATTGGTGGAAGACCATATCGCAAAACAGGACATCGTTATAACCACGGCGCTCATCCCCGGTCGCCCGGCACCCCGGCTTATCACGGCGGCAATGGCGCGATCCATGCAACCCGGTTCCATAATCGTAGATCTGGCGGTAGAGAGCGGTGGCAATTGTGAACTTTCAAAACCCGGAGAGATTATCGTCGAAAATGGCGTCAAGATTATCGGGCACCGCAATGTTCCCGCACGTCTGGCAACAGAGGCCTCATCGCTTTACGCCCGTAATCTGTATAATCTTCTTAGCATTATGATCAACAAGGAAACGGGCGGCCTCGCCATTAATTATGATGATGAAATCATCAAAAACATAGCACTGACACAAAACGGAAAAATTATCCACCCGGCCTTCACAACGATAACACCTCAGGAACAGAGTGAAAAATCATCCACCGCAGAAACAAAACCTGCTGCCAAGCCTAAAGCCAAAACTGCCCCGAAAACCAAGAAGAGCAAGGAGCCGGCACCATGACACAAACAGTGCACACGCTACCCCCGCAAACATCGGCAGAAAAAATCATCAACGACACCGCCGCCGAACTGGCAACGCAACTTCAACAGCTCTCGGAAAGCATCGCCAGTACTACGCAAACAGGAATCATTGAAACAGCGCACGCCCAGCCTTTCTTCATCACAGGCATAACGGTTTTTATCTTGGCCTGCTTTGTCGGCTATCACGTTGTCTGGCGCGTTACACCGGCATTGCACTCCCCGCTCATGAGCATCACAAACGCCATTTCTTCAGTCATCATTGTCGGCGCTATAATGGCCCTTTGGCCCACGGATGGCTCCTTTTCGCTGATGGGCTTTCTGGCGGTCATTCTGGCGTCCATCAATATCTTTGGTGGCTTCATCATTACCCGGCGCATGCTCCAGATGTTTAAGAAAAAGGGTTCATAACCGATGGAAACATTCGCCGCCCTTACCTATCTGGCTTCCTCTGTCCTGTTCATTCTGGCCTTACGCGGCCTATCGCACCCGGAAACCGCGCGCCGGGGCCTGAGCTATGGCATAACCGGCATGGCGCTGGCCGTGCTTACCACGGTGTTGCTCCCCTCCACAGGCGGAACATTCTGGGTACTTCTTGCCATTGCGATCGGCGGAACAATCGGTACGCAGATCGCCCGAAAAATTGCCATGACCGACTTGCCGCAGCTCATGGCCGCATTCCACTCGCTTGTGGGACTGTCCGCGGTCTGCGTTGCCGCCGCTGCCTTTTATACACCGGAAGCCTTCGGTATCGGCACCTCAGGCCATATCCGGCCAGGGTCCGTTTTTGAAATGGCGCTCGGCCTTGCCATCGGGGCCATAACCTTTACCGGCTCCCTCATCGCATGGGGCAAGCTACAGGGGCGCATTTCCGGCAAACTTGTGAGCTTTAAGAGCCAGCACGCCCTTAACGCCGCTCTCGGCGCTATTTTGATTTTTCTGATTTTTATGCTCTGCACAACACAAAGTGTTTTTATATTCTGGCTAGTGGCCTTGTTGGCCATGGCCTTAGGGGTGCTCGTCATCATCCCCATCGGCGGCGCGGACATGCCTGTTATTGTATCCATGCTTAATTCCTATTCCGGATGGGCCGCCGCCGGAATAGGCTTTACGCTCCATAATAACCTGCTAATCACCACCGGCGCGCTCGTCGGGGCATCCGGCGCGATCCTCTCCTACATCATGTGCAAAGGTATGAATCGTAGTTTCCTGAATGTTATTCTTGGCGGCTTCGGGCAGCAGGCAACCACAAGCGATACGACAAACGCAGAAGATAAAACCGCACGCATCGGCGCAGCGGAAGATGCCGCCTGGATCATGAAAAATGCATCCAGAGTTATCATCGTCCCCGGCTACGGCATGGCCGTAGCGCAAGCCCAGCACGCCCTGCGTGAAATGGCCGACATCCTCAAAAAACATGGCGTGGATGTAAAATACGCCATCCATCCCGTAGCAGGCCGCATGCCCGGCCATATGAACGTCCTGCTGGCCGAGGCCAACGTTCCCTATGACGAAGTCTTCGAGATGGAGGACATCAACCGTGAATTCGCACAAGCCGACGTCGCCTATGTGATCGGCGCAAACGATATCACCAATCCGGCGGCAAAGAACGATTCATCTTCCCCTATCTACGGCATGCCCATTCTGGACGTGGAAAAAGCCCAAACAGTCCTGTTCGTGAAACGCTCCATGGGCAGCGGCTACGCAGGAATTGAAAACCCTCTGTTTTTCCGCGATAACACGCTCATGCTTCTGGGGGATGCAAAAAAAATGACCGAAGAAATCATAAAAGCTCTATAATAAAATAATGAACATGAAACCCCTGCCTCTTACGCCGCCCGATCTTGAGGAGCGCTTTCTTCAGCCTGCCGGCTGGCGCTGGCATAGCTTCAAGCGCAATGGCCGAACAATAAGGTTCGGCGCTGTTTCCCCGCAAAACTCCATACCCGATGCCGTTATTGTCTGCCTGCCCGGTCTGGGAGAGTTTGGCGAAAAATATTTTGAAACGGCCCGCGCCTGTCTGGACATGAATATGGCTTTTTGGGTTATAGGCTGGATGGGACAGGGCCGCGCTGGGCGTTACCTTAAAAACCCGCACAAACGCCATGGCACAGACTTTCAAAATGATGTCGATGATTTGCAATATTTCATTAAAGAATACATCAAACATTCAAGCGTTCATCCCGATAAGGGCAGAATCCCCCTCGCAATGCTCGCGCATTCGATGGGTGGAAATATTGGGCTACATCACTTATTGAAATATCCCGGAACCTTTGAATGCGCGGCCTTTTCCGCACCGCTTTTGGGGATCCGACAATTCGCGCATATACCCTCATGGCTCGGCAAGACCGCCACTTTTATAATGAATGAGCTGGCCGCGAAGGGGTGTCTTGGATTAGGCACGCCAGAACGGGGCGTCCACATGCGCCCGGAAACCGGAAAAAAGGCCCTATCCACGGACCCTGTCCGCACAACTATTCACAACGCATGGCTAAAACATGACCCCGAATTATGCGTCAATAACATTACTTATGGCTGGCTCCATCACGCCTACACGTCTTGCCTGCGCCTCCAAAAGGACAAGCGCCTCTCCACTCTGACGACGCCTTGTCTGATCGGGTTAGCCGGGCATGACAGCATCGTGGACAACACAAAGACGCGCAACATGGCAAAAAAACTGCAAAAAGTGGAAATCCTTGAATTGCCCAAAGCCCGGCATGAAATCTTGATGGAACGTGATGAGTCTCGTGGTACATTCCTTACGCATTTTTATAAACTTGTAAAAGAAAACATTATTGATCGCCCGGAAACCTTGAAACCATTCTAGGAAAAGGGCACAGTACTAACTCTAAGAAACTGGGAGTGACCCTCTATGGAACAAAACGAAACTGATAAAATCCGCCTTAGCGACCGCATTCTTTCCGCTCTGGAACTGGCGCTTAAGCAAAAGGATGTAAAAATCGCAGAGCTTTTGAGCCGAGCCATGGAACAAGCAATGACCCGCAACACAGGCGGCGGTGAATTCATAGAACGCCGGGATTACCCTCCGGAAATAGAACGCGCTATGGATGAACTTTTTGCCCTGCGCGATAAAAACGACTCAATCTAAAAAATTTACACTCATGACGCATAAAATATCCCCTCATAAGAGATCAGGGCGCTTTTGCCTGAGCAGTTTTGACAGCAGAAAGCACCACCGGTAATTAAGCAGCAGCCGGGGCGCTTCCAAAATAAAACATAAAAAAAGCCCCGAAAAAATTCGGAGCCTATAAAATTTAAAGTCATACAAAAAACATGCAAACAGGTTTAGACGATATAAACGACAAATGAGCTTAGAAGACTCGGCAGCGATCTACTCTCCCACGCCTTAAGACGCAGTACCATCGACGCTAAGAGGTTTCACGGTCCAGTTCGGAATGGGATGGGGTGTTTCACTCTCGCTAAAACCACCGAGCCATCTAAACTCACCAATTCTCATCCTTATACATTTGATAAGGATGAGGTCGAAAAAGAAGAACAGAATAACTGAAAAATCAAATATCCGTCCTTCTTTCATAAATTTCCAATGTCTAAAACAAAACCAAACTTTAATATTTCAAATCACATGAGCGGATTTACCGCTGCGCGTGCCTGCAACAGCCTTTTGTGAACCGTTGCATAAGATGAATTCAAGCCAATCGAGCAATTAGTAAAGGTTAGCTTCACGCGTTACCGCGCTTCCACATCCTTCCTATCAACGTGGTGATCTGCCACGGCTCTGATAGGGAGTCCTGGTATTGAGGCTAGTTTCCCGCTTAGATGCTTTCAGCGGTTATCTATTCCGTACATAGCTACCCTGCTATGCCGCTGGCGCGACAACAGGTACACCAGAGGTACGTCCACCCCGGTCCTCTCGTACTAAGGGCAGATCCTCTCAAGACTCCAACTCCTGCGGAAGATAGGGACCGAACTGTCTCACGACGTTCTGAACCCAACTCACGTACCTCTTTAAATGGCGAACAGCCATACCCTTGGGACCTGCTACAGCCCCAGGATGAGATGAGTCGACATCGAGGTGCCAAACAGCGCCGT
>JADLAT010000004.1 GCA_020848095.1 Alphaproteobacteria bacterium | reverse complement strand
ATCAAACTCTAAAGCAAAAATTCAAAGCCGAACACAGCGCACCAAGAGAATACCCACAACTTTAGATCAACAGCCACTGTGGCATGGTAGAAACCACAGCCCCACCCCTAATAAAAAAACCACCCGCGCATAAAGCGGGGTGGTTTTGGGACATCCTGAGAACAGGTTTTAATCTCTATCGCGATGGCCACGTCCACGATTGCGATCACTACCGTGCCCGTGACGATCCTTCTTCTGCTTATAATGATGATCATGCTTCTTATCACGCCCCCAGAACGAACTATAATAAACAGGGCGCGCATATACGCGCGGGGCCGGTGCATAATAATAAACCGGCTCGCGATATACTACAGGCGCAGGCCGATCAATGATGACAACCCGCCCCCCATCCAGAGCGTAGAGATCATCGCGGATATATTCGCGCGTGGCCGGGCGGGCCGCCTCCGCGCCAGAGATGCTTATGATCTCCCATGCACCATCGGGCTGGCGGCAGGCCTGTCCGTAGCCGATCTGCACGCGGCCGCCGATACTGATTGTTTTGGAATACTCCCGGCAAGGGCCGTAATCGGCCTGTGCGTTTGCGGCAATAAAAAACGGGCATAATCCGATCCCCGCGATTAGAAGATGTCTGATTGTCATGGCTGTTTGCTCCTTATATACAGTGAAAATCCAGCATTTTTTTCAACCCTTAAAATTGGATTGCGCTTGTAATACGTACCCCTTTCGCCAAACCCTTCGCTCCTGACAAATCATGCAGATCTACAAAGCCGCTTGCCTTTACCCCACATGGCGGTGTTTAATAATTTTATTATGAGCGATCCGCAAATACAGGCCATCTTAGACGATTCAAGCGAGGAAGGATTACGGGAGATTATTCGCCCCGATCCCCAGCGTTTCACAGCAGAGATTGACGCTCTGCTGAAGCGGGCCGAGGCTATCCGCCTTTCGCACATGAAGCGGCAACGCAGCCGCAGTAACATTGTCCTTACGCTCAGCCTGCTTTTTCTTACCGTTGGCGCATCGGGCTTTGGCTGGTTTTTACTGGTTGAGGGCGATATTTTACGCGCCATTGGCTCCATTGCGCTGGCCATTATTGTTCCGGCGGCGCTTAATATTTTATCTACGCGGGGTTTTGCCGAATACAGGCGGGCCTATAAAGAAGAATTTTTGCCCGATCTTGCAAAAGCCCTTGGTGGATTTCATTTCAGCCCCACACGCGGCATTAATCCGAAAATCATCAGCAAGGCCGGCGTTTTACCCAATTACAAAACATATCATGCCGAAGATTGCTTCACGGGAAACTATAAAGGCGTAAAGGTCATTTTTTCCGAAGCCAGCCTGCATGGCGATAAAAAGAACGCCCCGCCGCTCTTTGACGGGATTTTTGTGCTGCTTGAAATTCCGGAAAACCTGATAGAGGGTCATACTGTTATGACCGCCGATACGGTTATGTGCAATAAATGGCGCTCCACACGCTGGAAACAGCTCCAGCATGTAGAGATTCCCGTGCAAAACCCTGAATGGGCCCGTTTTCAGATTCTGTCCAACAAACCTGAGAGCGCAAAACAGATGATCAGCGCGCAATTGATCAAGGAGCTTTGCGAGGCCGCCGATATTTTCGACCGCGCGCCGATTACAGCCGTATTCTTTCAGAAAAAATATATATTCCTCACCATTCCCTATGATGAAGATATGTTCGAGCCATCCAACATGCATATGCCAGTTGCCACACATTCGCATATTATGCGTTGCCGCCGGGAGGTGGAACAAATATTTCAGATCGTTGATATATTTGATCTTTATGCCACACAGAACCGCGCAGAAACTTCCGTAGATACGCCCGTGAGAGAGTTGGTGAAGCCGCCCGCACATAACGAAATTGCCCATAAACCCGCACAAAATACAGAAGACACCGCGCAGAGAGCGACCTCAAGCGCGCCTCCTGCGGATTTACCGCCCACGGATAAGCCGTAAATTTAACAAAAAACGCCATTTTTTGCTGCCTTGCACTAAATCTTTTGAAAAACTCAATTTTTGTTAATAATTTTATTGCTATACTGACCTGAGGCCGTAAAATCATAAAAAGGTTCAACATGACACTTCGCCCACAAATGACAACAGACAATGCAAATGAAAAAGATGATGCCCCCCACCCGGAGCTTTTGTTTTCCGCGGTGAACGGCGTTGCCGCGCAGCTCAACATGATCGAGCAGTTTGTCTCTCGTCGTTTTGATGAGATTTCCATGGAGATTAACGCGACCTCGCAACAGGTGGACATGGCCGAAGAAGGCATAGCCAAGCGTTTTGGCGAAATTCTTGAGGTGCTAAAGGCCGTCTCCTATAGCGGGACAGGCTCCACAGCGGCCAATACCGGCGTTGAGCTTGATGCCGTGGTGGAAATGACCGAGCAGGCCGCCAACAAGATTTTGGATGCGGCAGACCGGATCACCACACGGCTGCATGACAGCAAAACATCCGGCGGTGACGAGGTTTCCCGTCTGCAGGCCCTTGAGGATATAAACAAGGACGTGGAAGAAATTTTCATGGCCTGTTCCTTTCAGGATATTACCGGCCAGCGCATTCGCAAGGCCCTTGAGAATATCCGCATGATTGAAGATCGCCTTAGCACCGCGCTTGATAAAATGGGCATTCATCTGGATGTCGATGCGGAAAATCACGAGGGCATAAAAAGCCACGCTACATCTCAGGGCGATATTGATGCTCTGTTCGGGTCCGAGGGCGGAAAAGAGTAAGCGTTCCGCAGCTTTGCCTCTGTTCTTTGCCTTGGCTCCTCACCGGGCCGGTTTTTTGAAAGATGGTCTTGCTTCCGATTATTTTAAATATCGTCAGTGTGCTTTGTCTGCCCGCGGCGCTGATCGTTCTGGGGGCGCTTTGCCTTATTGACTTGAAGGTCCGGTTACTGCCCAACCGGCTTGTGCTGTGTCTGGCTATTCTTGGCCTTGGTTTTCATGCTGCCAGCCAGCTTTACTATACGAATTACTCCGATATGTTCTGGGGGGCGTTGACCGGGGGCGGGCTGCTCTATCTTATTCGATTTGCCGGTAATTATTTCTACAAACAAGATACGCTTGGCCTTGGTGATGTTAAATTAATGGCAGCTGGCGGGCTCTGGCTCGGTGCGGATGGTATATTAAGCGCCTTGATCATCGGCGCCATCGCGGGATTGCTTCATGGCGGCATTGTGATCGGGCATAGCCGGCTCACGAAAAAAGACTTTGGACCCCTTTCGACATTTTCCATTCCCGCAGGCCCCGGTTTTATAGCCGGGCTGTTGATCGTTGCGCTTGTAAAATTTAAAGATCTGCCGCATCTTGGCTTTTAATGGAACAAGCCCTTAAAGATATCCGCGTTCTTGATCTCTCCCGCGTTTTGGCCGGGCCTTATTGCACGCAAATGCTGGGCGATATGGGCGCGGAGATTATAAAGATAGAGCGCCCCGGACAGGGCGATGATACGCGCCAATGGGGGCCGCCATACCTGAGCGATAAATCCGGGCAAGAGACGGGCGAGAGCGCGTATTACCTTTCCTGTAACCGTAACAAGAAATCAGCAGCCATAGATATTGCCGATGAACGCGGGCAGGCGCTCATCCATGGCCTTTTGGAGCGCACTGATATCCTGATTGAAAACTTCAAGACGGGAGGCCTTAAAAAATACGGTCTGGCTTATGAGCAGCTGAAAGAGCGTTATCCAGCCCTTATTTACTGCTCCATCACGGGTTTTGGGCAAACCGGCCCTCTGGCGGCAGAGCCGGGCTATGATTTTCTGGCTCAGGGCGCCAGCGGCCTTATGGCCCATACCGGTGCGCCGGGAGCAGAGCCTATGAAATCCGGCGTGGCCATGAGCGATATTCTAACCGGTCAAAACGCCGCCATCGGTATTTTAGCCGCCCTGCAGGCCCGCACGCATTCCGGTCTGGGGCAGCATGTTGATGTTGCCCTGCTGGATTGTACATTGGCGGCTATGACCAATCTTGCGCAGTATTACCTGACCTCCGGCACGCCTGCGCCCCGTATCGGCAATGCGCATGCCACCATTGTTCCGTATCAGGTTTTTGAGGCCGCGGACGAACATTTCATTCTGGCCGTAGGTAATAATTCGCAATTTGCAAAATTCTGTACACTGGCTGGACACCCGCAATGGGCGAGTGATCCACGCTTTGCGCATAACCGGGACCGCGTAAAAAACCGGGAAGTTTTAAGCACGCTTATCGCCGGAGTTTTGGCCCGGCATCCTGCCGCGCATTGGCTGGAGCTTTGCCGGGAAGCCGATGTGCCCGCCGGACCGATCAATACGATGGATAAAGTTTTTGCTTCGGAGCAGGTTCAGGCAAGAGCAATGGAAATACAGATGAATCATCCATTAAGTCCGGAGCCTCTCTCTTTGGTGGGCAGTCCGCTCAAGCTTTCCGGGACACCCGTATCCTATGATCTGCCACCGCCTGTTTGCGGGCAGCATACCGTCGAAGTCCTGCGTGAGATTTTGAAATTGAGTGAAACGGATATACGAGATCTGGCCGAGGCCTGCGTTATCGAGATCAATGACCCGGCAAAGATTTCGGCCTGATTTGCCTTCAATCTTCGGCCCCGCCCTGGGTTTCTTTTTCGCTTCGTTCTTTCAGAAACGGTTCGTATTAGCCCGTGATAAAATTAAAAAAACCCTACGAATAGCCCTCCTTAAACTGTAACATGTCTTAATCTGAAGGGAGAATCTCGACCTCTATTGTGGTTAAGCACCGCTCCAGATCAGGCCGAAAAACACGAAAGAAGATTAGAGCATGAGACATCTGCTGGGTATTGACGATCTTTCCCGCGAGGATATAGAGCGATTTCTTGAGCGGGCACATTATTATACCGAGGCGCTTTTTGAAGGATCATGGAACAAGACGCTGCTGTCGGACCGGGTCATCCTTCATTTATTTTTTGAGCATTCCACGCGCACGCTGACCTCTTTCGAGATTGCCGCCAAACGTCTGGGGGCAGAGGTTGTAAACTGGAATCCGGAGACAAGCTCTCTATCCAAGGGTGAGAATTTTATAGACACTATTGATACGCTTTGTGCCATGCGCCCCGATGCGATTGTCATGCGTCATGCCGATTACGGCGCGCCAAAATTCGTTGCCGGGCGGGCAGGCTGTCCCATTATCAATGGCGGCGATTCCTGGCGTGCGCACCCGACACAGGCCTTGCTTGATGCCCTGACCCTGCGCCAGCATTTTGGAAAGATCGAAGGGTTATGCGTTACCCTTATCGGTGATATTGCCCATAGCCGCGTGGCCACTTCGAATATTGAACTTTTGAGGAAAATGGGCGCCAAACTGCGCATTATCGCCCCGGCTATTTTAATGCCTGAAAAACGACCCGAAGGGGTGGAGGCCTTTAACACGCTGGAGGAGGGATTACCGCATTCAGATGTCGTTATGACTTTGCGTTTACAAAAAGAGCGGATGGATCGCGCGCTGATTTCCTCGGACGGGGAATATTTCCGTGAATTTGGCCTGACGACCTCTTTGCTGGACAGGCTCGCGCCCAAAGCCATGGTGATGGATCCCGGCCCGCTGGTGCGCGGTGTGCAGATGGAAGATGAGGTGGCGGAAGACCCACGGCGCAGCCTTATCCTGAAACAGGTGGCCAATGGCATTCCAACGAGAATGGCGGTTCTGGATATATTAATGACAGGCAAGGCGGCATGATTTTTAAACGCGAAAGCGTGGAGGCGATATGAGCGCGCCCCTGATCCTTTTTGTGATTGCCGCTTATTTTATCGGCTCCATTCCCTTTGGCCTTCTCCTGACAAAGGGGGTTTTGCGCCGGGATATCCGGGAGATCGGCTCCGGCAATATCGGCGCGACCAACGTGCTGCGGACGGGTAATAAGTCTCTGGCTCTGCTGACTTTGATTCTGGATGGTGCGAAAGGCGCGTTTGCCGTTTTTCTATGGGTTGCCCTGCTCCATTTATTTGCTCCGGCGGGAGAAGACTCCCGCATTCACACCACAGAAGTTTTGTGCATAGGGCTTTTTGCCATCCTTGGGCATTGTTTTCCGATCTGGCTAAAGTTCAAAGGGGGTAAGGGTGTTTCTACGGCCATTGGTGTTTTACTCTCCGCCGTCCCGATTGTGGGGCTGGTGGCGTGCGCGGTCTGGCTGGCTGTATTTTTGGCCACGCGCATTTCATCCGCCTCCGCATTAATGGCCACGATTTTTGCGCCTTTCATGACTCTTATAGCGTACGGAAACGGCCCCGCCCTGATTGTTTTTTTGATTGCGCTCCTGATTTTGTGGCGACACAAAGACAACATCCGGCGTCTGCTCAAAGGGGAAGAACCAAAATTTGGAAAGAAAAAAGAGGAATAAATGCAGCACAACGCAGGTCTGAGATCGCAAGCGCAAACACCGCTTCACCCCCTGCCTGAGGCAGAAAGACTGAGTTGGCTGCGCCTGTCGCGCACGGAGAATATCGGCCCGATTACCTTTTACCGTTTGATCGAAAGAACAGGCAGTGCCACCAGAGCGCTGGAAATGCTTCCGGATTTATCCCGGCGCGGCGGGCGGGCAAAACCGCTTACGCCCCCGCCTCCCGGTGAAGCGGAAAAGGAATATGAAACGCTACGGAAGCTGGGCGGGGACATTATTACCGCCGCCTGCGCGGATTACCCGCTGGCGCTGGGGGCTATTGATGACGCACCACCGGTCATTTCCGTTATTGGACGGACGGATTTGCTCAATGCCTCCTGTATTGCCATGGTGGGCGCCCGCAACGCTTCTCTAAATGGCAAAAAGCTTGCCGAACGGCTTGCGCAATCGCTGGGCCAGCAGGGACAGATTATTGTATCGGGTCTGGCGCGGGGGATCGACACCGCCGCGCATACCGGTGCGCTGGAGAGCGGAACGATCGCTGTGGTGGCGGGCGGGATTGATGTTATTTATCCGGAAGAAAACACAAAACTTTATGAGGCCATAAAGGAGCGCGGCCTGATTGTGGCGGAGAGTGCGCTGGGGCAAAAACCATTTGCGCAAAGTTTTCCGCGCCGTAACCGCATTGTCTCCGGCCTCTCAAAGGCCTGCGTTGTTGTGGAAGCGACGATGCGTTCCGGCTCGCTCATCACTGCCAGACTGGCCGGAGAGCAAGGCCGTGATGTTATGGCCGTTCCGGGATCGCCCCTTGACCCCAGAGCGGACGGGCCCAATCATTTAATCCGCGAAGGGGCTATGCTTATTCGCAATGCGGAGGATGTTTTGGAAACCATTATGGACTTTTCCGGTAAATCTCTGCGAGAGCCTTTAATCAGCACTGCGCCGTTTCTGCTGGATGCTGAAGAATTTACGGAATATACGCCCGCCCTGCAAGAGGACGTACTGGCCAATCTGTCCCATACACCTATAAGTATTGACGAACTGCTTCGAAGCTGTCATGTGACTATCCCGGTACTTCAGACGGTTTTGCTGGAGCTTGAACTGGCGGGGCGGGTGAGACGCCTCCCCGGAAACCGCGTAAGCTTATTGAATTAAAAGGATTTTTTGAATTTGAGCGCCGCTAATCTTGTTATTGTGGAATCGCCCGCCAAGGCCAAGACCATCGGGAAATATCTGGGGCCCGATTTTGAGGTTATGGCCTCCTACGGCCATGTTCGCGATTTGGTGAATAAGGACGGCTCAGTTCTACCTGATGATGATTTTGCCATGAAATGGCAACCGGGAGAGCGGGCGGAGAAGAATATCCGCGATATCAAGACCGCCGCCAAAAAAGCAAAAACACTCTGGCTGGCGCCCGACCCCGACCGCGAGGGAGAAGCCATTGCCTGGCATGTGCGGGAAATTTTGCAGGAGGCCGGACTTCTGGACGGACGGGAAGTGCGCCGTGTCACCTTTAATGAAATCACCAAAACAGCCGTGCAAGAGGCCTTCAAAAATGCCAGAGATCTTGACCGCCCCTTGATTGATGCCTATCTGGCACGCCGGGCTCTGGATTATCTGGTGGGTTTTAACCTCTCACCAGTGCTTTGGCGCAAGCTGCCCGGATCGAAATCTGCCGGGCGCGTGCAATCTGTTGCCTTGCGCCTGATTTGCGAGCGTGAATTTGAAATCGAGATTTTTAAAGCGCAGGAATACTGGAGCATCGAGGCCCGTTTGCATACTCAAGATGGCGCGCCTTTTACCGCCCGCCTCACACATCTGGCCGGGAACAAGCTGGACAAGCTGGATATCCGAAACGGCGAGGATGCTCACAAGATTGTCGAGCGCATTAAAAACAAAGCGCTCTCGGTACAAAAGATCGAGAAGAAGCAGGTCCGCCGCAACCCCGCGCCGCCCTTTATTACCTCCTCGCTCCAGATGGAAGCCGCGCGCAAGCTGGGATTTTCCGCAGCCAACACTATGCGGATTGCGCAAGGGTTGTATGAGGCCGGGTTTATCACCTATATGCGTACCGACGGCACCACGCTCTCACAAGAAGCCGTGACACAGGCCCGCAGCGTGATTAAAAAGGAATATGGTGACAAATACGTGCCCGATGCGCCGCGTTTGTATAAATCCAAAGCCAAAAACGCGCAGGAAGCGCACGAGGCCATACGCCCCACCGATCTTTCCAAGCTGCCGGGCCGCGCGGGCGCACCTACGGAAGAAAGCCAGCGCCGTCTTTATGAGCTGATCTGGAAACGCACCATTGCCTCGCAAATGGAAAACGCGGTGATGGACCAAATGAGTGTCGATATTTACTATGGGACGGATGATATTATCCTGCGGTCGAATGGCTCAGTCGTGATTTTCAACGGCTTTTTGACGCTGTATCAGGAAAACGACAAGGATGAGGATGAGAGCCCGCAGGCCGATGAGCGCGATGCCCGCCTGCCCCCCATGAAAGAGGGCGAAAAATCCAAGCTGATTGAAACCACTCCGGATCAGCATTTCACGCAGCCACCGCCGCGTTACTCCGAAGCCACGCTGGTTAAGCGGCTGGAGGAGCTGGGGATTGGCCGCCCCTCCACCTACGCCTCTATCCTTCAGGTGTTGCGGGACCGTAACTACGTCACGATGGATAAAAAACGCTTTATTCCCGAAGACCGGGGCCGCGTTGTGACGACTTTCCTGACCAATTTCTTTGCCAAATATGTTGATTATGACTTTACCGCCAATCTTGAGGAAGAGCTGGATGCCATTGCCGGCGGGCATATGGCGTGGAAGGAATCCTTACGTCTGTTCTGGGTGGATTTCAAAGGTGCGGTGGATGAGGCCAAGGGACTGACCATTACCGATGTTATTAACCATCTGGATGAGGAGCTTGGCCCGCATTTCTTCCAGCCCTCGACCGAAAACCCCAATCCGCGCCAGTGCAAGGCCTGTGCTGATGGGCGTTTGGGTTTAAAGCTTGGAAAATTCGGTGCGTTTATCGGTTGTTCGAATTATCCCGAATGCAAGTTTACCCGCCCGCTGGAACTTTCCAGCGATGACGATGCCGATGGTGATAAAGCCGCACTGGCCAATGAACCCAAGATTTTGGGAAGCGACCCCGGCACGGGTCGTACCGTATCCTTGCGCCGTGGGCCGTATGGCCCCTATGTCCAGATTGACGCGCCGCCGGAGGGCGTGGAGATTGATCCTGCCGTTCTGGCCGAATATGAAAGCGCCATCAAGGAATGGGAAGCGGCAAAAAAGATTGCCAAAAAAGAGGGCGCAAAGGCCCCGCCAAAGCCCAAAAAACCAGCAAAACCCGGCCCAAAACGCCAGGGATTGCCCAATGGCGTTGCGGCGGATGATGTGACGCTGGAAACCGCGCTGGAATTGCTTGCCCTGCCCCGCGATGTGGGTGTCCACCCGGAAACAGGCAAGCCGATTCGGGCGGGGATAGGCCGCTTTGGGCCGTTCCTGCTTCATAACGGTGTTTACACCTCTATCCCCAAGGCGGATGATGTGATGAGCATCGGCATGAACCGGGCCGTGGATTTAATCGCGCAGAAAGCCGCAAAAATTGCAGCGGGCGGCGGCAAAAGAAGGCCGCCACCGAAAAAAGCCGCCGGAAAGAAACCTGCCGCGAAGAAGAAAAAGAGTGGATAGAGCTCTGCGAATTCTGACCGATAAAAACGCGCCTGTAATGTTTAGAATGCCTATCGCACTCAAAGGTGGTATACACGGCGGAGATTGCCCCTCGCAACGGCGTCTTCCCGATGATACAATGGTGGACAGGACACATTATGGCGCTCGATAAATCCGAAATTCTTAATCTCATCCGCGCCGCGCCGGAACCTATTTCCAAGCGGGACATCGCGCAGGCTTTGGGGATCAAGGGCGGAGAAAACCGCGTAGCCCTTAAACAGATTCTTAAGCTTTTGGAGAAAAACGGCGCGATCGAAAAAGCCGCAGGCGATAATTACAGCGTACCGGGCAGCCTACCTGAGGTGGCTGTGATTGAGGTCACCAGTATTTCAGTTGATGGCGATGTGCGCGGCACGCCCATAGAATGGGACGAGGCCCTGCGCGGGAAACGCCCCGTCATTGAGATTATGCCGGATAAAAAACACTATCCGGTCATGAAAGAAAGATCCCGCGCTTTATGCCGTTTACGGCGTATCAATGATAACACCTATGAGGCCTTTATCATTAAGCCGCTGGATACCGCGCGCGGGCTTGTTATGGGGCTGGTGCGCGTCAAAAAGAGCGGCGCCGTTCTTATCCCCGTCGATAAAAAGGCCAAAAACGATTTTGACCTGAATACGGCAGAATTGGATGATGTTAAGGATGGCGATCTGGCCATTGGCGAGATTCAGCCCTCGCGCGATCTCAAACGCAAACGCGCCCGCATTATCAAGGTGATCGGTCGGCAGGAGGATCCCAAGGCCATTTCCCTGATCTCCCTATATGAGAATGGTTTACATGAGGACTGGCCGCCGCAGGCGCTCAAGGATGCCGAAGGCCTTAAAGTTCCCAATCCGCAAGACCGTGAGGATTTGCGCGCTCTGCCGCTGGTGACCATTGATGGGATTGATGCCCGCGACTTTGATGATGCGGTTTTCGCAGAAAAAACAGAAAACGGTTTTCATCTGATTGTGGCCATTGCCGATGTTGCCTATTACGTGCGTGCCGGCAGCGCATTGGACAAAGAAGCGCAGAGACGGGGGAACTCCACCTATTTCCCCGATCGTGTTGTGCCGATGTTACCCGAAGCGCTTTCAAATGATTTGTGCTCCCTGCGCCCGCATGAGCCACGCGCCTGTATGGTTGCGCATTTATGGATTGATATGCAGGGACAGCTCCAGAAATACAAATTTACGCGCGGATTGATGCAATCTGCGGCGCGTTTGGTCTATGAACAGGTGCAGGCGGCCTATGACGGGCAGGTTGATGATGTGACCGGGCCATTGCTGGAGCCGGTTATAAAACCCTTATACGAAGCCTACGGTATCTTGGATCTTGCGCGGCAAAAACGCCGCGCGCTGGATCTGGACCTGCCGGAGCGCCAGATTATCATCAACGAAGATGGTGATATGACGGGCGTAAAAAAGCGTATGCGGCTTGATTCTCATAAGCTGATCGAAGAATTCATGATTTTGGCCAATGTCGCGGCGGCCAGTGCGCTGGAAAGCAAGGCCGCGAAAACAGGCCCCAGAAATGCATTGCCTTGCGTTTATCGCATCCATGACCGGCCAAGCTTTGACAAGCTGGAGAGCGTGCGTGAATTTATTGAAAATCTCGGCCTTTCCCTGCCTAAGGGGCAGGTTACGCAGCCCGCACAGATTAACGGTGTTCTTCGGCAGGGCGCGGAAACGCCCTATTCACATCTTATTTCTCAGGTCATCCTGCGCGCACAGGCGCAAGCGGTGTACTCGGTCAATAATATCGGCCATTTTGGGCTGGCGCTTTCGCATTACGCGCATTTTACCTCCCCCATTCGCCGTTATGCTGATCTGCTGGTGCATCGCGCGCTGATTCGTGCCTACGGCCTTGGCCCGGGCGGGCTTGATGATCTGGAAATTTCCCGCATAGAGGAAACATGCCAGCATATTTCACAAACGGAACGGGTTTCCATGGAAGCCGAGCGTAGCGCAGTGGATCGCTTTACGGCTTCATGGCTATCGGAACGCTGCGGCGCTGAATTTTCCGGAAAGATCACAGGCGTTACCCGATTCGGTTTATTTGTTACGCTGGATGAAAGTGGCGCGGATGGTCTTATCCCCATGCGCTCGATGGGGGATGATTTTTATGAGCATGACGAGCGGGCGCACGCCCTGATCGGTAAACGTAAAAATAAAATCTTTAGATTGGGCGCGCTGGTGACCGTTCGGTTGATGGAAGCCAACGGCCTGACCGGTTCGACCTTGCTGGAGCTTTCAGGGGCCAGCCGTGACGGCGCGGATATTCCCGGCTTTCAAGCCCGTTTTCGGCCTACGGGGCGGCATAAAAGCGGACCGCCACGCGGGAAATCCGGCGGCGAATACAAGAAAAAGCCGAACAAATATAAAAAAGGCGAAGCCGCAGAAAAACCGACGGAATATGCAGGCGGAGGCAAACGCAAACCTTTTGGCTCCACCTCCAGATTTTCCGGTGATTCCGCGCTGGATTCCTTTGGAGGAAAACCGGGCGGCCCTTCTGATAAGGGCAATGCTCCTCGTGGTGGTAAACGTCCCGGTGGTGACAAAGGCAATAAACATAAACGCAAGCCTTGACAAGACGGGGTAAATCGAGCATAAAACGCGTCTTAGAGAGAGAATTTCAGGTATATTTCAGGAGTGAACCATGGCAAAAGCCAGTTACGTTAAAGTGCGCCTTGAGAGCGAAGCCGGTACTGGATACCGCTATTACGCCAAGCGTAGCACGCGCGCAGAGTATAAAATTAAGAAGAAAAAATATGACCCTTGGGCTCTGAACGAAGAGACCGGTAAAAAAGGCGTTCATGTATGGTTCGTCGAGAAAAAGCTGCCCCCGTCCAAAAAATAGTCTGGGGTTGTTGTTGCTGATTTTGAAAAACGCCACTTTGTGGCGTTTTTTTATGGGCACAAGGCGTCTGAAAAGAGCCTATTCTATGGATTTGCGCTCGCTAACCATGATCTGCTCCGGGTCGAGCTTGCCCACACCTTCGAAAACGGCGCAGTTTCGCCCCGTTTCCTTAGCCTCATAAAGGGCTTTGTCGGCACGCTCCAAGGATTGAAGAACCGTGCTGCCGTCTTGATTGATGATTGTGCCGCCGATAGATGTTGTGATGGTCACAGGCCCGGAATCCGCCCCCACGTCAAAAGGTTCATCGGCAATGGCGCGGCGCAGCCGCTCCGCCACCATATGAGCGCGCGCTTCGGAGACATCCGGCAGGATCGCTACGAACTCCTCCCCGCCCAGACGCGCCACCATATCAAAACTGCGCAAGTTATCCTTCAGCCGGGCGGCAAAAACCTTCAACACCTCATCCCCGGCTTTATGACCGTAAGTATCGTTCACAGGTTTAAAGTGATCTATATCAATCATCAAAACCGCCAGCGCCTTTTTGCTTTCTTCATTCTTGCGAAGCTGCTTTTCAAGGTGCACTTCGAGATAACGGCGGTTGTATAGCCCCGTCAGTGCGTCTGTCAGGGCCATAGAGAGGCTGATTTCATACGTCGCCCGCAAACGCTCCTGGAAACGCTTGCGCCGAATTTGTGTCCGCACACGCGCCACAAGTTCGTTCCGGTCCACAGGCCGCAGGATATAATCATGCGCCCCGATCTCCAGACCATGCGCGATTCGCTTCATATCATCCTCCCCGCCGACCATAACCAAGGGGATAGAGCGCGTGCGTTCATTAGATTTCAAATGAGAACACAGGCGCAGCCCGTCTTCATGGTCAAGATTGAGGCTGATGATAAGCAAATCAAACTCATGCGCGGCAATCAGCTCCATAGCATCTATGCCGTTTTCAACGCCCATGACATTATGATTTGCCCCGGTCAGCGTGTTTTCCATCTTGTTCAACTCAAAGGATTTATCCTCAACGATCAAGATATTGGCATTTTCCGCTGTTTCGCTCATCAGCCCGGCATTTTCATCAACAACGCCGAGCTGACTTGCCGTATTTTCCCGCATGCGCCATTCATCCGTTGACATTTTCAAGCGCACAAGCGAGCGCACGCGCGCCATCAGCGCCACATCGTTAATTGGTTTACTTAAAAAATCATCCGCGCCCGATTCCAGGCCGCGTACCTTGTCATTGGCATCCGTCAGCGCCGTGACCATCACGACCGGGATATGTGCGGTTTTAGGGTTTCCCTTAATTCTAGCGCAGACCTCGAAGCCATCCATGCCCGGCATCATCACATCGAGCAGCACCAGATCGGGGCTTTCCTCGCCCACCTTAAGCAGCGCTTCCTCGCCATTCATGGCGGTCAGGACATCGTAATATTCGTTGGAAAGCTTTGCTTCCAGCAATTTAACATTCGGGAGAATGTCATCAACAACCAAAACACGCGCCGACATTATTCGCTCTCCGTTTCCGGATTCAGGTAGCCGTTAATGACTTCCATAAATTTCCCTACGGAAATGGGCTTGGAGATATACCCCTCACATCCGCCTTCCCGGATTTTTTGTTCATCGCCCTTCATGGCGAAAGCCGTTACGGCAATCACGGGGATGTGCTTAAGCTCCTCGTCATCCTTAAGCCAGCGGGTCACATCCAGCCCGGAAACTTCGGGCAGCTGGATATCCATCAAAATCAGATCGGGTTTGTGTTCCCGCGCCAGTTCCAGAACGCTGCGTCCATCGCTGGTTTGCAATGTTCCTATGCCGTGAGCCTCGAGCAAATCGTTGAAGAGCTTCATGTTAAGCTCATTATCCTCAACGATTAAAACTGTTTTATTCCTGTCCATGCTTGTCTGTCGTCCTTTTCTCTACTCAGGAGCATATGCGCTTATAGGTTTCCAAACTCTTAATTTCTTGATTTTAATCCTGACTCTTAAAATAATTTCTCCATGATCCCGCTACGCAGGATTATTTATTCAATCTGGGCCTGGCGCTGTGGCATGTTCCGGGGAATGATTCGAGTGCGACCAGCTTCTGCGAAATAGAAAAATCGTCATATTCGATGGTCATGTCGCTGATCACCCCGTTTTCATGGAAAAGCATAGACATTTCATAGTCAGAAGCGGCCTCGTCGCTGCTTAAAGGGAAAAATGCCAGACGCACGCGCCGGGCCGGGGAAGAAAGCAGGTTTTTATCAATGGCCGAGGTCATTTTTACACCGGTGAGCGGATCCACAGGCTGCCCAATAAAGGCATTTACCTCAACCGGACCTTCGAAATCACTGCCATCGAAAATGGTGGCGTTATAAAATTTTGTGCCTTCCCTAATTTTATCGAGCACACTTAAGGAATGCTGCGTTGGGAACAACGCACCAACAGGCAAGTCAAACTCCTGCGCCTCCGGCAATGTATATATTGCTTTCCCGCCCGCACCCTTAAGCGGTTTTGTGGCTTGGCCGCGCAGCTCCTCAAACAGTTCTCCATCGCGCTTTCTTTGTGATGTGAAGCTCAAAGCCGTGCCATCAAAGGATTCGTAGGTAGAAAAATCGCTATCGATGCGCATCGGCGCGCCATCAGCGTACTCATACACAATATTAAAGCGGTGATTGGATATCCACGCATCGCAGGAAGCCTGCCACTCATAGAGCATTTTCCCGGAAATATTGAGAATTTGAGAGCCGCTTTGCGTGCTGGCCAGCCTGATTTCATAGATGGCCCTGTGTTCCTTGAAATCAGAGGATGCGGCGCGGCTGGCCGCCTGTGCTCTTATGGGCAAAGCGGCGTAAGACAATGCGGTAAGTAGCAAAGCACCTATAACAACAGAAAGAATGGAGATTTTTTTCATGAATAATTTTCGTTCCCAGCAGGCAATAACACATCATAACAAAGCTGACCCGCCGCGCAAAGCAGTCGTTTTTGAAAACTGCAGGCCAGTCTTGCCTGCCTCACCGGGAAAAAACCGCCGCATCCTGTGCCACCGCGCCGATCCCCGCTAAGAGACAATTCAAATAATACATTGAAAATAAATAATTATTTTTAGATTTGATGCTGCGCCGGAACTGGCACGGGTTTCGCAACGTTCTTTTTATCAAGCCCGGACCTGTATGGCCGAAAAGCCAAGAGAACCGTAAGCGCTTGAAGGGGTAGAGCCTAAAAAACAGGAAGAATGAAAGGGTGTTTATTATGACTTCGGATATCGTCCAAAACCGCTATACAAGGAAGGCCGCGCCCCCGACGCAGGGCGCAGGGCCTGAGACACGGCTGGAGTTGACGCGGGATCAGGCCTTTCTTAATGGCAGCCGCGATATTTTTGATATTCTGGCACGCCATAGTGGCGACCCGGCGCAAAACGGCATGGATGCGTTCTCTGCCCTGCCGGAGCCGGCCCGCAAAATATTACGCAATGCGGAAGAAACCATTCGCGAGCAAAATATACGTTTGAAATCACTGGAAAATCTCTCTGGTGTTGATCTTTTGACGGGTTTGTTAAATGCGCAAGGCTTTGCCAAAGCATTCTCCGCTGAAGTTGCCCGGACGAATCGGGATCTCAGCGAGGGGGGGCTTTTGGTGATTTTCAATCTTGAGAACCTTGAAACGATCGAGTTTCTTTATGGGCCGGAGGCTGCCGAATCTGCTTTAGAGCTTGTTGCAAAAGCACTGGGGGTGGAAAAACGCGAAATGGATCATGCCGCGCGCATCCGGGGAGATGAATTTGTGCTGTTATTCGCAGAAACCACAATGGAAAAGGCACTGGACCGGTTGCAGACGATGGCGCTGCGGCTTAACCGCATTTCATTGATCTGGGGTGGAACGGAGATTCGCCTTAACTTGAGTCTGGGTCTCAAAAGCTATGCAAAAGGCTCCCGGGCCGAGGATATTTTCACCGCCGCCAGTGCCGATCTTGATCGGAATAGAACAGGATCAGCCCGCGCGCGGAGCGCATAATCACCCGGCATTGCCTCTGGCTTTTTTGACAGAATGCATAAAAACGCATAGGATGGGCCTTGGTTCACACTCTATAAGGTAAGGCTTTATGCGTTATGGCTCCTGACGGTTCTTCTTTTGCTTTTGAAAATACTCATGCCGACACGAACGATCCGGACGCAACGGCTTCTTTTGTGGGCATAGAAAGCCTGCCGCAGGGCGCGCGCGATTTTCTGCAGCTGCAAATAGAGCTGCACGGCAAAACGCCGGGCTTTAAGAAACGCGTTATGGTGCCGCGCTCCCTTTACAAATCGCTGGCTCTGCATGGGCAGCATGAAGACGATGCGGAGAATGATCGTCTGCGTAAAGAAGAAATGGAAAAGTTTCTGAAGGATTATTTCATCGCCGATGCCTTGCTTTGGGAATTGATGGAAAAAATTGCCGATACGCGTAAAATTATTGACGCAGAGCTGGAGAATATCAACAACCAGATTGCCGATTTAAAAACGCTGGCCGAGACAGATCATCACCGCGAAACACTTGAACGGCTCAGACAGGAACGCGAAGAGCTCCGCCGCTTTCAGGAGGAAACCGATAGATTTGAACAAAAAGGTCTCGCTGTCGGAACCAACAGTAAAACGGCCATTAAAAACGTCAGCGCCAATGTTACCAATCTTCAATCAAATGTATCGAATTTTGTACAAAACCGCCAGGCCCAGCAACATACGGCGGCCTTTAACACCATGGGTAACGCCGCGACGGCGGCGGCGGCGGCAGTGACAACGTCCTCTTCTGCAACTACGACCCCAACCGTAACATCTGCGGCAACGGCGGCGGCATCGTCAACGACTTCCAGCACTCCCTCCGATAAGGGAGAAGATACGGAAGATGACAAGAAAAGCGGAGGAAATGAGGATTCTACCCCGTCAGGCAGCACGCCTGCACCACAAGCTTAAACATCACTCAAAAAATCTACGCCGCTTCGATTTTTTTGGGGAGGCTAAGCTTCAGGTGCAGATCGCGCAGCTGATTTTCGTCTGCGGGTGACGGTGCGTTCATCATGGCGTCCTCATACTGCCCATTCATCACAAAGGCATAGATTTCGCGCAAATTAGGCTCATCCGCCAGCAACATAACGATGCGGTCCAATCCAAAAGCCAGCCCGCCATGCGGCGGTGGGCCGTAACGAAACGCGTTGAGCATTCCGCCGAATTTACGCTCCAGTACCTCTTTGGAATACCCGGCCAGCGCAAAGGCCTTTTCCATGATATCAGGGCGGTGATTACGAATGCCGCCGGAGGCCAGCTCATAGCCGTTGCATACGCAATCATACTGCATCGCCTTAATCGTAACCGGGTCCTGATTTTCAAGAGCGTCCAGCCCGCCTTGCGGCATGGAAAACGGATTGTGTGAGAAGTCTATTTTCTGCGCCTTTTCATCAAATTCATACATCGGGAAATCTACGATCCAGCAGAATTTATATACGCCCTTCTCGCGGTTGCCCATGGAATCGCAAATCGCATCCCGCGCAAGTCCAGCAAATTTCGCGGC
Organism: Alphaproteobacteria bacterium; assembly: GCA_020848095.1. Lineage (GTDB taxonomy): Bacteria > Pseudomonadota > Alphaproteobacteria > Micavibrionales > Micavibrionaceae > JADLAT01. The sequence goes on along the minus strand of JADLAT010000004.1, from coordinate 103,573 downwards.
TTTTCCTTCGGTATTGCAGATAAAGAAGACGGCATCACCCTCCTCCAAACCAGCGATTTTCTTTAATTCCGCCTGCGCGGCGTCGGGCACGAATTTGGCGATCGGCCCCTGACCGGCGCCGTCCTTAAACAGGATATACCCCAGACCCGGCGCACCTTCGCTTTGCGCCCAGCTATTGAGTTTATCAAAGAAGCTGCGCGGTTGATCGGCCACTTTCGGAGCCCGAATGGCGCGCACTACACCGCCCTTTTCAATCGTCCCTTTGAAGGCTTTGAATTCCACATCGTCTCTGGCGAAGATTGCGGTGACATCGACAATTTCGAGCGGGTTTCTAAGATCGGGCTTGTCCGAGCCGTATTTAAGCATAGCATCGGCATAGGTCAGATTGGGCAGCCATTCCACGCGGCGCTGCTCGCCCGTAAAGCTGGAAAACTCCGTAAACACGCCCTCAATCACCGGGCGGATGGTGTTATGCACGTCTTCTTGTGTAACAAAACTCATCTCCACATCGAGCTGATAAAACTCAGCCAGACGATCAGCCCGGCCATCTTCGTCGCGGAAGCACGGCGCGATCTGGAAATATTTATCAAATCCGCCCACCATCAAAAGCTGTTTGAACTGCTGCGGGGCTTGCGGCAGGGCGTAGAATTTTCCGGGATGCAGGCGTGAGGGAACCAGGTAATCCCGCGCGCCCTCCGGCGAGGAAGCGGTCAAAATAGGTGTTTGAAACTCCTGGAATCCCTGATCCCACATCCGTTTACGCATGGAGGCCGTTACATTGCTGCGCAAGCGGATATTTTTTTGCATTTTTTCGCGGCGCAAATCAAGGTAGCGGTAGCGCAGGCGGATATCCTCTCCCGCGCCATCGTCCTCGGCCACCTGAAACGGGATAACATCGGCGGAGGATTGTACATCCACGTTTTCAATTTTGACTTCGATGCTGCCTGTCGGCATTTTGGCGTTGACTGTCTCAGGGCTGCGCGGGGAGACGACACCGCTTACGGTAATGACGCTCTCATTGCGGATTTTAGAAACCTGTTCCAGCAAGGGTGAGCCTTCCTCGATCACGCATTGTGTGAGGCCATACGTATCACGCAGGTCAATGAACAAAACCCCGCCATGGTCGCGGATTTTGTGAACCCAACCGGAAAGTCGGATGGCTTTCCCGGCATCCGTTTCACGAAGGGCGGCGCAGGTATGTGTTCTGTAAGCGTGCATGATATCTCATCCTCAAGGTCAACAAGGCTTTTTAAACGGCACAGCGCCGTGACGCAAAGGGTTTTTTTGGCATGGACCCTTATTTATCCTTTGAGTCCCGGCCATATGGCGTTTAAAAGGATATATGATCATAACCGACCAAAAAACACTCGATTCCTTTTGCGAGGGGCTTAAGGGCCTCGAATTCATCACCGTGGATACAGAGTTTCTGCGGGAGAAAACATATTATCCCAAACTTTGTCTTATTCAAATTTCAGGACCAGACGGCAAAGCGGCGGCCATTGATCCGCTCGCGACCGGGCTTGACCTTGCGCCGGTTTATGCGCTGCTCTTTGACCCGGCAATTTTAAAGGTTTTCCATGCCGCGCGACAAGATCTGGAAATTTTCTTTAACCTTACCGGGCGCGTCGTCTTGCCGATTTTCGACACACAAGTCGCCGCCATGGTCTGTGGTTACGGCGATTCTGTGGGGTATGAGGCTTTGGTGCGCAACATCACCGGCCAGCAACTTGATAAGAGCGTGCAGTTTACGAACTGGTCCCTGCGCCCATTGAGCGAGAGGCAAATCCATTACGCGCTGGGCGATGTGACGCATTTGATCGAGGTCTATCACCGGTTGGCGGCAGAGTTGGAGAAACGGGGCCGGACTTCGTGGGTTCTTCAGGAAGAAGAAATTCTGGCCGATCCGAACACTTATCAAAACGACCCGCAGGAAGCCTGGCGACGGATCAAGATAAAAACACCAAAAGCCAAATCGCTGGCCGTTTTGCGGGCGTTGGCCGCATGGCGGGAAGAACAGGCGCAAAGCCGGGACATCCCCAAGGGCTGGATATTGCGCGATGAAACGCTGGCCGAGATTGCCGGGCAGGTTCCCACGGCGCACGCCCAGCTCGTGAAAGTGCGCGGGCTTTCCGAAGATATGGTCAAAAACCGCATTGGCGATACGCTGCTTAAGCTGATTGCGGATACTTTAAAGGCCGATCCAAAGACATGGCCGCAACCCGTCAGGAAAACACAGCCATCCCCTTCTGTCGCTGCAACGGTCGATATTTTGCGCATGTTGCTCAAAGTACAATGTGCCGAGGCCGGCGTTGCCACAAAACTTTTGGGCTCCTCCGAGGATCTGGAAGATCTGGCGGCGCATGAAAATCCGAATAATCCGCTTTTGAAAGGCTGGCGCTATGAGCTGTTCGGGCGCGAAGCGCTGGCTCTTAAAAACGGCGAGCTTGCCATCGGCCTTAAAAATTCTAAAATCATGAAATACAAAGTTTCGGGCGAAACCGACACGCATTCTTGAAGAAACAGGGTAGCATTATGAAACGCCTTTATCTTTTACGGCACGCGCAAGCCCTTCCGGCGGAAGATGGACAAAAGGATATCCAGCGGGCGCTCTCGCCGCAGGGGCACACCGATTCGGAGGCTCTGGGCCGGGAAATAGCAAAACAGGGTTTTATTCTCCCCGACCTTATTATCTGCTCGGAAACCCGGCGCACCCGTGAAACGCTGGAGGGGGTTTTACATGGATTAAAAGCCGCGCCCGAGACCACCTATTCATCTGCACTTTATGATGCCTCCTGCGGGGAGGTATTTTCCCTTATTCAGCATATGGATGATGAGGTAAAAACGCTCATGCTGATTGGTCACAATCCGGCGATTTACGAGCTGGCGGCCATGTTGGGGACCAACACGCCGGGCGGCCCTTCTTTGCGCCTGCATCAGGGATACCCACCCGCGACGCTTTGCGCTCTGGACGTGCCCGCAGGGTTATGGGCGAATATTGATCCGGAAGATACGCATCTGGCCGCGCTTCTCAGCCCTATCGACTATAACGCGCCAGAACGCCCGACCCGCTGGATGTAATTGCGTTTTCAAGCATCAAACAGGTCGTCCTGCTGCATTTCCGACATGACCTGCCGCAAAAGCGGTACGGATATTCCGCGTTTTGCGGCCATGGCGGCACGGTCGGCATTTTCAACGAGGTCCCGAACAGCCGTAAAGGAACGCTCCATCCGCGGCAGAATATAGCGAATAACATCATTGCCAACACTGAGCTGTCGATCAGAAAACAGCTTGATCAATACCGAGGCCAGTAATGTATCATCGGGCGGCTTGATCAGGGCCTGCGGCGCGGCGCGAAACCGCGAAGCCAGATCGGCGATCACGAAATCGGACTGCGCCGGGCACATGCGGCTGGCGACCAGCAGAAAACGGCCCTCTTCCTTCAAGATATTATACAAATGAAATAATGTTATTTCAGCCTCCCGCGCGCCTATCCACGGATCTATTCCATCAATTACCAAATTGTGCCCCTGCGCCGCGATTTCTTCCGCGTTCAGGGAAACAAGCATTTCCGGGCGCACGGAGACCGCCCCGGCCTTTTGAAGCCAGACCGCCGCCAGATGGCTTTTGCCGCTGGCAGGGGGGGCGCTTAAAAATAACAGAGGCGCGGGCCAGTCCGGCCAGCGATCAATCCAGGCCACCGCATCGCGGTTACATGGGCCGATCAGGAAATGCTCACGCCCCAGTGCGGGCCGCATTTCCAGATCAAGCGGAATTTGACGGGCATTATGCATCCCTCCTCCCTATCCTTCCTCATCGGCGACAGGGGGGGCAGGCTCTACGCCCGTATAGTACAGGCTGTCTTTATATTTCTTGAGGAAAAACCCTGCCAGAACGCCAATGATTGCGGCGACCGGAACGGCCAGCATCATCCCCAAAACTCCAAATAGCGCACCGCCGGCCAACAGCGCAAAAAACACCCATAACGGGTGCATGCCCATGCTGTCGCCCACCAACTTGGGCGTCAGGAAATTACCTTCAATCAATTGCCCCACAAGAAAGATGGATGCTATGACAGCAACATACCCGACATCTCCGGCCTGAAACCATGCAACGGCCATGCTTATGATTAAACCCGCAGTGGAGCCCACCATCGGGATAATGGATAAAACCCCCGCACTTAAACCGATCAAAAAGCCATATTTAAGACCGGCTATGCTCAGCGCAAGCGCATAAGCCACCCCCAGCGTGGCAGCCACTATGGTTTGCCCGCGCAGGAAGTTGGCAATTTTACGGTCAATCTGGCTTAGAAGGTCTAAAATGACATCTTTTTTATCTCTGGGGAGTAAATCTTTAACCCAGCAACAAATGGCCGGCCATTCTTTCATCATGAAATAAGCAAGGATGGGCATAAAAACAAGAATGGACGCACCGCCAATCACCGCCTGCCCGCCAGCCTTTACCCCCGACAGGACAGCCCCCGCGACCGCGCCCGCAGATTCCGGGTTATCCTGTATCAAGGAGCCGATATCCATATTCTGCTGGCGTGTTAGCCGCTGTACACTGCGCGTTATCGGCTTTAGTGCTTCCATAAGTCGGCTGTAATAACCGGGAAGATCATCGGATAACTGGAGCAGCTGGCGATACAAAATCGGCAGGGTTACAGCCAATATCAAAGCCACAATGAGCAGGAAAACGCCCAATATCAGCAGCGCCGCCGGACCGCGTTTAATTTTCAAACGCCCCAGTCTGGCCACCAGAGGATTCAAAAGATAAGCCACCCCCATGGCCATCACGAAGGGCAGCAATATCGTGCCGAATAAATAGATGAAGCCGATAAAACCGAAGAAAACCAGAAGCCAGAAATAAATCTGATTACGCGCTATCATAAAATCAAGACCCCATCATTTTTAAAAACGCCCACGATAGGGTTCTTTGGTTTCCGGATAAGCGGCGCGGCGCGGCGGCACGGGCTGCTGCGGTGCGGCTTGCGGGGCCCGCCGTTGATACGATTCCTGCGAGGTGCCTCTGTCATATGCGGAAGGCTGAGGATAAGCGGTGGCGGTACGCGGCGTGAGATCATAAAAAAGCGTTGCAATGCCCGGTCTTTGATTTGGCCCGGTCAGAGCCAGCCCGGATTGCGCCAGAGCCAGTTTCAGGTGCTCAATATCACCCTGATAAGCAATATCCAAGAAAGCCTCCCGCGGGGAAAGCGCCCGGAGCGCAATATCAGAAATACCGCTTGTCCGCGCCAATGCGCGCTGTATCCCGGCCCATTCAGGAAGAGAAGCATATGCCGCGCGGACGCTTACGCTTCCCGGGGTATAGGTTGAGGGGACAGAAGACTCTCCGGAAGATGAATATGAAGGCGCCGAATCGGCCATCAGCCCCATACCATTTTTCCAATCCAGCGCCAGTGCCACGGCCACACGCCGGGCCGCCGCGCCATAGGATGCGGATATGTTTTCTCCGCCGGAAAGGGGCTGCGTAATACGGCCTACATATTCAGAGCGCCCGTGATCCGTACGGAAAAGCTCCACATCCAAAGAGCGAGCATCTTCGGCAGGTCTGGCAATTGCGATGACAACTTCACCGGCGCCATAACGCCCCAGCATCCGGGACACGCTCTCTCTTTTATATCCGGTGGAATCATTATCCCCTATATCAGCGATATCGTTTAAATCCCCGATGGGGACGATATACGAAGTACCGCCCTGTGTTTCCTCCATCTCCGCCCAGGCTTTGAGCCAGAGATTATAAGGCGACCAGAGCATTGTGCGGCCCTCTTGCTCTAAAAACGGTAAAATCAGGAGAGGCTGCGGCGCGGCGGTCCTGTAATCCCGAACGCCTCTCCCGTCAAAATAGCGGCTAACTGCGCTATCACTGAAACGAAAAGTATAGGTGCCTATATAGCGTTTGCTGGAAAGCTTTTCGTTCGTTACTTCATAATCCAGAATCATCGGTGAGATGGCCGCGGCAGAGGGGGGGGTATAACCACCCGGCCCAGCTTCCGGCAGCATGCGCCCCGCCAATTCCGTGAACGCCTTGACCTGCGCCTCTTCAAAAGCCTGTTCTCTGGCCTTTAAGGCATTATCTGCCGTTACATCCACCACCACGTTTTCGACCGTGAATAACGACCCCGATGGCGCGGCATTCACCTGCGCCCGCGCGTGCGGGGCTATCAACAGGCTCAGAAGTAAAAAACCAAGACAAAGGGCTGTACGCACCGCCTGAAAAGTCTTATAGAGATAGGCCATGACGTTATTCCCTGTTTTCGGGGGCTTGAAGGCATGTAAAACTGCGACTGGCATGGTAACCTTATAATGCCCCGCGGCTCGGATTTGAAGTGATATTTAGGGGTGTGAAGATATAAAATGAGTGAAAGCGCCTATAAAAAAGCCGGAGTTGACATAGAAGCCGCTGCGCGACTGGTCGAGGGCATAAAACCGCATATCAAAAAAACAAACCGCTCCGGCGTCATGGGGGGGATTGGCGGGTTCGGCGCATTGTTTGACCTTAAGGCCACAGGCTACAAGGACCCTATTCTCGTTTCCGGAACGGACGGGGTCGGCACCAAGATTAAAATCGCTATTGATTGCGGCATTCATGACACGATCGGGATTGATGCGGTGGCGATGTGCGTCAACGATATTATCGTTCAGGGCGCGGAGCCGTTGTTTTTTCTCGATTATTTTGCAACCGGTGCACTGGATACCGGCGTTGCGGAACAGGTTATTCGCGGCGTGGCCACAGGCTGCGAAATAGCCGGTTGTGCGTTGATCGGCGGCGAAACGGCAGAGATGCCCGGCCTGTACGCGCAAGGCGATTACGATCTGGCGGGTTTTAGCGTCGGGGCGGTTGAGCGTGAAAATATGCTGACGGGCGCCGCGATTTCCGAAGGTGACTGCATTCTGGCATTGGCTTCCAGCGGCTTACATTCCAACGGTTTTTCACTGGTGCGCCGCCTTATAGAGCGCTCCGGCCTTGGTTACCATGAGGAAGCCCCGTTTGCGCCCGGTCAAACGCTGGCGCAGGCCTTGCTGACCCCGACCAGAATTTACGTTAAATCTATCCTGAGCGCCCTTGCCCTTCGTGATAAAAACGGCCAGAGCGCCATTCACGGTATGGCGCACATTACCGGCGGTGGATTGCTTGAAAATGTACCGCGCGTTCTACCCGATGAGTTATGTGCAGAAATTGATGCGTCTCAATGGGCTTTGCCGCCCGTTTTTCGCTGGCTCGTTGAAATTGGTGATCTTCAGCCCTCCGACATGGCCACTACTTTAAATGCCGGTATCGGCATGGTGCTTGTTTGCGATTCTGCTCTGGCCCCCGCTCTTAAAGCAAAACTTGAGGAAGGTGGTGAACAGGTTTTTGAAATCGGAGAGATTAAGAAACGAAACGTATCGGATTTAAGTGTGAGCCTTTTAAATACGGATAAAAATTGGATTTAGCGCCTGTAAAAAAACTTCACATTGCCGTCTTCATTTCCGGCGGCGGCAGCAACCTTCAGGCCCTGATTGATGCATGTTCCGATCCGGATTTTCCAGCGCAGATCGGTCTGGTTATCGCCAACAGGCCGGATGCCTACGGCCTGAAACGCGCCGAAAAAGCGGGCATCCCCGCCATAATTGTTGACCACAAAGCCTATGAAAACCGTGAAGGCTTTGAGACAGCACTCAGCAATGCCCTTAACACAATACATCAACAACACCCGATAGACCTCGTATGTCTGGCGGGATTTATGCGCATCCTGAGCGCAGAATTCATTGAACATTGGGCGGGCCGCATCATCAATACGCACCCTGCCCTCTTGCCCAAATTTGGAGGGCCCGGCATGTATGGCACGTATGTGCACGAAGCTGTTTTAGCCGCAAACGAACGTGAAAGCGGCGCCAGCATCCATTACGTCATTCCGGAGGTTGATCAGGGCCCGGTTATTTTACAGCAATCCGTTCCTGTTCTCCCCGGGGACACACCGGAAACACTGGCCGAACGGGTTATCGCGCAGGAGCATATCCTCTACCCCGAAGCGATAAGGATTCTGGCAGAAAAACTGCTTTAATCCATATTTTTCATACGCAAGAGCCTTATTGGCTCTTGAATACCCCCCGTATTATCGGGTAAATTTCAGGAAGAAATAACGATTCAGACCAAGGCGATCAACATGGCCCACACGACAACCACCGTACAGGATGACCCGAAACAATTGTCGGAAGCGCAGATGTTCTGGCATTCTTTTATGAGGCTGGTTCGGTGGACCGTCATTGCCTCTGTGGCGATATTGGCCTTTCTGGCGGCGGCTTTTGTTCATTTCTAGACCTCAATCTTTTTTAGTGCGGGCCGCAGAGGTCTTTTAAAAAAACTGGTCAATCGCCAAATTTTTACCAAAGCTTATCTTTTTAAGCGTAAATTGTTGTGTAACTAAAGACTTACCCAGCTTTTTCAAACCGGCGATTTATGATCATCACCTTAGATTCACAGCAACGAACCACATTACGCATTTCGATGCATTGCCGCGTGCTTTGGCTCCTATTATGTGTCATCGGAGGCGTTTTTGCTCAAGCCGCCCTGAATTGTGCGCAGGCGCAAATCACGCCAACGGCCCGCGTTGAACTCAGTGATGAACGGGATCGCATTTTTTTTGGCCCTCAAATATACATCACGCAAGACCCGGATTTCCGGCTTAATGCCCGCATCCTTGTAACGCGCCATCAGAACAATCTACGTGGCCCACGTCAGGATAGTGAACTTATCAATTTTGGCGCCGCCCCCGTCCCTGTCTGGATGGTGTTTTCAGTGACCAATAACTCCTCAAAAGAAGGTTGGGTTCTACACTTTGGTGATGTTTTCGATGGAAGGCTAGGGCAAATCCGACACATCCTCATCGGGAATGAAAGCACAGGACAGACGCTTATACGACAATTACCCGATGGGCAACCCGCCTATAACGCCGAAGGGCTGAAAGGGGCGGCCTTCCCCTTACGAATTGCCAAAGGTCAGACCCAGCTTTTTGTTGTTTATGTTGATATGGCAGGCGGACTGGCGCACACAATCCGCCCATCCCTTATCAGCTACGACCGCTACATTCAGAATCTCATTACTGGAACGATCGCAGCAGAAAGCTTTACCATTCTCATACTGCTGCTGGCCGGTTTTTTTGCGACGCTCTGCTTTTTACAGAAAAACCCGGAATATCTCTATCTATCCCTTTATTTCATCTTATGTCTTCTGCTTTATAAAATGATAGATATGGTTTTCCTGACGGACAGCATTACCATAGATGCTTTACTTTCTCTTTTGTATGTTGCTCCGGTTTTAACCGGTCTTTTACAGACACGGCATTTTTTTGGTCTATCAACCAAGGATGAAGCGCCTAACGCGCTTATTTTCTTTGCCATAATTTCCGCACTCTCCTGCCTGATCTTCAGCCAGTTTTTGCCCGGTAAATTTACGTCTATTGATGAATATATGATTTTTCTGCCGGCCCTTTTAGGCGCAGGTGTATGCGCCATTGTTTCTTTTACTCAATCACAGCACGGTAAATTCGGAGGCTTGTCTCTGTCCGTGGCATGGCTCGTGAGCTTTTTGGCCTACACCGCCATGTTCACAGGCAGTATGGGCTTTGCCGGACCTTTTACCTTTGGTCTTTTCTGGGTTTTGCTTCTCCCTCAGGGAGGCTTGTTTATCATAGCCTGCCTACACAAAATTCGTCTGGGGGAAGAACAGGACCTCCTTTTGCGGGCGCGGGAAAGCCGCACGGTACAATCACTGGCAAGACTGAAACAATCGAAGGAAACAGCCGATCAGGCAAGGCTTTTGCGGGTCATTGAGCGTGAGCGTGAGTTGATGACCGAGTTGCGGGAGCGGGAAATGCGCCGTACGGAAGATATGCGCAAGGCCAAGGAAATGGCCGATGAGGCCAACCGTGCAAAATCGGCCTTTCTGGCTGTAGTCAGCCATGAAATTCGCACACCTATGAACGGTATTATGGGCATGCTGCGCCTGCTGATGGATTCAAAAATGACCCGCCAGCAAAACGAATATCTTCAAACCATCCAAAACTCCGGCGATACCATGATGGCTCTTCTGAATGATATTCTGGATTTTGAAAAAATCGAGAGCGGCAATATGCAGCTTGAGCATATTGATTTTGACATGGTCCGGCTTGTCCGCGGGATTATTACGCTCATGTCCGGCCATGCCGCAGAAAAACGTATAGAGCTGCGCGCTCAGATTTCCGATGATTTCCCCCGCACCTTGCGCGGTGACCCCACACGTTTGCGCCAGATTCTTTTAAACCTGCTCAGTAATGCCATAAAATTTACGGCACAGGGGCATGTGACCATTCATCTGAGATCCACACTTTCTGAAAAAGGGAAGTCGCAAGGTGCCAACACCCATGAAATTTATTGCGCGATAGAAGACACAGGTATCGGCATTGCCGAGGATTCTCTTAAAAATCTTTTCACCCCTTTTAAACAGGCTGAAAAAAGTACAGCCCGGAAATATGGAGGAACCGGCCTGGGGCTGGCCATTAGCCGTAAGCTGCTTGAGAACATGGGAAGCGCCATTCAAGTTCGAAGCGAAGAAGGGAAAGGCAGCACCTTCTTTTTCACACTCTGGCTGGAGGAGGGCGGCGAAAATGTGACGGAAAGCAGTGGCGAGGATGATTACAAAAACTATACCGATATTGATCTTCCTCCGATGGATATTTTAATCATTGATGACAACGCACTTAATCGCAAGGTTCTGGAAGGATTTCTATCCAAAGGACCGCACCGTTTGACCTCTTGCGCCAGCGCGGAGGAAGCGCTCAGCATATGCGAAGATAAGTATTTTGATGCTGTTTTAACTGATATCCGCCTTGATGGAATGGACGGTATGGAATTTACCCGCCGCCTTCATGCAAACCCGAATCCGGAAGTCGCCTCTACTCCCGTTATTGCCCTCACCGGAAATGTCAGTGTAGAGGACCAGATGCTTTATAAAAATGCCGGCATGACCGGCTTTTTAGCCAAGCCTGTAAATCCTGAAGCTCTGTTCATGGCGCTGACAGGCTTAAAAGAAGAAAAAGCCAAAATATTTAGAGAAAAATCTGCGCCGACTTTAATGGATGAATCCGAAGAGGTTATCCCCGTTGCGCGCGCTGCACCGCCTGAATCGGAGTTTGATAAAAAGATATCATCTCTAGCCTCTGCTGTGGCTTTTGCTGATGAAGATGAGGATGTTTCAGGTGAGGATGTCCCTACTCCGGAGAGCGAAACAGATGCCGGAGAGGGTGAAGGTTCGCCTCCTCAACAGGGGCAGGTAGCGCCGCCAATACCCGAAGCGCTTGATTTCCAAATGCTTGACGGCCTGGCCTCCGCGCTCCCGGTTGAACAGCTGGGGGAGCTTCTCCAGAGCCTGTATGATAAAGCCGATGAACTGGTCGATGCCTTAAGCAACAGCGCGAATGCCCATAACGCTGAATTTTTGCACGAGCGCGCTCATGAGCTTAAAGGGATGGCGGCTAATTTCGGCTTAAAGGAAGTGAGCGCACTGGCCGGCATGATTGAGAAGTCAGCAAAAAACAGCGAGCTTGCGCGCGCGCAACCGGCCATAGAAAAACTCGCCGATGCGTACCGGCGAGCTTATACTGCGCTTCAAGACTGGCAAATATCCTTAAAGCCTTAGCCAACAATCTCTTCAGGCTTAAAGAAATAGGCTATTTCCGTCTGCGCATTTTCAAGGCTGTCAGAACCATGGACGGAGTTTTCGCCGATGCTTAAGGCATATTCCTTACGAATGGTGCCGGGCGCGGCATCTGCCGGGTTGGTTGCGCCCATGACTTCACGATTTTTAGCCATCGCGTTTTCACCCTCAAGAACCTGTACCACCACCGGCTCGGAACTCATCAACTCTGTTAATTCGCCAAAAAATGGACGCGCCTTGTGAACGGCGTAGAAGCCCTCAGCCTGCTCAAGGCTCATTTTAATGCGTTTTTGGGCAATGATGCGAAGTCCGGCTTCTTCAAGCTTGGCATTAATTGCGCCCGTTAAATTACGGCGCGTTGCATCGGGTTTGAGTATCGAAAATGTGCGTTCCAGGGCCATGTTTTATTCCTTTTCTGCCTTTAAAATAACAAGCGGTGGTTATAGCAGGAGATTCCTGAAACGCAAGCCTGAAAGCGATTTATGCGGACCTGACGGAGTGGGGCATTTTATTTCTATAATATAATTTCCTTGACAAAACTGTGTATATCTTTCATATTGATCTTAATTTACGCAATAAAATATGTTTATTGGCCTGATGGGTGAGCTTTAATAACAAGATAGTGGGAATTCTCAGCTCACAAATTGACTTTAAATACGCGCATAGTCTTCGGTTTAAGGTGTAAAAGATGTCTTACGCAAGAACACTACAAAAATTGTCGCATACCCTTACCCCAATCTGGGGAGGAGAAAAGCGGCCTGACATCCTGAACAAAAGCAATCTGGAAAAAGCGTTGGCTCTTCAGGGGGATGTCGGCGAGGCCAAAGAGATAGCCCTTCCCTTTACAAAAAAGATAGCAAAGAAGCTTGGCCTGAATCCCGATGAAGCTGTTGTGGATGGCCCCATAAAAAAGCTGCCCCGAATTTTTGAAAAAGCAGCCAAGCTGGATGGACAGGTGGAGAAAGTTCCCGACATTGCGCGCCTGCGGATATTAATAAAAAAACCGGAAGATATTATCAACCTGCGCAAAATGCTGTTGGGTGATAAACCAAAATATGAGGGGGAAGGCGACAGGATGGGGGTTTTATTAAATAAACACCCTCAAAATAATATTATAGTAAATGAATTTGAAGATTATTTTCATGTCCCTTCCAGTACCGGAAGGGTTGCGGTCCATATCGGATTAAAAGTTCCGCTTTCATCAACCCGGTCAATCCCTGTTGAAATTCAGGTCATTCATGAAGACATGCTTGGAACGGAGGATTTAACACACGACAACTATGAAAAATCCTGCCAGATTGAGCGGCGAGCTAAAGAAGAAGGCCGCCCACAGACGCCGCAAGAAGCAGAAGCCATAAGCCTATACAGACAAAGTAATGAGAGCCTTTATACCGCTGATTGTTTTGCTTATGACCTTATGAAGCTGCGTCGCCCGGATAAACGGAAAAAAATCGTACCAAACCTGTATGCCGTACCGCAGCATGAATACGCAGTTGCCTGAACATAGGCAAAAGCCTCGAAAACGCCGGCTTTTTACTTCACGCATGTGAATGGCCTGAAAATTTTCCTCTTACAAGCCATCAACCGGCCAGTTTTTTCTCAATCGCCTGAACGCCTTCGTTGGCCGCATGAGCATCGGGACCGCCGGCTTGCGCCATATCGGGACGTCCGCCGCCGCCCTGCCCGCCCAGAGCCGCCGCACCGATTTTAACCAGATCAACCGCGTTTATTTTGCCCGTGAGGTCATCCGTCACCCCCACAACGATGGAGGCCTTACCGCTATCGGTCGCGACCAATACCACCACGCCGGAACCAAGCTTCTTTTTGAGGTCATCCGCCATGGGCTTTAAATCCTTAGCCGGGCAGCCCTCCAGCACCTTGCCGATAAACCTGATACCGCCGATCTCTCTGGCCTCGCTTTCGGCATTTACGCTCCGGGTTGCTTGGGCGAGGCGCTGATCGGAAATTTCCTTCGAGAATTTCTTATTTTGTTTTTCCAGCTCGCCGGTGTCAGTCGGAACCGTGTCGTCAATAGAGCCGCCCAGTGCGGATAATTCCTCCCGCAGCTTTTTGTTTTCCCCCATCAAGCGATCAGCAACCGCCTGTTCTGCCTGTTGTTGTTCCGCGAAATACGCATCGACGCGCGCGCCGGTGACGGCCTCAAGACGGCGAATGCCTGAGGATAATGCGCCTTCGGAGATGATCTTGAATTTTTCGATCTGTCCGGTTTCCTTTACATGCGTGCCGCCGCACAGCTCGATTGAAAATGCGCGGGTGCCGCTTTTCGTATTTTGGAACGTACCCATAGAAACCACGCGCACTTCATCATCGTATTTCTCGCCGAACAGCGCCATTGCGCCGGCGGCTCTGGCATCCTCGAGCGCCATCAGCCGCGTTTCCACGGGCGCATTGGCCTTGATTTGCGCATTGACGATGGTCTCGACTTTCTCGATATCCTCTTTGGAAATCGCTTGCGGGTGGGAGATGTCAAAGCGCGTGCGGCTTTCATCCTGCAACGAGCCTTTTTGCGCGACATGGTCACCAAGGACTTCGCGCAAAGCCTCGTGCAGCAAGTGCGTAGCGGAGTGGTTGGCTTTGATTTGGGCGCGGCGGGTTGTGTCGACTTTCATTTGAACAGAATCTCCGACTTTCAACATCTCCGCGCCGGGATAGGCATTATCGATAGTAACATGATGGACAAAGAGTTTGCCGCAACGCTTAACCGTTGCTTTTACACTTAAATCGCCGATTTGATCTTCGTGATTTATACGTATAATCGTCCCGGTATCGCCAACTTGTCCGCCACTTTCCGCATAAAAAGGCGTTTGATTTGTAATAACAAAACCATGCCCTATTTCAGAAAAGACCATGCTTTCAACAAGTTTTCCTCCCTGGGGATCATAAATCGCAAGCACTTTGCCTTCGGCTTCATCCTTTTCGTAGCCTAAAAACTCTGTAGGTCCAAATTTATCCAGCACATCAAACCATATTTTTTCATTGGAAATATCGCCCGTCCCGCTCCACGCGGCTCTGGCTTTTTGCTTTTGCTCGTTCATACAAGATTCAAAGGCAGCGGTATCGACCTCGATCTTTTTGGCCTTGAGCGCGTCTTGCGTGAGATCGAGCGGAAAACCAAAGGTGTCATAGAGTTTAAAGGCCACATCACCGGGAAATTTAGCGCCGCTGGAAACTTTTTCGGTTTCCTCATCCAGCATTTTAAGCCCGCGCTCCAGCGTGACTTTAAAGCGTTCTTCTTCGGATTTTAGCGTTTGTGAAACCAGCGCTTCGGCACGTTTAAGCTCCGGATAGGCCTCACCCATTTTGGAAATGAGGGTCGGCAGAAGTTTATACATCAAAGGCTCATCCGCGCCCATAAGATGTGCATGACGCATGCCCCGGCGCATAATGCGGCGTAAAACGTAACCGCGCCCTTCGTTGGACGGCATCACGCCATCAGCCATTAAAAAGGCGGAAGCGCGGATATGGTCGGCCACGACTTTATGCGATGCGCTTTTAACGTCATAGCCTGTGAGATCCGCGGAATGTTCGATCAGAGCGCGCATGATGTCGATATCGTAATTATTGTTGCTACCCATGAGGGTGGCGGCTATACGCTCCAGCCCCATGCCGGTATCCACGCTTTGCGCGGGCAGATCAATGCGCGTATCGGCATCGACCTGTTCATATTGCATGAAGACGTTGTTCCAGATTTCAATGAAACGATCGCCATCTTGCTCCGGCGAGCCCGGCGGACCGCCCGGAATATGGTCGCCATGATCATAGAAAATCTCGGTACAGGGGCCGCAAGGGCCTGTATCACCCATGCGCCAGAAATTATCATCGCTGTTGATGCGTATGATTTTATGATCGGGAAAACCCGTTACTTTCTTCCAGATGCTTGCGGCTTCCTCGTCCGTAGCGTGGACGGTGACGCAGAGCTTTTCGGATGGCAGGCCGAAATTTTTTGTCACCAGCTCCCACGCATAATCGATGGCATCTTCCTTGAAATAATCCCCGAAGGAGAAATTGCCGAGCATTTCGAAAAAAGTGTGGTGGCGTGCGGTATAGCCAACATTATCGAGGTCGTTATGTTTACCGCCGGCGCGTACGCATTTCTGGGCGGTGGTTGCGCGGGTATAGGGACGTTTTTCCTTGCCGGTAAAGACATCCTTGAATTGAACCATGCCCGCATTCGTGAACATGAGGGTTGGATCGTTATGCGGGACCAGCGCGCTGGAGGGCACAATTGTATGGCCCTTTTTCTGGAAAAAATTCAGAAATTCGCTGCGGATGTCATTGACCGTCTTCATTCTATACGCTCTTATTGCTGATGATTGAGGGGTATTTATGCAGGAATTTGTGACCTTTGCCAAGAGGATGGCCGATGCCGCCGGTGAAATAATTCGCGCGCATTACCGCAAGCCGTTTGAGATTATTTCCAAAAGCGATGCAAGCCCGGTCACCGTCGCCGACCGCAGCGTTGAAGAACGCCTGCGCACGATGATCGAGGACATGCGGCCCGAAGATGGGATACTGGGTGAGGAATTTGGCATCAAGCCCTCTAAAAACGGCCTGACATGGGTGATAGACCCCATTGATGGGACGAAATCCTTTGTCATTGGTCGCCCGACTTTTGGAACATTAATCGCCCTGTGGGAGGGGGACACCCCCCTGCTCGGCCTTATCGATCAGCCCATATCCAAGGAACGCTGGCTGGGTGCGGAAGGGGTTACCACCTATAATGATATGCCCGTGAGAACGCGGCGCTGCACCTCGATCAAGGCGGCTTGTTCGGCCAGCACCACCCCGGCCATGTTCAACGGCGAGGACGCGCTTTGGCGGAATTTCGACAAACAGACCAAAATGATGGCCTGGGGCGGGGATTGTTATATGTACGGGCTTTTGGCATCCGGCTTCATGGATATTTGTGTGGAGGCCAGTCTTTCGCCCTATGATTTCGCCGCGCTTGTGCCCGTAGTGCAAAACGCCGGAGGATGGATTAGCGATTATGAAGGGCGGGCGCTCACGCTCAAAAGCGAGGGGCGCGTGATAGCGCTTGGCGATCCGGATTTATGGCCGCAAGTCGTGCCATTGCTTAAATCTTCGGCCTAAGCGCAAAGCAGCGACGCACCCATAATAAGGCCGTTTTGTACCCACCAATGGGGATGAGCGGCTTTTATCACCGAAACTGCCGCCTGCGCCTGTTGGGCTGAGACGAATATTCCAAAACAGCCGGAGCCGGAACCGCTCATCCGCGCCAGAGCGCAGCCCGGCTGCGCGTCCAGTATTTCAAGAATCACGGCAATATCCGGTATAATTTCGGTGGCCGCCGCCGTTAAATCGTTCCCATTTTCCTGTAAAAATGTCATGAGCGCATGAACAGTGCCCAAGCCCGGCGGCATTTTCCTTTCAGGGCTAAAAGGCTGGTGATAAGCGCCGAATACCTCATGCGTTGCGCAGGGTTTTCCCGGATGAACAAGAATAGCGGGCATTTCCGGAAGGGCCACCAGCGGCTCAATGCGCTCCCCAATACCGCGTATCCGCGCGGGGTGCCCTCTCAGGCAAACCGGAACATCCGCGCCGAGCGTGGTGGCCAGCTCCAGAATTTCAGGCGCTTGCACATTTATTCCCCAATACTCAGCCAAAGCACGCAGAACAGAAGCTGCATCCGCCGAGCCACCACCCAGCCCCGCGCCCAAAGGCAGGTTTTTGGTGAGAGTTATTGTAACCAAAAGCGGTTTTTTCGCCCATTGCGCCAGAGCCAATGCCGCCCGTACCGCAAGATTTTTACAATCAAGACCGGGGGCGCGTTCTGCCGCCGAAAAGCTTTCGGCAAAAGGTCCCTTTATACGAAAGGAGAAATCCCGCGCGGGAGAAAGTGTGATTTCATCACCGATATCAGCAAAAGCCACCAGAGAATCCAGCAAATGATAACCATCACCCCGCCGCCCGGTAACCTGAAGATTCAAATTAATCTTTGCGGGAGCAAAAACGCGCAAGGCCTGTGCAGGGGGAGCGGTCATCAAGGTCAATCTTTGAGTTTTTACTGGCTATGGGCTTCCTTATGAAGCGTTGAATCGGCCCTGGAGGCATCCAGACCGTCATCGAGTTTTTGATCTATGGTTTTTAGCAAGGCCTCATCATCGGAATAATTTCTGGCGCGCCGCCATTGGAACCGCGCCTCCAGCCGCCGCCCCACCTGCCAATACGCATCGCCCAGATGGTCGTTTACGACCGGGTCATAAGGCATAAGCTCTACGGCCTGCTCAAGACTGGGGACGGCCTCTTCATAATGACCGAGCCGAAACAAAACCCAGCCCAGAGAATCGGTGATGTACCCATCATCAGGGCGCAGGCTGACCGCCTTTTCAATCATCTCCAAGGCCTCCTCCAGATTTTGACCGCGATCCGTCCATGAATAGCCAAGATAGTTCAGCAGATACGGATGATCCGGCTGGAATTTAAGAGCCGTCTTCAGGTCAGCTTCCGCCTTATCCCACGCACCTATGCGCTCATAGGACATGCCGCGCACGTAATATAGATGCCAGTAATCGGGCGGGATATTGCCCTTCATTTTTTCCTCGGCCCGGTTATAGACGTCGATGGCTTCTTTAAAGCGTTCTTCCGTCCGGTAGATATCCCCGGTCTGAATCAGGGCATCTACATCCTCTTGCGTACGGGCTAAATCGTCCAGCACAGCCAGCGCCTC
This sequence comes from Alphaproteobacteria bacterium, assembly GCA_020848095.1. GTDB lineage: Bacteria > Pseudomonadota > Alphaproteobacteria > Micavibrionales > Micavibrionaceae > JADLAT01. Next base: position 85,173 of record JADLAT010000004.1, on the reverse strand, counting down.
TTCGACCTGCCCCTGCTCATAAAGCAATGTCGCGGCCATACGCCGAGCCTCGGCATAGTTGACATCCTCTGCGGGGATGGCCTGATAGGCCTTGATAGCCTCCGCATTGCGGCCATTGCGTGCCGCGATATGGGCAATCAAAAAGCGGTCCTTTGTATGTTGCGGGTCCAGATACAGGGCCATCTGCGCGAAAACGCGCGCGCTTTCATCGCTGTAATCCTGCGCCAAGATCCGGGCCATATCGTAAAGTGCTTCGGCTACGCCTTGCTCCGGCGTTTTAATACGCACAAAAATTTCCAGTTTTTCACCGCGCTCCAGCCGGGCGATTTTATCGGCTAGCGCCATGTTTTCCGGCCTCATTCCCAAGACTTCGTTATACAAAGCCAGAGCCTTGTCCGTATTGCCGATATGCGTATAAATATCACCGATCCGCTCCATATCCTCTGGCCCGAGATCCGGCGCGCGTTCTGCCTGCCGCAGCAGTTTCTCGATATATCCGGTCTTATCAAGGAAATCGGCGATTAAAATCGCATGGTAAAGATGCACGGTGTTGCCCGTTAAGTCTCCGGTTTCATTGCGGCCCAGAGCGGCAGCCGCCCAGCCGCGCAAAAGCGGCAGGATAAAATCGGAAAGCCCGCCCGCCGGCATTTTGTGGATTGCCTCTTCGGCTTCTTTGTAATGTCCGCTTTTAAAATCTCCGATGGCCAGAAACAGGCGCGAAAGCGCGTTTTCCTCTTCATCTGTGCGTTTGACCCGCTCAGCGAGGGCAATAGCTCTTTCCGCCTCGCCCGCGCCCATTGCCAGAACCATGGCGCGTTTAAGCAAAACGGCATTTTCAGGATCATTATCCAGAACAGGGGCAATAAAAGCACCAGCCCGCGCCCAATCGTGATGACGCTGTGCAAAGCGGGTGCTCAGATAACGCCCGGGAAAGTTCGTGCCTACAAAGGAGTCTTGCAAAGAGGCCTCCAGCGCAGCACCAGATTGCGAAGAAGCAGCGCGATCATGCAGCCCTTGCCCACTCTGGCCGTATAAAACCATATAAGCACCGGCAGCGCCAATGAGACACAGGACAAGAACGGTCGTGAAACTTTTCAAAACGGGAGACTCCGGCGTTTAGGGTTGTTCATACACTTACATATTCGGATAATTCGGTCCATCCCCACCTTGCGGGACGGTCCAATTTATATTCTGTGCCGGGTCTTTGATGTCACAGGCTTTGCAATGCACGCAATTCTGCGCGTTGATCTGGAATTTTGGCGCGCCGTCTTCACCGGTTACAAATTCATACACACCGGCGGGGCAATAACGCTGCGACGGGCCGTCATATTTCCTTAAGCCCACAGCCACCGGCAATGCCGGATCAATCAGGTGCAGATGGCAAGGCTGGTTTTCCGCGTGATTGGTGTTTGAAATCGATACGGAGGTCAGACGATCAAAGGTCAAGACCCCATCGGGTTTCGGATAAGCAATTTTATCGCTGCCCTCGGCCTTTTGAAGCTGCTCATAATCGGCATGGTTTTTCAATGTCCATGGCGAGCGCCCGCCTGTCAGCGTTTCATAAGCGGCATTCAGCAACCCCATCCATAACCCCGCCTGAAATCCGGGACGGATGTTGCGGATTTTTTTAAGTTCGCGCCAGACCCATGATTTTTTCAGCGCTTCCGGATACGCGGTACATTCATATCCCGTATCCACCGATGTTTTTAAGTGTTCGGCCAGCGCCTCCGCAGCGACCATGCCGGATTTCATTGCGGTATGGTTGCCTTTAATTTTGGGTACGTTTAGAAAGCCCGCCGTGTCGCCGATCAATATCCCGCCCGGAAACGAAAGCTTCGGCAGAGATTGAAAGCCGCCCTCCACCAAGGTACGCGCGCCATAAGCCACGCGCCGCCCGCCGGTGAAAACATCACGAATGGCCGGATGCGTTTTGAAACGCTGCATTTCTTCATAAGGAGAAAGATAGGGGTTTTTATAATCCAACCCCACAACGAACCCTACCGATACCAGATTATCCTCCAGATGATAAAGCCATGAACCGCCATAGGTTTTATTGTTCATTGGCCAGCCTATGGTATGGAGCGTGTGGCCCGGTTTGTGCCGTGCGGGGTCGATCTCCCACAGCTCCTTAATGCCCAAGGCGTAGGTCTGCGGATCGCTATCGCGCCGCAAATCGAATTTTTTGATCAGCATTTTGGTTAGTGAGCCGTGGCACCCTTCGGCAAATACGCTCTGGCGGGCGTGAATTTCCACACCGGGCGTGAAATCGGGACCCGCTTCGCCCTCCTTGGTGCGCCCCATATCACCCGTAGCCACGCCAATGACCGCGCCTTGATCGTTATACAGTATTTCGGCAGCGGCAAAGCCGGGGAAAATTTCCACACCAAGGCTTTCAGCCTGTTCCGCCAGCCAGCGACCCAAATTGCCCAGTGATATAATATAATTCCCTTTATTGTGCATTTGCGGCGGGGTGGGCAGCCGGTAAGCCTTGGCGGGCGTTAGCAAAAGAAAACGATCATCCGTGGCCCTAATGTTCAAGGGAGCGCCCCTTTCCCGCCAGTCCGGAATAAGTTCGTCGAGCGCGCGCGGTTCAAAAACAGCGCCGGACAAAAGATGCGCGCCAACCTCAGATCCCTTTTCAAGAATACAGACGTTTATATCCGGCGTAATTTGCTTTAACCGGATAGCACAAGACAATCCAGCGGGACCTGCGCCTATAATAACAACGTCATATTCCATGACTTCCCGGTCCGGGCGAATGGGTTCTGACATAAAAGCTCTTCCCTCTTTCTTTTTACCTTTGTCTATTCTAACCTAAAACCCCTGATATCCCCATATATGAAGATAAGTTTTTAACGAAAAAATCGGGACGGTAAAACGGTATGAACACACAAGCGGCACTGGCAGCTTTGGCATGGTATCAAGATCAGGGCGTTGATGAGGCTCTGACCGATATGCCCGTGGACCGGTTTGCGGCACTGGCGTCATCCCTGTCGCCCGCCGCTCCGCTGCTTCCCCCGCATAAAGATATGCCGACAGAACGCATAAACAAGCCAGCCGGGCCACCGCCTGCGCAGCAAGCCACGGCGCTGCCCCTTGGCGTGGCACAAGGCCGCACCGAAGCGGCAAAAATGGCTATGAGCGCGCAGACTCTCGAAGAGCTGCAGGCCGCCATTACCGCCTTTGATGATCATCCCTTAAAGAAAACAGCAACCCATATGGTTTTTGGCAGCGGCCATGCCCGCGCCGCCATTATGCTCGTTGGTGATGCGCCGGGTACGGATGAGGACCGCTCTGGCCAGCCCTTTGCCGGGGATGGTGGGCGGCTTTTGGACCAGATACTAACCAGTATAGGTCTGGACCGCGCCGCAGAAACGCCAGAAAATGCCGTTTATCTTACTAATATCCTCAACTGGCGTCCGCCCGGAAACCGCTCCCCCAGCCCGGCGGAGATTGAACTTAGTCTGCCGTTTATTGAACGGCATATTCAGATCGTCCGCCCTCAAATCTTAATCCTGTCCGGCGGTGTGGCGGCCAAGGCGCTTTTGGGAAGCGGCGATAGTATGAGCAAGCTACGCCGGACATGGCACGAATACACGCCGCGCACACCCGAACTTCAAGGCGATGCCCCCGTTATTCCGGCCATCGTCACTTATAATCCGGCTTATCTTCTGCAGACTCCCACGCAAAAACGAGCCGTCTGGGCAGACATGATTACCCTTAAGCGGCGATACCGCGCACCGGCGTAAGGCATGCGCCACATAGTTTTTTGTTTAAGTATTTGAAAAACAATGATATTTATCTGAGTTATGGACAACGCACACACCATAGTGTAAAGCTTTGCCCCTTATGAAGCATCATATAGAAAAATCAGCGCGCCTCGAAAGACGTCGCAACGCCTTTGGAATCGCAGCCTTTCTATGCGTTTTCCTCTCGCATTGGAGCTGGGCCGGGGACAATATTCCCGAAATCCCCCTGCCGGCACACAAACCTGAGAACCCGGCGCAGACGATGGAAAAATCCCCCGGAGCCGCCATCAGCGTTTCTCTGAACGGGTTGATGAAAAAGGAAAAAATTGCATCCCCTTTTTCTGCATCTTTATCTCGCAAAGACGCCCAGCTTTATAAAACTCTTTTCAAAGCCCAGCGCGATGGCGATATGCGCCTGGCTGATGAGTTAATGGGAAAAATACATGATAAACGTCTGTTCGGTCATGTTTTATATCAGCGCTATATGCATGATAAATACCGATCTTCTTTTGATGAATTAAAGGACTGGCTCTCCCGGTACGGCGACCACCCCAACGCAGAAAAACTATACCGGCTGGCGCTTTCCCGAATGCCCAAAGACTATAAAGGCGATCTGCCCGCGCCGGAGAGGGTCAAAGAGATCGTGCGCGTACACGAACCCACCATGCATAAGGCCCGGCGCTATAATAGCGGCGGCAATAAAGCAGGTAACGATGCGGCCCGCAGCAGGGTTTTTACACTTATTCGCGCCAGCCGGATGCAAGACGCGTTGCGGCAGGTGGATAAAGATCTCTCTGAAAAACTTATTGATACAACCGAATATGACATTCTGCGCGCCGATATCGCCGCCGGATTTTTGTATAGCGGCGAACCCGACCGCGCGGCCTCTCTGGCTATAAAAAGCGCAAAGCGTTCCGGTCAATATGCACCCAGAGCCGGCTGGGTTGCCGGTCTGACCGCATGGCGGAAAGGGCGATACCGCGAAGCCGCCGGCTATTTTGAAATTACCGCCCATTCACCCTACGCTTCGGGCTGGATGCAGGCCTCTGCCGCTTACTGGGTCGCGCGTGCGCACATGCGGCTGGGGAATGTCCGGGAAGTCAGCACATGGCTGGAGCGAGGAACCAAATATCCAAGGACGTTTTACGGCCTGATTTCCACGCGCGCTTTGGGGCGGGATTTTGACTTTAACTGGAATGTGCCAAACTTCACCTTGAGCTATCGCAATGTTCTGCTGGCTATTCCCGCAGGAAACCGGGCGATAGCGCTGGTTGACAGCGGGCAGGAAATGCTGGCACAGGCTGAGCTTTTGCGTACTATTCCTGAAAATCAGGATCAGCGTAATGCACTGCTGGCCTATGCTGGATACGCCAATCTGCCGGGGCTGGGCATGCGGATTGCCAGTGCTTTTTCAAACCCGGATGAGATTTATGACGCCGCCCTTTACCCACTGGTGCCATGGCGTCCGCAAGGCGGTTACAAGCTTGATCCGGCTATGGCACACGCCATTATGAGGCAGGAATCCCGTTTTGATCCGGATGCGGAAAGTCGTAGTGGGGCAAAGGGTCTGATGCAACTTATGCCCGCCACCGCCCGGCGCGTTACAAAAAACACAGAGCCTGAATTGGATAATCCGGAGGTTAATCTCCAGATCGGGCAACGTTATCTTGAGATTTTGCTGGACGATCAAGCGGTACAGGGGGATCTGTTTTCGCTTTTAATTGCCTATAATGCCGGACCGGGCAATCTGGCTAAATGGAAAAAACGCTGGCCTGATGTAAAGGACCCGCTGCTTTTTATTGAGCTTATTCCCTCTGCGGAGACGCGTGCTTATGTGGAGTATGTGCTGGCGAATTACTGGATTTACCGCCTGCGGGAAGGGCAGCCCCTGCCCTCCTTGGACGCGATTGCCGCCGGACAGCCCGCCCATTACACGGAAGCGGCGTTTTAGAAAATATCCCGTTTATTACAGACCCAGACCAGAAGCGCTCTGCGCCTGAGGCTTTACTTCCGGTTTTCTCCCCGGCAAATGACCGGGCAGTTTCATTTTAGCAAGCCGCATCAGTGCGCCACCATGTAGCACTATGGAGTCAGACAGTGTCTCGGCACCCTCGCCCGCATTAACATTAAAATAAAACTGGAGATAATCATTATGCTGATGATTTTCCTGTTCCTCTGGCGGCACACCGGGATTGTACAGACCAAAAGACAGGCGAGCGGATGCCGTAAGGAACACTGACTTTCCTACCATTTGCGCTTTAGCAGATTCAACGTGTCTGGGATGAACGAAGACAACGACCTGTTGCTCCGCCACCAATTCGATCTCATCGTGCCTGTGTCCGCCGATAGATACTTCAACCTCTAAAAACCTGTCCTCTTCTACCGCTTTGCTTTTACCTTCGTCGTTATCATCTCCAATTTCGGCCACTACCGCGTCCATGAATTTTTTCTTTTGCCGCTCCGCATTTCTCAGGCCCTCAACCTGCTCCTCCAACGCGCTCCCCGAATCGTATATTTCGGTAATAGAAACAATTGATTTTTTACCCGCCCCCGGAATGTCCATTTCTTCATCCTTGAACCCCAAGATACCGTCATAATCCATTTCGACGTTCATAGGATAAGGAGTGTCCGCATTCGTATTGATATTCGCGGTCATAAAGGACGTAACAATAACTCTTCTATTACTGACCGGATCCAGGGCCATCCCGACGGGGGCGGGACTTATAATGATATGACCGGTATTCTTAAGGTCAACGTCCGTTGTTATGAGCCAGCGATCGTCAAACGGCAGGAGCGAGGCATCAAGCTTGCTGGCGAGCCAGTTCGGTATTAATCCAAAAAATTTCAAAAGCCCGGTTGCCCTGATTTCCTGTTTGTTATCTTCGCCTTCTTCTCCCGCCTCGGCCTTTTCCGTTTCAAAGAGGGCACGTTCCTGTGCGATGGGGGCGCCCACCTTGGGCGGAGGCCTTTCACCCGTTCCCAAGGCTTGCTCTATCAGGCCGGAGACCTCCCGCCGGTTAAAAACAGTGTTCAAAATTTCCGGAATTGTCCCATTTTCAGGGATTGGCGCACAGAGCACGGTTGAGCGGCTTTCGTAGTCGGATCTGATCTGCTCAACACGCCCGATAAAGTGCTCTCGGAGATAAACATCTTCGGGCGCTTCCCCCGCACGCATATTATGCGCCGAAAAACACGCAGCATCTTCCTGCTTGCGGTCACTTGGATAAAGGGGGGGCAACGGCTTTTGCGACTGCGGCGCCCTGACCTCTATGTATTGAAATTCCTGATGATATAAAGCCTCTATCTCACTCATTAGCATAAAACGGTTAACGCAAAACCAGAACCCTCACAATTTCGTAAATCATAATTTACCCTAATTCTGAAAAATAATGAAGCTCTTTTAATTATTTTGGTGCTCATACAGGTTTTACTGCTCCACCAACCTCCTGAAAATTTTAATGTTTTGGCCGTTTTACGGACGCAGGTTAAAAAAACAGATACGCCTTAAAAAACGACTTGTTCCCAATAAAAACATATGCTGAAATCTCTACGGTAATTTTTAATATTTTGAATTATCCGTAAAAATTTATAAAAAACCGTAGAGCATGGAAGTTTTGGAAATGAGCGCACTCAGCCTTTTTGTAATCCTTTATATTGTGATTTCAATTGCCATTGGTTTAGGCGTTTCTTTCCGGGTTCGGAACTCCACGGATTACATTCTTGCCGGGCGTTCTCTCCCGATTTACGTCACGATTGCCACAGTTTTTGCAACGTGGTTCGGATCGGAAGCTGTGCTGGGCATGCCCGCTACCTTTATGGAAGAAGGATTGGGCGGCATTGTGGCCGACCCCTTTGGCGCGGGGTTATGCCTTGTTTTTGTCGGGTTATTCTTTGCCGGGCGCCTGTACCGGATGAAGCTTTTGACCATTGGCGATTTTTACCGGCAACGCTTTGGGAAAACTGTCGAAATTCTGGTGTCTCTGGCCATATGCATCAGCTATCTCGGCTGGGTCTCCGCCCAGATTGTGGCGCTTGGCCTGACGATCAACCTTATCTCCGGTGAAGCTATCTCCATGGAGTTTGGTATGGTTATTGGCCTCAGCGTGGTCATGCTTTACACTATTTTTGGCGGTATGTGGTCGGTCGCGATCATGGATTTTATCCAGATGATGACCATAGTGGGAGGGTTGTTTGTCGTTGCATGGCTGGTCGCGGGCCGTTTGGATGGCGGCGTTATGGAGGTCATAGATCACGCCTCGGCTAACAATAAATTTGAATTCTGGCCCGAATTGGATGCGACCGCTATTCTGGCCTTCGTAGGAGCCTTTGTGACACTGGCTCTGGGCTCCATCCCGCAGCAGGATGTTTTTCAGCGCGTCATGTCCGCCAAGGATGAGAAAACAGCCGTTCACGGAACCGTTATAGGCGGCGTTTTCTATATCATTTTTTGCTTTATCCCGATTTTCATTGTTTACGGAGCCACGATGCTGGACCCCGGCCTGATTGAGACCTATATGGGTCCCGATGGGGATTATCAAAGAATCTTGCCATCCTTTATATTAAATGACGTGCCCATTTTCGTGCAGGTAATTTTCTTCGGCGCGCTTTTATCAGCGATCATGTCCACGGCGGCCGGTACGCTTCTCGCCCCTTCCGCTATTTTGGCTGAGAACATCTTAAAAGAAGCTTTTAATCTTAATGATAAGCAACTCCTGAAAACTTTGCGGATTTGCGTGTTTGTCTTTGGCCTGGTTGTTCTGGCTTACGCCTATCTCAGCACATCTGCGGGCCTTAGTATTTTTGAGATGGTGGAAAACGCCTATCTGGTGACGTTGTGCGGGGCGTTTGTACCGTTGGCTTTTGGCGTTTACTGGAAGAAAGCGACCAATGCCGGAGCCTTGCTCTCTATCGCCTTTGGCGTTATCACGTGGTCCGTGCTTGAGGTTCTTAATATTCGTATGGACGCGCAGGGTGAGGCGATGATGCTCCCGCCGCAGCTGGCCGGGTTGTTCATGGCCATTGTTGGCATGCTGGTGGGAAGCCTTTTACCGCAGCTGGGCGCCGGCAAGGCAAAACAGGCGCCCTGACATTAAAAAAGCCCACGCCCCTTATCTGTTGATAACAAAGGGCGCGGGCCTTGTGGTGGCGAATCTCCCCGCTCACATTCTATTGTTCAGAACATCTATAGCCTGCATGAGCTGCTGTAGCAGCTCTTCCTCGCACGCGGTCCCCTCTTCCGGGCACATATTTTCTGACTTTGACTCCAGAATATGACGGATCTCGTCACTCCAATTCACCAAAACTTCCATACGCTGTTCCCGGGAAAGAGCGGTATCCTTCAGCACATCTTCCGGGGAAAGATATGTATCGCCGGGGTCCTGCATGGCCTCTTTGCGGTGCTGGTTCTGTGTCTTATTCATGGGGGTTCCTCCTCGTTCGTCTTTTATATCTGCCATACCTCTCCAACGATCAGATCGGCTAAATGTTCCCTTTGAAACGTACTCCCCTCCTTTTTCAGACCCCAAATATAAAAAATATCCTTATTTATTGAGCGCACGAAAGAAGTGGTCTATGTTGGCGCCGGCAACGAACGCGGCAGGCCCCCCAGCCCCGATCGCTGATATCATGCACATGATAAGGGATAATAATATGGATCACACGGCAGAGTTAATGGCTCTTTTGGAGGCCGGTCAGGTGGAGCGGACCCGTCCCTTCGTTCAGGGGCTGCACCCTGCCGATCTGGCGGAGGCCATGCATGACCTGTCCATTGAGGATATATGGCGGATTATCTCTTTTTTATCACCGGAGCGGCAAGCTCTTGTTTTCGGCTATCTTCCTTTAGAGATAGCTGCGGAGCTTTCGCATGTTCTGAGCCGCAAGGAACTGGCTATTATTTTTACGGAAATGTCAGCAGATGACCGCACCGACCTTTTCAACAAACTTACGCCCGAAGAGCAACAAACCCTGATCCCCGCGCTCAGCCAAGCTGAACGCGAGGATATCCGACGCCTTGCCTCCTATCCCGAAGGCACGACCGGGGCTATCATGACTTCGGATTACGCTCTGCTCTCACCCGAGTTAACCGCGCATGAGGCCCTTAACAAGCTCCGCCTCGAAGCGCCGGACAAAGAGACCATCTACCAATCCTATGTCATTGATGAGGCCAGACGGCTTATCGGCACAGTGCGCTTGAAAGATCTGATTATCGCGCCACCCGATATGCTTATCAAAAACATCATGCGCCCCAGTTCCTCCTCCCTGCTGGTGAGTGAAACGCAGGAAGATGCCGTTCGGAAGATTGCCAAATACGATACGCTGGCGCTGCCGGTGATTGATGAAGATGGCCGCCTTGTGGGCATTGTAACGCACGATGATGCGATGGATGCGGCAGAAGCCGAGGTCACAGAAGACTTTCACAAAATGGCGCATGTTGGAAAACTCACCACCAGTTTTCGGGATGCAACCATCCAGACACTTTATAAGCACAGAATTGCGTGGTTATTGCTGCTGATCTTTGTAAATATTTTCAGCGGAACCGGCATAGCCTATTTTGAGGATGTGATCTCGCATTATGTCGTTCTGGTATTCTTTCTCCCCCTCCTGATTGGCAGCGCAGGCAATGCGGGCTCACAATCGGCAACGTTGATGATCCGCGCCATGGCGACGGGGGATGTACAGATGAAAGACTGGAGAGAGCTTATGGGCCGGGAGTTTGTCGTCTCTCTGGCCATCGGCCTTACGATGGCGGCGGCTGTAGCGAGTATCGGTTATTTCTGGGGTGGGCCAAACATCGCCCTTGTCGTGGCGATCAGCATGTGCGCCGTCGTGATGATCGGCAGCATCATCGGGATGTCGCTGCCGTTTTTACTGCGCCATTTCAACCTTGATCCGGCGACAGCCAGCGCACCGCTTGTAACATCCATCGCCGACATTACCGGCGTGATTATTTACTTCACGATCGCAACCATGTTGCTGGAATCTCCGCCTTTGGCCGGGTAAGGCTTATTAAAACGAGGACCGCAGCCCTCTTTACTTATGATCGCTGCAATAATGCGTGCCATAGGCCGAATGCGCCGGCGTCGCCGTTTTACAGCATTTCTTTCCACAACCTGCCTTTGCGCAGTCAACAGTGCATGCCGGATAATCGGCATCTGACATTTCTTCGCTCATCTTTTTTCCTTTTTCTGAGGTTTTATAGCCTTAAATATATCCCGAAAGAATAAAGGGAGGCAAGCTCAAGGTAAAATAAGGCGTAACAGCAAGAAAATTAAAGTTTTTGAAAATCTTTAAGACACACAAAACCGTCTTTAGCGGCAATTGTGACTTCCCGGCTTAAATGCGCGGCGATATGACCGGGGGCGAAGACGTGTTTTTCCTGCCAGAAATCATAGGCGAAAACTATGAAACGCGCCCCGCCGATATCAGCCAGGCTCCCGAAACGGCCAAAGCTGCGGCCTGTCCGGTCTATTTCCGCAACTGTTTTGTTCCAGTCCAAAATGCGTTCGTGTTCTGCCGGAGGAGAGAACGTGCTGGCCTTTGCCTGATTTTGTGGCTTGGCGCCAGCCCAGAGCGATGGCAGGTTTTCCATCAAGGCGCAGAGCATATCCGGCGCGCGCATGGCAATTTTAGCACAATATGTCTCAACCGTTTCACGGCTATCCAGCGTAAAGCCACACTGACTTAAGATATCACCACCATCGAAGACCGGCGTCATTTTATGCGCAGTTAATCCCGCCGCTTTTTTTATATCTCCCATTATGATTCGTGGAACCGGCATTAAACCGCGCGCCAACGGCAGGCGAGAAGGATGCACATTCACGGCGTAGGCCGCATTTTCCTCAATCGGCGGGATTTTATAAGGGTATCCTGCGGCCAGAAAACATTGCGCGCCTTGCTCCAGCAATCCGGCGATGTGGAAATCTTCCGCCGGAGACAAAATAAAGGGAATCCGCTGTGCCCGGCATAAGGCCTGACATTCATGATTAAAATTGAAAATGCCATCACACGCAAAACTGAAAACAGCCATGAGCTCATGACCAGCCTCTTGCAGACGCAAGATGGAAGGCAGCATGAAATCATAACCGAAATAAACGAATTTCACTGGCGGGGGTCGTCCTTAAACCTTTTTATCAAAGGCATTCAACAGCTCTTGAGTTAGATCCGAAACGGTCTGTATAACCTTGATATTAGCTCTAAATTGCGTTTCCGATACTCTCAGGTCCACAATATCCTCCACCAGCGTTTCGCCCCCTTGCGGGGCGGCAATGCGGGATGCGGTGGCATCCAGTTTTTGTGTGGCGGTGGCTATGCCCGTAAGGGCGCTGTTGATTGAATTAATCATAGCTTTCATCTTATCATGAAAATCGTTAAAATCACGTTGATATTTAGAGCGTCTTTCAAGACCATGCACCATCCGGGGAGAGTTATTATGCGTTTTTTCTTTATTTTTCAGGTTATTGCCGCGCTCTTCGTGACAATATCACCCCCCGCTGCACAGGCCCAAAGCGTCAAGGCTGAACTGGCGCAATTTGGTAAATGGATATGGGGACCGCCGTCGGCTGACCCCACCCGCCCCTATCTTGAGGGAGCCCGCCTGCCGAATAACAGCCAATGGGCGGAGGATGAATGGACCCCGCAGGCCTGGATTGACTCCAGAGGGAGTGCCGCCGCAGTGATTGAAGGTTTTTATGAAACCGATATCATTACCGATCAATATACAGATGGTGATACCCCGGTTCTGGAAGTTGGCCAGCGTTTTCTGGATTTATCAGGTCAGGATAAACGCCGCGTTGCCGCCTTTTTCGATGATACTTTTGGCATTACAAACACAGAAAAAGGATTGTTTTTGATCCGATTTGAAAAACGCAGTGTCCCGGTTGGTATTTTCACAAAGCAGGGTTTGCAATTACAATAAAGGCTGCTCCATCATGATCTCTGCCTTTTACGCCGCTATTTTAGCCCTGATGCAGGTTTTTCTGACCGTTAATGTCGCAAGGCTGCGCTGGCACTATAAAGTTTCACTCTCGCATGAAAGTGAGGATGGGGAGCTTCTGCGTGCCGCGCGGGCGCACGGCAATTTCGTTGAAATTGTGCCAATGGCCCTTATTTTGCTGCTTCTGGCAGATTTCCAAAGCGCGCCGGGCTGGTTTTTGAATGCGTTGGGTTTGATGCTGCTCATCGGGCGCGGCCTTCACGCCTATGCCATTCTCAGATGCCCGCACAGCGCAGGAAGACCGCGTATCATCGGGATGATCCTCAGTCTTCTGGTGCTCATCTTCGGCGCGGCTTTGAATCTGTATCTCGCGCTCCCTCTGCTTTAAAGAGGCGCTTTATTTTTGTATTTTCGGGCGCCATCATTATCCGGCGCAGGCCGAGTTTATGAAACCTTATAGCTTTTTCATTCGAATATAGTTATCGTGGTCAATGTGAGAAGATTTTTATACAGCTTTTTAATTCTCCTTATGCTCACGCCTTCGCTGGCGTGCGCCATGCCTGTCTGTGCGGATGATTCACGCGCGGAAATGACGGCCAGTCAACCCTGTGCAGAGCATCATTCCGGGCAGGACAGCGCCAAAATAAAGAGCGATAAAGTCAATCTTATCCTCGATTGCATGGGCGTTGACCTGCAAAAGGTTGATACCGCCAGCGTAGATAAACCGAACCTTAAAACTCATTTTGTGGTTTATACGCCGGCCAAGGCCGTCATAGTCCAGCCGGTTACGCATATAAATGCTGCCATTATTCGTGGGCCGCCGCCGAACAGGTTTTTACTTTCACAATCAGAGCCTTCCATTCTCCTGACGACACAGAGATTCCGTATATAGAGTTTCTGCACATTCTTAATTTTGTGCAGGAATTTACTCTATAAGGACTCTGGTTTATGAAACATACAATTCTGACTTTATGCGGGCTTTTGCTCCAGACGGTGCTGCTCATGGCAACGGCGCAGGCGGGTGAATATAACCTGACGATTGCCCGTGGAGCGGTCAATATTACAGGCAAGCCCGTTCAAAAAATCACCATCAATGACACCATCCCCGGCCCCACTTTACGGTTTAAGGAAGGGGAGGACGTTACCATTCATGTCACAAATAAAATGAATGAAGACACATCTGTTCACTGGCACGGCCTTATCCTGCCGGGGGAGATGGATGGCGTACCGGGGTTTAATGGCTTTCCAGGGATTAAACCCGGTGAAACATTTACCTATCATTTCAAAATCAAACAGGCTGGAACCTATTGGTACCACGCGCATTCCATGGGGCAGGAACAGGATGGGCATTATGGGTCTATCGTGATTACGGCGCAGAATGACCCGGTCAAAGCCGATCGTGATTATGTTGTTCTGCTTTCCGATTTCACGGATGAAAACTCCGGAAACATCATGTCAAACCTGAAAATGTCTTCCGATTATTATCAATACGCCCGCCGGACAGTTGGTGATTTTTTTGCGGACGTTAAAGAAGATGGATTCGGCAAGGCGTGGAAAAATGTCACAATGTGGGGCCAGATGCGGATGCTGCCAACGGACCTTTCCGACGTTTCGGGATATACCTTTCTTATGAACGGCCAAACGCCGGAACAGAACTGGACAGGTCTGTTTAAGCCGGGCGAACGCGTGCGGTTACGGTTTATCAATGCATCGGCAATGTCATTTTATGATGTGCGTATTCCGGGTTTGAGAATGCAGGTTGTTTCCGCAGATGGTCAGAATGTAGAGCCTGTGCCAGTGGATGAATTTCGATTTGGTGTGGCCGAAACCTATGATGTCATTGTTACGCCGCCGGATAAAAAAGCCTATACGATTGCGGCAGAATCCATTGATCGCACAGGGTTTGCCGTGGGGACACTTGCGCCCCGCATGGGCATGAAAGGTGCCATACCGCACGCCAGAGAACGGACCTTGCTGACCATGGCAGATATGGGCATGAGCCATGATATGGGCGGGATGGATCATTCTAAAATGGATATGCCCGATATGAATCATGATATGGATATGTCTGACATGGATACCGGATGGGACAAGGCCGGAACGCCGCCGGGGGACAAGGCCTTATCCTATGCCGATCTTCGTTATCACGGAATACAAAAAGATACGCGGACACCGGAACGTGAAATTCTTGTGCGTCTGGGTGGTAATATGGAGCGTTATATATGGACCATCAATGGCAAGAAATACGCCGATTCCGGGCCGATTAACCTCAATTACGGGGAGCGGGTGCGGCTTAAATTTGTCAATGATACAATGATGGCGCACCCCATGCATCTGCATGGCATGTTTGTACAGCTGGAAAATGGTCAACCTGCGGAAAAGCTGCCTAACAAGCACACCGTTATTGTGCCGCCGGGACAATCTTATTCCGTGTTGCTAACGGCTGATGAAGCCGGGGAATGGGCGTTTCACTGCCATCTGCTTTATCACATGATGGCGGGCATGATGAACAAAGTGATTGTGGCAAAGCTTGATCCTGCGGCGGTGCCGGCTCAGAAACCGAAAAAACCTAATCCACATGCGGGCCACGAAAAGCCCACGCAACATAAAATGGAAAACATGGACCATTCAAAAATGAAACACGATATGCACGATACCGTGCAGGAAGGGCAACATCATGCGCACTAGGATATATCTGGCCGCCACAGTGGCGTTTATTTTAACCAGCGGGCCTGTGCTGGCACAGGACAAATCCGCACATTCCGCCGACCATCAGCATGGGTCGGAAACCTATCATATGGCCCGGTTGGAAACCGATTACGGCGCGGGGCAGCATGGCCCGGTTGCCCGTTGGGATCTGGATGGATGGATTGGTACGGATGAAAATAAAATCTGGTTGAAATCCGAAGGAGAGATCTCAGACGGCACCACCGAACAGGCGGAATTCTGGGGCATGTATAGCCGGAATGTAGCTACATTCTGGGATGTGCAAATGGGTTTACGCCATGACACAAGGCCCAAATCCACATCCTATGCCGTGTTCGGGATGGAGGGATTAGCACCGCAGTTTTTTGAGACTGAAGTGCATCTGTTCCTGAGTGATCAGGGAGATATCACCGCACGGATACGGCAGGAAAATGATTTTCTACTCACGCAGCGATTGATTTTACAGCCCTATGTGGAAATCAATCTGGCCGCACAGGATGTTGAAGAACAGGATATCGGCGCAGGATTTGTGGATGGTGAAATCGGGTTGCAGACCCGCTACGAAATCACCCGTAAATTCGCACCTTATATTGATGTGCGGTATGAACGAAAATTCGGAGAAACATCATCTATCGCCAAAAAACAGGGCGAAGATAATGATGATGTCATTGGGGCCGTTGGCATTCGATTGATGTTTTAGGAGGCTGTCATGATGAATATGGAGATTATACCAAACTGGCACCCGATTTTCGTGCATTTCACGGTAGGGCTATTGAGCCTGTCTGCGGCTTTATACCTTGCGGGAGCGGCCTTAAAAAAACCGCATCTCCTGCTGGTGGCCCGCTGGAATTTATGGATTGGGGCGATCATTACAATTGGCACAGTATTGGCCGGCCTTGATGCCTATAACAGTGTGACCCATGACGCGCTATCGCACGCAGCCATGACAAACCACAAAAAATGGGCACTGACGACAGCCAGCGTTTTTATGGCGCTGGCGGCGTGGTCATTTTTGAAACATCGCGGCGCTGAAAAAACCCATCCGGTTTTTGTCGGTCTTATCCTTGTCGCCGGCGGCATGTTAATGATCACCGGATTTAAAGGCGGCGAAGTCGTCTATCGTCACGGCACAGGCGTTATGCGAATGCCGATGATACAGGGCGGCCATGGCAGTCATAACCATAGCGGGGGGCATTCTGCCGGTATGGGGCCTGCCGCTGCCCGTCATGAGATGCCAGAGCCGGAAGAGCCTGGCCACCACGATCACAACCAATCTAATCATTAACCCAACCCAAAGGAGAAAAACCATGCGTAAATTATTCTATGTTTTAAGTCTGTTCTTACTTTCATCGTTGACCGTCCCTGCAGATGCTCTGGCGGAAACGGCCATGCATGACGCGCATCATCAGGCTGCGAAAAGCCAGACCGCTGAGCATCATCCCGGTAAAATGTCCATGCCCATGTCGATGGCGGAGCCGGAAGAAGGCGTGAAATCCTGCTCATCCTGTAAAAAGATGTGCAGCGGGATGAAGGAAGAAATGATGAAAGACAAGATGAAAGAAAAAATGGGCGGCATGCAGTGCAAAAAAATGGAGAACGCTGAATCCAAATGCGGCTGCTGCAAGAAAATGATGGGCAGTACAAAACAAGCGCCCAAATACGACCATAATGATTCATCTCATTACAACCAGTAATCACAGAAAGAAAGTTAAAATTATGAAAACATTTATACTCGCACTGATCCTTGCCGTGATAAGCATCCCCGCCATGGCGCAGGACCTTCCGCACAGCCACGGCCTCATGCCTTTAAAACAGGTGGAGGCCCCCTATATCTGTATGGTCACCAACAAAGCGTTTGATCGCGAGCAGATCCCTGTGCTTGTGGATGGAAAGACCTATTATGGCTGTTGCGCGGGCTGTGAGGCGCGTCTTAAGGAAGATGCGTCCATCCGGGCGGGTGTGGACCCCGTAAGCGGCAATACCGTTGATAAAACCGAAGCTGTCGTTGGCGTGGATGCCAATAACGGTGTCTATTATTTTGAAAACGTGGAAAACCTTCACGCGTTTAAACCGAAAATGGATACCCCTTAAAACCGTTGCATACTATGGAGAAGTGATAATGGCTAAAAAAGCAACGCTCTACCGCATGGTTACGGATGAGCATATTTGTCCTTTTGGCATAAAATCCAAAGACCTTCTGGAGCGTCAGGGTTATGATGTCGAAGATCATCACCTTAAAACCCGGGAGGAAACGGATGCCTTCAAAGAAGAGCATGGTGTAAAAACAACACCGCAAACCTTCATTGATGGAAAACGAATTGGCGGTCATGACGATCTTGTGGCCCATTTCGGTGTCACCACCATGAAGCAGGAAGGCACAACCTATCAGCCCATTATTGCGGTCTTTGCTACGACCTTTCTCATGGCCCTCTCGATGAGTTGGGCCATGACGGGTAGAATTGGCATCGGCATGACCATTGAAATGTTTATCGCTGTCAGCATGTGTGTGCTCGCAGTGTTGAAACTGCGTGATCTCTATGCCTTTTCCAACCAGTTCATCACTTACGATCTTTTGGCCATGAAGTGGGTGCGCTATGCCTATATCTATCCTTTTGTTGAAATGCTGGCGGGGGTTTGTATGATCGCGAGCGCGTTCATATTCATTGCCGCTCCGGCCGCGCTGTTTATCGGTGCGATAGGGACGATATCCGTTATAAAAGCGGTTTACATCGACAAACGCGACCTGAAATGTGCCTGTGTCGGGGGCGACAGCAATGTACCACTTGGGTTTATATCCCTGACAGAAAATATCATGATGGTTGCGATGGCTGTTTGGATGTTGATGCCTTAATGGTCGCCTCGCCTACAACAATTACTCCACCGTGACGGATTTGGCCAGATTACGAGGTTGATCGACATCTGTGCCTTTCAGGACGGCTACGTGATATGATAGGAGCTGCACCGGGATAGCATAGAGAATGGGCGCAACGAAGGGGTGTACCTCCCCCATCGCGACCGACCAGGTGCTTACCCCTTTCAGGGCCTTTGCGCCGGCTTCATCGGAGATAAGGAACACCTTGCCACCGCGCGCCACCGTTTCTTGAATGTTGGAGGCCGTTTTTTCAAACAGCGGATCATTGAAAGGCGCAACCACAACCACAGGCACGCTTTCGTCAATCAAGGCTATGGGCCCATGTTTCATTTCTCCGGCGGCATAGCCTTCCGCATGAATATAGGAAATTTCCTTGAGCTTGAGCGCCCCCTCCAGCGCGATGGGGTAGAGCGACCCCCGCGCCATATACAAGACGTCCCGCGCCTCGGCAACATCATGGGCGATTTTAAGGATTGCCCCATCGTGCTGCAACACATTCGCCGCGATCTTAGGCAGGTGACGCAACGCATCAGATATTTCGTGCTCTCGCTCCGGCGTGATGGTGCCGCGCGCCCGCGCGCAGGCCAGCGCCATACAGGCCAGCGTTGTGATCTGGGTCGTGAAAGCCTTGGTGGAGGCCACGCCGATTTCCGGGCCGGCCAGCGTATGTAAAACCATATCGCTTTCACGCTCGATCGTGCTTTCAATCGTGTTGACGATGGAGAGAATTTTCTGGCCCTGACGTTTGCAATAACGCAACGCTTCGAGCGTATCGAGCGTTTCGCCCGATTGGGAAACAAAAATCGCCACGCCGTCCCTAGGCAAGGGCGCTTCGCGGTAACGAAATTCGGAAGCCACATCAATTTCACACGGTACGCGGGCCACTTGCTCGAACCAGTATTTTGCCACCATACAGGCATAATACGCGGTCCCACAGGCTATGAGCGTCAAACGCGGCGCAGCACTCAAGGCCGCTATCACGTCATCTGGCAATGTGATGTGACCGGTGGAGGGGTGGATGAATGAATTGAGCGTTTCCCCGATCACGGCGGGCTGCTCATAGATTTCCTTGAGCATGAAATGACGGTATTCCCCCTTACCCGCGCTTACGCCACTTTGCGTGCTGAGCCGTATGGCCCGCTCAACCGGAATATTATCATTCACATAGATAAAGGCCCCTTTGCGATTAACCGCCACGCGGTCGCCATCTTCAAGAAACGCGATTTTCTTTGTCAACGGTGCCAGTGCGTAGGAATCAGAGGCCACAAACATTTCACCATCACCGTATCCCACAGCAAGCGGCGTCCCCTGACGGCAGCCGATCATAAGATCCTCTTCCCCGGCGAAAATCAGAACCAGAGCATACGCCCCTTCCAGCCGGTCAAATGTCGTATTAGCCGCTTCTCGCGGGGTTTTGCCCTGTTTAAGATAAAAATCAACCAGATGTACAATGACTTCGGTATCAGTATCGGTCTGGAAGCGGACCTGTCCCTGCTCCAGCTCCGCTTTCAGGGCTGCGTAATTCTCAATGATACCATTATGAACAACGGCAACGCGTTCGGTTGCGTGCGGGTGCGCATTACCTTCTGTCGGGCCGCCATGCGTGGCCCAGCGCGTGTGGCCAATGCCGATATGTCCCGACACCGATGCGCCAGCCAGTTTCTTTTCGAGATTCACCAGCTTGCCTTCGGCGCGGCAACGCTGGATAGAGCCATCATAAAGCGTGGCTATACCCGTGGAATCATAGCCGCGATATTCCAGCCGTCGCAACCCCTCTACCAAGATCGGGGCCACATCCTTATTACTTAAAATTCCAATTATTCCGCACATAGGAAAAAGATTATCACCGTGTAACGGCAATACAAGTCACAAAGTTTTTCACCTTGTTACAGCTTTGCCGCACTCATCATGACTTTGCGCCTTTGGCCGCACGCTTCATGCCCCGGTGCCGGGCGGCCCAGCCTGCAATTTTACGGGTTGCCCCGCGCTCAATCGCCAGAGAATCCGCCGGCACGTCTTCTATCACGGTCGATCCGGCGGCGATAAATGCCCCCGCGCCCAGGCTAAGCGGCGCCACCAGATTTACGTTGGATCCGACCATCACCCCATCACCGATTATTGTTTCATGTTTTTCAAAGCCGTCATAATTAACCGTGATTGCCCCGCAGGAAAAATTCACATCCGCGCCCATCTTACAATCCCCGACATAGGCGAGATGATTAATTTTGCTCCCCGCGCCGATTGTGGATTTTTTGACCTCGACAAAATTACCAAGACGCGCGCCAGCGCCGATTATCGTTCCCGGACGCAGCCGGGCAAACGGCCCGATGCTGGCCCCGCTTTCGATATGCGCGCCTTCCAGATGGCTAAAGGCCCGCACCGTTACATCCGGATCCAGCCGCACGCCGGGGCCGAAAAACACATTGGGTTCAATCAGGCATCCCGGCGCAATCTGCGTATCATGCCAGAGATAAACCGTTTCCGGGTCCAGCATCGAAACACCGCTGTCCATCAGCGCACGCCGCAACCGGCCCTGAAGGGTTTTCTCCAGCGCCGCCAGATTACTACGCGAATTACAGCCCAGAATCTCATCCCCGTCGCAGGTGATATAGGCCTTGGTTCCGGCCCCCTCATGCGCGGCGATCGCGGGAAGGTCGGTGATGTAATATTCCCCTTGCGCATTGCGGTTATCGATCTGTGAAACCCAGCGCTCCAACCGCGCACCATCGATGCAAAACGCCCCTGCATTCACAACGCGAATATCGCGCTGCGCTTCATTGGCGTCTTTTTCCTCCACGATGGCCGTTATGTAGTGTTCATCATCCATAAGAAGGCGACCATAGCCGAAGGGATCTTCAAGCCGCGCCCCCAGAACGGAAATTCCGGCCTGTTGTTTTGCAGCCAGCAAGCCTTGCAGGGTCCGCAACGATAAAAGCGGCGTATCGCCTAAAAGCACCAGCACATCGCCCTCAAACCCTGTCAGGGCGGGCAGAGCGCAGCGCACAGCGCCGCCCGTGCCATTTCGCTCCATCTGTATTACGACCTGATTCGGTGCGACAGCATCGGCCAGCATCGGCATATCCGGCCCGGTTACAACGATGATTTTTTGAGGTGATAATGCAGAGGCCGTATCCAAAAGCCAGTTAATCATGGGTCTTCCGGCCAGAGCGTGCATAACCTTGGGCAGGGCGGATTTCATCCGCGTACCCTTCCCGGCGGCCAGAATAACAATAGCAAGAGGCTTGGCGTTCATATTTCGATCTTTAATCCTTCACCCGTTTTTGCGCAACTACTAACTGATCACCGCTTTGATACTCGGCCAAATGCATAAATAACGTCCCATAGGCGGTTTTAACCCGGATTTTAACCGGGACCGCCGGGCCATTTTCATGGAGCTGCGCTATCCAGAGCGTAGGCATCATCCCACGCTCGCGCCCCTGCTCCTGAATCGACAGCCAGCCCCGCGGTTTTTTTGACCATTCCCCGGTCACCGGCACGACTTCGACCGTGCATTCGGCGGCCTTCCCCTTGAAAATATTGTATTTGGTCGGCTCCATCTGCGCCTCTCCGGTGTGCCGAAAAATCTGACGGAAACGACGTTTTCCATCGAAGACATCCGATTCCCCTTCACATTTTCCCGTTTTGTTAAAAGCCGCCAAAACCTGCAAAGTGGCGCTTAATGTATCCACAGTGCCATCAGTGACCTCCGGCGAGAGATCCCGTTCCTCGCTCTTTCCCTTCTCATCAATTGAGGTCAAAGAGATAAAATGCCCATCCTTTTTGTAGCGATAATCCTTAATATCAATTTCATCACGCCAATATGCTGTGGATTTATGTTGCTCCGGCCTGAAGCCATCCTCCCCCCCGACAACCCAGCCACGGCTTTCAAATGTTCCCTCCCACGGCACGAGCGAGGCCAGAAACCCTCGTGTTTTTGCCGCAAGGGTCAGATCGTAACGGCCCTTTCTGGTTAAATCCATCTCCAGGTGTGCCTGCACCGCGTGAATACCGCCGGCATAGACCTCATAAACCAGTTTCTGCCGATTTTCCAGCTCTCCCGCCTGCGCTGCGGATATATCAAGGGCGCATAATGCGCCCACCATTCCCAATATTGCCAGTCCCGCCCTTAGAACGCAGGGTACGTTTCTGTATAATATTCCGGCACGGCGGTTCATAAATTATTCTCCTGATTTTGACGCTTTTTAAATCATCCGCGGATGAATCATCTCATCATACGTTATAGCATGCAGAAATGGGGTAAATTTGTTATGGGTTATCCCTTAAATACAAAACGCTTGCTTACAAAAGCCTTTTTACGATGAGGATGGGGCCGTATGTCCATGAATACTCTAAATTTTGCCGACCCTGAATTGATAAAATGCTTTTTTTCCCAGTGTGAGCGTAAGTTCCGCTTTCTGGAGCAAAAACACGAATTTTCCTATATCAGCGGATTGGCGGAGTATAAAAACGCCTATAAAATTATCAAACCCTATCAAGGGCAAAAGACCCCGTCTCCCTTTCTGGCAATGACGCGCTATGAAAAAGAAAATCAAACACTGGAAATTCTTTATGGGGGGGCGGATTTTATGTTGGAGGTTTATAGCTGTCATGGGCATATCCTGCGCTTTACCCCGGCTGAGATTCTCATGGCGGCGCGTAAATCCAGCGCATATTTACCAAACACCCGCGGCTTATCGCATAGCGCCGCGATTGAGGATGCGCTGGAAAATTTATCCAAAGCCCTTCGGAAGCACGTTAAAACGCTGCTCAATCCCTCACAGCGTCTTTTGGACCGCGCACAGACCATTCATAATAAACAACTGGAGCAGGCTGTGCGCAAGCGCCACAGGAACACGATCGAAGATGCGTGCCGCCAGGCCGCCAAAGCCTACCGGGAGAAGGACTACCCAAAAGTCATACAGATTTTAGAGCCGCATAAAAATGCCCTTGGCAAGGCCGATCTGAAAAAGCTGTATCTGGCGAAAAGTCTGCTTCGCCCCTGAAATCTCCGTGTCATTCATTCTTGATTTCCAAAAGACTTCATGGTGAAGTGCACCGGATATAAATTTTAGCATAAAGGGATAAGCTCATGGCTCTGGCGGCGCAAAGAAATGATGATTTACAACGCAGCATTGAGGCCGCATGGGAGAGCCGCGAAGCACTGAACGCGGGCACACAAGGGGAACAACGCGAAGCCGTACAAGAGTCCCTGGCCCTTCTTGATGCCGGAGCCCTGCGCATTGCCCAAAAAATCTCAGGCCAGTGGCAGGTTAATCAATGGCTCAAAAAGGCTGTTTTATTGTCGTTTCGTCTTAATCCGATGCAGCGTATCTCCGGCGGGCCCGGCGGGGCTTTCTGGTACGATAAGGTTGAGAGCAAGTTTAACGGCTGGGGGGAGGCTGAATTTAAAGAGGCCGCCTTCCGCGCCGTTCCGCATTGTATTGTCCGTCATTCCGCCCATATTGCCAAAAGTGTTGTGCTGATGCCTTCTTTTGTAAATGTCGGCGCGTTTGTGGATGAGGGAACCATGGTTGACACCTGGGTTACGATCGGCTCTTGCGCCCAGATTGGAAAAAACTGCCATATTTCCGGCGGCGTCGGGATCGGCGGTGTATTGGAGCCTTTACAGGCCGAACCGGTCATTATCGAGGATAATTGCTTTATCGGCGCACGTTCGGAAGTGGCCGAAGGCGTTATTGTGGAAGAAGGGTCCGTTTTATCCATGGGCGTATTTCTGGGGGCCTCCACCAAGATCATCGACCGCGCAACCGGGGAAATTCATATGGGCCGTGTTCCCGCCTATTCTGTTGTGATCCCCGGAACGCTTCCTGGAAAATCCCTGCCGGATGGCTCACCCGGGCCCGGACTGGCCTGCGCCGTTATCGTTAAACGCGTGGATGAAAAAACCCGCTCAAAAACCTCGATAAACGAGCTTTTACGAGATTAAGAACGCAAAAATCTTTTTCATATTTATTTTTCTTGCACTCTGCGAGAGAAAAATGCTACGTACTGCCCATTAATAAAGCAGTTTTATGTTTTTCATAAAATTATTTATGGGTAAGAAATGAGTTCTTTTCAAAAAAAATTTGAGAGCAGTTCGAAAGCCGCTAAAATTGATATGGAGGCGCTTCGGGCGCAATCCATAGAAGAAGCACGCGAAAAAAGCGCTCGCTACCGCAGCTTTATTGAAAACCCGACCAATGAAGGTCCTTGGTGGAATGCTTGCTTTGCCTTTGATTACTTTAATGAGTTTGTTACGGAAGATCAGTTTAGAAATGATGGATTCAGACCAGAATCACTGCATGTTCTTAATCCTCTGCTCCGCATGCGCGCGCAATTTACTGGTCCGTTCACCATTGGCCCACAATCGCCGGAAAATATTATACTGCCCCACCGCGTTACGCATGAAATTGTAAATTACGAAGATATTGTCAACATTGATGCGGCCCCTGTAAGAAGAGAGCTTCCGCGCGCGCAACAATCCATTGAACGGCTTTTTGTTGCGGAAACCATTCATGATCTTTGTGAAAATTATCCGGAGGTTACACCCGAACATTTTCGCGCCTATATGCAAGAACGTATCAATACCGAAGCGCCGCCAGAGAACCGAGCCTTGTTATTAGAAGAGCTTGAAGAAGACTGCAAAGCCCTTGTCGCTCTGACTTTTGGAAAAAGAACGCGCAATGCTTTAGGGGCCATCGTTAAAGAGAAAACACATAACGGTGATCTTAATACCTATTGCCGGGCAATGGAAAATGTATGGCCGGCCATGGCCGCCAAAGGTCCGGACAGGACTTCCGGCCTCGAAACACGCTTTTCATTGGTGTCTAATATTTTTAGTGCGGACACAAACCAAAGATATCTTGATGAAACGGCCAGATTATTCTTACATTCCAAACCTCTGGAAAACATGGCGTTGCGCTATCCGGATCTTAAAAATTATTTTGAGATGGTTAATGCCAAAATGGATGTGGCCTACCGTATGCTCCATTTCTTTACCGATTATCACCCTGATCTTGATAAAAGCGGACGAAAGAAAACAGGCAAACCGGAGACTGCCGTCATAAGCTTTTTAGGACCCTTAAAGGTCGCCGCGCGTGACTTGCCTTATCTTGAGCCGGATATCCAATCCTGGCGTACCACACTGGAAAGATATGGGTATGAAGCCGAGAGGCATCCGGTTCTCAAGCCTTTATACGAACAAATAAAAAAACAGATTATGCCTCATCTTAACAAAGACACCACCCCCGGCTCCCCGGCGTATGAGCGCCTCCACAACCAAAGCTCCGGCATTGATTTCGCCCTTGAAAAATGACACAACAGCTTTATGGATGTTGTAACCTTTTTGCAAAAACTGATCGCCTGCCCGTCCGTCACGCCCGATGATGCGGGGGCGCAAGTTCTGCTGGCCGGGTTTTTAGCCGCGCAGGGTTTTTCATGTCACCATCTGCCTTTTGAGGGCGTGCCCAATTTATTTGCGCGTATTGGTAATTCAGGACCGCATCTTTGCTATGCGGGGCATACCGATGTTGTGCCGCCGGGTCCGCTTGACCAGTGGACTTACGGCCCCTTCAACCCAACCATTAAAGACGGGATAATCTATGGGCGCGGCGCGTCGGATATGAAGGGATCAGTCGCGGCCTTTGCCGTGGCGGCAGCGCATTATCTTAAGGCCGGGCATACGGGAGAAGGTTCCATAAGCCTGCTGATCACCGGGGATGAAGAAGGCTCGGCTATTCACGGCACGCGTAGAGTGCTGGACTGGATGAAAGAGCAAAACCATATCCCGGATGTGGCGCTGATCGGGGAGCCAACAAACCCTTCAGCTTTGGGACAAGAAATAAAAATCGGACGGCGCGGCTCGCTCACGGGCAAGCTTGTCGCAAACGGAAAACAGGGGCATGTGGCCTATCAGGATCTGGCCGATAACCCTCTACCAAGATTGATAAAACTGCTAAACGCTTTATGTGATTACCGTTTTGATGAAGGCACGCAGTTTTTTCCGCCGACGAATCTTGAGGTCGTTTCCATTGATGTTGGCAATAGCGCGGATAATGTCATCCCGCAATCCGGGCGCGCCAGTTTCAACATTCGCTTTAACGATCTTTGGACGGGAGAAACTCTTACGGATAAACTGCGGGATATTCTGAATGCCGTTTCAGAGCACTATGAATTGACCTTGACCTGCGGCGCGGAAAGCTTTCTGACGCAACCCGGCACATGGCCGGACGTGGTGCGCGATGCGGTGCACGATATCACCGGGAAAACGCCCGCTTACACCACCAATGGCGGCACATCCGATGCCCGGTTCATCGCGCCGATCTGTCCGGTGATAGAGTGCGGCGCGATTAATGCCACCGTTCACCAGATCGATGAAAACGCCCGGATAAGCGACCTCGAAGATCTCACGAGAATATATATCCGTATTCTTGAACGCTATTTTTCCTAGAAAATATGAGGCCTCGTGCTTCGTATACAGGACGTAAAAAAGCCCCGCCGCGGTCTTTCCGCAGGCAGGGCTTTTCTGTTTTTTAAAGAGCTCGGCCTTTAAGCTGCCTTGCTGGCCTTCTCACTATCATCTTCTGTTGCCGCAACGCCACCAATTTTCTGGCCGTATTTTCCGGCAAAAACATTACCTTCAAAGACTTCTTCCCATGTACCCTGTGTTGAGGCTCTGGAATATTCTGTGGCACGGTTTTCAAAGAAATTCGTGTGTTCTGCGCCATTGAGCATTTCATCCATCCACGGCAGAGGATTTTTCTCTATGCCGTACACGGCAGACAAACCAAGCTGCTGCAGGCGGCGATCCCCAATATAGCGGATGTATTGTTTAACCTCCCCAGGTGTCAGGCCCTGCACCTCACCGGCGGAGAAAGCCAGATCAATGAATGCATCTTCAAAGCCGATAATGGTGCGGCAAGACTCGGTGATCTCTTCTTTAAGCTCATCATCCCAGATATCCGGATTTTCAGCCACAAAGCTTTTGAACAGACGAATCATGGAAAGACAATGCAGCGTTTCATCCCGCACGCTCCACGTGATAATCTGTCCCATGCCCTTCATTTTATTAAAGCGCGGGAAATTCATCAAAATTGCGAAAGAGGCAAACAGCTGAAGCCCTTCTGTGAAAGCGCCGAACATCGCCATGGTTTTTGCGATATCGCGGCGGGAATTCATGGATGCGCTTTGCATGTAATCGAATTTATCCTTCATCTCCTTGTATTGCAGGAAGGCAGAATATTCGATTTCCGGCATGCCGATTGTATCAAGCAAATGTGAGTAGGCCGCGATGTGAACGGTTTCAATATTGGAGAACGCCGCCAGCATCATCTGCACCTCAACCGGGCCAAAAACCTGTGAGTAGTGCTTCATATAGCAATTGTTTACTTCAACATCGGACTGCGTGAAAAAGCGGAAAATCTGGGTCATCAGGTTTTTTTCCGAAGGCGTGATGTTCTTCTTCCAATCGCGAACATCCTCGGCAAGCGGCACTTCCTCAGGAATCCAGTGGATACGCTGCTGTGTCAGCCACGCCTCATAGCACCACGGATATAAAAAAGGTTTATACACATGGCGCTCCTGAAGAAGGGGGGATTTGGAATTTTTCACATCGTCTGTGATCTGGTTGGTCATGTTGTGTCTCCTTTAAAGGCTTGTCATGTGTGCTTCATCAATCTTATCGAGTTCACTGTAGTGATCCTGCGCATAATTCCGAGTCTTTCGTTGCAAAAGAATATGAATAACGAGGATAAGTGCAGGACGCCAGCAAAATCAATATACGGTACTTATTTTTAATATACACACTATATATAGTGTTTCAAGCTCTTTTTGCGGGATATCCATCCCCTAAAATAGAGCACCGCGCCAATGCTCTGGCGCGGTGTATTCGTAGAATCCTTTTCAGGAACAATCCTTTAGATTTTTTAGGCCAGAATCTGCCCGGCGTCATAGAGATCCTGAACACTCACCCCTGTCACGCCTGTGAGCGTGGCGATCTGCACATATACAGACCCGCCGGTCAGCCCGTTGGTATCCACGCTCACCAGCGTATCGCTGCCGGAAACTGTGAATGTGAGGTAATCGTCAATGTCACTCACACCACCAACAAAATTGGTCAGAAGGTTGCTGATATCCAGCTTGTCCATCTCCCCCACATTGAAATCGGCGATGGTATCAATGCCGGGCGTTGCAGAGAACGCAAAGATGTCCGCCCCCTCATCGCCATACAGGATATCGTCCCCCCTATGACCATTGATTATATCATCCCCCGAACCGCCATGAATTGTATCGGCGGCCCGGCTGCCCACGATGACATCGTTGTAATCACCGCCCGTAAGCGTGAAGGCCTCAGTCTGGACATTTAAATCTATAGTGACCCCCGCCGAGGCCGAATGTGCGGAAATGAATTCAACGCCCACCAGATAGCTATTAGAAAGAGCGTTCAAATCCACAGAAGTGGATGTCAGATTTATCGTGTCATTCGTGCCGGTGCCTAAACTTATTGTGCCCAAGCCAAACAAGATCGCATCAAGCTGCTCGCCACTTAAAGTAACCGAATCATCGCCCGTGGTGCCGGAGAGATAGCCATGCGTAAGATTGCTGATGGTTGGCAATGTCAGAGCGGAAATATCCGAGCCATCCGCCACGACATAAATCCTGTTGGAGCCGCCGGCAAGATCAATGGTCGTTAAATCCGCCCATTGCGCGGCATTTAACGTCACGGTGTCGTTCAATGCGGAGCCAGTCATGATCTCAACATTCACCAAGCTCCCCAGCGAAAAATTCGCAGTGGTTGCATTTGTAAAGATAATCTCGTCCGTGCCTGCACCGCCATCAATCGATTCGCCAGCATCCACAGCACCATTGAACAGATAGATAATATCATTACCGTTGCCGGCATTGATCGTATCGGCCACAGTGCCACCCGTAATTACGTCATCATATGCGCTGCCTATGAGGGTATAGGATTCGGTTTGCAAACTAACATTGAGAATCACGCCCGCCGCTGCGGTCGCCGCCGATATAATCTCCACGCCCGAGAGCGAAGCACTGGCTAAGGCATTAAGCTCTATCGAGGTTGATGTCAGATTGATTGTATCCGTACCCGTTCCAAGACTGATCGTTCCTGTACCGAACAAAAGCGCATCCAATTGTTCGCCGGTTATTGTAATGGAATCATCTCCGGCAGTGCCTGTCATATACCCGCCGCTTACATTGGCATAGATGGGAGCGCCTAATGCTGAGATATCCGCGCCATCCGCCACCACGTATAACCTGTCTGTGCCGCCACCCATATCTATTGAGGTAAATCCAGCCCATTGGGAGGCCGTCATGGTTATCGTGTCATTGCCGATGGTACCCGTCAGATACTCAACGTTCACCAGGGTACCCTGTGAAAAATTGACGCTTGTGGCATTTGTAAAAATGATGGTGTCGGTGCCGGTGCCGCCGTCTATGGACTCGCCGGGATCGAAGGCACCACTGAAGAGATAAATAATATCGTTTCCAGCGCCCGCATCAATGATATCGGCTATGCTGCCGCCGGTTATGATATCATCATGCGCGCTTCCGGTAATCGTAAAGGCTTCGGTCTGAAGACCTAGATTAATGGTCACACCCGCACCCGCGGTGGATGCGGAAATAATTTCCACGCCCACTAAGCGCGTATTGGCCAAGGCATTTAAATCGAGCGATGTGGAGGTCAGATTGATTGTATCCGTGCCATTGCCAAGACTGATCGAGCCCGTGCCTATTAAAATTGCATCAAGCTGCTCACCGGTCAGGGTGATGGTATTATCGTTACCGGTGCCAACCAGATTGCCGGTGTCAATATTATTGAAGGTGGCCAGCGTTAGGCCGGAAATATCACCATTTGCGATTACGTTCAGAATGTCCGTACCGCTAACCATATCAATGGAGGTCAGCATTCCGGCCACACTTAAGGCCTGAAGCGTGATTGTATCCGTCCCGGTGGTGGCGGTTATCGTTTCTATGCCGGTCAATGTGCCCTTTGTAAAATCGATCGTCCCGGCATTGCTGAAAACAATCCCGTCCGTGCCCGTGCCGCCGTTAATGATTTCACCCGCCACGAAGGCCGCTGTTGCCAGATAAATGGTATCATTGCCCGCGCCGGCATTGATGTTGTCCGCGCCCAATCCTGCAGTAATGCTGTCGTTAAAACCACTGCCGGTGATGATGAAATTTTCCGTTTGCCCCCCCAGATTAAGGGTCACACCAGCAGCAGCCGTTGAGAAAGAAATAACCTCAACACCGAGAATAGACGCATCTGTTGCGCCCAGCGTATTCAAATCAGCCGAGGTCGTGGTCAGATTGATCGTATCGGTCCCCGCATCGAGATTTATAATCCCTGCGCCGATAAGGATTGCATCAAGCTGAGCACCGCTCAGGGTAATGCTGTTGTTGGAGGTCGTCCCGGTCAGATTTCCAGTTTCCACGTTGCTGATGGTTGCGATGCTGGCCGCCGAAATATTGCCGCTGGCAACAACATTCAGTGTATCCGTGCCGGTTTTCAGATCTACGGCGGTAAACATGCCAGCCAGATTTGTCGCCAACAGGGTTACAACATCACTACCAAAACTGCCCGTCAGGATTTCAATTGTCGCCAGCGTCCCCGTCGTCAAGTTTACGGTCGTGGCATCCGTCAGGATGAGTGTGTCTGTGCCCGCGCCACCGATCAGGATTTCGCCGGCTACAAAATCACCATTGGCAAGATAAATTGCATCGTCATCGTCTCCGGCATTAATATTATCCATGCCTGCGCCACCAACCAGAATATCGCGACCGGAGCCACCGGTCATCGTATCGTTTCCGGCATTTCCGTACATCAAATCGTCGCCAGCGCCGCCGTCCATAATATCATTCGACACATCGGACATGACTGATTCATAGTCCCATTCAATGACATAGTGATAAAGCGCGCTGCCGGTTTCATCGCTCCAGCTGTCAAGGGCTGTGCCTGCGGACATGGCCAGATAATTCTGCGCCGCGCCGCCATTAGGCTGGCCCGGTGTAAAATTCTCATATCTGCCGTTTACGGCGCTGCTCCCTTGAGCAAACTGGCCGCCAAAGCCACTATTCCACACCCATGCGCCTTCGGAGGTAACATCCGAAGCATCCAGCCAGATAGACGTTCCGCCCGCCTGGATTTTAGAGAAGATATAATCGTTTTCTGCCTGCGTCTCGATCACCAGCAAATGACCGGCTACACCGTTTAGCAAGGTAGAGGCTGCGGTGGCCGAAGCGGTGGCCCATGAGGCCCCCGTTGTGATAATTTGATAGAAAGACTGCGTCGAAGCGTTAGCAAAAACCCCCGGATTGGCAGTCAGAATCGGCCCTGAATCTCCGCTGTCCAGACCCCCGCCATACATAATATCATTGCCGTCATCGCCACGCATAATATCAGCGCCAAAGCCGCCAATGAGGATATCATCTCCCTCATCCCCATCGACAGTATCATCACCATCATCCCCCAAAATGGTGTCGTTACCCGTACCACCATAGAGGATGTCATTATCATTGCCGCCGGTCATGTAATCATCCCCGGCATCGCCGCTCAGAATGTCATTGCCGAGATTTCCATAGATAAAATCATTATCATCGCCACCATAGATAATATCATTGCCGTCTGCGCCATAGAGCTTATCTATGCCGGTGCCGCCGTAAATCGTGTCATCGCCTTCATCACCGTTTATAACGTCATCTCCGGCTTGCCCATAAATGGTGTCGTTTCCGGCATAGCCCTTTATGATGTCGTTGCCGTTTCCGCCATCTAGGAAATTATCGCCGGAACCGCCAAAGAGCCTGTCATTGCCGTCTTCCCCATAAAGGCGATCATCTGCGCCCTCGTTGGCATAGAGGTAATCATCTCCATCGCCGCCATAAAGGCGGTCATCCCCATCACCGCCATTCAATATGTCTACACCCGCGCCGCCGCGCAAAGTATCATTCCCAGCATCACCATAGAGCTTATCGTTCCCCGCTCCCCCCTCAAGTGTATCATTACCCTCACCGCCATAAATGGTATCATTACCGTCTTCGCCGTATATAGTGTCATTATCGCCATCACCGAGCAAAACATCACTGCCGATACCGCCATAAATGGTATCATTACCATCAAGACCATAGACAGTGTCGTTACCATCCCCGGCTCTGATGATTTCCCCTGAATTTGTGCCGTAAAGCTTATCATTGCCGGCCGTTCCATTTATATCCGGCGCGTTAATGATTGTGTCCGGGAGCGCAGCAGCGGCGTTATAATCCGCAAAGCCGCCTTGCGTAAGGGTTATCGTTGTGGAATTTACCGTTGCGTTCTTAAGGGCCGCAAAATCAGATTCCGTGATATCCACCCCGTCAATTTTGATATTTGTCATGCTGACAGCGCGATTTACCTCGGTGCCGGAGTTTGTGAAGGAAACCCGGAGCATGGTGCTGTTAAATTCACCTGTCGTATCAATCGTAAAGTTTACGGTTTGGCTTGTCGCATTGGCGTAAGCCATGCCAATTTTTTTGCCTCCATAATAAATGGTCACTATCGGACGCTCAGCAGTGAACGTCCCCTGGATATCCATGCTTAAAGTATGCGTTGTTTCCGGAGCGCTGCTTTCGGGCGGCGGCGTAAGTATTGTATCCGGCAGTTCCGCCGCCGCATTATAATCCGCAAACCCGCCTTGCGTGAGGATAACACTGGCGGTATCCACGGATGCATTTTTCACAGGGGAAAAACTGGATTCGTTAATGTCATTGCCATCAATCTTTATATTCGAAAGGGTGGCGCTGCGCCCCGTTTCCGTCCCCGAATTTACAAAGGAAACCCGAAGCATTGTGCTATTAAAAGTTGAAGATGTGTCAATGGAGAACAGGTGCGTGCCTGATATCTCATCTGCGTAGGCGACGCCTATTTTTACATTGCCGTAATATATGTTTATGACAGGCCTCTCCGTTGTAAAGGCCCCTAGAAGGTCAATACTTAAAGTATGGATTGTCATCTAAATTATGCACCCGTATGAAACTCTGGCAGCACACTGCACACCATAGCATATGATAGCAGCTATCTCTTAAGCAAAGATTAGCAAATTTAAGCACGAAAATTAAAAATAAAGAGCGGAGCAATAGGCAGTTCGTATTTCAGAAAAAAGGAGAGAAAACCCTTGGTTCTCTCCCCTTTTTTATTTTTTGAAAGGCTAATACCCTAAAAAAGCGTTAAGCCGCACGAATATCCTTGAGGAAGGCTTCCACTTCAGAGCGCATGGACTGGGACTCATCCGCCAGACGTCTGGCAACTTCCAGCACCTCATGCGCGGCCTTGCCCGATTCCTGCGCCGCATTGCTAACGCTTGTGATGTTGCTTGTAACCTCGGTCGTACCGCTTGAGGCCTCCTGCACGTTACGGGAAATTTCCCGCGTGGCTGAAGTTTGCTCTTCCATGGCAGCAGCAATGGCGGTTGAAGTCTCATTCAACTCCTCAATAATCCGACTGATCCCCTCGATGGCCTGCACAGATTCCTTGGTTTCCTGCTGAACGCTTTTAATAACCGATGCAATTTCATCCGTCGCCTTCTGCGTTTCCGTTGCAAGCGCCTTAACTTCGTTGGCCACCACAGCGAAGCCCTTGCCAGCTTCCCCTGCCCGCGCAGATTCAATGGTCGCGTTCAGTGCGAGAAGATTGGTCTGCTCGGCAATCCCGGTAATCAGTTCAATCACCTCACCGATTTTACCAGCCGCACCGGACAGACGTTCCATAATTTCCTGAGTCTGGACCACTGAATTGGATGCAATTTTAGTTTTTTCGGTTGTGATGCTGATCTGTTTAGCGATGTCCTGAATAGAGGCTGAGAGTTCTTCCGTTGCGGAAGCAACGTTGTTCACATTGGCTCCGGCCTGATTTGCCGTTTCAGATACAGCCGTTGCCTGCTTCGTGGTTTCCTCAGCAATGGCGCTCATCGACTGGGACGTTGCCTCCATCTCCGTTGCCGCAGCGGCAAGACTTCTAAGAAGCTCTGTGGATTTGTTGTCAAAATTCCCAATCAAGCCTTCTATTTTTTTAGTTCGCTCGAGCTTGGCCTGATTCTCCATCTCCTCAGCTTCCATCATTTTTCTGCGCTCAATTCCATTCTTCTGGAAGACCTCAAGTGCGTTTACCATCTCGCCCAGTTCATTGCGCGTAACGGGCGGCAGCACGATTTCAAGATTTCCAGCCGACAATTCACCCATAGTAGAAACCACATTCCGGAAAGACGCATTAATGGTCCGGATGATCGTCCAGCACAGCAGGAACGTACCGAGCAAGGCCACAACGACCATGATAATGCCGTTTCTCTGCGAAGCCAGGGCTGAATTTTGGATAGTGCTCATCTGATTCGCCAGGTCCGAAGCCAGCTTATCCTCGATCACTTTCAAGCCGTTTATTTTTTCTGTAATGGCCTCATACCACATGCTGCCCTTGACCCCTTGAAGATCATCCGTAAGGGCGCTACCTATGGCTATGCCGCGGTACTTATCAACTCTTTGTGCGACAGCACCCGCATTAAAATCTGTTAAAAGGGCGCCTTGCTCCGGCGTTCCATAGCTCATGAAGATTTTAAAATAGGCATTTTGTGTTGAAATCAATCCTTTCAACTTATCCAGCGATTCCGGAGAAAAACGCCCAGCGGCAAAGCCAGCGGCACCGACCGCGCGCTCAACGCCCACCTGCTCCTTACCCAGCATAAAATTCGTATAGGAAATAATGCTGGCCATGATTTTAGCATTAGGGCTCATCGTTCCTATATAGCTAACAAAATTCAAGGCTTCGGCGTTTAATGCCGTATAGTATCCGGAGGACTCCGCCGCCGGAATGGAAAGAGAGTCAGCTGCGGACCGAATTCCCTCCAGCTTTGCCAGCATCGCCCGGTAGGATTCGAGCCTCTCCTGAAATCCCGTATCGAAGGATTGCATATCAAAACTTGCTAAAATCCCTTCAAAATCTGCGCGTCTTTTGTTGGTTTCCTGACGCTGATCTCCGGTCTCTTTTCTAAACGTTGTACCTTCACTGCCTAAAAAGACAGCCGTTGCGCCCCGTTCCTTTTGTTGTTCATGAATCAGACTGCTCATGATCACCGTCAACTCCGTCAGCGATGAAAGCCGATCAAGCTCATGGGCCGTGTGCGTTTCCCTTATTATCAATTGGCCGGAAAAAATAGTGGCTACAATAGTCGGCACCAGCGCCACAAGCAGAATTGCCTGCGATATCTTCATATTTTTAATGATGTTATTCATCTTAAATTTCTCCTAAAGGATTTGTGCGGATATATAACGCAGACAAAGACGCAGCACCTCTAAAAATATGTTAGAGCGATTCGCTGAATAAATTATTAATGTACGCAATAAGCAAAAAGACAATTAGTAACAAGGCAAAGGCCTACATTCAAAGAAGACCTTAAATTTCAGGAACTTTTAGCAAGGCGCATTCGTTGTGCCCTCAAGTTCTAAAGGGAAGAATAGCATGAGTGTGAAACAGGAGCAATGGCGCATCGTATTAAAGGCACAGTGCATTAATTGTGACAAGCCCAAACACTCTTTCTAACTTGCCTGCATTCATTAAAACGAGATAAGCAAGCGCGTTTATCCACAAGCATTTAAAATTAAATCCCGAACCACCTATAAAAATGAACGCAAATGTAAAACCAGAGAAATAGGGACGTTTTGTGTGCACTGCGATATCGCACCGCAGCGCTTTACTAAAATATGTATTATTATACATAAAAATATCATTGACGTGAAAAGCCCCCCTATGTTACCCAGTTCTATCTGCCATGCATAAAACTGGATGCATCGACAGGATGACGTTTTAAAACTACATACAGGAGTAATAAAAATGGCATCTACAATCATTGATCTTTGGGCGCGCACGCAAGCTGATATGAAAACACTTCAGGACACCTTAACGAGCGTTTTCGGCGGTCAGGAAATAACCATAGAGGACAAAGGCAGCTTCATCTGGCGCGATACAGGCAGCCGTTTTGAAGATACGCGGGTAGGCTACAGACCGGCGTGGGCCTCGGACGAGGGCAACCCGACATTGCGCCACCTGGCACAGCTTATGGTGGACGATTGCGGCGCAGAAACCGGAGAAAAGCTCAAAGATGCTATGCAACGCCTCCCCGAGGGTTCCGTTATGCATGGCGGCGGCATTACGATGGCGCCGATGTCACTGTCCTGATTTAAACTTAGACCGGGATTTTATCTGCCACAGAAAAGACTTGCCTAAAAAAAAACAGCGCCCCTCATCAAAACAAGGGGCGCTATGGTATTTTTTGAAGAAATGCTTCGTCCTAGACGAACAAAGGCATTCCCGATGAAGCTTAAATAGCTTTCAGATTTGTTGCAGCTTGCTTGCCGCGATTTTCCTGCAGATCGTAGGACAGCTTTTGCCCTTCGTTAAGGGTTCTCATCCCTGCTGCTTCAACAGCGGAGATATGAACGAAAATATCTTTACTGCCATCATCAGGAACGACAAAGCCGTAACCTTTATCGTTATTAAACCATTTTACTGTTCCGGTAGCCATATTGCGATACTCCTTCGCGTTTGAGTTAGTTTATCAGCTCCTTGGGGTAGTATTCGGCTGATAGGCTTGTTTATTCAAGTATTCAAAGCGCGAAGTAGTCCAAAGATCGTTGCGCAGTAAACCTTGTTTTTGGGGATAAGGCAAGAAAAAACACTGAACCCCTTGCAAAGTTTTTTACAAATATTGTATCTAGCGCGATTAAAATTTATTGCAGGCTTCTCAATTTTGCCTTCCGATCGCATGAATGCGCTTTTAAATAAGCCCTGATAAGGCTGCGCTCCTCTACGCCAGCCAGAAGAAAGTCTGCCTGTTGTGACAAAGCCATCTTCAGCTGTTTCATATATTCCTTGTCCGGCACTTCATAGACCCCAAATTGCAGGAGATGCGGGTTAACAAACTGCGTATCTAAAACAGTAAATCCCCCCTGCCAAAGCCGTGCCGCCAAATGTACCAAAGCAATTTTACTGGCGTTGCTTTCCCGGCTGAACATACTTTCCCCGAAAAAAGCACCGCCCAGAGCCAGTCCGTACAAGCCGCCGATCAGCTTGCCTTCCCGCCAGCACTCCACGCTATGCGCCCGGCCCAGCGCATGAAGCGCGCAATAACTTTCTATTATGCCCTGATTGATCCATGTCTCCGCCCGTTTTTCGCTCAACCGGGCACAGGCCGTAATCACCTCCGCAAAGGCGGTATTGATTCTAACCTCATAAGGGAAACCCCGTATTTTTCCTGCCAGAAGTGTTTTTCCAAGCTTGCCGGGAATGTGCAGATTCGGAATAGAAAGCTGGCCGCGCATTTCCGGCCTCACCCAATGTACCTGCTTGCTGTCCGCGCTATAGGCCATCGGGAACAGGCCCTGACGATAGGCTTCGAGAATGAGTTCCGGGGTGAGTTCTGGCTGTATAGACATGCGTGGATTATAGCGCAAAAAAAAAGTGCTCAGGAAGAAAACCGCGCCGGAGAAAGCCGCTGCCGCACTTTTTCTGAAACCGGGGAGGGGCGACCTAAAATCATGGCGGCGATAATCTCTGCCGAGAGCAACGTACTTAAAATACCATGCGACCCATGAGCGGTTGAAATATAGAGCCTGTCTTCCAAACGGCCTACAACCGGAAAATGATCACGCGATGTGGTCCGCACCGCCGCCCGGCTTCCCTCAGTTTCCAGCCCGGAGAGTGCAGGAATGCTCTCCTCCAGTTTTAATAGATTTTCAGCATCGTCATCAGGTGAAATATGCGCATGATTTACGTTTTTATGAAAGGTTGAGCCCAGCACGTGCATCCCGCGCAGCGGAGCAGAAATATGCCCGCTATAGCATAAATTGGTTCTTAGTTTTACCGATTGCAGGCTGGCCTTAGCAAAGCTGAGCTGACCGCGCACGGGGCGAAGCGGCATTTCCGGCCTGAAATGCGAAACACCCATACCACAGGCCAAAACCAGAATATCTGCGCCTTCCAACCCGGCGGCGGCGGCCGAAGATAGCGGGGCATTTGTGTGTACCTCCACGCCCTGCGCATAGAATTCACAGAGCTTGCGGGGGCTGATTGTACCCGAATCAGGCAGATAAAGTGCGCGGTGCCTGATTTCAATCCCGGCGATGACACTGGCCTCCTGCGCTTCCAAAAGTTGCATTCGCGGTGCAGGCCAGTTCTGCGCCGTTTGCGTAAACTGCTTATCTTTTTTTTCGTTATGAAGCAGATGAAGAGCGCCGCAGGGATTCCAATCAAGAATATTATCCGGCTGAGCTACGCTTTGGGAAAGCGATAGACCCGTCAGCGCCGAAAAAACCGTGAGCGCGCGCGCAAATGCCCCGCTATAAAACTCAGCTTCGGGGCTAAAAGTTGCACTCAATCTGGGATTATAAAGACCGGATGGATTGCCCGAAGCACCGGAGGCAAGGGTGTCGCCCGCCTCGTAAATAACCGGCTCAGCCCCGGCATTTTTTAAAACATAGGCCAGCGCACAACCGGCCAGCCCCGCACCGATGATTGCTACGCGCATTTCACACCTACGGTCATCTCGCGTTTTGTACCGTAGCCTTTGATTTTTTGTACTTTAAATCCCGATTCCACCAGTCCGCGGCGTACAAATCCGGCAGCGGTGAATGTTGCCAGCGTCGTCCCCGGCACGCTCAGGCGGGCTATATTAGAAAAAACATGCGCGTTCCACATTTCCGGATTGGTGGAGGGTTTAAAACCATCCAGAAACCATGCGTCCACGTGAACATCCAGCGCTGAGATTGCTGTATTCACATCCTCAAAGATCAATGTGAGGCGCACGCGATCCCCCAGCGCATATGTTCCGGATTGTTCCGTATAGAGCGCAAGAAATTGCTCTAAAAACGGTTTATACCCTTGGGAATCTACAAACGCCCCTTCGACAATGGGCCTGAGCAGGAGTGGCGTGAGATATGTTCTGATCTGCGCGGCGCTTAACGGAAATTTTTCAAAAGAAATAAAGTGCAATTTTTGATCCGCCGCACCGGTTTCGGCAAACATTTTCCATACCGCCAGAAAATTCAGCCCCGTACCAAAACCCGTTTCGGCAATTGTAAACTCAGAGCACCCCGCCCAGCGTGCGGGCAGATCGTTCCCCGCCAGAAACGTATGCTCCGTTTCCGCCAGACCATCCTGCGCGGAGAAATAAACATCATCAAAAACTTCTGATCTTGGCGTGGTCGACATTCAGGCTCTTTTCAATCTGATATTCAAAACTACATATTTAGTGTTTAGGGCATGGCCAAGATCTTAATGCTTTTCTTTGAAAAGACTCTTCGCTAGGCTCCAACTTGAAACCGAGTTCATTTCTGAAAAGAAGAAATATTTATGGCCACGAATAATCCGCTTTTGCAAGTCTCTACTCTGCCTAACAAGGCGCCTGATTTTGAGAAAATAAAGATTGAGGACTACTTCCCTGCGGTTGAAGCGGCAATTGCAGAAGCCCGCGCGCAATACGAGGCGATCAAAAACAACCCCGATACGCCCGATTTTATCAATACGATCGAGGCCATGGAAAATGCAGGCGAAGCCCTGGAGCAGGTCACGGGCGTTTTTTACAATCAGCTTTCCGCCGTGGGCGGCGATGAATTACATGATCTGGCTGAGAAAATCGGGCCGGTAACTGCCGATTTTTCCAGCGACATCATGCTGGATGAGAAGCTCTTTGCCCGTGTTAAGGCCGTGCATGACAAAATAGACTCTCTTTCCCTGACGAGCGAACAAAGAACTTTACTGGAGGATGATTACAAAGGTTTCGTCCGGGCCGGAGCGTTGCTGGATGAGACAAAGAAAACCCGCTTGCGGGAAATCTCTCAGGCGCTTTCGACACTGGGGCCGTCCTTTATGAATAACGTCTCCAAATCCGCAGAAGCTTTTGAGATGGTCATTACCGATAAAAAAGATCTGGCCGGATTACCGGACTCGGCGATTGAGGCCGCCCGCCATGCCGCCGATGAACGCGGTTATGAGGGCTGGCTTTTTACGCTGGATTACCCCAGCTATATCCCCTTTGTTCAATATGCCGATAATAGAGTTCTGCGCGAAAAAATGTGGCGCGCCTTTGGAACCCGCGGCTGGGGCGGCGCACATGATAATGCAGAGAATATTCTTAACATTGTTCGCCTGAAAGATGAGCGGGCAAAACTTCTGGGCTATAAAAATCACGCCGATTACGTTCTGGAACGCCGTATGGCGGGCAAGCCGGAAACCGTTATGGCCTTTATTGAAAAGCTTAAAGCTGCCTATAAACCCGCAGCACTTAAGGATCTTGAGGACCTTAGGCATTTTGCAAAAAAGCTGGATGGACTGGACGATCTCAAGCAATGGGATATTTCTTATTATGCGGAAAAGCTGAAGCATAAAACTTTTGATTTTTCCTCCGAGGATTTTCGTCCCTATTTGCCATTAGACCGGGTTTTAAAGGGATGCTTCGATCATTTCAGCAAGCTTTTTGGGCTGGCGTTCAAACCCGCGCAGGGTTATGAAATCTGGCATAAGGACGTGCAGGTTTTTGAGCTTTTTGAGAAAGAGGGCGAAAAATTTATCGGCACCTTGTTTGCCGATTTTTTTCCGCGCAAGGGGAAAAAGGACGGAGCCTGGATGACCTCCTATCGTGAACAGGGTCTGTTCCACGGCAAGATAGAGCGACCAGTCACGGCCATTGTCTGCAATTTTACCAAGCCAACGCCGGATAAACCTTCCCTCCTTACGCACGGGGAAGTCACAACCTTATTCCATGAAATGGGTCATGCGCTTCACGGGCTTTTGTCTGATGTTAAATATCGCTCTTTGGCCGGCACTTCGGTGCTCTGGGATTTTGTAGAATTGCCCTCTCAGGTTCAGGAAAACTGGTGCTATGAAAAGGAAACGCTGGATATGTTTGCCGGTCATTACGAAACGGGCGAAAAAATTCCGGCGGCGCTTATTGAAAAGCTCCGCAAATCCATGAACTTCATGGTTGGCTGGGGCGGCCTGCGGCAGGTCAGCCTGGGAACCCTTGATATGGCCTGGCACACAGCCGACCCTTCAAAAATAACAGATGTTGCGGCCTTTGAGGATGAAGCGGTAAAGGATACCGTTTTGTTTCCCCGCCTGGCCGGGCCGGTCTCCGCCAGCTTTTCCCATATTTTTGCGGGCGGGTATTCCGCGGGCTATTACAGCTATAAATGGGCCGAAGTGCTTGATGCCGATACGTTTGAGCTCTTTGTAGAAAAAGGGCTATACGATC
This sequence comes from Alphaproteobacteria bacterium, assembly GCA_020848095.1. Lineage (GTDB taxonomy): Bacteria > Pseudomonadota > Alphaproteobacteria > Micavibrionales > Micavibrionaceae > JADLAT01. The sequence continues at coordinate 43,626 of JADLAT010000004.1, read as the reverse complement.
AAAAAGCCGCCAGCGCCTATAAAAAAGAAATCCTGACCAAGGGCGGGACGGAAAAACCGGATGTGCTTTATCGCAATTTCCGAGGGCGCGAGGCGGACCCGGATGCGCTTTTCCGCCGGGAAGGCTTGATCAAAAACACGGTATAAGCACCCATATTTTCTACCCCTTACAAAAGGCCGTGTTAAGCAAACCTTCCTGGATTGATAGAGCCGCAATGCCCGATCGCATACAAAATACCCTTCATAATTCCGACGCTACATCACGAGGAAAAACAATCGCCATTATCGGCGGTGGCCCCGCCGGCCTGATGGCGGCAGAGACTCTCTCTGCCCAAGGGTTTACCGTTATGCTTTACGAACGAAAACCCTCAGTCGGACGAAAATTTTTGATGGCCGGGCGCGGTGGCCTCAACCTCACCCATTCAGAAGATATCGAGATTTTTATAAAAAGATACGGCAAGCACTCTACGCAAATTGCGCCCCTTATTCGCGCCTTTCCGCCGCAAACCCTGCGCCAGTGGTGCGAAGATCTTGGAGAAAAAACCTTTATTGGCTCAAGTGGCCGCATTTTCCCCGAATCCTTTAAAGCCTCGCCACTTTTAAGAGCGTGGATAATACGTCTGGAAAAACAGGGCGTGCAGTTTCGAACCCAGCATGACTGGCAGGGATGGGATGAAGATTCTCTGGTTTTCAACACGCCGAACGGACCTATAAAAGTAAAACCGGATGCTACATTGCTGGCGCTGGGCGGGGCCTCCTGGCCCAGACTGGGCGCGGATGGCTCGTGGGTTTCCTGCATGGCCGCCCAAGGTGTTAAAATTGCGCCGCTCCGCCCCGCTAATTGCGGATTTTGTATCCCATGGTCGGATATTTTTCAGGCCCGTTTTTCCGGACACCCCCTCAAGCCCGTTATTGTTCACTTCAAGGAAAGCGCAACCAGAGGGGAAATCATGATAACGGAACGCGGTGTTGAGGGCGGGGTGATTTACGCTCTCTCCGCCTTGATCCGTGAGGAAATTGACCGTGGTAACTCTGCGCTTGTTCACCTTGATCTGAAACCGGATCTTAATGCTGAAAACATCCAGATTCGTCTTAAAAAACCCAGAGGCGGACAATCGCTTTCCAATTTTCTCCGTAAGACCTTAAATCTTTCTGACGTGGCGCTTGGTCTGCTGATGGAACATCATGACAGAAAAATTCTGGGAGAATACAGCCCCTCACAAATGACCAATCTTATCAAAAAGTATCCGCTGCACCTGAGCTCAGCTTTCCCGATCGACCGGGCTATTTCAACTGCGGGCGGCGTGACTTTCGAGACCATTGACCCAAACTTCATGCTTTTGAGCCGGCCCGGCACCTTCGTAGCCGGAGAAATGCTGGATTGGGAAGCGCCAACAGGTGGTTATCTTCTGCAAGGCTGTATGGCTATGGGCCGTCATACGGCAAAGGGCGTAATTTCCTGGCTTGACGAATAAGGGGAACCTTTCCTTCAAAAGGACGTTCGTGATCTTGCGCGCGTAAGGCGCTTCACGTAGAATGGGCTTATAAAGAATAAATTGAAAAAAGAAGTAAGGGCCTTATCGGGGGGCTTTTTTGTTTTATTTAAAATCTAATTCGCTGCACGTTGTATATTTTCATGCAATACACGCGGAAGATGGGCTGTGTGCTGACAATGGCGATTTTTGAACACTGGGAAATTTTTCTCGTTTATGCGCTGATTATCGGCGTTTTCACTTCTTTTATTCTGGAAAAATTACCGCCCGATGTTACGGCGATGAGCGCCCTGATCATCCTGATTGGCTTTGGCATTCTCGATAGCAAGGAAGCACTCAGCGTTTTCAGCAACCCTGCTCCCGTCACCATCGGGGCCATGTTTATTATTTCTGCCGCGCTCGAGCGCACAGGCTGTATTGAGCTTCTTGGCCGCTTCATAGAAAAAATGTCCGGCAAGGGGCAAGTGGGCATGATGCTTGCCGTCATGCCCATCGCGCTTATCATATCGGCCTTTATGAATAACACGCCCGTTGTGATTGTCCTCGTCCCTGTAATCATTAGCCTGTGCCGAAAAATGCAGGTCAGCTCCTCCAAGCTTTTGATCCCTCTGTCCTATGCCGCAATTTTGGGCGGGACCTGCACCTTGATCGGCACATCTACGAATCTGCTCGTCAACGGGATTGCGATTGAAAATGGGGTAGAGGGGTTTGGCATGTTTGAAATTACCCTGCCCGGCCTGATTATGGCCGCAGTGGGGTTTGTTTATATTTTCCTGTTTGGCCGCCATCTTCTGCCGGAGCGAACATCTCTGGCCGATCTCATCGGCGGTAGCACGGGCAAACAATACATTGCTCAGCTCTGCGTACCGCAAGATTCAAAGCTTGTGGGCAGGCCTTTGCGAGACTCTCTCCTCACCAAGGGGGGGGACACCCATATTATAGATGTTATACGCTCTGGCGATTCCATGAGAGATTATCTTGATGATCTCGACCTCAAAGCGGGCGACCGCGTTGTTCTGGAAACGAATGTCGGCGAGATTCTGGGCATAAAAGAAACCGGCGCCGTATCCATGGAAAGTACTCCCGGCGCGGATCATTTTATTGAAGGTCTTGATCCTATTTCAGCTTCGGAAAATGTTGTGGCGGAGGGTATCGTTGGCCACAATTCTAACCTGATTGGTAAAATGCGCTCGGGTTTGGATTTCCGCCGTCGCTATGGCGTGTATGTGGTAGGGGTCCACAAACCCCAGAGGCACCCGGTTTTTCGGGCTGACCGTGAAACACTGGGGATGAGCGATACGCTGTTGCTGGAGGGGCCAATTACCGGCATGCAGCTTCTTTTTCAGGAAAACGGACTTATAAACCTGACCCTGCCGGAGGATCGCCCCATCCGGCGCAGCAAGGCGCCTATTGCATTGCTGACGATTGCCGCTGTGGCGGGGCTGGCGGCGTTGAATATCATGCCTATTGCCCTGCTGGCCATTGTCGGGGCTGGCGTGGTGGTGGTGACGCGCTGTCTTGATCCGCGTGATATTTATAAATCCGTTGACTGGCCCATTATTTTTCTGATTTTTGGTATGCTGGGCCTGGCGCAGGGGATGGAGAAGACCGGCGCCGCTATGTTAATTGTGGATTATGTTGTCTCCTTTGCGGATTCTTACGGCCCCATCACGATTCTGGCCGTTTTTTATATTTTAACCTCGGCCTTGACCGAAACAGTCAGCAACAATGCCGTTGCGGCCCTTCTTACGCCCATTGCCATCGGTGTAGCGCACAGTCTGGGGCTTGACCCCAAACCCTTCCTCGTGGCCGTTATGTTTGCCGCCAGTGCCAGCTTTGCCACGCCGGTTGGCTATCAGACCAATACTTTTGTCTACGGTGCTGGCGGGTATAAATTCAGAGATTTTATTGTTATCGGCCTACCCTTGAATGTTTTAATGTTTATAGCAGCCGTCTTGATTATCCCGCAATTCTGGGGATTTTAGGGGCACGCCGGACAGCCGCAAAATAGATACGTCTTAATGCGTACGGCGCGCCATGGGGTTTTCAGGCTCATGCAATCCCTCGATCGACCACGACACAATGTGTACCAGCCCCCATAGGAAAAGCCCGACAAGCAGGCCACCAAAAACTATTCGACCGATCAGGGCGCGTATTTCTTGCGCGCTGCTTCGCTCGTAGGGCTTATAAGACCATTCCGGCAATGGCTGCGTAAAGACGCTCATATATTTGTCACCTAAATGCGCCAGACCGGAGCGCAGAAAGTAAAATGAAAACATGACATACATCAAGGTCGGCAGCACGATGCCTTTAAGCAAGGGGGCAGCCTCGACTATAGAAACAGCGGCCATCCGCACCTTATAAAAAATCTTTTGTGTCTGGCTGCTATGCGCGCCCAATGCGCCAATTTTCTCACGTTCCAAAAAATTAAATAAAATATCGGCATCAGTCATAGAATCGTTATGACGCGCTTTCCAAGCTTCCGGGCCGAAATGTATATTTTCCACCTGATCGATATAGACCAGTTGGCCAACATCGCGATAACCTATAATTTCAAATGGCACTTTTGCGACGATGTCGCGCTGGTTAACCACGGAAAATGTGATGCTGCCCAGATTTTCATTTTCGTCTCGTCCATGAACTTTCGTACTGCCGTAACGGGCGGCTGTTCCTAAATAACATGCCTTTGGCGCGCCGAACGTCACCACGGATTCTATCTTGAAATCTTTTGCCAGATCCATGGCCGCCAGATGACATATGCCGCCGCCCAGAGAATGGCCACACAACATCACAGAATCCACCTCAGGCGGCAGGGATTTAAGCCATGTCTTTACACCGGAGCGCACACTGCGCCAGGCTGTACCGAACCCCACATGGCAAAGCGGCCAGTAAAAAGGGATGAACACAAAATCCATTATCCAATCCAACAGGGAGGATGTGCCCCGAAAAACGATATAGGCCTTATTGTCTCTCACGCAGCAAAAACCTTGCGTACCGGTGATTTTTTTATCCAGTTTATAGATATGCGTGAAGCCCGCGCGCGTCAGCTCCGCCAGCAAATGGGGAAGCGGGTCATACACAATAAAGCTCAGCCGCAGCCCTCGCGTCACAATGGCTCTTTGCGATGCGTACATATCCTCCCCCGAAGAAGAGGTCAGAGGCTTGACTGGCGTTTTCCCGGGAACAATATCCGGACGTTTAGTGCTTTTAATGTTTATCATCGCTCAAATCTCAGAAACAGGATAAAAAATTCGTCCTATCACACCTCACTTTTTTTCCAAAAAATCAGGATTTTCCCATCGCAGAGACCTTAAATCCAGCGGCCTTGAGCGTTTCCACCAGTTCGCGAACATGCTGCCTGTCGCGTGCTTCAATCACGATGTCCAGCTCCGCCTTTTTCAGAGAGACAGTCTGCATCAATCGCTGGTGGATGACCTCAACCACGTTGGCGCTGCTCTCTCCGATGATGCGGGAAATATCGGAAAGCTGGCCCGGCGTATCATCAATCTCAAAGCGCAGCCGCGCTATACGTCCATCACGCACCAGACCCCGCATAATCAAGGTGGAAAGCAAACGGGAATCAATATTGCCGCCGCTGATGACCAGCCCCGTTTTCTTCTTTTTAAAATGGCTGAGATTTTTTTGTATGACGGCCAGACCCGCCCCGGCGGCCCCCTCAACAACCAGCTTTTCGCTGGAGAGTAAATCGAAAACAGCTTCCTCGATCTGTTCTTCCGATGCGCTCCAAACTTCGGAGACCAGCGCCCTGATAATTTTTAAATTACGCGCGCCGGGTTGTTTTACAGCAATCCCCTCAGCCAGCGTTGAGCCGCCCTCTACTTTGGATTTTCCCTCGGATTTAGATTGAACCGCATTATAAAGATCGGCCTGCGCGCCTATAACTTCAATTGAGGGCTTAATGCCCTTAACCGCCGTAGCCACGCCGGCAATCATGCCGCCACCGCCAATAGGAACGACTATGCAATCAAGTTCCGGCTGCTGCTCCAGCATTTCAAGGCCCAGCGTGCCCTGCCCTGCGGCAACGGCGATATCATCGAAGGGATGAATAAAGACGTAGTTTTCCTTCTCCGCCATATTCAGCGTGAAGTCCACGGATTCATCAAAATTTTTGCCATGCAAGACCACCCGGCCGCCGAAATCTTCGGTTTTGGCAATTTTATTAAAGGGTGTGCCATGGGGCATAACGATTGTGGCCGGGATGCCAAGGCGCTGCGCGTGATAGGCAACGCCCTGCGCGTGATTTCCGGCGGAGCAGGCAATAACGCCGCGCGCTCTTTGGTCCGCATCCAGAGTTAAAAGCTTGTTCAGCGCCCCTCTGGCCTTGAATGAATTGGTGTGCTGAAGGTTTTCCAGTTTAAAATAAAGATCAATCCCAAGATGCAAGGACATCCGCGCCGCCTTGATGCAGGGCGTGCGCATAGTGGACTCCCGAATAGCCGCATAAGCATTTTGTACGTGATCGAATGTCAGTGCCATGGCTCTTCCCGCCGCCCTTTTCTTTATCAGCGGCCCACAATAAAAGGCCGGAAGCCTTAAGACCAGCTTTTTGTTATTAACACCGGAATATTTCTGGCGCGGTGGGGACAATTTTTGCTATGCTTGGACAGTTGCTTCTCGCAAAGGACCTTTATTTGATCTTCAGGCTCCTCCTCCACTCACAATCACGGCCTTGGCGGCTTTTCATGATCCGCCTCCTCTCTTTTTTACGCTCTCCCCTCCTCTTTATTTTCCCTTGTTTTCTGTCTGTCCCTCAACCTCTCCCCCAATGGAAGGAACACTTCGCATGTCCAGAAAATCCCGTAAAAATACGCCTCACACAAAAAATTTGAGAACTGAGAATATCATCCGTCCGGTGTTCGAGCCGGCAGGATGGCACCCTTTGGAAGATGAAATTGACGGGCGGCGGGACCAAAAATATGTGAAGAATATAAAGCCGCGCTCGGAAGGACAAAAAGAACTGATCGAGGCCATTGCCAGCTACGCGCTTACACTGGCTATCGGCCCTGCCGGAACCGGAAAAACCTATATTGCAATCTCTCAGGCGGTTGAGGCACTGGAGAAAGGCAGGATTGAAAAGATCATCCTCTCCCGCCCGGCAATGGAGGCCGGTGAGTCTCTAGGCTATCTGCCCGGTGATATGCAGGAAAAAATGGCACCCTATCTGCGCCCGCTCTATGATGCGCTGGGCGACCGGATGGGTGGAAAACGCGTGCGACAATATATTGATGACGGCACGATCGAGATCGCCCCTATCGGTTTTATGCGTGGCCGGACGCTTAACAACGCCTTTGTGGTCATTGACGAAGCGCAAAACTGCACCTATGGCCAGATGAAGATGCTGCTTTCGCGGCTGGGGTGGCATTCAACCATGGTGGTGACCGGCGATCCGGATCAATCGGACCTGCTGGAGGGGTTGTCCGGGCTGGCTGATATTGCCACGCGGCTGGATGCGGTGCCGGGCATCGGTGTTGTGCGCTTGTCGCAATCCGACATCGTGCGGCACCCTCTGGTCGCGGACATGCTGGGTGTCCTGTGATCAGAGCTTTTATCATTTCATTCCGGGCGGCGTTGCTCCATCACTTATATACCTGCGTTTACGCTGCGCCTCTCGTGCCTGTCCGAAAATAAACGCCGTTTACTCTTTTTTACCACAGGATGATGCTGGCCTGCCCATCGCTCGCAATTCGAGGATTCGAGCGGTGAAGGCCGCCGGTGTTTTCGGGGTTCATGTAGGGATATTTCCTGCATAAAGAGCGTTGCCCCTTTGCGTAGCCCTTCATGATGACGACATCGCCGAGCGCCGCCAGTCCCTCGCCCTCTTCAGCCTCTAAAGCGCTCAGCTCTTTTGCATGATGCGTCTTGGTGCCTTCGATCTTATCAACCCAATACGCTATCGGCCCAGAATGCTTGTCTCCCTTGTAAAGTGACAGCGGCGCTCCGGCAATTGCAAAATGGCACGTCAGCGGGCGCTGATCGATATGAAAATATGACACCCGTCCGCTACTCCTGTTTTTACAGGTAAACAAGGGCAGTATCATCCCAAAGGGCTGGAGCGGCTCATCAAACTCCGTAAAGGAATATCCTTTATAAATGCTTGAAAAATGGGCGTAAATACCGCGTACCCTGTCAGCAAGGTCAGCGGCGGCTTCCGGATTAATCCCTATTTTTCCGTCAAGCGCGGCCTCCTGAATCTCCGCCGCCTGAAGCCCTTCGCCGAAAGTCTTCGATCCGATCCTGAAAGTGTCGCCGATATGCGGCACAAAGCCCGCATCAAGATCAATCGCCGCGCGCAGCTTTTCATCGCGGATTTTCATGACAGCGCCAGATGACCGCCCGCGTAAAACCCTCTCGAAGCGCGGGCAGGATGTCCTCTGGGGCCCCTACAATGGGAAAGGCCTTCTGGCCGAAAAGACAGTTTTGCGACATTTTATTTCCAATAATCTTTTTGTAGCAGGTGGGTTTATGCTCAAAAAATAAATTTATGTCAATAAAAACCGACCACTTTCGGGAGGGAAGGAGGGCAATGGAAAAATCCGGGCCCTAGATCATCGCCATGCCGCCGTTAACGTGGATGGTCTGACCCGTCACGTAAGCGGCATCCGGTGAAGCGAGATAGACAGTGGCGGCGGCGATATCCTCGGCGGAGCCCATGCGCCCGGCGGGGATATTCGCACTGATGCGCGCTTTTTGTTCGTCATTCAAAGCGTCTGTCATGGCGGTGGCGATAAAACCCGGTGCAACGCAATTGACCGTGATGTTGCGCGAAGCAATTTCCTGCGCCATGGCCTTGGACCAGCCGATCATACCCGCCTTGGAGGCCACGTAATTACACTGGCCTGGATTACCGGTTACGCCGACGATAGAGGCTATATTGATAATGCGCCCGTCCCGGCGCTTCATCATGCCGCGCTGAACAGCCTTCGCAAGCTTGAAAGTGGCCGTCATATTAACATCAATAACTTCCTGCCATTCCTCGTCCTTCATGCGCATGGACAGATTATCACGCGTCAACCCGGCGTTGTTTACCAGAATATCAATCTGGCCCATCGCCTCATCAGCGGATTTCACCAACGCATCAATCGCTTCGGGGTCAAAAAGATCGGCAGGCAGGATAGAGACCCGATCGCCCAGTGCGGCGGCCAGCTCTTTCAGCTTGCCCTCATTGCGCCCGGAAATACCGACATGCGCCCCGTGCGCATGCAGCGCTTTGGCAATCGCCCCGCCTATACCGCCCGTTGCGCCCGTGACCAGTGCTTTTTTACCGCTTAAATCAAACATATTTTTCCTCATTTTTATTTTAGTTTTTCAATCAGTGCCTCAATACCGGCGGGCGTTCCTACGCTCTCGCAGACTACCTCTTTTTCGATCCGCTTCACAAGACCGCAAAGCACCTTGCCCGCACCCAGTTCGATCATTTCCGACACGCCCTGATCCTTCATCCAGCTTACCGATTCGCGCCAGCGTACCATGCCTGTGATTTGTCTGACCAGAAGGCTCCGAATTTCATCCGGGTCGGAAACGGCCTGCGCCGTGACATTGGAGACAACAGGTACACGGGGCGTTTTAACGATTGCCTCCGCCAGCGCCCTTGCCATGACATCGGCGGCGGGCTGCATGAGCGTGCAATGAAATGGCGCACTGACCGGCAGGAGCAGCGCCCGTTTTGCGCCGCGCTCTCCGGCGATGGCGATGGCCCGCTCTATGGCCTGTTTATGACCGGACAGCACAACCTGCCCCACAGAATTATCATTGGCTGTTTCGCAAATCTGCGCTTCGGCGGCGTCCCTGGCGATGGCGGAAACTTCCTCGAAAGACGGCCCGAGAATGGCCGCCATGGACCCAACCCCCACGGGCACGGCCTTTTGCATCGACTGGCCCCGCAGGCGCAAAAGCCGGGCACAATCGGTAAGCGTGAAGCTGCCCGCTGTGGTGAGGGCCGAATATTCCCCCAAAGAGTGCCCCGCCATGAAGGAGGCAGCGCCGGACAAATTCACACCGCCCTGTTTCTCCAGAATTTTAACCACCGCCATGGACACCGCCATCAGCGCGGGCTGGGTATTTTCCGTGAGGTTGAGCGTTTCTTCCGGTCCCTCAAACATCAATTTGCTCAGCCCATAGGAAAGCGATTCGTCTATTTCTTCGAAAACCTCACGCGCTTCAAGGAAAGAATCGGCAAGATCCTTGCCCATACCAACGTATTGCGATCCCTGACCGGGGAAAATGAAAGCACGCGTCATAATTTACTCCAATTCCTTGTTTTAAATACCACATCATTGAAACAATATTTCAAATACAGATTATATTCGGCATTATAATATCGCTCTGCACAATAGAATCTTTGCAAAAAGTTTGCACTTTTTGTCCGGATATGAAATTCTTTATTTAATCCAGAGGTGACTGTGTAGATTTAATAAAGGGTTGAAAAGATTTTTCAATCCAGCGGCGCGATTTTTTTATCGCGCAAGGGGAAATTCGCCTGTTGCATTACCCCTCCTGCGTAAGCGAACAACCATTTAGAGACATAAGGAGCGCGTAAAAATGGACCAACCGTTATCAATACATGATCGTCTGAAAAGCCTCCTCGAAGGTACGTATGAGGCTTTTGAAATTTGCGGCGCCGTCAATACGGATTATGCCGAATTTGCTTCGCTTTCCCTGCTTGATTTCAAGGCCGCGATGGAGAACCCCGCATTAACGGGAAATCAGCTCCGGCGCGCCATTCGCAGCGGTTACAGCCAACATCATAACGGCTCGATGGAAGAGGGCTGGGCAAGTTTCATGGCGCGCTATATGAGCCTGAGTGCAAACAGCAATGCTAACGAAGGCCTTTGCTGAAAAAGCCGGGTGAATAACTTCCTTTAAGAGGGCATGTAAAAAAGCCTTGATCTTCTATGGGGGTTGCGCTTATAGTCCGCCTCACTTTGCAACCTCGCCGAGTTTTGGGTTTTGCCCGGACCGGCTGCCTTTGCGCCCCGAATGTTTTTGTATATTCGGAATCGCCGAGGATAAACCCAGGAGGAAACCGGGAATGCCCATCTACGAAACCGTGTTTATGTCACGGCAGGATCTGTCTGAAGCACAGGTCAACGAACTGACTGAAAAATACTCTAAAATCATTGAAGCGCAGGGCGGAAAAGTCCTGAAGACCGAGCAATGGGGTCTTCGCACCCTTGCCTATAAAATCAATAAAAGCCGCAAGGCCCATTATACGCTTCTGGAAAGCGAAGCGCCCGGCGCAGCCGTGATTGAGCTTGATCGCCTTATGCGCATTGATGAGGACGTTATGCGCGTTCTGACCATGCGTCTGGACGCTGCCACGGAAGGCCCATCGGCTATTCTGGACAAAAGCCGCGACCGCGACAACGATTTTAACTCTGACAAGGATAAGGAGGCCGCATAATCATGAGCACACAAGATACAACCGCAAGCGCGGGCGCAAAACGCCCCTTCTTCCGCCGCAAGAAAACATGCCCGTTTACCGGACCAAACGCCCCGGCGATTGACTGGAAGGACGTGCGCACACTGAACCGTTACATTTCCGAGCGTGGGAAAATCATCCCCAGCCGCATCACCGCGGTATCGCAAAAGAAACAGCGCGAATTGGCAAAGGCGATCAAAAACGCCCGCTTCATGGGTCTTATGCCCTATGTGCGGACCGATGGCGATGGCGGCGGTCAACAGCGCCCACCACGGTTTAACAAAGATTACAGCAACAGGGATTAGGAGATACACAGATCATGTCTACGCAAGTGATTTTGCTGGAACGCGTCGATAATCTCGGCGATATGGGTGACGTCGTTTCCGTCCGTCCGGGTTACGCCCGTAACTTCCTGCTGCCGCAAAGAAAAGCTCTGCGCGCCAGCAAGGATAATGTGGCGTATTTTGAAGCGCAAAAGAAAAGCCTCGTGGCTGAGAATGACAAGCGCAAGGGCGAAGCTGCGAAACTGGCCAAGAAACTGGAAGGCGTGAAGGCAACGCTGATCCGTCAGGCTTCGGAAAGCGGACAGCTTTTTGGGTCGGTTGCCGGGCGCGATATTGCCGCTGAACTCACTAAAGTTTCCGGTATTGCTGTGGATCGTTCGATGATCCGCCTGAACCAGAACTTTAAGCTGATTGGCTTGTTTCCTGTTGAAGTTTCGCTTCACCCTGAAGTGAAAGTCACAGTGACAATCAATATTGCACGCTCTGTTGAAGAAGCGGAAACGCAGGCAAAAACAGGGAGAGCCCTGATTGCCGGCATGGACCGTGATGCCCCGCCTGTCGCTGTGAAATCTGCGCCAGAGGACGATGAGCAACTTAAAGATGTTCTGGAAGAAGGCGCTCTGGAGGCCCGTAAAGAGCGGAAGTCCGCAGCCGAAGCTAAAGAAGCCGCCGAAAAGGTAAAAGACGAGGCTTCCGCCGCCAAACGCGCTAAAAAAGCTGAGAAGGTTAAAGCCGTAAAAGGCGATGAAGCTTCCGAAGAGCCCGCGGCAGAGGAAGACTCCGACGAAGAATAATTCTTCATCCTTCCCTTACGGCTTATGCCTTAAAATTTTACGAAAACCCGCAAGTGAAAAAATCACAGGCGGGTTTTTTAAATTGCTGAAGACTGCCGCCATAAAGATGGCCCAGTGACTAACGGATAATTTGGAGATCCACGGCCTCACGGCCTTTATCGACGATTTTAAGGGTGACCTTAACCCGCTGGCCCGCTTCGAGAGTTTCAACCTCGAGACGATCAAGCAACGTCTTATGAATAAACACATCCTTCATGCCGTCATCGGGAATAATAAAACCAAACCCCTTTTCCGGCTTGTACCATTTGACCAGCCCGCCCATGGAAAAAGTGCCATCCTCGCTCGCATCTTCGGGCATGAGATTGACACTGCCCTGCGCCAGAACTTCCATAATTTCCTTGACCTGCTTCCCCTTGGGGCCATCAAAAAGCGTACAAACCAAAACAGCCCCCTCGCCCAAAGCATGCAAACCGGCCTGTTGCAGGGTTGTGATATGGATGAAGGCATCAAAGCTTTCATCCTCGGGAACGACAAAGCCAAACCCCTTGGTCCCATTGAACCATTTCAAGAGCATTTTTATGGGCTTGTCATCATCCTCGGGAGAGGATTGGTTCTGTGAAGTCTGCAAGGTAGAATTCCTTTAAAAATATACTTCCGGATGTGCAGAGCGCTCAACCCCTACGCGTATACGACTGCAATGATTCTGCTACAAAACGCATAAAAAATCCAGAGCAATTCTCAGACTTTTTCCAAAGCCCCCACCAACGGTAGCGCCAGGCGGCTATTTGTACTAGAATATGAGGGGTCGGCACCGCCCGGCGCGCCTTCATGCAACAACACTACGCAACAAAAGCTCTTTCCTATGAACACATTATCGTACCCATGGCTGTCCCACTACCCTCCCAGACCGCAATGGGATATGAAGATTACGCCGGGTTTAATGACTGAGGCGCTGGAGAATACGGCGCGCAAAAACCCTGAAAAAACGGCCTTTGATTTTTTGGGGAAAACTTATAGCTGGCATGAGATGTCTCAGGCCGTGGATCGCTTTGCAGCCGGATTACAAGCGCAAGGCATCGGCAAGAGCGATAAAGTCGGCCTTCTTCTTCCCAATTGCCCCCTTTATCCGATTGCGTATTACGGCATTTTAAAAACCGGCGCTACGGTTGTAAATTATAATCCACTTTACTCAACGCGCGAGCTGGCGCATCAAATTCAAGACAGTGAAACGCAAATCATGGTCAGTCTTGATCTCAGGATTTTATGCGACAAAATTGTACCTCTTATGGAGGAAATGGCGCTCAAACAGCTCATTATCGGTAAATTTACGGACTTCCTTCCCTTCCCTAAAAACATACTCTTTTCTCTTTTTAAAAAGAATGACGTCGCAAAAATTCAATATTCGGAGATGATCAAGAGTCTGGATGAATATATGGACAAGGGAGACACGCCCACGCCGGTCACCATCAATCCGGAGGAGGATGTCGCCGTTTTGCAATATACCGGGGGTACGACCGGCACGCCTAAGGGGGCGATGCTGACCCATGCTAATATTCATACCAACGCCGTTCAGGCCTATAGCAACTTTCCGGACCCCGAAGGCCATGAAATCATGCTGGCCGTTTTGCCGTTTTTTCATGTTTTTGCCATGACGGCTTCTTTGAATATGGCAATTCTGGCGGGGATGGAGATTGTTACCCTGCCCCGGTTTGACCTGGATGATGTTTTAAAGATCATTCGGCGCAAAAAACCTCATTACATGCCTGCTGTTCCGGCGATTTTTAATGCTATTAACAATCATCCGCGCATTGCGGATTACGATTTATCATCGCTACGGTTTTGTATCTCCGGCGGTGCGCCCCTGCCCGTTGAGGTTAAGCGCCAATTTGAGGAAAGAACCGGCTGCATCGTGGTCGAAGGCTACGGCTTGAGCGAGACCTCCCCCGTGGTGAGCGTTAATCCACCCTTTGGCGAGAATGTTGCCGGCTCTATAGGCCTGCCTTTACCGCAAACCATTGTCGAGATTATCGACCCCGAAGATAAATCCACGCCCCTGCCGATCGGTCAGCGCGGCGAGCTTTGCGTTCGCGGGCCGCAGGTGATGAAAGGATATTACAATAAACCTGAGGAAACTGCGGATGTTCTACGTAGAGTTGATGAAGGGATGATGCGGCTTTATACCGGAGATATCGCAATCATGGATGAGCGCGGATACATATATATAGTCGACCGGATCAAGGATATGATCATTACCAATGGCTATAATGTCTATCCGCGTAATATCGAGGAGGCTATATACCAGCATGAAAGCGTCGAGGAATGTATCGTTGCGGGCTTGCCCGATGCGCAACGCGGAGAAATCGTCAAGGCCTGGATCAAACTTAAAAATGAAAAAACTCTGACCGCCAAAGGCTTGCGAGAATTTCTGGACGACAAAATATCCAAAATGGAAATGCCGCGAGAAATTGAATTTCGGGAGCAGCCCTTGCCCAAAACAATGATCGGCAAGCTCTCTCGCAAGGATATCGTGACGCAGGAGCTGGAGCGGTTTCGTGCGCCGCGCGCCTGAAAATAGACCCTAAAAAACACAAAAAGTGATTTATATTTCTCATTTTTCCGGGAACTCTCAGGGCACTGTAAGCGTATGGTGGGGAATCTTGAGCTTGTTATATTTTCCGGTCGTTTCCCTGAAAAGATCGAAAAACTAAATTTTATTAATGTGTTTTGGAAAATAAAAACTTGCTATTTTTAACAAAATGATGTAGATTTTTTTGCATCGCAATATATTAGGTTTAGGAGTAAGTCATATGGTAAATAAAAAAATCATTCCCGTAGTGCTGTGTGGTGGTTCCGGGACCCGTCTTTGGCCCATTAGCCGCGAGAACATGCCCAAGCAATTCCTGAACCTGACCGGGCATGGCTCCTTGTTACAAAATACAGTTCTACGCGCAGTGGACATCGCCAAGGCCGCGCCCTCTGATCTCGTAACGGTTACCTTAGAGCCTTTGAGAAAAGAAGTGACGCGCCAGCTCAATGAGCTCAACCCGGAGCTGACACAGCATATTCTTGGTGAACCCGCCGCGCGGAATACAGCCGCCGCGATCATGCTGGCCGCGCGTTATGTGCTTGATAAATTTGGACCAGAGACCCTTATGTGGGTTTTGCCTTCCGACCATCACATCGGCGATGAAAAAGCTTTGGCACAGGCCGTTAATGACGCCCTGCACGCCGTACAGGAAGGCTTCCTTGTGACCTTCGGTATTAAGCCCACACGCGCTGAAACCGGTTATGGTTATGTCCGCGTTGGCGATGCGCTTGAGGGACAAAACAGCGTGCGCCGCGCTGCGCAGTTTGTAGAAAAACCATCCGCAGATGTGGCGCAGGCCTATATAGAGAGCGGAGAGTATCTGTGGAATAGCGGTATGTTCCTGTTTAACACCGATACAATCTTGATGAATTTCCGTCGTCTGGCGACCGATATTTACGATACGGTTCACCAAGCGATTAAAACCAGCATTGTTTCCCCTTCTGCCGAAATCTACAGCACTGTAGCCGAGCAGCCCTTTGACAAAGCCATCATGGAAAAAGCCGATAAAGTGGCCGTTATCCCTTGTAATCCCGCATGGTCCGATATTGGCGGCTGGGAAAGCCTTTGGGAGATCAGCAAAAAAGACGAAAACGGCAATGTTGTTGAAGGCAAAGCCGCCCTTTATGACAGCAAGAACTGCATCGTGCATGCTCAGGAACGTCTGGTGGCCTGCGCTGGTCTGGAAAATATTGTTGTTGCTGAAACGGGTGATTCCGTTCTGGTGGCCGATAAGCGCAATGGCGATGCGATGAAGTTTCTGGTTAAGGCTCTGAAAGCCTCGGGCCAGAAAGAAGTGCGCGAGCCTTCAAAAGAGACACGCCCATGGGGCATGTTCAAGGTTCTCTCCGAGAGCAGCAATTACAAGATCAAGGAAATCGTTGTGACACCGGATCAGAAGCTGAGCCTTCAGAGCCATAACCACCGCGCCGAGTTCTGGATCGTTCTGGAAGGTGAGGCCATCGTTACCGTTGATAGCGAAGAAAAACACCTGAAAGAACAGGAAACGGTCTTTATTCCTTTGGGAGCAACGCACCGTCTGGCCAATCCCGGCAAAAAGAACCTGACGATTATTGAGGTTCAGTGCGGCGATTATCTGGGCGAAGATGATATCGTTCGCTATGATGATATCTACGGACGCGCAGCGGCCTGAATCCCAGAGGATGGAACATAAAATAATGACCGACAGCACTATAAAGCCAAACACGGAAGCGTTTGAGCGCGAGATTCTGGTCGCGCCCTCAGGCTTCCGTGAGTACGATGCCCGCTGGCTTTACCCCCAGCAACTTAATCTGCGCGGCGCGCAGGCTTTGGGCATGGGGCTGGGTACAATTGTTCGCAGCATGAGCAAAAACCCGGCGATTGCCGTCGGTCATGATTACCGTTCCTACAGTGCCGAGATCAAAATGGCGATGATTACCGGTCTTATGGCCGCAGGTTGTCATGTCAAGGATATCGGACTGGCACTATCGCCCGTGGCTTATTTTTCTCAGTTCGAGCTGGATTGCCCGGCCGTTGCCATGGTTACGGCCAGCCATAACGAAAATGGCTGGACCGGTGTAAAGATGGGGGCAGAGCGCCCGCTCACTTTCGGGCCGGAATTGATGACACGCCTCAAGGAAATGATTTTATCCCAGAGCTGGGAAACGCCGGGCGGTGGTTCCTATGAATATGTCTCTGACATGAAAGAGCGTTATCTGACCGATGTTATCAAAAGTGTTGGAACGCTGAAACGCAAGCTCAAGGTTGTTGTGGCCTGCGGTAACGGTACGGCGGGTGCCTATGCCCCGCAGGCGCTTGAGGCGCTGGGCTGTGACGTTATCGCCATGGATTGTGCGCTGGATTATACCTTCCCGCGCTATAACCCAAATCCCGAAGACATGGAGATGCTGCACGCCTTGAGCGCGCGCGTCAAGGAAACCGGCGCAGATGTCGGGCTGGCCTTTGATGGTGATGGCGATCGTTGCGGTGTGGTGGATAATACCGGTGAGGAGATTTTTGCCGATAAGGTTGGTGTAATGCTGGCCCGTGATCTGGCCCGCCAATACAAAAACCCGACTTTTGTGGTGGATGTAAAATCCACGGGACTTTATCACAGCGATCCGGTTCTAAAAGAACTGGGTGCCACTACGGATTACTGGAAAACCGGTCATTCCTATATCAAGCGCCGGGTTAATGAGCTGGGCGCGCTGGTTGGTTTTGAAAAAAGCGGCCATTATTTCTACAACGCCCCAATAGGGCGCGGCTATGACGACGGAATTTTATCCGCCGTTACCGTCTGTAATTTACTGGAACGTAACCCCGATAAAACACTGGCGCAGATTAAGGACGACCTTCCCAAGACCTGGAGTTCGCCCACCATGTCGCCCTATTGCCCGGATGACAAAAAATACGGCGTTGTTGAAGCTGTGACAGCCCAATATCAGGACAAAAAAGCCAAAGGCGAGACGATTTTAGGCCAAAAAATTGTCGATATTGTCACCGTTAACGGTATTCGTTTTACGCTGGAAGACGGCACATGGGGTCTGGTTCGCGCCTCCTCCAACAAGCCGTCTCTCGTGGTGGTGGTTGAAAGCCCCGTATCGGACAAACAAATGCACGCCATGTTTGATGCGATTGATGCTCTGCTTTCGGCTTTTCCGGAAGTGGGGGAATACGACCAGAAACTTAAGGCGGCCTAAAAGGGCCGCTTTTTCGTGCGTTTACAGCCGGGCCGCCCGTCTAAGACACGCAGAAAAAACGAACAAAACCCTTGCTTTTCTGATATGAAAGTCTCATAAAACGGCAAGATTTGCATAAATAAATTTTAGAAACTTTGGAAAGGTAAATTAGAGATGAAAATTTCAGTCTTTGGAATTGGATATGTCGGCGCGGTGGCGACGGCTTGCATGGTGGACTCAGGACATGACGTTATCGCCGTGGACCCCGATCCGGTCAAAGTGAAATGCCTTCAGGAAGGCCGCTCTCCCATTGTTGAGCCTGAGCTTGATGAAATGATCGCCAAGGGCGAGCAATCAGGCCGCCTTACCGCGACACTGGATATTAAGGATGCCGTGCTTAATTCCGATGTTTCCTTGATCTGCGTTGGTACGCCGAGCAATGAAGACGGCTCTTTGAAGCTGGATTACATCGAGGAGTGCTGCCGCCAGATCGGAGAAGTCCTCAAGGAAAAAGATAATTTTCATGTCGTGTGCCTGCGGAGCACCTGCGTTCCCGGAACGGGCCGTAACATTGCTATCCCTGCGTTGGAAAAAGCGTCCGGAAAAAAAGAAGGCGTTGATTTTGGCTTTTCCAACAACCCTGAATTTCTGCGTGAGAGCACCGCTGTCTGGGATTATTACAACCCGCCAAAAATCGTTGTTGGTGCGGATAATGAAAAGACAGCCAAGATCATCATGGATATTTACGAAGGGATCGAAGCGCCGCGCGTTATGACCGATATCGCCGTTTCCGAAGGTGTGAAATATGCCGATAACGCCTGGCACGCGATGAAAGTCGGCTTTGCCAATGAGCTTGGTAATATTCTGAAGGAGCTGGGCGTAGACAGCCATAAGGTCATGGATATTTTCTTCCAGGACACGAAGCTGAATATCTCCAAAGCCTATCTCCTGCCCGGCTTTGCCTTTGGCGGTTCCTGCCTGCCGAAGGACGTGCGCGCTATCCGCGCCAGCGGTCAATCAAAAGGCCTTAACACGCCGATCTTTGATGCGCTTTTGGAGGCCAATGAAGAGCAGGTGCGCCGCGCCGTAACAATGATTAAAAACAGCGGCAAGAAAAATGTTGCCCTTATGGGATTGGCCTTTAAGGCGGGAACAGACGATCTGCGCGAAAGCCCACTTGTTATTCTGGCTGACCGTCTGCTTAAGGATGGTTATAATCTTACGATTTATGACCCTTCCGTTTTCCGGGCAAAAAATATGGAAGGTGCCAACCAGAAATATATCAATGAAGGCATCCCCCATATCAGTAAATGCCTTGTTGAGCATTCTGATGATCTCTTCAAAGGGGCGGAAATTGCCATTATCGGTAATAACGACAAGAGCTATGCCGCAATTTTGGAAGGGGCCAACAGCAATATTCAGGTTCTGGACCTTGTCCGCCTGAAATCCGGAGCCGTTGAGGACCGTGCAAATTACTCAGGAATTTGCTGGTAGGAAGATACCTCTCAATACCGATTCGTTTTTAATCCCCCTCTCATGATTATGAGAGGGGGATTTTTCCATGCGCCCAGCAAAAAATTTTATGAATATATATTTTTTTTATAGGTTCATATTCCTCGTGACCTCGAATCTCTAAAAGATAGGAGCCTCACATTCTCTCCCAATTGTCCTCTCAATGGTCTGATAATAAAAAATAATTTCACTTACTTTGCGCCTTATTCAAAAAAAATAAAATCATTAAAAACCTATGGTATTTAGATAAAACACAACATTATGTTAATAATGATTTATTATGCCTTCTGTACGCTCAGTAAGTGAGGCCCTGCTTTTTAAGGGCCACTTTCAGGGAAATAAAACAGGAAGGTGCCTTCACTATGAAAACGTATAATGTCAGAGATTTTGGCGCGACAGGAAATGGCCTTACCGATGACACGCTGGCCATTCAAAATGCGCTGGACGCCGCACATGATGCGGGGGGGGGAAGCGTCTATATCCCCACAGGGACTTATATTTTAACCGGAGATGGAAATGCTTCTCATGGGGCGCTACGCGTTTACAGCAATACAGAGCTTTATGGCGATGGGATGGGGCAAACCGCGCTGAAACTACAAGATGGTTTTAGCTCGAAAATAACAGGTATGATCCGCACGCCCGTTAATGAGGTGACGAATGATGTCACCATTCGGGACTTGACCATTGATGGCAACCGGGCGAATACAACCGCCGATGTGGACGGGATTATGACCGGGGTTCTGCCCGGAAGCGATCTTAAAGATAATAATATTCTTATTGAACGTGTAGAGATCCACGATGTGTCCCGGATTGCCTTTAATCCGCATGAGCAGACTTCGAATTTAATCATCCGTGACAGCGTTGCGCATCATAACAGCTGGGACGGATTTGTCGGCGATTACGCCACCAATGCCGTTTATGAGAATAATACAGCCTATGCCAATGACCGGCACGGTTTTAATATCGTTACGCACAGCAACAATGTAGCCATTGTGGGTAACACATCCTATGACAACGGTGAGACAGGGATTGTGCTTCAAAGAGGAGCCGGCAGCAAAAGCCTTGATGGCTGGGAAGACATGCTGATCCATACGGTGCTGGTTGAGGGCAACACCGTCTATGGGAATGACCGCGGGATTTTGCTTAAACAGACAGAAGGCAGCCAAGTTATAGGTAACACCATTTACGGCAACGACCGTGAGGGGATTTATCTGGAAGGGGCCCGCAACAACGTGGTTGATGGCAATAGCGTTGATGGGGATTATAACGCCATTGGATTGCGCAACTACAGCGGTTCTCTGGGCGGCCCCGGTGATTCCTATGGTAATGTGGTGATCAATAACACCCTTCATAGTAATACCGCCTCTTTGGTGGAAAGTGGGATAACCACCACCGGGAACACTTACGCAGGCAATGTGGTTGATGCACCGCTGAAGCTTGGCGATCATGCAATCGTTCTGGAGAATGCCGATAGCCTTGGCTATGAACAGATTGTGATAAATGCCGCCTTACCTGATTATTCGGATGTGATCGACCCTGCGCCACAGCCCGAGCCGACACCAGAGCCAACACCCGAGCCGACGCCCGAGATTCTTGAGGACCAAAGGCTGAGTGGGACGGATTTCCAAGATGCGCTTATAGGCGGATCCGGGAATGACACTATCAAGGGGCGCAGCGGCGATGATTTTCTCTTTGGTGGAAAAGGCGATGATTATCTTGAAGGTAATAATGGTAATGATACGCTCTCCGGCGGGCTGGGCGCTGACACGCTCAAGGGCAGCAGCGGGACGGATACATTCACCTACAGCACGCTCGCAGAAGGTGGAGATACCATTATTGATTTTCGTGCAAATGATGGCGAGAAAATTGATCTATCTGCTATCTTCGAAGGAAATCCGGACTTTATTGCAGCAAATGCGTTAACACATGGCTATATACGCTTGGCGCAAAATGGCGCTGATGTCGCTCTTTATATAGATATGGATGGGCAAGGCATGGGCGATGAAATCCTGTTTTTAACCTTACTGGATACCCAAGCCGGGGATATTTATTTAAATAATTTTGTATTACCTGTCGGCGGAGAGCCCGTTGTTATTGCCGCACCCGACCCGGTTTCCGACCCGAGAGAGCAGCCCATACCGGAGCCAGAGGCGGCTGTTCCGGATCCGCTACCGGACTCCGTGCCAGAGCCAGATCCATTGCCGGATCCCGTGTCAGAGCCAGAGCCTGTTGTTCCGGAGCCTGTGAGCAAGCCTATCAGCACCAGCCCCACCGAAGGTGATGATGTTATTACAGGCAGCGATGCCGGAGAGACCCTCAAAGGGCGGGCGGGGGATGATGTCCTTTATGGCGTCGCCGGCGATGATTATCTGACGGGTAATGACGGCGATGACTGGCTATATGGTGGTCTGGGGGCTGACACGCTGAAAGGTGGAAATGGCGCGGACGTCTTTGTCTTTGAAAATATTTTGGAAGGCGGAGACACCATTACCGATTACCGTAGCGTTGATCGCATTAATCTATCAGATATTCTGGATGATTTTGATGTTGACCCTTCGGCCAATGTGACAGGCCTACTGCAAGAGGGTTATATTAGCCTTGTGGATAAAGGTAATAATGTTACCGGATTATATGTCGATGCCGATGGTCATGCCGGGCCGAGTGCCTCTGTGCTTCTGGTCAACATAACTACGGAAGAAGGAAGGCCATTCGATACGGCTTCTATCATGCTTTAAGCAGATGAAAGCGCCCCGTTAAAAGGAATTTGCCCGGATGTTATGGCCGGGCATTTTTCATGGCCTTTACGCGTTTGATAGCTTCTGGGTTCCCCGCCTCAGCGGCCTTTTGAAGCCAAAATTCGCCCTGCTTTGTTGACGCTTCGACACCATGGCCCGCCATATAGAGAGAAGAGAGCGAAAGCATGGCCTGCTGATCCCCTGCCTCTGCGCCTTTGGTCAGCCAGAGCAATGCCTTTTTTGTATCATATCCGGGAAAATCGGGCTTTAGATAGATTTCCCCCAGTGTTTTGATTGCGGCGGCATCTCCGGTCTCTGCACTTTCCTGCAAAATTTTCAACGCCATCTCGCGCCGCGCCGGGTCATTTACCAACGCCGAGTTCAAAACTGCGCTGGCGACCACTTGTTTATCCTCAGCATTATCCATCTCAACACCCGTCAAGCGATCCAGCCATTTTCCGGATTCTTGCTCATCCACAGGCAAACCGTAAGCACCTTCCATATAAGAGCGCGCAATGAACAGCAGATCTTTCACCTCACAAGGATAGCTTTCCAGTAGCTGCTTAAACCAATAAGCGGATTTATCCGGGTCGGGAGAACCAGCCCAGCCATTTTTGTCATACCCTTCGATCAGCATACGTATGGCATTCGTATCATCCCATAGAGCCGCTTCCTCGAGCAGGGATATTGCCTCTGGAATATTGCCCCGCGTAATTTCAATTTTAGCCAGCTTGCTGTAGGCTTCTGTTTTGCCTAATCGAGCCGCGCGCCGGTAATGTTCCTCTGCTTTTTGCAAATCGCCCTTATCGCGATACCAGCCACCCAACAAATTATGCGCGCCCGGGTTACCGGCGCTTGCCGCGATGTTCAAAAGCTCCAGGCCTTCTTTTATATTCTGCTTTTGCAAAAGACCTTCCAGATATATCTCCCCCAACAAAGCATGAGCGGCATAGCCGTCATTATCCTTAAGGTCGGCCGCCTTTGCCTTTTCAATCCATTGCCCCAATTCTTTTGATTGCCCCATCTTGTCCAGATATAGCCCCAGAAAAACCATAGCCTTGGAATCACCGCGCGATATGGCAAAAAACTTAAGAGATTTTTCTATTTTTTTACTAAAGGCTTCATTATCTCCGGAAGAAAGCAAAAAGTTTTGTGCGTCTTCCAAGGCCGGATCCACGCTGTAATATTTGATCTGCTCTGCCCAGAAATCAACTTATTCTTTATTGTAAGGCACGCCAATGCGGCATTCATACGCCTTCTTCAGCATCCGCATGGCAGAGCTGCGACCGCTATCGGCGGCGTGGCGGTAATAACGCAATGCCTTGATCGGGTTTTCCGGTGTACCGATGCCATAGCGATAAGCATCGCCCAGCTTAATATACCCCTGAAAACTTCCCTTGAGCGCAGCCTGTTGATAAAGCGCGAATATTGTGGAGCGAGGCACGGTTTTATCCTGCTCATACAGGCTTGCCAGCTTTATAAAGCTACGTGCCTTAGCCTCCGGGTCTTTGACAGCCACCTCCAGCCAATAACGCTGTTTTTCAGGGTCTTTGATTCTCGGGTAAAGCCCATCATAAAAATCCGCCAGCAGGGCCATCGCCTTGGCATTGCCCCATTGAGCTGATTTTTCAAACCAGCGTACGGCCTCGTTCAATTTCTCATCCGTTTTTTGCGTGGTCAGTGCATGCTCACCGAGTAAAAACATTGCCCGGCTTGAACCCAGATCTGCAGCCTCTTTCCAGAGCCGAAGAACCAGAACTTCATCATTTTTTATAACAAATCCTCGCTGGAGCACTCTTGCAAGCTCAAGCTTGGGCGCCTCCTCATCAAGAAGTGCTGCCTTTTCAAACCATTTGGCTCCGAGAAGTTCAGAGTTAGGAATATTGTTTAAACGCATATACATCATCCCGAAAAGGGTCAGAGCATGGCAGTTTCCCCGAATTAAGTATTGCATGGCGGCATCCTGCGCCTGAATAATCGCTTTATTGACCTCTTCCTCAGTTGCCGGTATTTTTTTATCGTGGTAAAGATAGGCTAAGGACATTACGGAGGATGCATCTCCCCGCATAAACGCATTTTTATAGTATTCAACGGCCTTGATGTAGTTTCCTTCCTGCACATACAAATCACCATACAGGCTATACGCTGTGGGATCATTGCTTGAAAGCAGCCGTTTTAGAACATCTTCGGCGGTTTCTGTACTCGCTAACGGCCATATATCCCGTTTTAGAAAATCATATTTTATAAACAAAGCCGCGTTAGCATATTGGCCGCTTTGTTTTGAAAGGTAATCAACAATTTCAACCGTGCGTTGATAATCAGGAGGAGTTTTGCCGCTCCCTTTAAAATAAAGTTCAGCCAGCGCCGCCAATTTTTCTTGAGAAAGGCCGGAAGTGGCGGGTGTTTTACCCCTCCAGTCAAATGTATCAACCTCAAGAGATTTTTGAGGAATACAAATTTTGGCGTAATCAAGATCAGGCGGGAGAATACCAACCTTGTCCGCATTTTCTACGGCTTTATCCGGGGGCGCCATAGATTTGATGTATTCAAGTTTGATCGGGGTGGCTTCGGCGGCACGCGCACTTACCATACCGGCGCTCGATAGCGCCAGTATGGCAAAAGAAAAACCAATGGTTTTTAGCGTATGCATCATAATAAAGGTCAAAGTTCCTCTTTACTGGGCAATTTTATTGGTAACGACTGCGATGGCATAGTCACCCTTGCCCGTCAAAAATATGCTGGTGCCTTGCTCTCTTTTAAGATCGACACCACCAAGGGTTCCGACTTCCTTACCATCAACCTTCACTGAGAGGCTGAAATTTACAGCATTAATTTCTCGCGAGGCCGATTCACCGGCAGCAATATTTTCAAAAATAGTGGCCTTATGGCTAGGAGCCTCAAGCGTTGCAGCCTTGGCATCGGAAAGATTATAAAAATAAACCATGGCCTTGGCCGGATTTTCAATCTCCGCATCTTTCATTACCTTAAGCGTGCCATCTGCCATGGCGGCCAGCGTGTAATGTTTTTGCGCCTCCAGACTGACGCTCTTCTGGTTTTTTCCGAATGTAACGTTATGGCTGCCTTGTGTGACTACAGCATAATCCGATACAAAAGCTTTCTCACTTGGCGTGAAGCCGGCATCATCTATTTTCAGGGAAAGATTTTCATCTGCCGAAACATTAACCGCCCGTACAAAAGCCGATTCTGCCGGAGGCACAGGGGCGTAGAGAGCCTCTTCATTGGCTGAAACCGAGAGGGGGAATAATAAAAACACGAGCGCAAGATATAAGTTCTTCATGGCGTTTCCTTTCTAGGTGATGGTTGTGCGGTGTCTGCCTCTTTTACAGCATTCTCCGCCTTTTTGGCCTTACGGCACAATTGCACGTCAAGCCGGGTCCGAATATTAGGGGTATCTTTCATAATGACTTTAGAAAGATTTCCCGAAATTTTTTCAGATAGCTCGATGTAATAATGACCTTTATTGTTATAGCGATCACTCCGGTCAATGGGGAACCATTCGCCGTCCTGATCATCATATTCCATTTCCAGGGTGAATTGTTTAAATCCAAAATTTTCTATGTAAAAGTGTAAATAATAATTATCACCACCCACTTTTAGTTTCTCTATGTTTTCCAGCAGTGTATAATTTTCTTTATCATCCGTAATATCAAGCGTTGTAGCCTCCATAATATCATCCCCCGTACACGGACCGCTTACTGCCGGAATAGCCTGACGAAAAGCGTATTCCACGCTTTTATTAAGATCATATACGGACTGTGTTTCCCAGATCAGCGCAGGGGGTATATTCTCATGGAAAAATGGTGAAGAAAGATAGGAAATGAGCGATGTGAACATCCCGCCACCCGGAATTGAAAAATTTACAATTTCTGCTTTGGAATATTTTTCTAAAAATGGCAGAAAATTAAAATCATCAACGGCACTGAAACTCGTGCCAGTCATTGCTACGGGAACTTTATCCCCCTCTTCACCACCGAACAGGGCATCTGCATTTTGGGCTGTTACACGCTCAGCCTTATAAGGAACAAAAGATTCCGCCTCTATGGGATCATCGCACATCTTTTGCAATTCCTCCGTTATCGTACCGGAGCGGCCAACTTCTTCACGTTTTTCCAAAACAGTTTCAACCTTTGGAAAATCGGCATAATGGGGTAATTTCTTTAATTCTTCAGCCGTAATCTCCGCAATAATCCGCGCACCTTCAGGTTTCCAGTGAATATCGCGTTTAAAATTATAAAGATAGGAATCCTCAGATTCATAGGTTTTCATTAAAGCCAGTAAATCAACGACTTTTACATTTTTAGCCCGTAGACTCTCGATCATTTCCGCGTAGGATTCCTGTGCCAATTCCGGGTCATAGTTCTCCTGCCAGGAATCTTCGTGGTCAATGGTGCCGGGCGCCATTAGGGCCCGGCTTAAAAGCGGCACCAAGATCATATCGATACCACGATCTTCCAGCGCGGAGGCCAGACGCGCAAAGTAATGCGCCGTTTTAGGGGAGATGGAAAAATCCATTTTTAAGTCATTGCTGCGGAAAAACCAGCCATCATACCCCTGCGCCAGCGGCTCGATGGATGTTTTCTTCTCATCTTTAAGATTTGGGCAGCTATACTGCACCTGACCACGGGCGGCCACAGCCGATCCCGCCTCAAATACATGGCAGAAAACAAGCAGAGCCAGCAGTGTTTTTACTCTAAACATAAATTCCGATCTCTTGAGCGTCACTCTTCTAACAGAGGGTTTATTTGCCGTCAAACTTTCATGCATTCCTTTAGAATTGAAAATACAAAAACGGAGAGAAAGACTGTGCGATCAGCTTGCATAGCCCCAACGTAAATAATGCGCAAACTATGATTTGTCTGGCCGGGGACAGCCCATATGCCCAGCTTCGCTCCTCGCCTACAACTGGTGGAGCTTCGGCATATTTGGCCCTACTGAAAATGGGGGCAAAGATAATCACTCCGGCAATAAGTAACGTCACAATCTGAAGATTGGTGATGGACCAGACCAGTTCATCAGATAGGGCCATGCCCTGCAGCCCCACCATTCCTGCATATATATCAAACGCGCCCGATACCGTAGTTGCGCGGAATAAAACCCAGCCCGACAAGATCATTAGAAATGTCAGAGGCAGCGCAATCAATTTTGGGTAGGGCGTGTCCTTTTTTGCGCCAAATGCGCGTTCAACAGCCATAATGCCGCCATGCCATGCCCCCCAGAGAACAAAAGTCCAATTCGCGCCATGCCATAATCCGCCCAGAACCATAGTCAGAAACAGGTTAATATACGTCCGGCGCTTGCCCTTACGATTACCGCCAAGGGGAATATACAGATAGTCCCGCAGCCATGTTGAAAGGCTTATGTGCCAGCGCCGCCAGAACTCGGTGATGCTGCGGCTGATATAGGGATGATTAAAGTTTTCAATAAAACGGAAACCCATCATCAGCCCCAACCCCACCGCCATATCACTGTAGCCGGAGAAATCAAAATAAAGCTGGGCCGTATAGGCCAGAACCCCTACCCATGAATCCATAAAGCTGGGGTCGTGCAAAGCAAAGGCTGTATCGGCAATGGGGGCCAGCGTATCGGCAATAAAGATTTTTTTACAAAACCCCATCGCAAAGCGGATAGCGCCCTCATTAAATTTTCCCCAGCTGTGAACACGGTCCCGGAATTGGTCGGCAACGTCCTTATACCGCAGAACGGGCCCGGCGATCAGTTGAGGGAAGAGAGAGATAAAGGCGGCAAAATCCATAAAGCTGTCCGCCGGGCGCGCATCGCCACGATGGACATCAATAAGATAGCTTATCGATTGAAATATATAAAAAGAAATACCAATCGGTAGAATCACCGTCCAGGCCGTAATCTCCCCTGCGCCCGTATGCCCCAGTAAGAGATTAAGAGAGTTCACACCGAAATTAAAATATTTAAAATATCCGAGCGTCAGAAGGTTTCCGATCACACCGATCGCCATAATTTTTCCGCTATGGCTGTCATGACGGATAATGAACAGAGAAATCACATAATTAAACAAGGTTACGCCGGCGAAAAGCGCCATAAAATCAACCCGCCACCAGCCGTAGAAACCATAGCTGGCCAGCAGGATGATCAAAGAGTGATACCGTTTTGGCGTAAGATAATACGCCAATAGAAATAACGGCAAAAATACCATTACAAAAATTGCGGAAGAAAATACCATTATTGATGATCCTCAATGGCGGTGGGGAATTT
Organism: Alphaproteobacteria bacterium; assembly: GCA_020848095.1. Taxonomy (GTDB): domain Bacteria; phylum Pseudomonadota; class Alphaproteobacteria; order Micavibrionales; family Micavibrionaceae; genus JADLAT01. The sequence goes on along the minus strand of JADLAT010000004.1, from coordinate 15,376 downwards.
TACATCCGGGTAAGAAACCGAAACGAAACGTTCCGGAATTTCCCAGATCACCAGCTTTATATCCGTATTTTCCAGATTTGTTTTTTCTAAAAAATCAGCCATCGGCTCCAACGGCCCCTGACCTTCATCGGCCAGATTGAGAACATCGGCCTGAAGCGCGGTTTTCAATGCGCCTTCAAAATTCCATTTATCGATGGCGCTATACGATGTGCCCACCAGCACCACGGGCAATGTCTCCGCCCCGAACAGGCCGTCTCCGCTATCATCCGCTGTCATTTTCAGCGTTTTTGTTAAAGATACGCGCTCTTGCGGCGGGGCCAGAAAGGCATGAAAGAACCCTGTTTTAATGTATTTTTCCAGATCACCTTCGATAATTTCCGGTGGCAGGTTTTCGGTTTTAAAACCGGCCTCCTGCTTTAAACTTTCCAAGAATGTCTGGTCGAGGCTTTGGCGCAATACCTGAGCCGCAAGCGCCGCACCTGCCGGGGTCCAATGCGTATCCAGCCGCAGATAAAGCGGCTGCTCCGTTTTTTCTTTCAAGAATATATCCACCATATCCGGCGCGGGAATATTCATTGAAATCAAGGATGAACGAACGCGGTCATATACGCCCTCACGCTCTTGCGGTAAATGATGCCGTCCCAAATGCTCCGGATATATTCTGGCCTTGGCGGGAACAAGCGTTACAGCCAGTGTAATATTATGAGATTTAAGGTGGCTGTTAATTTTTGTTATCAGCCGCATCAGTCGCTCTTCAGCATCCTGCGCGCCGGATAGATGCTCAAATTCCTCGCTCGTATAAAGCCAGTCATCCGTTCCTACCACGACTTTCTTGCCACCGCTTTTGAGCAAACCGTATTGAATAGCGCCCCAGACACCAACAATCTGGTCTCGGAATAAAAGATGTTCTTCGAATTTTTTTTCAAACTGGGATACGACCTGCCCGTTTAGAACCGCACGCCAGCCTTGTGCCTCCGGCACCAGATCGCTGCGTTTTACGATTATGGTCGTTAAGGATAAAAAGCAGCACGCGGTCAGGAAAAAGACCATATAGCGCCCGCAAATCGGAGATATTTTCTGAATCATGGTTTTAAGGGTTCAGGCTGTGCCGGTTCTGGGGTTGATGCCGGGGGCACGGAAGGAGCCGCTGTTTTCGGCGGTGCTTTAACTTCAGGTGCCGGAACATAGGACGGGTCGCTTTTTACGCGCGCCAGATGATGCTTGAGTTTTACAGCTTCCGCTAAATGATTTTGGGATGCCGGCGGGTTTGTGTTTTCATACAGCATCCCCAGCGCGTAATGGGCATCCACATCGCCGAGAGCCGCGGCCCGTTTATACCAGGACTCGCTCAACCCCGCATTGGGGCGGTCAATCCGGTATATATTTCCCAGATCACGCATGGCCATGACATCGCCCTGCTCTGCGCTGCGCGTGTAGCAGATTATGGCCTGATCCAGATCTTTGGCGACGCCGCTGCCCATGTGATAGGCAATGGCCACCTGACGCGTTGCCGGCGCGATGCCTGCTGCCGCTGCTGCTTTAAAATAACGCAGTGCCTGAACCGGAGCAATTTCATGGTAAAGGCCGTTTGAATGCAGCAAGCCCAATTCATAGAAGGCGGCGGGTTTTCCGGCTTGCGCGGCGATAATAAACCACTCTCTGGCCTTATCATAATCTGTTGCGTAGGATTGACCGGTCAGATACAACTCCGCCATTGTCATCGCCGACCCGCCGTTACCTTTGGACGCATCAGCCTCAATCAGGCCCAGCCCGTAACGCTTCACGCCTTCGGCATCATCGAGTTTAATTGCCCCTTTTTTACTAAGTTCGTAGAGGCCCAGCGCGCCTTTGCCATCGCCCTTATAAAGAACCAGGCGGTACCATTTTTCGGCCTCCGGGAAGTTTTTGAGCCTTGCATATTCATTGGCCAGTGAAATGGCCGAGCCAATGCTGCCGTCCTGTGCCTCTTCCTTCAGCGCCGCTAAATCAGGTGCCGCCGCCGGAGGGTGCGCCGAGGGAACAGCAGGACAAACATCCCGCGCCTCTTGCGCATTGACAGAAGGGCTTCCCGCAAAAACGAGGCAAGGCGCAAGAAAAAGCGCCGCTATCAGGTGGCGTGTGTTCATGGCTGCCCCCAGAAACAGGTGGCATTGCCGCCAGTATAATCATCAATCAGGGGCAATTCCTTAAAGCCGGTTTCCTGCATCAGCGCATTTAAACGCGCCGCAGAGAGTTCTTTCAGGCCGTAATGCCGGATGTAGAAATGTGAAAATCCCATGTAATGCCGTCTGCCGCCGCGTCGCGCCAGAAACTCAAGATCCTGCGCCATGAAATCAGGCGAAGGTCCGGGAATGACATTTTCCGAGGCGTCCGGAATAACGACAAGCGGGGCGCGAATGGCCGATACAAGGTAATTGGCCAAAAGCGGCAAGGATTTTCCATCACGTTCCAGCCCATAAAGATCATCCCCGTTACGATCGTAAATTTCTGCAATCAGCCCCAGATCAGCAACAGATTGCCGCATATACCATAGAGAACGAGCGCCGCGCCGCGTCTCCAGCGGCAGCGCGCCATCGGGTTTCATTTGATCCAATGCGATCTCGTAACGCTCCCGCCCTTTATTATAGAGTTCTGAATCTCCGGCAATGCTTCCCCAAAGCGTCAAAACGGAATCAGCGAGATAACGGTGATTATTATGATCGACATCGCCATCAAATTTTTTATCAACGCGCCGTACCAACGGGTCCAGCCAGTCTTCCACCTGCTTGCGTTCCGCCGAAGACATCCCTTCGCGCACGATCGTATAGCTAACGATCGTGGGTAAAAGTGCCCGTTTCAGTGCGTAATAAGCATCATGCACCTCTTCTGTTTCCTGAAGCGCCTTCGCGCCCGACCATTGTAACAGAGCATTTTTCACAAGAGATTCGGATTTTTCATCCCCCGCCAGTGCTCTGCCGCCGTGGATCATGATGAACCATGCAAAATCGCTCATGCTACGGTCTGTGCCGTAGCCTTCAGTTTCTTTCAGCCCTTCGACAGGGGCTGGAATTTTTTCATCCGGCTGGCTAATATCCTGCGCCATACAGGCCGCACGTATGGTTGCAAACTCCGGCTTTTGAAGTTCAGCCCGGCGGGCTTTCACATCAAAAAGATCAACAGATTTAGCCGATGCGGGCGCCGTTACAACGAAAGTGGACAAAAGCGCAGCCATACCTAAAAGCAGGTTTTTATTCTTCATCATCATTTTCTTCTCCATGGGCAGGGGCTTCTTTCTGATCCGTGATTGAATGCGCGCAGGCGCTCGCTTGTATCCGTTCGGACAAATGGTCCAGACCATCACCGCGCAAAGCGCCATTATCCCGGAACCGGCACCCCTGCACGTAAAGTATTTCCGGCAGCACCGGGCATGTTCTATTAATAGACAGGCCGTATTTTTTTTGATCGTAACGGAATAACAGCTCCGGATTATCACTGAACAGGCTGCCTCTTAGTATTTTCGGTGATTGCGCGATAAAGTTATTATCCTTTAGGAATAACCCTGTGACCGCATCGGCCATTATACCTGAGCCATTGGCTTTTATCGTGTTGCCAACCGCTGTTACACCCGTCAATTCATCATACGGATCGAGCGCAAAATCCCTGTGCTGGTGCACCGGGTCGCCCTTTAATGTCGCAGAATACATAGACACGCCCGTCGCCTTGTTATGCGCGATGTCGTTATAATACAAGCCTATATTATAGCTATTGCGGATACGAAAACCTGCGCCTTTGTTTTCAAACATGCGGTTGGCGGCGATCATTGCGCAATCGCTTTCGAAGATGGTCATGCCTTCCTGCGCATTGTGAAAGCTTGTGTTTCCATACACGAAAGTACCATTGCTATCACGGTCCAGCATGATGCCGGTGCCTTTATTTTCAAAAGTTACGTTTCCGAAAATAAGCGAGTTATTCACCTCTCGCGAAATAATGATGCCATGTTTTTTATGGGTGCCGTAAGCGGTGTTATAGCCGATAGCCAGCCGCCGCGAACGGTCATGCGGGTCCACGCCATAAACGATATTATCGACATATTCATTGCCGGTGAGGACCGCGTCATCAGCCTCATAAGAATAAAATCCATAAAGCGTGTTATCAAAAGAATTATTCGCCACAATGCCGGTGGGGCGCTGGCTGGCGGGATCATTTCCGAGCTTAAACCATTTGTTAGGCCCAGCTGACATTGAAAAACCGTAAGATTTTCCGTTACCATAGCCCAGAGCAACAATCTCGGAATTGCCTATATAGGTTTTAGACTGGCTCCAGTTGGTCAGGAAAGGCCGGAAATTTCTTTTGTCTTTGTATTCCGCCCACATGGGTTCATTTTTTGCATCATTCCAGCCGACAAGGCGGCTGGCGAACATATATAGATGCCCGGCATTGGCGATAAACGCCCCCGATTGCGTTGAAAGGCGCAATGTTTTCACATCATCACCCGTAATAATCAGCGTGGCCTTCGGACCAACCACAATTGGCCGATAAAGTGTGTAAACATCGCCATCCCGGCGCATATAATCACCATAACCGCGCGTTTTAAGGGTCTCATAAATCATGGGCAGGTCGGCTCGGCCCTTTTCGATGACAATAACCTCCGGTGCGGTTGTGCCCTGCTGCATCACAAAGCCCGCATTACCGTAAACTTCCTGAAATTTCTGGCTAAAGATATTGTTTTCGTAATATGAAATTTCTATTTTGGCGAAATCCGGCAAAGGGATCATGGCGCGGATACTCTCGCCCGTGGCTTCCAATCTTGCGATAAGCGGCTCTTCGGGTAGTTCTTTGCCGATAGAGGATTCCGACCCCTTACGGATAATTACCCCTTCGGGTTTATCGTTCATCGCCTCAGCAGTGATCTTTTCATAGGCTCTCGTATCTTCAACAGATGCCAGAGAAAGGCGGTCGTCTTTTGCGGTATCAAGACGGTAACTGCCGCTTTCGCCCGCTTTGTTGTGCGCTAAAATGCCGTAGCGATCATTCCTTGCCGTTTGCAGTTCTGCGATTTTGCGGAAAATCTTGACGCGCCCGATTGTGTCTTCAATGGTGCGCGCTATGGTAACTGCCGGGATCACACCTTCGGATTCGAAGATTTTCAGAGCATTATCGGCGCGTTTCTGGTCTTCTGCCCCTAAAGATTCACTTTTTTTTTCAGCCTTTTCTGTATCCCGCGCTCTTCTGTCGTCGATAAGTTTTTGAGCCTTTAACCGGCTTTCTTCTCTGTCAATCCGGGCTACAAAGCTTTCGGCCTTTGCATAGGCCTCCTTGCTTTGGGCATCATACCCTTCGATCAAATAATGACCGCCAAGCAGGCTCCAGGAATCAACGCCTTTAGCCGGATTTTCAATCCGTTCCGCGATGCGGCGCGCTCTGGCTATATCACCCTGTTCAAACATCTTTTCAAAAAGAGAGAATAAATGCTCTGTTCTTTTCTTTTGTTTCTCGATCATCTGCAAACTGGTCAATGCCAGATCAAGATCATCCTTCTCCAGTGCTTTTTTCTGCAGGGCGACCAGATCATCCGTCGACACCTTCTCGTTTTTCAAGAGCGCATATAAAGGCGCATACGATGAAGGGTACAGGCCTTCCATACCATCACCCGCCAGTGCCAGAGCGTGCATAACGCGTTTCTTTGAGGTTGTATCCAGTATGCCCGCGCTCAAGCCGTGGACCTGCGCCATATCCTGCGCAGTGAAAACGGGTTTTTTATCGCTGGTTCTTGTAAGAATAGTGGCCAGCGCATAGTTGATCCGGCTTTTTTTCATCGGGTCAGCTACAGGCTCCAGCCCCGCATCGCCGATTAATCCCTCTACAACATCTTTGACCGCTGCATCGTCTTTAAAAGCCGTACTGGCGGAGACATCGCCTGCCATATGGGCGTAAGCCCATGCCTTTTCGTAAGGGTCGTTATAAGCAGCCAGAATAAAAGATTTGGCCTTCTCCAGGTGATCCACATCAAATTCTTTAGAAAAAAGAGTAAGGTAGCTCTCCACCACGGCTGCGCGCAAATATTGGGCGGTTATAGCCGGATTGTCCGGTTTTTTTCCCTTTTCTATATCTGCAAGCAACGATTTTAAAGTCTGTATGCTTTTTTCCTTGTCAGCACCCGTTTCGGCTTCGAGGGTTTTTTCCTCCATCTCCGACATAGTCTTGCCGCCGCCGCCAAACGGCAAGGCCTGTGCCTGCCCCACCGCCCCGATAACAGAAGAAAGGGCCGTGCCAAGCGCCAAAGCCGTCAGCAGGTAAGATCGGCGCGTTTTTAAAAGCCGGAACATGGTGTCTCTACTCTCCTGTTTTGAGGATTGTATTTATACGTACGCGAATGGGTAACCCCGCCATGGAAACAGGCAGTTTTTGTGTTGGCCGAATGGTCACACGCGCCGAAGCATCGGTCTGGGCATCGATGGAAATACCGCTAACCAGCCCGGTTATGTCCTGTGTCGTACCCGGAATATCCAAAACGGCCTTTTGCCCCTTTGAGATACGAATAGCATCTTCATAGGAAACGCGGGCCTCAACATATAGCGGGTTTTCCATCGGAATAAGGCGCAAAACAACATCGCCCTTATCCACGGCCGTGCCGGAATTGACCAGACGTTCCTCGACGATACAATCACAAGGGCTATCTATACCGACTAAAGTTCCTGTATCGCTGAGCACCGTCATCAGGACATCGCCCTTTTTAACCTGATCGCCGCCGAAGAGCTCTTTAAAGCTTACAACACCGCCGCCCGGCGCCACCACCGGCACACCATCGCCGGTAACCACAGCCTTTTGCGCAGCGATAACAAACTGGTGCTCAAAGATAGAGAGTGCCACATAAGCCAGCAGCAAAAGTGAAACGAGTGGAACCGCAGCCTTTCTCAGGAAGCCAGAGAACCGCTCCCCAGCAGTAAGGTCTTCGCGTTTTGGTAATTGTCTGGGTTTTGTAAAATTATTTCTGGAGACAACGTGGATTAACTCGCCCACGGAACTAAGCTCCCCAGTAACGTAGCTGCTGACCAGCTGGCGCATAATAACGATTTGGTCCTGCGTCATGTCAATGTAACGCAGACCAACATAGTTGGTTCCCTCCTCGGCCTTGGTGTGCAGGACCTCGACTTTCATAGGAACGCTTAACGTAAAGCCATTGAAATTAAAGATCATGAGCGCGTCATGCATTCTGCCCTCATTAAAGGCTGAGGCATCACTGTGGGCACTCGGCAAAGCCACGCTGGCTCCGGCAGTTGACCAGTCTCTGGTTTCAAAACGTGTGCCGTTTATCTCCACCAGCGCCGGTAATTTTACGCGGACGTGATGCCTTTGTGCATCGGCCTCATGAACAAGATTCGCGGTTGTGTTTGTCATCGATCTATACCCCTATTGTGGTGAGCCAGTAAGAAAAATCAGGAACTTTCAAAATACCGCTGATCGTGCCCAGAGCAACGATGAACAGCGCAAAAGAAAATGCATGCATATAAAATGAACCCAGATTGGTAAAATACTCCTGTATCCGGCTTTTGTCCGAGCTGATGGTGGTGTTTTGCCTTGTCCATCTCTGTTTGTCGAGTCTAAACAGAACATAAGTTTTTACCAATGAGCCTACAATCTGATTGTAATACAGGAAAAACGGGTAAAGCGCACTAACGCTTGGACGTGAAGTCAGAAAGGTTAAAACCAGAACGTACCGCGTCAGCATCATCCAATAAAGATAAAAAACGAAAGCATAAGGCGTGGTCGTAAACGTTGCCAGAATGGTTACTGTTATTCCGGTCAAGGAGGTCCACATGGAAATACGCTGATCGATGACGCTGATCCACGGGAAAAGTCCCACGCGGGACGGCCCTAAGCGGATAGCCCTGCCATTGGTGCGTAACATATTTCCAAACCAGCGGCGCATCAGCACGATTGAGCTTTTAAAGAAATCAGGGTCCGGCGGCGTTTCAATCGTCAAGACCTTCACATCTGGAATATAGAGCATTTCATAGCCACGGCTGAGGATATGAAACCAGGAGGATTTATCATCACCGGTCAGAAATTTGAATCTGCCCAGACGCCAATGATCGATCCAGTCCATTTCCACGCGCTCGATAAAAGCCGGGTCGGTTAAAATTTCCGCGCGGAACATAGACATCCGCCCGGTGAGGGTCAGCACCTTTTTCGACAGGCTGACCGAGGACATATAAATATTGCGCTGGGCAAAGCGCATGCTGTACCACTCGCGGAAAGACCAATGGCCTTCGACCTGACATATCTCATCTGTTGTGAGTGCGCCCAAGCGCGGATGCAGCCGGAACATCGGCGCGCATTTTTCGATCAAATTCTCTTCCAGAAGGCTATCGCCATCAATCACAGCAGCCACAGACCCCTCAGGCGGGGCTTCTCTGGCAATGGCCCGAAAACCAAAGGCCAGCGCGTCGCGCTTACCCGTACCCGCTATGCGGATCAAAACGAGTCTGGTCGCCTTTGGCATGTCGAAATCCTGAAAGAGCTTCTTGATGATAACTTCATCTGCCTTTTCAACAATGGATGCTAAAATGGTTACCGGAATATCGTGCTTTTCGACGAAATTTTTGGCCTCCCGCATTGTGCTGGTGTAAACTTGGCGGGTTGTTTCGGAATCGATACGAAAGCTTGTTACCAACAAGTAAACATGCGGCGGTAAAAGCTCTGCCCCGGCTTCATCAGCCTGTTTGCGCCATTTCGGGAAAACTAATTTGGTATAAATCAAGAAGCGAACGAGATTAACACCCCACCAGGAATAGCGCCAAACGGCGATAAAACCGATCAAAAGGATAAAATCTCTGGAAGCCGGGTCAAAAACTGACTGCGGCAAGGCCAGCGTAAAAGCCGCCAGCGCCGACAGGTACAGTATATGACCCTGTATTATCCCGGACATTTTTTCCATTCCATCTCGTTGTCTTTACAGCCGAAAGTCGACCAAAGCATATAAAAACAAACTTGCCGAGCATTCGATGCGGCGTTATAACGTGATGTCGCTGCGAAAGGCAACAAATATTATCTCCGCGGCCTGTTTTCCGAAAAACCCCCAGTTTTTTATTGTTTAATGCAAAAACAAACTATATGTACTGCCCTGAAGTAACTTCTGGAACCCCGGACGAGACCGGAAAGGTTAAGAAATGTTCAAATTTACGAAAATAACCAGAAACCTTCCCATCGCGGGAAGCACGTTTATACGTCAGAGCGCCGGACTTGCTGCTGTTTTTCTGTTACTTACCGCCTGTGAAACGCCTCTGCTCTATAAGTCTGGCGGACAGGCGCTGGCCGAGGGCGATCAGACCATTATACAAAGTGGCGATTTCGAAGCAGCCACCAAATACTATGAAGAAGCGCTCAAATCCCGCTCGCTCGATATTCAGGGACAGGCCGCCTATAATCTGGCGATGATCGCCAAGGATCAGGGTGATGAGCCGCGCACACTCCATTACCTTGAGCAGGCGCATAAGGCCGGATATGAAAGAGCCGGCTCTGAGCTGCTTCATATCTACAAGAGACAGGGCTATCCTGATAAAGACATTCGGGCGCTTTCCATACCGCTGGCGGAAAACTCCGCTTCAGCAAGTCTCAATCTTTTGGAAATATCCCTTAAAGAAAACCGCCCGCAAGACGCGGCACGCTACGCTCTACAAACAGAAAAGCTTATTTTAGAGCAAATAAAAACTGAAGGGGACCCCGGCGGTAATAAAAACCTTATGGTGGCGCATCTTTATAATGATCACCGAAATCTTTTTGCCGCGCCCAAAGACCCGGAGCCTTTCTACCGCCGCGCTATCGAACGGGGCAATGTACAGGCCACGCAGGATCTTGCAGATCTTTGGATCGCAGAGGGCACCAGACCCAATTTATCCAGTGATGCCTTTGCTCTTATGCTTCAAGCCGCTCAGGCCGGCGACCAGAGTGCCATGAAATTTGTTACCGAAGCTTACGAAAACGGCCAAGGTACCCAGAAAGATATAGGCAAATCCCTTGAGTGGTATCAAAAACTGGAACCCGCACGACAAAAGGCCTCGTCGGCTCAACGCTTTGCCCATGAAATTCTGGCGCAAGGCGCTTCGGCTGATAATGAAGCAAAAGCCATGTCTCTCTTTGAAAGCGCAGCCGACAAAAACTCGCTCGAAGCCATGTTAATGTATGATGGATTAAAAGGCGGCACGCCCAAATACAAAAACGCCTATGCCAGACAACCCTCTAAATCCCTTTATTCCGCTGTCAAAGGCCTGGAAAAACAATACGGCAAAGCCCGCCCTGAGATGATAGAGCGGCAATATCTTATTGCTGCGAACGCTGGATCCGGGGAGGCTGCCTTATATCTGGCCAAAAAAGCAGAAAGCTTGCCTGCCGGGAAGCGTAATGATAAGGAAATCAATAAATGGTATAAAAAGGCGGCGGAGCTTGGTGCAGGTGATGCTCTGCTTATCTTTGCGCGTCGTGCCAAGATAGGCGTTGGACAAGAACCCAATGATAAAGAAGCCTTTAAGTGGTTTTTAAAAGCCGCAGAGGCCGGAATGGCTGAAGGGCAATACGAAACAGGCAACGCCTATGCCCGTGGCCTTGGTGTGGAACAAAACCGAGAAAAAGCCCGATACTGGCTGGAACAGGCGCAGAAAAACGGATATGTTCTTGCTATAGATGTTTTGGAAGCCCTTGAAAAAGAATGAGGCAGCGTAAAATTATGATAAACAGACTTATTTACGGCGTAGCGGTCGGAGCGCTTCTTTCAATTGGTGGCCCGCTGGCATGGGCTGGCGATACCCCCGTTGACTCTGCCACCCAGCCCTTTACCACGCAGATCCCCGGCGTCAGCGCCGATGTTCCCGTCTTGGGGGAAATCGAGACTTCGCCGGAACGACCGCTGGATTCTTTTGTAAACAGAACAAGCACCTCTCTTTTATCTCTCACCCTCGGTGTTCAGGCAGAGACTGTTTACAATAGCAATATTTACCGCTCTTTTACGGATGAAGAAGGTGATCTTATCGCCATTGTTTCTCCTAAAATAAAACTTAAAAGCGCTCTGGATCGGCACGCTGCCGAATTCAGCCTTTCCCCAGAAATCGGACGCTATCTTTCTGAAAGTAAAAATAATTATGTCGATTGGAATGTCGGCGCAAAGGGACGCTTTGATGTGAGTCTGAGCGATGCCATCCATATTGGCGCGGTTTATAAAAAAGACCACGTGGCCATCGGGGGATTTGACGATGATACCGGCGCAGTGCTGGCTGAGCCTGTGGATTATGATTTTTTTGATGCCAGCGCCCTGTGGAAAGGGTTTAAGAACTTTCTGCATTATGAAGCAGGCGCAGGACTGGAATCTTATGATTACGAGAATGCAAAAAGAGAGAACGGACTTATCAGCATTCAGGATGACCGCGACCATGACCGCTACAAGGCTGTTGCCAAGCTTGGTTATGAGTTCCTGCCTCCTTATGTGATGTATGTGGGCGGCGGGTGGAATGAGCGGCGCTATGATGAGCAGATCGACATTAGCGCCATTATCCCCAGAGATTCCAAGGGCTATAACGTCAAAGTCGGAATAGCGCGCGATGTAAAGGATGAACCTTACAGCTTTGATGCCTATATCGGTTATCTTAATCAAAATTATGACGCTAATCAGCTGGAAGACGTCGGTGATGTGGATTTTGGCGTTGATGCGCGTTTAAAACTCACCCAGAGCGATCAGGTTAAATTTAAGGTAAGCCGCGATGTGAGAGAAATTCAATCCAGCGGCGTTTCCTCCAGCCTGCGCACTAAACTCGGCGCGGGCTATGATCATGACTACACGCCAACATTTTCAACCGGTGTAAATCTTGGTTATACAAACGATGACTATCAGTCCAACACGACCCTTTCAGCGATTGACCGGGAGGATGACACCTATGATGCCGGCATTAACGCGCGTTATAAAATATATCAAGATGTCAGCCTTGAACTTGCCTATACCTATAGAAACCGCAATTCAAATGTAACGACCGCGGATTATGATGCACATTCCATAGGGCTAACCCTTTCGGCTAAGTATTAATTGACTTAAGTTTCGCGCGTTCCTGCGCACCGACATAATAAAAAACCCTCCCCTCATTTAAAGTGAGGAGAGGGTTTTTTAAAATCTGTTCTAAGGCTTCCTACGCCGCGCTGCGCTGGCGCGGTGCCCCGCCACCGCCGGGCTTGCCGGAGCGGTTTGCGTTAAAGCGGCGTTTTTGAGCATCGGGACGCCCCTGTTCCGGTTTCCCTTTATTATTCCGGCTGTTGTCCGTTCTGGCATCTGTTCTAGGACCGCTGTTCCGGCCACCATCTGCTCTGACTTCCGTTCTAGGACCGTTGTTCCGGCCACCATCTGCTCTGGCATCCGTTCTAAAACCGTTATTCCGGCCACCATCTGCTCTGGCTTCTGTTCTAGGACCGTTGTTCCGGCCACCATCTGCTCTGGCATCCGTTCTAAAACCGTTATTTCGGCTGCTATTACCACGGCCACTGCGATTACGCTGGGCAGGGGGACGGTCCGTATTTTGCGCCTGCGGATTCATAAGCTGCTCGATCTCGCGCCATTTGCGACCATCGGCTGGCGTAATCAGGCATAAAGAAGAGCCTTCCGCACCCGCTCTGGCCGTCCGGCCAATACGGTGAATGTAATCTTCCGGTACTTGCGGCAGGTCATAATTGATAACATGCTCAATATGAGGGATATCCAGACCGCGCGCCGCAATGTCCGTGGCAACCAAAATACGATAGTTTTTACTGCGGAAGTCACGGATAACCCGGTCACGTTTTGTCTGACGCAGATCGCCATGAATAGCATCGGTGGAATGATTTTCCCGTGCCAGTCTTTTGGCCAGACGCTCCGTTCCAAATTTCGTTTTCACAAAAATGATGACAGAACCGGAACGATCATCGAGCTGACGCACCAATTCGTCGTATTTCTCATCTTCGCTAAGGCGAATAACGTCTTGCTTGATCTTGTCTGCAACGTTATTAGTCGCCCCGATCGCTACGCGAACCGGATTGTTCAGGTAGTTTTCCGAAAGCTTAACAATGCCCTTAGGCAAAGTGGCCGAAAACATCAAGGTCTGACGTTTCGCAGGCAAATATTTAAAGATGCGCTCAAGCTGGATACCAAAGCCCATGTCAAGCATGCGGTCCGTTTCATCGAGCACCAAAAACCCTGCATCATGTAACTTAAGGCTGCCACGCTCAAGGTGGTCATTAATCCGGCCTGGCGTACCAACAATGATCCGGGGATTGGCGCGCAATTGTGTGAATTGCTTGCCCATAGGCTCTCCGCCGATCAAAAAGGCCGCTTTGAGATTATTATTACGTCCGGCCAATTGCGCCACCATTTCCATGACCTGCCGTGCCAATTCGCGCGTAGGGGTCAGGATCAACGCAGAGCCGCGTGGATTATTCAGCAAAGACTGCACCATAGGGATGGCAAATGCGCCGGTTTTTCCGGTTCCCGTCTGAGCAGAGCCCAGAATATCGCGCCCATCGAGCGCCGGGGGAATGGCTTCCGCCTGTACCGGGGTTGGCGTGGTAAACTTCATCCGCTCAAGGGATTGCATAAGCTCTGCGTGCAGACCAAAATTATTAAAACTGTTCATTGTGTTTTCCTTTTATAGGCAACGCAAACTTCGGACGCGCCGCAAGAATGCGGGCAGCCGAATAACGCGCCTGATTGCGTGTGCCCCTCTCACACCACGTGAGATATTGGGCAAGGCTCGATCGAGGTTCGCCTGTGAAAACTGAACTTCTAGGGAAAAGGAGAATTTTAAGACCCCGGCATCCCCAATTTTCTATTAACTAGAGGAAGGGGCGCTATTTCTCTGTAAGCTCTGTCTAAATCTATTAGAGCATCTTTCAAACTTGCCGGGTTTATGACAGGCTTTTCCAAGCCTGTCAAGCTAATAGCACAAAGGCCACGTATGGAGCAGGCAATCTAGCGCCTAGCTCTGGGTAGATCCACAAGAGGCCACGTTTGCGATATCCTCTTCGGGGCTGCCGCTGAAGCTGTAATTTGCTACAGTGCCATTACCCGCTGCCGTAACAGCATCGGCCCAGCATGGCGCGTTGGTATCGGAAGCCGCAGGCTCAATCGCGTCCAGACTGGCTGGTGTCTCCGCATTGGCAGTTCTTTCCACGCCGGCATCCTCTTCACCCGCTGCCGGGCTGATATTTGCCAGATTTTGTGGCGTGGGCGCACCCGCTGCAGGGCTGATACGAGCCAAAGCGCCGGGATTAAGGCCGGGCGGGGTAACGGATGGCAGGCCTGTGATGGTAACGCTCAAGCCTGATGGGCCAGGTGTAAACGCGCTGAACTGGCGGAAAAAATCTTCCACATTATCCAAGGACAGTGAGAACGGGGCAACGGGCGGAAGCACTACAGGTGCTGGAACAGCCCCAAAGAAGAATATGCCGGTTGTTCCCGCGTTATCGGGATAATGAATAAACATATCCTCCAGGAAGTTGTATTCCGGCGCGCTCAAAATGCCCCCGCTCAGTGAGGGTGTAATGAGCCCCAGACCAGCGGGCGCTCCGTCATAGGTGCTGTTCAGCCCGTTCAGCCAGATGCCTTCGCCTCCGGGAGCGCGGAAGGCATTATTGTCCAGCTTGACAAAGGCATTGGTCTGACCAGAGAAAAACTGCGCCCCGATCGTGCCGCCATAATTGGACGGGCTGGCAACAGATGGAAATGTCTCGTAGCCCGGCGCATCATCATCCACCAGCGACAACAGTGTGGTATCTCCGCCAAAGGGCGAGAAATACAACGCTGTATTTCCGTTCAGGAATTGATTGCCCGGTCCCGTCAAATCCACAAGGCCGCTTTCAAATTTAGCATGGGTTGGATTGTTCAAAAACACATTGCCAGAAACATTCATGTAACCATTGCGATCACCATTCGCCCATAGGCCGTAAATCAGGTTACTCGCAATGCGATTATCGATAACATTTATATCCTCTGCACGCTCCAGACGAACACCGATCTGGTTATCTTCAATTGTATTGTTTTCAATTGAGGACAGCACAACATCCTGAAAATAAACGCCGGTTGCATTTCTTCTCAACGTGTTTCCTGCGACGGTAATAAAAGCTGACGGATCCACAAATATTCCCGCCTCTCCGACATCGCTCACCTGATTATCTATAATATCAACGAAAGCGCTTTCTTCAACGCTGATACCGTTACTGGTCACAAAGCGAATTTTGTTATTTCTAATGACACTAAAGTCACTATCCTCAACATCAATCCCGTCACCACGTGTATCCGCGATATCATTATAGCGGATTTGAACAAAGTCGCTGTTTTGAAGCTGGATACCATCATCACTGATGTTACGCAGGCGGTTGTTGCGAATAT
>JADLAT010000003.1 GCA_020848095.1 Alphaproteobacteria bacterium | reverse complement strand
TTCAAGAAGGGTATGAATGTTACGTCCTTCGCAATGACCATGAAAGCAGTGGAATCCGCCGATAGGAAAATTTGAGTCAGGCTCGAAATAAGCCGTGCCGCCGTCAATCTCGCCTGTGTGTTCATGACACCAAGGGCAGGTCATGTCGTGCTTTCCGTCACCGATGGCGGATTTGTAAAGATCGCGCTTTCTCAGTTCCGTCAAAATACGATTTTCCTGTGGACGTGGAAGGTAAATCGGCTCACCTTCATTCAATGCCCGCGTTATCTGTGTCTTTGTTTGACTTTTGACTGATGCTTCCATGCTCAGTCCCAGCCCGTCAATCAACTGTTCGGCTGTAAATACGCGCTCAGGGTGCCATTCCTCCAATTCGCATTGAAAGATAGGATCGTGTTTTCCGTTGATTCCGACTGGCATCCGCGCCAGTCTCGCGCAAGGTCCGTCTGCGCCAGGATCGCACAGCTCGGCATCAATAATCGCATTCATTAAATTATCGGCATTTTTTGAATCAGTGATGGGTGCTTTCAGGATATACCCGTACTGATAATTTCCTGGCGATGTTTCTATTTTCCAAGACGGTTCTATACCGATAGAATCGGCAGGTATTTTTGTTCCGATGTCATCCAGCATAACGGCATGTAACCCCCAAAACCATTTCTTTTGCCGTTGATATTTGCCTTTTTCATTGGGTGCATAAGCCGATACGCTGAAATAATTATTATGGTTTTCAGGAATTGTCGTGTTGCTTTCCAGCGGATTGGCCTTCCAATATCCATTCGGTTTAAGATCGGGATTGCCTGCCGAACTCACAATCATGCCGCGCACTCCGTCCGGCAGGTCACGATATATCGCCTGTAAAAATTCCTGATTGGTGATCGAGTAGGGTTTGTCGGTTTTATCGGGTCTGAGGGCCTCGGTTGAGAGATTTTCCATTATGCGTCCTCCCCGATGGCTGGAAGACTGTTAAGCCATTCGGAAAGGGCTTCGGCTGTCACAAGCGTTCGCTTGCCCAGCTTGATCGCACGAAGGCGACCGGCCTTGATTTCGGCGTAAAGTTTTGTTCGGCCTGTATGAGAGGCCTTCGCCGCTGCATCAATAGAATAGGCGACAATATCGTTTGGATTTTGCATTGATAAACTCCTGTGTCGTGCGCGGCTGGATTGCCGCGTACGTTCAATTACTCACAGGTGTTCATTGCTGTCATTTTCATAAATTGCACATAATGGTCTGAGATAATTACGTGCAAATTATTTTACATCCTCGATAAATTCATCAGGATCAAAAGGGACGTTTTCAAGTTCCTTAAACTCGTCTCGCGTCAGCCGTTCAAGTTGTTCCTTGTTGTGTTTATTATTCAAGATTCCCCTGATCTTGCTAGGCGTGATTTTTTTGCGGTATTTTTCTGATAGACTATCGGCAATAAAATTGTGTATTTCGTTACCATAAAAATCGGGCAAGACTTTGTATGTTGTTTGCTTTGTTTTGTCCTTATCGTCAAAAATTTCAACCCGTCCAAAATCCGTATAAAGCGCATGTTGTCGCCTGACATCATCAACCAATTCATCTGGATTAGCCTTGCGGCCCGATTTGTCGCGTTGATTTACATCAACACCGCACATCGCCTGAATCAGCTTCAGCCAGCCAGCAAGTCCCACGCCGCCCTGAACACTAAATTTTTCCACATCATGCCGGTTGCACAATTCATCGAGCCTGTCCTGTGCTGCCTGTATTTCGTCATTGGTCATGTCGTCGAAAACAGACATCGGATTACCCCTTTCTCCCTGCCTTGAAAATCGGTGTGATAACCTGGCCTTTGGCGGCAACGGTGTCGAGATAATCGCTCCATTCCTGCATCATCACGGTACGCTGTTGCAAAAATTGGGCGCGGTTGTAGGCTTCACCGAGGGGGCCAGCCGCCTTGTGCGCTAACTGGCATTCGATCACGTCCGGCTCATAATCTAGCTTTTCACGAATGGCAGTCCGTGCCAGTGCGCGGAAGCCGTGCGCGGTCATGCGGCCTTTGAACCCCAGCTTTTGCAGGGCGATCCGTACCGTGCCGTCAGACATCGGCTCTCTGGGCTTTATCTGGCTGGGAAATACGAGATCAGTTTTGATATGACCGGTTTCTTCCTTCTGCTCTTTCAAAATGGCGATAGCTTGGCGGGAGAGGGGAACGATATGGGCGCGGCGCATTTTCATCCGCTCGGCGGGAATAACCCATTCCTTGGCTTCAAAGTCAATTTCCTCCCATTTGGCTTTTCGCAGTTCTCCTGGTCTTGTGAAAGTCAGCATGGATAATTTTATGGCGCGGCGGGTACGGGCATACAGGCGGGCGTCATTTTTCTCCAGCGCCGCCAACAGTTCAGGGATTTCCTTCGTGTCGATAGCGGCGAAATGCTCCGTCTTGCGGGTTTTCAGAGCGCCTTTGAGATCGGCGGAGGGATCGCGCTTACAGCGGCCCGTCTGGATACCGTACCGGAAAACCTGTCCGCATATCTGGCGTGTCCGTCCGGCAATATCCAGCGCCCCGCGCTTTTCCACACGCCTCAGAACGTCCAGAAGGTCGGGCGCGTCAAGATCGGCAATCGGCTCCGCGCCGATATAGGGAAAAATATCCCGCTCCATCCGGTGCAGGACGTTATTGGCGTGGTTATCGCTCCAGCGGCCTTTCTGGTTTTCGTGCCATTCGAGGGCTACGGATTTAAAGGTGTTGCTGGCATTGATATACGCCTTGCGTTTCTTGGCCTGTTTATCTCTGGAGGGATCAATCCCCTGATCTATCAATTTTCTGGCCTCACGGCGCTTTTCCCGCGCCTCTTTCAGGGAGATTTCGGGATAGACGCCAAGGGCCAACAGCTTTTGTTTGCTGTGTATCCTGTAGGCCATGCGCCAGTATTTTGAGCCGTTGGGCCTGATTTCAAGGTACATACCCTGTCCATCGGCCATTTTATAAGGCTTTTCCTTGGGTTTGGCGGCATCGCAGGCGGTGTTTGTCAGCTTCATTTTGTTGGTATCTCCTCTGTGAGGGTGTTGGTATATCAACAAATGTACCAACAAAATTTGCGGCTGTAAACGAACGGCCCTGAATACAGAAAGCCGCAGGCAAAATAAAACCCGCTGTTTTCTGCGGGTTTCAAAGATAATCACGAACATATGTGGATGTGGATAAATAGTAAAATGGAGGCACGGGCGGGAATCGAACCCGCTTACGAGGATTTGCAGTCCTCTACATAACCATTCTGACACCGCGCCGCCGGTCATGGCATAAGTACCCCGATATTTAGAGTTTACATGCGCCCAAGTCAACAGGGCATTGTTGAGACAAAAAACGACTGGCCTTGGCAAGCGGAGTGGGGTAATTAAGGACAGGTTTATTTTCACGTTTAAAATATGGATGCTGGACGGTTTTCATGATGGATTTTCAAAAAGCACGCCGGAATATGGTGGATTGTCAGATCCATACGGCGGGAGTAATTCTTCCGGGTCTTTTGCAGTCTTTTGAGACGGTGCCCCGTGAAAAATTTGCGCCCCGTCATGCGCAGGCCACCGCCTGCCGGGATCAGGATCTTCCCTTGGGTGAGGGGCGCTTTTTGCTGGAGCCTATGGTGCAGGCGCAGATGATTCAGGCTCTGGAGCCGCAGATTGACCATGTTGTTTTGGATATTGGCGGGGCGACAGGTTATGCGGCGGCCATTTTGTCTTCACTGGTTTCTACGGTTGTGGCGGTTGAGGAAAATGAAACGATGCTGGATCATGGAATCAGGACATGGCGTGACCTTGGCTATTTTAATATTGTGGGCTTAAAAGGGTGGCTGCGTGAGGGGAATCCCGAGCATGCGCCCTATAATGCCATTTTGCTCAATGGGGCTGTCGAATCTGTCCCGCGTAACATATTAAGCCAGTTGGTCGTTGGTGGACGCTTGTTGACCATAATCCGTAAATCCGGCGAGGTTATGGGCGAAGTCACCATGTTTACGAACACTGGTGATGGGCATTTCCCGTCTATCCGTTTGTTCAGTGCGGGGGCGCAGTATTTGCCCGGATTTGCGCCTGAGCCTGTTTTTCATTTTTAAAAAGTTTATGCGCGTGCATAAAGTATGTGGATAGGCTGGGGGAAATATACTGCGACCTCTTTGACAATGCCTCTCCAATGTTGGAGACTGTGCGTTGAAATGTCGGGTTAGAAGCGATACATGGCCAAACAAGAAACCGAACAGGAACCATCGATTGAGGAAATCCTCAGCTCTATTCGTCAAATCATCTCGGATGATGACGAAGAGGGGGGGGCTGACTCTGATGCTGCGCCTGTGGCGCAGGAGCCCGATCTCGATGCGGATGATGAAGAGGATGTCATTGATTTGACGCAAAAGGTGGAGGAGGAGCCAGAATCTTTCGCCAGCCTCGTTGATGATTTTGATTCCCTGGCTGAGGAAAATGAGTCTGAAGAAGAAACGAAACCGGCCATTGAGGTTGATTTGCGTGATGTAGAACCGGAAATAGCGCCGCCTGCGCAAGAGCGTGTTGCCGCCCCCGCGGAAGATGTCATTGAAGAGCCTGAGCCGGTTGTCGAATCTGTTTCCGCTCGTCCCGTTAAATCTGAACCTGCTCCGCCTGCGGAGATGGATGATTCTATTTTAACACGTGGCGCGGAGGAGGCAGCCTATAGCGGTTTTGCCGAGCTTGCCCGTAAAACGGCCATTGAGCATGGTGGTATCACGCTGGAGGAGATCGTCCGCAGTGAGCTAAAGCCGCTTTTGCGTGACTGGCTGGATAGGAGCCTGCCTGCGATTATTGATCGTCTGGTTCGGGAAGAGTTGGAGCGTGTGGCTAAACGGGCGTTGGAAGATTAAAACCCGCCAAGGGATATATAGAAAATTTATAGGTGGGGGCTTAAAAACGCGCTTGCAATATATGAGGCGTAGCCTGTAACTTTCAGCCATGCTTGATAAAACATTTGATCCTCAGAAAATAGAACAGCAGCTGTACAGAACATGGGAGCGGTCCGGCGCTTTTGCCTGTGCGCCGCAAAGTGAAGCGCAGCCTTTTACTATTATGATGCCGCCGCCCAATGTGACGGGGTCCTTGCATATGGGGCATGCGCTCAATCACACATTACAGGATATTTTAATCCGTTATAACCGCATGCGCGGGCGTGATGCACTCTGGCAGCCCGGTACGGATCATGCGGGCATTGCGACGCAGATGGTGGTTGAGCGGATGCTTGATGCGGAAGGCACTTCGCGCCATAAGCTGGGCCGGGCCAAGTTTTTGAGCCGTGTGTGGGATTGGAAGGCTGAATCGGGTGGCACGATTGTGGGCCAGTTAAAGCGCTTGGGGGCATCTCCGGATTGGGCGCGCGAGCGTTTCACGATGGATGAGGGATTGTCCGAAGCCGTGGGTAAGGTTTTTGTGCGGCTTTATAAGGAGGGCTTGATCTATCGCGATAAACGCCTTGTGAACTGGGACCCTAAATTTCAAAGCGCCTTGTCGGATATTGAAGTCGAAATGCGCGAGCAAAAGGGCCATATGTGGCACATTCGTTATCCGGTAGAAGGGGAGACCGAAAGCTTTATCGTGGTTGCCACAACGCGCCCGGAGACCATGCTGGGCGATGCGGCGGTTGCCGTGCATCCGGAGGATGAGCGTTACCGGCACATGGTTGGTAAGTCTGTTGTTTTACCGATTACTGGCCGATTGATTCCCATTATCGCAGATGAGCATTCCGATCCGGAGAAGGGCAGCGGCGCCGTTAAAATTACGCCCGCCCATGATTTTAACGACTTTGAAGTGGGCAAGCGGCATGATTTGCCCATGGTTTCGGTTATGGATGCACATGCGCGTATCCTGGAGATGGAAAGCATCCCCAAAGCCTATTGGGGGCTGGACCGTTATGAGGCGCGCAAGAAGATCGTGAGCGAGCTTGAGGAGCTGGATTTACTGGCTGAAATTGAAGATATCAAGAATGCATTGCCCTATGGTGATCGCTCCGGCGTTGTGATTGAGCCGTTTTTGACAGAGCAATGGTATTGTGATGCGCCGAAGCTGGCTGGCCCCGCTGTGGAGGCTGTTCAAAGCGGGCGGACTGTGTTTGTGCCCAAGAGCTGGGAAAATACTTATTTTGAATGGATGAAGAATATTCAGCCCTGGTGCATTTCCCGGCAATTATGGTGGGGGCACCGTATTCCGGCGTGGTATGGGCCTGACGGAGAAATATTTGTCGCCGAGGACGAGGATGAAGCTCATAAAGATGCTGATGCTTTTTATGGCGAGTCGGTTTCCCTGCGGCGGGATGATGATGTTCTGGATACATGGTTTTCCTCCGCTTTGTGGCCGTTTTCAACTTTGGGATGGCCTTCGGAAGATCCGGATACCAAGAATATGCTGGCGCGCTATTATCCCGGCGATGTGTTGGTTACCGGGTTTGATATTATTTTCTTCTGGGTCGCTCGCATGATGATGATGGGCCTGCATTTTATGGATGACGTGCCGTTTCGGACGGTTTATATGCATGCTCTGGTGCGGGATTCAAAGGGGCAGAAGATGTCCAAATCCAAGGGGACTGTTATGGACCCTTTGGAGCTGGTTGAGAAATACGGCGCCGATGCCATTCGTTTCACTTTGACCGCCATGGCGGCGCAGGGCCGTGATATCAAGCTGTCTGAAGACCGTGTTGAGGGATACCGCAATTTTTCCACCAAGCTTTGGAATGCGGCCCGTTATTGCGAAATGAATGCCTGTATGCCGAATGTGGGGTTTGACCCTCAGGCCGTGCGCTATACGCCCAATCTCTGGATCGTGGGGCAGCTTGCCGAGGCGCAGGCGCAGATTGATGCGGCTATGGCCGAATTTAAATTCAATGAGGCGGCGGGCGCTATTTATCAATTTGTATGGGGTACGTTCTGCGATTGGTACCTGGAGTTTACGAAGCCTGTCTTGCAGGGTGGCGGCCCGGTTGCGGATGAGATTCGCGCCACAACCGGCTGGGTTTTGCAGCAGATCCTCGTTCTGCTTAATCCCTTTATGCCCTATATCACTGAGGAATTGCATAAGGCAACCGGTGGAGAGGCTCTGCTGATCTCTACGCATTGGCCGGAGTATCCGGATTCGTTGAGAGGCGGCGCGCCGGTTTTAGAAATGGACTGGCTTATTCGGCTGATTTCCGAGATCCGCTCTGTTCGGGCGGATATGAATGTGCCGGCTGGTGCTAAAATCCGGCTTTTGGTTAAAGATGCCGGTGCAGCCACCAAAACGCGACTTGAGGAATATGGTGAAATTATTCAGCGTATGGCGCGGATCGAAACGATTTCCTTGAGTGATTCTGTGCCAAAAGGCTCTATTCAGGTGGTTCTGGATGAGGCGCTTTTGATTTTGCCCATCGCCGACATTATTGATCTGGATGCCGAGCGGGCGCGCCTTAGAAAACAGCTCGAAAAGCTGGAGCAGGATTTACAAAAAACACGCCAGAAGCTGGATAATGAGCAATTCGTGCAGAACGCACCGCCGGAGATTATTACCGAGCATAAAGAGCGCGTTACGGATGCTTTGGCCCTGCAGGAAAAGCTGACGCAAGCTTTGGCGCAGCTGGAAACAGCGTAAAATAAAAATCCGCTAATTTTATATTGAGCCTAATAAAAAACGTCCCAATAAGGGACGTTTTTGCGTGTGGTCCTGATTCGCAAATCAGAGCTTTATTTCTTGTCGTCTTTCTTGGAAGGGGAGTCTTTGATTTCTCCGCCAACGCTGAAATTGCCGAAACGTTTTTCAAATTTTGAAAGCTGTCCGCGCTCAACCACTTTGCCTGTTCCGCCCTGCCATGCCGGGTGGTTCAACGGGTCAACGTCAAGGCGCATAACATCGCCTTCCTTGCCCCAGGTGCTGCGGGTTTCATATTCCGTGCCATCGGTCATCACAATCTTGATTGCGTGGTACTCCGGGTGGATGTCGGCTTTCATAGTCTTAAACTCCTCTTGATCAAGGTGGTTATTTATCGTTTATAGACGCAGATTGCAAGCGTTTTCTTAAAGAGAAAGATAGAACTATGGCCTGGTGGCATCCGCATGTGTTTGATCTGCGCAAGGATTTCCTGCAAAAACGGATGAGCCTGTTAAAAGAAATTCGCGCATATTTTGATGCAGAAGCGTTTTGGGAGGTTGAAACACCCATCTTGCAGGTCTGTCCGGTGATGGATACGCATATTCATGCCTTTAAAACTGATATCCTTGGCGTGGATTTACAAAAGGAGCGGGAGCTTTACCTGCACACCAGCCCGGAGTTTGCCATGAAAAAGCTCATGGTCGCCGGAGTTCCCAAGCTGTACCAGCTTTGCCATGTTTTTCGCAATGGGGAAGGCTCCCGGATTCACAGCGCGGAATTTACCATGCTGGAATGGTACCGCGCTCCCGGCGGCTATGAAGATATTATGGACGATTGTCAGGGGTTGTTGCGCCATTGCGCGGAGCGTCTGGGCGTTGCGCAGTATAAACATAAGGATTACGTGTCCGATCCTTTCGCAGAGTGGCGAAAGCTCTCTCTGGCCGAAGCGTTTGATTATTACCTTGGTATTGATTTGGGCGCGTTTCTGGAGGACCGGGACGCCTTTTCTGCGGCCATTGCGGCCAAGGGTATTCGCGTGGCCGAGGATGACCGGTGGGATGATCTGTTTTTCAGAGCTCTGGCGGATAAAGTGGAGCCACATCTGGGGATGGATGTTCCGACATTCTTATATGATTACCCGGCGGCCATGGCTTCTCTTTCCCGCCGCAAGCCTGACGATCCACGCTACGCAGAGCGGTTTGAGCTCTATGTCTGCGGTATAGAGCTGGCTAATGCCTTTGGTGAGCTGACAGACTCTGTGGAGCAAAAAAGGCGCTTTTATGAGGAAATGGCTTTGAAGAAGCAGCTTTACGGGGAGGAATACCCGCTGGATGAGGAATTTATAGCCGCGCTTGAATATGGCTTGCCGGAGAGCGGCGGAATTGCTCTGGGCGTGGATCGTCTGGCTATGCTGGCCACGGGGGCGGAGCGGATCGAGGATGTGTTGTGGGCCGGGAAGCCTTGAGTTTTTCATATTTGACATAGGAGCATATTTTCTGTAAATAGATCTTTCGGGTAATTTTATTTTGGAGCTGTGATGTCTGCGTATGATGCTAAAGATGTGTATAATGACCTTCTCTCCTTAAGCACTTATTTTCATGTGCTGGCGGCCTCACTTTATGATTTGCAGGGGGATCCTGATCTTAATAAAATTGTCGTTCCAGCCTCGCAGAGCTTTGAGAGCGCTCAATATAAATTTCCTTTAAACAGAACGTTCAAGCCCTATGATGAATCTTCCCATACCCAGATTTTTTCTGGCGCGGTCGGGCATTGCGACTTTGAGAGTTTCAAAGGTTTCCTTTCTCAAAATGGAATTGAAACTGTATCGGAATTTAGCTCAGGAACATCTGCGAATGTCTGGTTAGGGAAGAAAAGCTCTGGCGATTTGGCTGTTATCCGTATTCCACAAAAAAATGCGGGCGGGGATCAGTTGTCACGGCTGGATACGCCGATTGTTGAGCAGCCCTTTGCAAGGATGGGGATGGATGGTGTACGTACCGGTGCCGGAGATATTGAAATTCTTGCTTATAGACCGGTTCTGCCTGATCGGGGCATCATTGTGATTGATCACAGTGTGCCGGGGCACAATCTGTCTATGCATGAAGAGTTTGCCATTATGAGTGCCGATGGTTCCCGTCATGAAATGCCGATGACCAATTATGAATCGGCTCTTGTTACATTTGCGGCTGTTTTAAAGATGGTGGGGTATGAAATACAGGCGGCCAGAGATATTGCCGTGTCGCCGCAAGGTGCGCCAGTCTTTGTTGATCCCGGTACAATCCGGCAAGGGAAACGTTCGTTGGAACGCTCCTATCGTGACCTGAAAGGATACATGGAAAACAGTCATCTGTTTACATGGGAAAAGCCACCGAAGTTCCTTCAACTCTCTGATTATGATGATGATCTGCGTGAAGAGCCAGAGCCCCGCAAACCGGATAACAGTTGGAGATATGAACGTGACGTGCCTTAGGTTTGTTGTGCGTTCAATTATCGTTTGCCGCCTCATCAGGCCGTCTGCGCCGTGATGACGGGCAGGGGTTGCGTTCCACGCTAACGGGGTAGCCGGTGATGATTATATTTTTAGCGCGGTTAAGGACAACGCGCACTTTCAGGCCGTCTATTTCCTGTTCTCCCACGTCATAGCCGTTATCTTCGTGCGTCCATTCAAGGTTATCATTTGCAGCAAGGTCTTTGAGCGTGCTCAGGATTTTTTGTTCATTCCAATCAGCCGGAAATTCGGATTTACAGGCAATCCCCGTACCGTGTGCGTGGTTGCTCATGATGTGCGCTTTGCGCTCATCGGGCAGGGAGATCTGAGCACCCGCAGCAGGCTCTAATGCTGCCAGATATTGCCCGTTGCCGTCACCCTGCGCATATAAAATCATCGCGCCGCCGCTCAAAATACCGAGCAGCGCCAGAGTGATTATAAGAAATTTGCCTTTTTTCATGCGGTTTTATTCTTTGTAGATGTTCATAATCTTGCCGAGCATTTTCAGGGCATCGGCATTCGGGCGCTGGAAGGAGTTACGGCCAATGATCGAGCCATTCCCGCCGCCATCACGAATATCTTTTGCATCCTGGAAGACAGCATCTTCGCCTTTGGCAGCGCCACCGGAAAAGACAACGATACGGCGACCATTGAAGCAGGAACGCACGACTTCACGAACGCGCGCGGCTTGCGTCGATATGTCGATATTTCCAGCCTCAAAGGCTTTCTTGGCTTCTTTTTGCTCAATGAAATCGGTCGGCAGTTTGACTTTGACAATATGTGCGCCCAACAGGCAGGCCATATGCGCAGCGTAGGAAATAACGTCAATGGCGGTTTCGCCGTCTTTGGAGAGGTCCGCGCCGCGTGCATAGGACCAGACCACGGAGGGCAGGCCGACTTCCTTGGCATCGCGGATCATGTCACGAACCTCTTCAAACATTTCGAACTGGTTGTCTGATCCGGGATAGATGGTGAAGCCAACGGCGGTACAGCCCAGCTGTAAGGCATCCAGAACCGAACCGGTTATGGCTTGATTGCCGTCCTGATTTTTGGACGCTAAAGAGTTGGATGAATTATATTTTAAGATTGTCGGGATTTGCCCGGCAAAGGTGTCGGCTCCGGCCTGTAGCGAGCCAAGTGGCGCGGCATAGGCGTTACAGGCGGAATCAATCGCCAGCTGGTAATGATAATGCGGATCATAGCCATCCGGATTTACGGAGAAGGAGCGCGCGGGGCCGTGTTCAAAGCCCTGATCAACGGGGAGGATAACCATTTTGCCCGTTCCAGCCAATGCGCCGGTGTTCATCATGCGGACCAGATTGGCTTTCACGCCCGCGTTTTCATTTTCATAGCAATCAATGATGCGCTTGACGGCGGGCGTCAGGTTCGAGGCGTTGGCCTGATTGATTGCTTTTTGAGCAGCTGCGGATGTGGCCATATTTATGTCTCCTTAAAAAATTACTAAAAATCAGAAATCAGCCGCTATAACGCGGCATTATACGTTTTGAGTGTATAACCAAGATTGAGGAAATTCACAAGAGTGCACAAAAGAAAACCGGTCCGGAAGCTTGCGCATCACGGACCGATTTTGCCACGGAGAACGGTTTGGAACCTTAAGTCTGACTCCGGAGGTGTGCCTCTGTCAAATACATTTTGCAAAAATTATAAATTTTGTGTCGATATTGAAATATTAATACCCAACCTCATGCATTTTAAGGGCTGTATCGATCATCCGGCAGGAAAAGCCCCATTCGTTATCATACCACGCCATAACGCGCACCAGCCGCCCATCGATCACTTTCGTGCCATTCAGGTTGAACATGGCGGAGTGAGGATCGTGGTTGAAATCGCCGGAAACGCAGGGGTCGTCATAAACGCCGATGATGTTTTTCATGGAGCTTTCCGCGTATTTTTTCATGATGTCGTTGATTTCCTCAACGCTGACGGGGCGGGCGGCATTGAATTTAAAATCCACGAGAGAGACATTGGGAACCGGAACGCGAACGGATACACCGTCCAGTTTTCCGGCAAGCTCCGGCAACACTTTGCCCACGGCCTTGGCCGCCCCGGTGGTGGTGGGGATCATGTTTACGGCGGCGGCGCGCGCGCGTAGCGGGTCCTTGTGGGAGGAATCAACGATATTCTGATCCCCCGTATAGGCGTGAATTGTCGTCATGAACCCGTTTTCAATGCCGATTTCCTTGTGCAGGACATAGGCCATTGGCGCGAGGCAATTGGTGGTGCAGGAGGCATTGGATACAATTTTGTGTTCGCTGCGGATAAGATCATGGTTCACGCCGTAAACCACTGTAATATCCTCATCCGTTGCGGGGGCGGAGATCAAGACTTTTTTTGCACCCTGTTTCAGGTGTTGCGCCGCGCCCTCACGGTCGTTGAATTTTCCGGTGCATTCCAGAACGATATCCACGCCTTCGCTGTCCCAATGCAGATCGTTGATGTCCCGGCTCCGGAAACGGTGAATACGCCGCCCGTCAATCAAGATTCCGTTATCGCCCTCACGCTCAACGCTAAAAGGGGCGCGGCCATGCACGGAGTCATATTTCAGTAAGGGAAAGAAATTGCCGCCGGGGTCGTTGATGGCGACGAGATCAATGTCATCGTGCTTTGTTTCAATGATGGCGCGGGCGACCAGCCTTCCGATCCGGCCAAATCCGTTAATGGCTATGCGTAAAGTCATGGGGCGTTTATTCCTTTATTTTTTCGTTTTTCAAGTTTGTTTTTGGCCACCTCAATAATGGCGGCGCTGGTTATTCCAAAATGCTCATAAAGCTTGTCCGCCGGGGCCGAGGCGCCGAAGCCATCCATGCCGATGAAGGCTGAATGCCCGCCGATGATCCCGTCCCAGCCCTGCCTTATGCCCGCTTCCACCGCAATTTTGATGGAATCATTGCATACCAGGCTCTGAATATAGGTCCCGTCCTGCTCCCGGAAGAGATCGAGGCAGGGAACCGATACCAGACGAACGGCGATGCCGTCTTGCGTCAATTTCTCATAAGCCGAGAGAGCAATAGCAACTTCTGAGCCGGAAGCAAAGAGGGTAATTTCCGGTTTCTCGCCATTTTCACGTAAAATATACGCGCCCTTGGCGCTGGCGTTTTCGGCGCGATCCTCACAAACGGTGGGCAGGTTTTGACGGCTGAGCGCCAATACGGAGGGGCCGTTTTTGTTCTTCAGCGCCAATTCCCAGCATTCGGCGGTTTCTACGCCATCACAGGGGCGGAATGTGTGAAGATTGGGCATGGCTCTGAGCGCGGCAAGATGTTCAACCGGCTGATGGGTGGGGCCGTCTTCGCCGAGACCAATGGAGTCATGGGTCATGATGTGTATGACGCGCTGGCGCATAAGCGCGCCAAGGCGCACTGCAGGGCGGCTGTAATCTATGAATTGCAGGAAGGTTCCCGCATAGGGGATGATGCCGCCATGCAGTGCCATTCCGTTCATCGCCGCCGCCATAGCGTGCTCACGGACGCCGTAATGAATATACTGGCCGCCGTAATTGGTTTTGGAGAGAATACCGCTGCCTTTTATAAGTGTATTGACGGAGCCGGTTAAATCCGCCGAGCCACCAATGAGGCCTTTAAGGGCGGGGACAAGGCCTTCCAGCACTTTGCCGGAGGCCTGCCGCGTGGCCATGTTGGGTTTGTCCGTCGCAAAATTGCTTTTGATTTTACGGATAAGCGGCGCGATGAGTGCTGTCATATCACCGGAAAGAGCTTCTTCAAATTCACGGCGATTTTGCGCGTGGTTGAGCCGGTTCATCCATGCGTGAGAATCCCCTGTAGATTGAGCGCCCACATCCCGCCAGTCTTTCAAAACGTTTTCCGGAATTTCAAACGGTGCATGTGCCCAGTCCAGATTTTTACGTGCGCCTGCAATTTCCTCATTCCCTAACGGGGAGCCATGGGAAGAGGCGCTGCCTTGTTTTGTGGGTGCGCCATAACCGATATGCGTTTTGCAGGAAATCAAGGTGGGTTTGTCGGATTTTTGTGCTTTTGCGATTGCGGTTTCAATTTCATCGAAATCGTGGCCATCCACTGTGATTGTATTCCAGCCATAAGCCTCGAAGCGTTTGGGTGTGTTATCGGTGAAGGACAGATCGGTTGAGCCGTCAATGCAGATGCCGTTATCATCATAAAGGACAATGAGTTTTGATAGTGCCAGATGCCCGGCCAGCGAGCAGGATTCATGAGATATCCCCTCCATGATATCGCCGTCGCTGGCGATAACGTAAGTATAGTGGGAAACCAGATCGTCGCCAAAGCGTGCGTTTAAAATGCGCTCTGCCAGAGCCATACCGACTGCGGTGGCCAGCCCTTGCCCCAGCGGGCCTGTGGTGGTTTCAATGCCCGCATCATGCTCGACTTCCGGATGTCCGGCGGTAATGGCGCCAAGCTGACGAAAGTTTTTGATCTGCTCGAGCGTAATTTTTTCATAGCCGGTGAGGTAGTTCAGCGCGTAAAGCAGCATCGAGCCATGACCGGCGGAAAGAACAAAACGGTCCCGGTCCGGCCATTCGGGGCGCTTTGGATCGAATTTTAAAAATTTTGAATAGAGCACGGTGGCCACGTCGGCCATGCCCATGGGCATGCCGGGGTGACCGGAATTGGCTTTTTGCACCGCGTCCATGGAAAGCGCGCGAATGGCATTGGCCATATTTTTTAATGCCGCATGAGATTGAGGCTGCGGTTTTATCGATACAGATGTCATTTTATCCCTGCCTGTAAAATAAGCGCTTAAGTCTGCTAACATGCCGCCTGCGCCTGCGCGGGTCAAGCGGGGAAAACAAGATTTCCTGTGATTGTTTTGTTGAAAACGCGGCTTGGCTCTTGACGAAATTTTTCTGTGCCTGTTAACGTGGGCTCGTTCTTAAATTGTTAGTGAAAATGAGGTGCAGACATGCCATCTGTTCAACAGGCTATCGCCAGACTTAATCGCGTCATGGATAATCTTGAAAACTCCGTGAGTCATGTTGAGAGAGAGTTGGCCGGAAAGCAGCGCGATATGTTTGCTGCGCCCGCCAGCCCGCCGGTTGTTGCCAATGGCAACACGCTGGATGCCGGGCTTGTTGCTGAAAAGCTCGATCAGGCGATAGAGCGGATTGAAAGTGCCCTGAAAGAAGAGCGCGGATAAAATGGCCGAAGTTAATATTAACATTAATGGCCGCAGCTTTGGGATATCCTGTGATGACGGACAGGAGCAGCGGGTTTTAAATCTTGGTAGTTATGTTGATGGCCGTATCCGGGAGATCGCCCGTGCGGGGGCGGCTAATAATGAGGCGCATTTGCTGGTTTTGACGGCATTGATGCTCTCGGATGAGGTTTTTGACCTGCGGGATGATGTGAGAGCACTCGGCGCGCGCGTGCAAAATCAGGAAAATCAAGAGCAGGAAGAAGCCAGTATCGTCGGGGCCATTGATCAATTGGCCGAGCGTATAGAGCAGATTGCCCGCCGGATTCAAAACGCCTGAGGCGCTTGTTTATACTTAAAAAGCTTGATAATGCCGCGTGATCCTGTCTTTATGGGCGTGGGTCGCTGCGGGGTTTGTGATACATTTTTATCCCGGAGCCGATGCTTATTCGCATAGGGAGCTGTCCCTGATTGAGGCCGTGGCTTCTTTTATACGGCGC
This sequence comes from Alphaproteobacteria bacterium, assembly GCA_020848095.1. GTDB lineage: Bacteria > Pseudomonadota > Alphaproteobacteria > Micavibrionales > Micavibrionaceae > JADLAT01. Next base: position 206,120 of record JADLAT010000003.1, on the reverse strand, counting down.
CCACCTGTTCACAGGGCACACGCGGATATCCTTCGTACACGGCCTTTCGCGGCGCCCACTCCTTGATCTTGAAGTTTTTATGGATGATTGAACAAAAGCGCATTCTTCGTGACCAGGCTCGGAAACACCGCTCTCGTCTGGTTGCTCAGGGTGGAGAGGCTGAGGCCGCTGCCCGGCATTTTTTTGATGCCATTGCTCCCCCTCTTTCATCGGTGATTGCCTTTTATTGGCCGCTGGGCCGCGAGTTTGACACCCTCCCCTTGCTGGAACGGGCCGTTGAGGCGGGGTATGCCTGCGTGTTGCCGGTTATAAATCCGGATTCAAAAATTCTAAAATTTGCGCGCTGGGATGGAGAAAAAACGCTCGTGCCGGGGTCATATGGTATCTTGCAGCCGTGTGTGGAGCCCGAGACATCTTTTATGGAGCCGGATATCGTGATAACGCCGTTACTGGCTTTTGACAGAAAAGGCTATCGTCTGGGGCAAGGTGGTGGTTATTATGATGCAACCTTGCAGTATCTGCGTAGTAAGAAAAAAGTTTTGGCAGTGGGGCTGGCGTATGCCGTTCAGGCGGTTTTGTTTAATCTCCCGGTGGAGGCGCATGATGAGCCTCTTGATTGGGTCGTGACTGAGCAGGGCGCGGAGCAATATAGATAATTTAAGGATACATAATAACATGCGCATAGTTTTTATTGGCGACATCATGGGGCGTTCCGGGCGCGAGGCGCTTGAGAAGTATTTGCCGGAAATCAGGGAAAATCTAGAGCCGGACGTTGTGATCGTTAATGGAGAAAACTCCTCTAACGGCGCGGGAATTACCGAGAAAATCTGCAAACAATATTATGAATGGGGTGTTGATTGTATCACAACAGGCAACCATGTGTGGGACCAGCGGGAAATTATTCCCTATATTGGCCGCGACCCCAGGCTTTTGAGGCCAATCAATTTTCCGCCGGGCACGCCGGGTAGCGGACTTTACAAACACCGGATTGCCGATGGGCGAACGGTCAGCATTGTGAATGCGATGGGGCGGTTGTTTATGGATTCTCTGGATGATCCGTTTCGGAGCCTTGTGGAAATGCTGGCGCAGGAAAGGCTGGGGGAAACGACGGGGGCAATTTTTGTTGATTTTCATGCGGAGACGACTTCAGAAAAAATGTCGCTGGCGCATTATCTTGATGGCCGGGTCAGTGCTGTTGTCGGGACGCATACGCATATTCCAACTGCGGATGCGCATGTTTTATCCAAGGGGACGGCTTATCTAACGGATGCCGGTATGACGGGTGATTATGACAGCGTTATCGGCGTCGAAAAAGAAATTGCCATGCACCGCTTTATAAAGAAAATGCCGGGTGAGCGCATGCGCCCTGCGAGCGGAGCCGGTACGCTTTGTGGGTGTCTGGTTGTGACAAATGACAAAACAGGACTGGCGCATTCGATTGAGCCTATTCGGCTGGGGGGCTGCTTGCCCCGCGTTATGCCGGGTGCTGCCGGATAGCTAACGTGGTGGCGCGGTTTATTCAAAATCGATAACCGGCGGATGGTGTTCAAAATAGCGGCGGCAGGCCATGTCCAGAGCCTGCGCTAGATCCTTGCCATCTTTGCCGCCATCGCCCATAATTCTGCCGCTGACAACAGCCCGGATTGCGGTGTGAAAGGCCATGATGATTTCTATGGCTCCGATATCCGGCTCATCCAGAACTTCAAGAAACTGTATCAGTTTGTCGGCAATCTGCGTGACGAGCTGGTATCCAAACATTCCGCCATTGGCCTTAAGCTGCATGGCCGGATAGAGCATTTGTGTAAGGGTGCCTTCGGTGTCGCGCGCATCTTTCCAATCTTTTGCATTTTCAATGCTTCTTGCCAGAGATTCCAGATAGAGCATGCCGAGCGGTTGAAAATCCTGAACGTTATCCTCTAGGAGTTTTTGCGCTTTTTGGAGGATGCTCTCGCTCAGGCCGCCGTAGCCGGCCTTGTCTTTGAGGACGTTGGGCGGCTTTATAAATTCGGCACGGCGTTTGGGTGTGCGATTAAAATGCGGCATGTATAAAAGCCTTACGCTTGGGGCGGATCTGACAACTCTATGTCATCTACATAATATACGTCTTTATCGATTAAAGATCGACTATCCTCATCGCGTCGCTGCGGTCCATTATAATTTTCGGTGGTTTTTCGCCGTCTGTCCGGGCCAAAAAAGTCTTCGGAGCGGACAAATTGACGTGGTTTTTCAATGATCTGTGATATGCGGCGATAAAGGTCGCGGGCATTAAAGGGTTTGACGATAAATTCCGTAACGCCGGCGTCTCTGGCCTGCATGACCCGGCGGAGCTGGCTGAAACCCGTCATGAGGATGATCGGGGTAAAGGGGGCCGGGCTGCGGGCGTCGTTGCGGATGCGGCGACTAAGAGAGATGCCGTCCACGGGTTTCATCATCCAGTCTGTGATAACAAGGTCCGGTTTATGTGTCTGGAAAACACGGTAGCCCTCTTCGCCGTCTCGCGCCGTAAGAATTGTCTGGAAGCCATATACATTCAGGAGGGATTTGAGCAGCCCCAGCATCGGCGCGTTATCCTCAATGATCAGAACCGAGATATTCTCGAAATCGTAGGCCATATTTCAAAGTACCGGTTTTTTTTTAAGTAAAGAACACAAGTTGCGCCGCTGAAGACGCTTGATAGTATATTCCTTAGTTTAGCACAGGAAAATCAGCCGACCAGTATATTTTTAATAAAGGGCCGGGGCGGAAGTTAAGCCTCTTTTCAGGGGGGCTTGATAAGCAAGGCAATGTTTATATACTCTGGCGAGGTTTTTTCAGGTGTTTTTATAGACGAACAGGTGACGGAGTTATAATTATGGCGGGTCATTCCAAATTTAAAAATATTCAGCATCGCAAAGGCAAGCAGGATGCAAAGCGGGCGAAAGTTTTTTCCAAGCTTGGCCGGGAAATTACGGTGGCCTCGAAAATAGGAGGAGGCGATCCGTCGATGAATCCACGTTTGCGGCTGGCCATCGCGGAGGCCAAAGCGCAATCCATGCCCAAGGTCAATATTGAAACGGCTATCCAAAAAGGCGTTGGTGGCGGCGTGGGGGCGGATTATGTTGAAATTCGCTATGAAGGATACGCCCCCGGCGGTGTGGCCGTGATTGTTGAGGCGCTGACGGATAATAAAAACCGCACGGCGGGGGAAATCCGTTCTAATTTTGCGAAACTCGGCGGCAATCTTGGTGAAACCGGATCGGTTGGCTTCATGTTCGATCGTGTGGGGTACGTAGCCTATCCGATTTCCGTTGCCGGTGCGGAGGCCATGTTTGAGGCGGCTTTGGAGATCGGCGCTGAAAATGTTGAGACAACGCAAGATGGCCATGAAATCACATGTGCGCCAGATGAGTTTGCCGCCGTCCGTGACGCGCTGGAGGTGCGCTTTGGTGCGCCGGAATCCCAAGGGTTAATCTGGCAGCCCAATATTCAGGCTGAGGTCAGCGAGGAGCAGGCGCAATCAATCTTAAAGCTGATCGATATTCTTGAAGACAATGATGATGTGCAGAGCGTCACGACGAACTTCGAGGTCAGCGATGAGATCATGGAGAAATTACTGGCGGCGGGTTAGTATCTCGTTGTTCCCGGGTGCTAATTTTGCTGCCTGCTTTTTGTTCTTGTTATGTTCTGAAACTGTGCTATCCTTTTCTCATGTTGATTCTTGGTATAGATCCCGGTCTACAAAAAACCGGATGGGGTGTTGTTTACAGTGAAGGGCACGCGTTGCAGTTTCGGGCTTGCGGCTTGATTAAAACGAATGCGGCGGAGCCGTTGCCGCGCCGTTTGGCCAGTTTGCATGCGGGGTTGCGGGCTGTGATTGAGGAATGGAATCCTGACGGCGCTGCTGTTGAGGAAACTTTTGTGAATAAAAACCCGGCGTCTGCGCTGAAACTGGGGCAGGCGCGCGGCGTTTTGCTGGCGGTTCCGGCGCTTATGGGCGTTGAAACGGCGGAATATTCCGCCAATCAGGTCAAAAAATCAATTGTGGGGACGGGGCATGCGGCCAAGGAGCAGATTGGTATGATGGTCAGGACATTATTGCCGGGCTGTGCTAAGGCCAATGGTGGACAGTTAAGCGAAGATGAGGCGGATGCTCTTGCCGTGGCTATTACGCACGCGCACTATAGAAGCTGGTCCTCAAATCTGGCAAGGCGGCGCTCATGATCGGTAAGTTAACAGGCGCGATAGACAGTGTTGCTGAGGGGTATTTTATTTTGGATGTGCAGGGTGTGGGGTATCTGGTGCATGCCAGCCGGCGAACATTGGCCCGGCTTGGTCAACGGGGGGAAGTTGCGGCGGTGCTGATTGATACGGCGGTGCGCGAGGATGCCATTACGCTTTATGGCTTTATTGATGCCGCGGAACAGCAGTGGTTTCGCCTGCTGACCTCTGTTCAAGGGGTGGGCGCAAAGGCGGGAATGTCTATTCTTTCCGTGTGTCCGCCGGATAAAATTGGATTGGCAATTGCCGCGCAGGACAAAGCTGTTTTGACGCAGGCCGATGGTGTGGGACCTAAGCTGGCCGTGCGCATCCTGACGGAGCTTAAAGATAAGGCGGTTAATCTTCAGGGGATCGGGAATGTGACCTCTCTACCCTCACGGGGGCAGGGGGATTCTGGTTTGGTGGAGGGGGTTGGCGCGCTGGATCAGGACGCTATTTCTGCGCTTGTCAATCTGGGGTATGCGCGGGCCGATGCCTATACGGCTGTGCTGCGGGCCAGAGAAAAGGCCAATGATAATTTACAGTCCCTTATAAAAGAAGCGTTGAAAGAACTCTCACAATAAAGCGTATGCTGGCCCACAGATGAAGAAAAACCACGAATTACAAACTGAGATGCAGAGCTTTGAAAAGGGTGAGGAGGGGGCGCTTCGTCCTTTAAGTCTTGATGAATTCATCGGTCAACCTTCTTTGCGCGATAATCTGCGCGTGTTTATTGGAGCCTCCAGAGCGCGGGGCGATTCCCTCGATCATGTTTTGCTGTTCGGGCCGCCGGGGTTGGGGAAGACCACTTTGGCGCAGATTATCGCGCGGGAGCTGGGCGTGGGATTTCGGGCTACTTCCGGCCCGGTTATTGTAAAATCAGGTGATCTGGCTGCGATTTTGACCAATCTTGAGGCCAATGATGTTTTATTTATTGATGAAATTCATCGCCTGAACCCGGCGGTGGAGGAAATTCTCTATCCGGCGATGGAGGATGGAAAACTTGATCTGATTATAGGGGAGGGGCCGTCTGCGCGTTCCGTCCAGATTGATTTGCCGCCCTTTACACTGGTGGGGGCAACAACGCGCAGCGGGCTTTTGACCAATCCCCTGCGTGATCGTTTTGGTATTCCCTTACGGCTTGAGTTTTATAGCGCGGAGGATCTGGCGCTCATTGTTGCGCGGGTTGCCCGGCTTCTCAATATGAATCTGGAAGGGGCGGGGGCGCACGAAATCGCCCGGCGATCACGGGGAACACCGCGCATTGCCGGTCGTTTGACACGGCGGGTTCGTGATTTTGCCGAGGCGGAGCAGGCGGTCTCTATTTCCAAATCTCTCGTAGATGGGGCGCTGCGCCGTCTGGATGTGGATGGTTCGGGGCTGGATTCCATGGACAGGCGCTATTTGAACTGTATTGCTGAAAATTATGGCGGCGGGCCGGTCGGGGTGGATACGTTGGCCGCTGCCCTTTCAGAGGAGCGTGACATGATCGAGGATGTGATCGAACCGTATTTGTTGCAGCAAGGGCTTGTGCAAAGAACGCCGCGCGGCCGGATGCTCTCCGCCAAGGGATTTGTTTATCTGGGGCTGGAAATTAAAATGCCGATTCAGGATGATTTTCTCTCTGGAAAGTGAGTATTGACATATATTCGCATCCTCTGCTAACAATTCATACATTATCGAAAATAATTGGTGGGTGGATATGTCTTTAGCAGAGAAAAAACAGGAATTTAAGAACGTTTTGGCGACGGGTAGTATCGCGGATATCCGGCATTTTTTACTGGGCACGAGTTCGGATACAATCGCAGAAATGGAAGAGGGGAGATTTTTCACTTCTTCTCTGGATATGCTCAAAGAAAACCCTGCTCTTACTCAGGAAGAAAAAATAATCGCGCGTGGGGATCTACAAAATTATTTCTTCGGGCTTGCCTCACTTTCGTACCAGATTTCTATGAATAAAGTAAAAAAGGGTTTTATGGGCTTCTCTTCAGGGGTGTCAGCACTTGCTACGGCATTTGCGGCGGTATCGTTTTCCGTTTCTCTTGCAAAAACCACGAATGAAATTGAGGTTTTGAGCACGAGTCCTGATCTTTATCTACAAAACCGCCCTCATCTCGTCGAAGAATTTGAAGCGCGGTGTGCTACGCAAGGGTTGCGGGGGCATGTAATAAATCAAGAGAAAAAGATAAAAGAGGATGTTCGGGATTTTATAAAAAAGATGAAAGAAACGCCATCGGAAAATCATGTCCTGACTTCGGATGTTGCAGGTTATGTTAATCCAACTCTTGAGGGTTGTGTGGATGAGGAAGCTCTGAAACATGCAGATTCTCTTGCTGTGAATCGGGCTTTGATAAGTGTGGGTGCGGTGGTTCCTCTTTCCGTTTTTATAGGCGTGGGTGTTTATGCATGGCGCTTGCGTCGAGAGCCGGCAGCTAAAATCGCCAAGAACGAAGAAGAGCTTTTGGGTAAAAGGGCGAATGTTTTGAGCGCGTCTGAGTTCTCTATTTGACCTTTAATCCGCGTTGACAGTTTCCCCGATTGCGGGCAGGGTCATGGGCGATGACCCATCATTCCATTGATATTCGAATCTATTATGAAGACACCGATGCTGGCGGTGTTGTGTATCATGCCAATTACCTGAATTTCGGGGAGCGGGGGCGCACCGAGTTTTTGCGCCATATCGGTCATGAAAACAGCCATCTGGCGCGGGAATTTGGAACTATTTTTGTCGTCAAGCATATAGAGATAGAGTATGTAAGACCCGCCTTTCTTGATGATCTACTGATACTTTCCACCCGTATAGAAGACATGAAAAACTCCAGTTTCAAAATGCGTCAAACCCTCACAAAAGATGGGGGGATTATTTCAGACATGCAGGTAGCGCTTGTGTGTGTTGATGCGAATACGCTAAAACCTGTGAGAATACCCGATGTGCTGCGGCACGCGTTTCAAAAATTTATTGTTTAGTGAGGTGATCACATTATGACCAGCGCAATTGAAGCCGTTGATTTAGGCAGCTACTCTCATGATTTAAGCATGATCGGTTTGTTCATGCAGGCCGACCCCATTGTTAAGGTGGTGATGCTGATCCTCATGAGTGCCTCGGTTTATAGCTGGGCCATTGTGTTTTACAAGCGTTCCGTTTTGAGCAAGCTTCACCGGAAGGCCAATGTTTTTGAGGATTCTTTCTGGTCCGGCGAGCCGCTGGATAAAATTTATCAGCGCGTTAAAAATTCGCGCCACGACCCGATGTTAGCCACGTTTGCCGCCGGTATGGATGAATGGCAGGCGGGCGTGGCCGCGGGGGTTCCGGTTAAGGAAAGCATTCAGGCTTCCCTGCGTCAGCGGGTGGAGCGTGCGATGAATGTGGCGATCGGGCGGGAGGTGAGCGCGCTGGAGAAGGGGATGACCTTTCTGGCCAGTGTCGGTTCGACCGCGCCCTTTATCGGTTTGTTTGGCACCGTGTGGGGGATTATGAATTCTTTCTCCGCGATTGCGTCTTCCAACAATACCTCGCTCGCGGTTGTCGCGCCGGGGATTGCGGAGGCTCTGTTTGCCACCGCTTTGGGGCTGGTTGCCGCCATTCCCGCGGTGATTGCCTATAACGTGTTTTCAACCGGTATTAACCGCTATGCAGATCGGCTGGAAGCTTTTGCGGATGAGTTTGCGGCGATTCTCTCTCGTCATCTTGATTCGCAAGACAGTGATGGTGGAGCGCCGGGGCGTAAGGTTGCCGCCTAACAGGATATATAAAGAGAAAAGGGGCATATAAGGAAATGGGCGCAACGCTGGCGACGAAAACAAAATCCAGAGGCAGACGCACGGGCGGAACATACCGGCCCATGGCGGAGATCAACGTCACGCCGTTTGTTGATGTCATGCTTGTGCTTTTGATTGTGTTTATGGTGGCTGCGCCGTTATTGACCTCTGGCGTGGCGGTGGATCTGCCACAATCTGAAGCTAAATCCATACCGGATGAGGATAACAAGCCCATCGAGATTACTCTGAACAAGGATGGCACGTTATATATCGGGGACACTGAATTTAAGGAAGAGCGCCTGAAATTCCAGCTTCAGGCCATGACCGAAGGGCAGATTGATCGTAGAATTTATATCCGCGCCGATAAGGGGATCGAATACGGCAGGGTTATGAAGATTATCGGGGCGATTAACGGGGCTGGCTTTTCCAAAGTGGCTCTTATTTCCGAAAGCGTTAACCGTTAGGTTTTTTGAGGGTCTGTAAGCAGTATGAACGCGCGGAAACGGGAAGCTCAGGAGCCGCAGGATCATCATTCGATGAAAGGGCCGATTATTAAATCGACCGTTTTTCATCTCGCAATTTTTCTGGTGACGTTGATCGGCTTTCCTTTCATTGCTAAAGAACCGATGATTATTACGCCCGTGAGCGTCGAACTGGCTGATATTTCGGATATTACGCGCACAAACAAGGTGGCTCCGCCCAAAAAGGAGCCTGAAAAACCCAAGGAAATTGAAGCGCCAAAACCGCCGGAAGAAAAACTGACCCCGCCCAAGAGTGAGCCTAAATCAGCGCCGGAAATTCCTGAGCCCGCTATCCCTGAGCCGCCGAAGGAAGAGATTAAAAAGCCTGAGCCAAAAAAGGAGCCTCCGCCGGAAAAGAAAAAAGAGGAGCCAAAGCCAAAGCCTAAACCCAAGCCGCCGGAACCGAAGAAGGAAGATCCTAAAAAACAGGAGAATGATTTTAGCAGCCTCTTGAAAAATTTGACGCCGGATACACATAAGACTCCGGAGGCGGAATCTGAAGAGAAACCGGATAAGGATGCGGAGCCGGCGCCTGGCGCACTGGCCGAGCTGGGAGACAAGTTGACGATGAGCGAGCTTGATGCCTTTAAGCGTCAGATTGAGCCTTGCTGGAATGTGCCGGCGGGTGCGGAATATGCGGAAAATCTGGCGGTTGAAGTGCGCGTAACCATGCGGCGCGATATGACGGTTCAAGACACTAGCGTTCTTGATAAAGCGCGTTATAATCGCGACAGTGCGTTTCGGGCTGCGGCTGATTCTGCGCAGCGGGCCTTGCGAAACCCGCGTTGTTCACCGCTTCGGTTGCCACCGGATAAATATAATGAATGGAAAACGATCATAATTAATTTTGACCCCAGAGAAATGCTGTAACAGGAAAGTCATGGAACCGATGAAAACCGCTAAAAAAATAGTTTTGCTTCTCGCGCTTGTTTTGATGTTTGCGCCGGAAATTGCGCGGGCTGAGCTGCGCGTTGATATTACGCGCGGAACGATTGAGCCGATGCCCATCGCCGTTACGGGCTTTCATAATGGCGCGCCTCAGCATGCAAGCTTTGCGACGCAGATCCCGCAGGTTGTTTCTGCGGACCTTGAGAGTTCGGGCTTGTTCAAGCCTGTTAATCCGCAGGCTTTCGTACAGGATGTGAATTCTATTCATGCGCAGGGGCCGCGTTTTGGTGAATGGCGCGCGATTGCAACGCAAGCTCTGGTTACAGGGTCTGTCACGCAAACTCCCGATGGGCGGGCGCGTGTAGAGTTTCGTTTGTGGGATGTTTTTTCGCAAAAGCAGCTTATCGGTATGGCCTATACGACGACGCCGGAGAACTGGCGCCGGATTGCCCATATTATAGCGGATGAGATTTATAAAAACCTGACGGGCGAGGAGGGGTATTTCGATACACGCATTGTTTATGTTTCGGAAAGCGGCCCGGCGCAGGCGCGTGTGAAGCGTCTGGCGATCATGGATCAGGACGGCCAAAATCACAAATATCTTACGGATGGACGCGAGCTTGTTTTGACACCGCGTTTTTCACCATCCCGCCAGCAGATTACCTATATGTCGTACGGGCAGCAGGGGCCGCGCGTATATCTCTATGATATCAATACGGGCCGTCATGAGTTGCTCGGTAATTTCCCGAACATGACGTTTGCGCCGCGCTTTTCGCCTGACGGTAATCGGGTGGCGATGTCTATGGCCAGTAACGGCAATACGGATATCTATGTAATGGATCTGGCCAGTCGCCAACCGCGCCGCATTACCAGTGACGCCTCCATTGACACAGCTCCGTCATTTTCACCGGACGGGCGGCGGATTGTTTTTGAATCTGACAGAGGCGGGTCGCAGCAGCTCTATACAATGAGTGCAGACGGCAGTAACCCGCAGCGTATTACGTTTGGTAAGGGGCGCTATGCTAACCCGGTGTGGTCACCGCGCGGTGATCTGATTGCCTTTACGCGCATGTATCAGGGGCAGTTTTATATCGGTGTTATTCGCCCGGATGGTAAGGGTGAGCGTTTGATTACCAATGCCTATCACGTTGAGGGGCCAAGCTGGTCCCCCAATGGCCGTGTTTTGACGTATTTCAAAGAGCGTTCTGCAGGCGGTGGCCGTCAGTCAAAGCTCTATACAATCGATATCACAGGCTTTAACGAGCGTTGGCTGCAAACGCCTCAGGATGGTTCAGACCCCGCGTGGTCGCCCCTTAATCGTTAAAAAAGGGGAGGGCGCGCCGTTTCGCAATATATGTGATGACTGCGCGCCTTAGACTGCTTTTTGGTTAAGAAGCGGGTAGGCGCCATCTTCGCCGTGGACTTCTTTGCCTGTTACGGCGGGTGTGAAGATGCAGTGCATTTGCAACCCGTCAGGACCGGCTTTGAGAATATGCGCATCGTGTTTATCTAACAGGTACGTTATGCCGGGTTTCAGGCTGTGTTCCTGCCCGGTTTGTTTGTCTGTGATGCTGCCGCTGCCCTGAATAATGGATACAAGTTCGATATGGTTTTTGTATTCCATATGAATTGTTTCATCGGGATTGATGGTTGTGCGGTGGAAGGAATAGCCCAGGCCCTGATCTGCCAGAAATTTACGCAGGCTTGTCCACTGACCCTTCGGGTCATGCACTTCACGGTCTGTATTCTTTAAATCCTCAAAATCTGTAACAATCATTGCTTTCTCCCTTTAGGTTTTACGTGCCCTTTTTTGCTCTGTCTTGTTTTCTAGAATCTCTTCGCAGGCATTGCGAATGATGGATAGTCCTTTATTAAGCTCTATTTCTGTAATGGTGAGCGGCATAAGGAATTTGAGCACCTGTCCATTGCTGCCGCAGGTTTCAATGATCAGGCTGTTTTCAAAACACTTCTTTTGAATTTGTCCGGCAAGAGTTCGGTCCGCCAGAGATTCCAAGCCGTACATCAGGCCGCGACCACGGACAGAGAACTCGGCTTGCGGGAAATTATCAGCAAAGGCCGTGAGTTTTTCTTTGAGGAGGGCGGATTTATATTTGATTGATTTTGAAAAATCATCATTTGCCCAGTAATGCTCCAGTGCTTTTGCTGCGGCGACAAAAGCTAAATTGTGCCCCCGGAATGTGCCATTGTGTTCAGCAGGTTTCCACACATCAATTTCCGGCTTCATAAGGACGAGCGCCATCGGCAGGCCGTAAGCGCCAATTGATTTTGAGAGTGTAACAATGTCCGGTACGATTCCGGATTCTTCAAAGCTGAAGAAATCGCCTGTGCGCCCACATCCGGCCTGAATGTCATCGATGATCATCAAGACACCGAACTCATCGCAGAGGGCTCTTAGGTCCTGCAGCCATTGGGTGGTTGCCTGATTGATTCCGCCTTCGCCCTGTATCGTTTCGAGGATTATGGCCGCGGGCAGATCCAGGCCGCTGGAGTCATCCTCTAGCTTAATGCGTAGAAATTCGATGGAATTATCAAGGGTATTTGTATATCGGCAATAGGGCATGAAGGTGACGTCGCCATAGGGTATGCCGGGGATGTTTTCGCGGTGATATTTATTGCCTGTAACCGCCAAAGCGCCCAGGGTCATACCGTGATAGCCGTTTGTGAAGGATATTACTCCCGTACGCCCTGTAGCTTTGCGCGCGAGTTTAAGCGCGGCCTCGACAGCATTCGTGCCAGTTGGGCCGGGAAATTGAATTTTGTACTCAAGCCCGCGTGGTTTTAAAATCAGATCACCGAATACATCCATAAAATGGTTTTTGGCCTGCGTGGCCATATCCAAAGAGTGAATGATTCCATCTGATTCCAGATATTCGATCAGATGCTTTTTGATGTGGGGGTTGTTGTGCCCGTAGTTGAGCGCGCCGGCACCGGCCAGAAAATCAAGATGCTCATTGCCGTTTTCATCAGTGATGATGGCGCCTTTGGCTTTTTTAATAACAATCGGGTAGGAGCGTACATAGCTGCGTACATCAGATTCCAGTTTATGGGATGGGTTTCCGTGCTGTGTATTGTCGGTCATGGGTTCCTTATTTCTGTAGTGGATGGGTTAAAAAAACGGCCCAATATGAACAAGAAATTCTTCTTCATGGCTTTCCGAAAAAAGCGTTGCATCGAAGAAAGGGAGCTTTGTAATTTGGCACTCCAGATCGCGGGCCAATGATGCAAAAAGGTTTTGAGAGGCGGTGTTGGATGGGGTGATGGATGCTTGAAGATGGCGAACGGCTTGGCAAATATCACGGTTGAGAATGTCTCTGATCATGGTTTTGGCCAGCCCGCGTTTGCGGTGCTGCGGATCAATAGATACTTGCCAGATAAACAGTGTGTCCGGGCGGTCGGGGAGGCGGTAGGCGCTTACGAAGCCCAGGATTTCTTCATCTTCAAGGGCAACCGCGCATGTGTTTGAGAAGTGAGCGCCGAGCAGTAAATAGGCATATTCCGCGTTTACATCCAGCCCGCCAGCATTTTTGGCCATCTGGTAAAGGGCCTTTCCATCTTTGGCGAGAGGTGCGCGGATAGATAAGCCTGAATCGGGGTGGTTTTTTATTTTTAAGTTTCTGGACACCGTCACTCTATTTTGTGTTGCTTTGTGCCGCACCATAATGGGATCTCAGGATATTGCAAGTTTTTATCCCTTTAAGTTTTTAGGTGCGTGTCCTGTGAGTGTGCTATTTCCTTGTTCTCTAATAAAATTATGCAATATAAAAATGTCTTTTTTTATTTAAGACCATTTTTGTAGCTCAATTATGTTTCCTTCTGGGTCTGCAACATAAGCAAAGGTAATTGTTCCTGCGCCCGGAACTTCGCGTGTTACGACTTTTCCTATTGTGCTGCCGCCTTTCTCTATAACTTGATCGAGTTTTTCTTGAACATCATCAACACCAAACGCAATATGCCCAAAGCCTTTTCTGTTAGACAAAGGCTCAGGCTTTTCATGCATTTCACCATAAGAATAAATTTCTAAAGTTGGGCCATTGTCACCGTGTCCGGGTAGTCTCAAATGCACGCCTTCCAAAGATGCGCCTTTAACACCCGTTCCATCTTCAAGCCATTGTCCAGTTTGCTCTCTTTTGGGTGGAACAAACACACAGTCAAAGAGTTCAGTATAAAAATCAGCTAAACGCTGCCAATCTTCACAGATAATGTTTGTGTGTCCGTAAGTTATAGCCATTTTCGATCCCATATATAGAATTTCTAAAGTACAAAATACTGTAAACAATTCTACGATATTTTTAAAGCCATCCATTTTGTATTGCCGTGTCATTGCCGGTATCATAGTTCTCTTCGTGGTCAGGTTTCTGCCACATGTTAGCGTACAAAGCATTCGGCTACCCTAAAGTGTGATCCGCAATCAGTCTTTTCGCATGTCCAGAACAAAAAGAGCCGTTAGCTGCATCAATAATACCGGGTTTCACCGATCGCCTTCGTTCCGGCGCGGGACATAGGCAATCCTTTTTGGACGTTTTAAAGGATCGCAAACTCCATTATTTTAAACTTTATGCATGTACTGGAACTCCATAATTAGCCGTAGGGTAGGGATCAAAGCACTCACCTGTCAGCAACATCTGGTGCATAATGACCGATAGTTTCCGTGCCACAGCCACACGCGCTTTTTTCATTCCCGATCTCTTAGCAATCCGTAATCCCCATTCCTGCAAAGCAGATGGTCTCTTTACGCGGGTCATTAAAATATTGGCCGATTCATACAAATGATGCCGCACAATCCTGTTGCCCCGTTTCGATATGCGCCCGTTAAAATCCATGTCACCGGATTGATAGCGTTTCGGAGTTAAACCGAAGTAGGCGGCAACGCTTTTTGATTTGTTAAACCTTTCCACATCATCAACGGCCAGAACAAAATGCGCCGCTGTCATCGGCCCAACGCCGGGTATCGTCATCAAAGCCCTGCAAGACGGACACGCCCAGGAATGATCCAGCACCAGCTCGTCCAACTTTTCGATTTCCTTTTTTATCGTCTGCAAAACTGTAAGCTGCGCCTGAAGAGGGGCGGCGAGTGTGCCGCCTTCATCAATGATTTCCTGAACGCGTTTTTCAAAGCCCACACCGGCAATGCCTTTGATAAAAATACCGAACACACGCAAACAGCCCCGTATCTGGTTCACAACGTCTGATCTCATGCTGACCAGACTACTTCTGGCTCTGTATAAAGCTCTGATTTCATGACTGGCAAAGCTTTTGATTTTCACAGCCTTAAACCAGCCGGAACGCATGATTTGTGCAATACCATGAGCATCATTTCTATCTGTCTTATTCATACGTAACTTTAAGACACCATGCGCGTGATACGCATCAATGCAAATCACCGCCAAGCCCATATCGTTAAGCCCATGCCACAAATAGGTTGAAAGATTGCCTGTTTCCAAACCGATCTTGGCAGCATCAGGCGCATGTTCCTGAATGGGTTTACCGATGGCTTCCGGCGTTGAGGAACATTTTCCTTGCCAGAGTTTGCGGTCATCTTCATCAATCACGCAGATATGAGTTTCTTCCTGCGACACATCCAGTCCTACATAGTGTTTCATTGTTTTTCACTCCTTATCGTAATAGTTTGAAACCTTGGCAATCTTAGCCGGTAGGGCTAGATTTTCCATGTCGCGCATCTATTACTCTAAGTGTGATAATATATATTATGGAAATCAATATCTCATGTATGGACCGTATCTAAGGTATTTTCGTATTTGAATTTAAGATGCGCTGGCGCGCGCCGCTGTTCGTGTTTTTGCGATGCTTGCCTTTATCTTAGCCTTTATGCGTAGCCTTAACGCTAGCTGCGCTGAAATTTTCCATCTTTGCCCAGATGAATGCCGCATTCTGTTTTTTCCTGTCCGGCCCAGCGGCCGCTGCGAGGATCTGCGGCGCTGGATGGTAAAGACGTACATGGGAGGCATCCTAAAGACGTGTAACCCTGCGCGACTAATGGATGCTCAGGCAATTTACGCGCGGTGTACGTCTCTGTTATGCGGTCCATGGACCAGTTGGCCAGCGGGTTGATCTTTATCTGTCCCTCGAAAAACTCGATCAGCGGTAAAACGGCCCGATCGCCGCCATGCAGGCGTTTGCGGCCCGTTATCCAGCAATCATACCCTTTGAGGGCCTTGTGCAGTGGTTTAACCTTGCGAATATAGCAGCAATCTGAGGGTTTTTGGGCCCACAGCCCCCCTTCCGGATCATCCCGGCTCACATCGATGTAATCAGGATAGTAGGTTTTCACATTTTCAAGGCCCAGATGCGCGATAAGCGTATCCCGATAGGCCAGCGTTTCGGGGAAAAGCTTGCCGGTGTCTAGAAATATCACAGGCATTGATGGTTTTATGCGAGCCACCATATCCAAAAGCAGCGCGGCCTCCGCCCCGAAAGAGGAAACAAGCGCTATTTTGCCCGGAAACTCCCGCTCGGCAAACGCACGGATAAGGGCTTCTGCGTCAAAATCGGCATATCGTGCCTGGAGTTCTGGCAATCTGGTGGCTAGGGTCATATTTTCAGTTCCGAGCGCCAAAAGGCACTTTTTGCGAAAGTTGTCTTGCGTCCTGCGGAAAATTCCGTTAATCGAAGATTGCAGTTGATGCATATTTCAGCACCAGAATAAGGTTTGTCAACGTTGAGCATTCGCAATTTTTTATCTTCATCTTTGGATCTGAATGGTAAAACCATTCTGGTTACCGGCGGAACGGGTTCTTTTGGGCAGCATTTCGTTGCCAATGTGCTTGAGCGATATAATCCCCGCAAGCTTATTGTCTATTCCCGCGACGAACTCAAGCAATATGAGATGGCGCAGAATTTTCCAATCGAAAAACATGACAGCATTCGTTATTTTATTGGTGATGTTCGGGATCGGGATCGTTTGAGAATGGCGATGCGCGAGGTTGATGTTGTTATTCATGCCGCCGCGATGAAGCAGGTTCCGGCTTCGGAGTACAATCCTATGGAGTGTATTCGTACGAATGTTGATGGCGCAGAAAACGTCGTGAATGCGGCGCTGGATAATGGCGTTAAGAAGGTTCTGGCCCTTTCCACGGATAAGGCGGCCAACCCTATTAACCTTTATGGCGCCAGCAAGCTGGCTTCGGATAAAATATTTATCGCCGCCAACAATCTGAGCGGTTCAATCGGTACGCGTTTTTCCGTTGTCAGATACGGGAATGTCGTGGGTTCTCGCGGCT
The DNA here is from genome assembly GCA_020848095.1 of Alphaproteobacteria bacterium. GTDB lineage: Bacteria > Pseudomonadota > Alphaproteobacteria > Micavibrionales > Micavibrionaceae > JADLAT01. The sequence continues at coordinate 189,457 of JADLAT010000003.1, read as the reverse complement.
CTGTCATTCCTTTCTTTCAAAAGCTGGCACAACAAAATGCCCCATTCGTTCCCATTACGGATGAGCGCATGACACGGTTTTGGATAACACTGCAGCAAGGCGTCGATTTCGTTTTATCCTCTATCGACATTATGCGTGGCGGTGAGATTTTTATTCCCCGTATCCCCAGCATGAATATTTCCGATCTGGCCAATGTGCTTGTGCCCGGTATGCCTCATAAAACTGTAGGAATCCGCCCCGGTGAAAAGCTGCATGAAATTATGGTTCCGCTTGATGATGGGCGGAATACTGTTGAGCTGGCAGACCGCTATATTATAGAGCCTGCCTTTAGAACATGGAGCTATAAATCGCATCTGGAAACAGGCGCAAAGCCGGTTGCAGATGGGTTTGCCTATTCGAGCGACATGAACGCGGAATGGCTGGATGCCAAGGGGCTGCAGGCTTTGGTGCAGGAATGCGATAAGGCCGAGGCGGCCTGATTTTTCTTTACAAATTTCATGCAATACGGTAAATCCATTCTCTATTACAGAAAATAGAGAATGTTGTTTTCATGGCTGTGGTGAATTGGAATGAATCCCGTCAAGGAATGGATGTTTGCTCACATGAAATGAGCGGAAAACCTGCGAATGTTCCTTTTGATGAAACATACACGCAGCTTGTTGATCCAAAGACGAGAGAAGTTTTGGAGAGCTTTTTAGAGCAGGCTCTTCCGAATAAATCCACGAGCGTTGTCGGTGCGCCCTGGGACTACAGTCAATCTGAAATAAAGGATTTGCATGCCGGTACGCCTGTTGGGCATTACCGCGTTAATATAGGTAATCTTTCTGCGGTTTTATGTGTGGATATTCATGATACCTCAGAGGCCATTGCATTGGGCGCGGCGGTTTTTGATGAATATAGCCGCCGCCGTATCATTAATGAGGGACCTATTGCGTTTTCAGGCAAAAACTATGTGAAGCCGATTGTTTTTTCGGACAAATCCTATTATGCCCATCTTCAGCAGCGTTTTTCTTCATACACATCTCTTTTTAATAGCACCGCTAGATTAGGCGGTCAGCAAAAGCAGCTGGGTAAAATTATAGGCGGGATGTATAAAGCCGGTGAAAATCTGAAGCCAGCCTTTAAAAAACGCCTCGAAAAATTTACGGATGACGTGACGATGCAATGCGTTGATGTCGGCAGCAAATTGTTGACCGAGGATGCGTTGAAAAATCTGGTTGATGTTGATGGCTATGCGGACATTCTAAGGTTTCCTAAAATTGTACAGAAAGATATGCCGGAAGTTTTGGGGAATCGCCGCGTAGCCAACAGCTTTAATGCCATTGATAAAATGTTTAAAATGCATCATAGCAGCAAATTGCTGATCTTCTCCGGGTATGATGCCGTTAGCCGCGGTTACGTTCCGATGATGAGTGAAAATGCTACGCATGATGCCGCCAATGCCTTGGCCAGAATAATAGTAAAGCCCGTTTTATATGATGAGGGCGGGTTCCAAAATCATGGCAGTAAGCAAGATCAAATACAAAAAGGTATTCAGAATTTTGTTGATGGTTATAATGAGACGTCTGGGTTAAAGCTGACTTTTGAGGAAGCGGTTGCTAGCGCAGAACATTTGAGCGTTTTTCAGCTATATTACGGACTGGGCTATAATGCCCTTTCTGGTGAGAAAGCTATCACAGGACAAGACTTAAAAGAGCATATAAAAGCGCAAGTGATCCCGCAGATGCAAAATCTGGATGCTATCCGTTTGAATGGTCCGTCTTAAGCTTTGCCTTGAATTTTAAGCGCCCGGTGATATAACCCGCTATATGATTCCTTATGGTCGGCAGTGCATTGAAGAAGATGATATCGAGGCCGTAGCGCAGGTTTTGCGCAGCGACTTTCTAACCACCGGTCCTAAAATACCTGAATTTGAAGCGGCGTTATGTGCGCTTACCGGTGCCAGGCATGCTGTTGTTTGCTCCAACGGCACGACCGCGTTGCATCTTGCCCTGATTGCCGCCGGGATTGGTCCGGGGGATGCGGCTATTGTGCCCTCTATGACGTTTCTGGCCACGGCCAATGCCGTGCGTTATTGCGGGGCGGATGTTGTCTTTGCCGATGTGGATGCCGATACCGGATTGATGGAGGCGCATCATCTTGAGAGAGCGCTTGCGCGTGCCAAAGACCTGAGCCTTAATGTTAAGGCCGTGTTGCCCGTTCATCTTACGGGGCGCTGCGTTGATATGCGGGCATTAAAACCGCTGGCGGAGCGGCATAATCTTAAAATGATTGCTGATTGCGCTCATGCTGTCGGGAGCGCCCATCATGGCACGCCTGCCGGGTCGGGTCTGTACGAAGATTTTGCGACATTTTCTTTCCATCCGGTCAAGACGATTGCGGCGGGTGAAGGTGGCGCGGTAACAACCAATAATGCGGAGCATGCCGCGCAGATGCGGATAATCCGTTCTCATGGAATGGCCCCGGCCCCGCAAAACGGTCCGTGGGCTTATGACATGCAAGAGCTGGGCTATAATTACCGCATGACAGATCTGCAATGCGCTCTGGCTCTTTCTCAGCTTAAGAAAATTGACCGGTTTATTCAAAGGCGTGCGGAAATCGTTGCGCTTTACGACCGGCTTTTTGCTGATCTCCCCTCCCCGTTTCAAAGGCCTGCGCTTTGTTGTACGGATTGTGTGCCGGCGTGGCATCTCTACGCGCCGCGTATTGATTTTACCGCTCTGGGGATGAGCCGCGCCGACTTTGTTTTGAGGCTCAGGGAAAAGGGCGTTGGAACGCAGGTGCATTATATTCCTGTCCATACCCAGCCTTATTATAAAAACCTCTATGGGGATATTGCCCTTCCGGGCGCAAATCAATACTATGAGCGCACTTTATCGCTGCCGCTTTTTCCTTTGATGCGCGATGAGGATGCCGAATATGTCGTGCAAACAATAAAAGATGTGATTGGAGCCTGAAAAATATGTATCTCGAACAAAAAATTGTGTCCTTTGGCGAAAGAAAAATTGGAGAAGGTCATCCCTGCTTCATTGTTTTGGAGGCAGGTCCAACACATGACGGCCTTAAAACGGCTAAGGCGCTGGTGAAGCATGCCGCCGAAGCCGGGGCTGACGCGGTCAAGTTTCAGATTCTCGACCCGGATCGTCTGGTTGCTGATAAAAAGCAGCTGTTCAGTTTTGATATTCTGGTTAACCGGGAAACCGGTGAGACGAAAACAGTGCAAGAGCCGCTTTATGATTTGCTCAAAAGACGCTCCATGCAAAAGGATGAATGGCGCGAGCTTAAGAAATACAGCGATTCTCTGGGGTTGGCTTTTTTTGCGACCGTTGGTTTTGAAGATGAGATTGAGCTATTGGAAGAGTTAAAGTGCGATTCTATAAAAATCGCATCGGCTGATGTGAATCATATCCCCTTGATCCGGCGCGCTGCCAGAAGCGGTATGTGCATCCAGCTTGATACGGGTAACTCCACATTGGTGGAGATTGAAGTGGCGGTGGACGCTATCCGCGCGGAGGGGAATGAGAATATCATTATTCACCAGTGCCCATCCGGCTACCCTGCCCGGCTGGATAGTGTAAATCTTCAGATTATCCCTACGCTCAAGCAGATGTTTGGCTATCCGGCGGCCTATTCCGACCATGTGCCGGGATGGGAAATGGATATTGCCGCTGTGGCGATGGGGGCGAATATGGTTGAAAAGACCATCACGCTTGATCGTATGACCCCAAGTGTTGAGCATATTATGTCGATTGAGCCAACGGAAATGCAGGCCTTTGTTAAGGCTCTGCGCGATGTTGAGACGGCAATGGGGCAGCAGCGCCGGATTATGGCGCCTGCGGAGCTACAAAAGCGCAATGCCATACGCCGTTCGATCTTTTTGGCTGAGCCTGTGAAGGCCGGGCAGAAGCTTCGTGATATCAAGGTTGAGTTTCGCCGTCCGGGCTATGGTATCGGCCCTGATTTTTATGAGAGCCTTCTGGATGCGGTTTTCGTGCAGGATTTTGAAAGCGGGCACCGCCTGAGCTTTAGCGATCTCGACAAAAAAGAAGAAAGTGCTAAAGCCGCTTGATCTGGCGGCTTTACTCCTCTGCTGTAATTTTCAGGATATATTTGCGCCCCCGGTAATGGAAAAAAGCCGGGTAGTTTTCGTTGTCTGAAATTCGCAACAGCGCGACTTGCTCTTCCAGCGTTTTATCAAGCGCAAGCTCTCCGTCTTTTGGGCCGCGCCGTGCATATAGGCTGCCGGGGCCGGTTTGTGGAACGCCTGCAGGCAGAGCGGGTTCTTTGAGGTATTTCATACAAATCTCAATGGTCTTTTGACCCTGCGCTTCCCGGATTTCATCATTCAGTTCATTGCCGCGTAAATGCATAACATCGCGGTAGACCACCGGGCCGGAATCCAACCCCTGCTCCATCTCAAAAAGGCAAAATGGAATATCGTTTTTACCCTCTAGCACCTGCCATGTCACGGGAGAAAACCCACGCCCATTGGGAAGATCGCTGGCGTGACAGACGAGATTAACCTTGTTTCTTGCCATGATTTCCGGCTGCGTGATGTTCACGCAGCTCAGGTAAAAAGCAATGTGGCCTTCCGGAACATCGCTTTGAGCGCGGCAGAATACGGCGTGATCTCCCGCTTGTTTGATCTGCTCGCAAAGGGGGTGGGCATATTTGACAAACCAGCCATTGGCATTATCCACGACAACGGAAACGGTTCTGGGTTTTTGGCTCCACCAGATGTCTTTTGCTTCAGCCATGCGTGTCCTTTTTGGCGGCACTTAAGTCAACCATATCCCAGTTCAAAGGCTCGCCCGCTTGAATGTCGCGCCGGGCGCGCTTTCCCGCAATAAAATCTGTGTGGCGGATATGCATTCCGCCTGCAGGTCTTATGGAATCAAAATTGCCGCTTTTGTCTTCTGCAGCGAAGCGCAGAGCTTCTCCCGCCTTGATGTCGCTCACAGCCCAGAGGGAAGGGCGCAGCGTACGGCTGCTTATTTCCTTTTCCGTTGGGTCAAAGCAAACGCGTCCATGGGTGCGCAAAGCGGCCTGCGCCTCCTCTTGCGTATCGTAGGCAATCTGCCCGGTCCGTTCGTATTCGCGGATCATGCGGATCATTTTTTCAAGCTCCTGCGGCTCCCGGCTGAACGGCCAGTCAAAGCCCCCCTCATTTGCCGCATGAAGCGCCCTGGCCTTCTCCCGGTCCATCATCAAATGAACCTCAATAATTTTTGCACCGAAACGAACGGCCTCCAGCGGTGTGACATGCGCCATGGGGCGACCAAAAGTCTTGTCATCGGCATAGATCGTATGATCGGACAGGCCGACCACGACATCAAAAATTCCCTCGATTGCGGCCATGGTCGCCAGATTGACCTCATCGAAGGCCGCTGGATAGCCGCTATTGCAATGGGTGATGGCCAGATCCTTTGTTCCATGCGCGCGCAGGGTCTCTATGGCCTCGTTCATTTCCAGAAAATCGGTCATGCCGTTGGACATGATAACGGGCAATCCCGTCTTTGCGATTTTTTCAATCAGCTTGGTATCAACGACCTCAAAACTGGCGAGTTTTAAAACCGGTACGTCCATCTCAACAAGATGATCAACGGATGTTTCATCAAAGGGCGTGGAAAACATATGCATGCCCAGATCAGCGGCAATTTTGGCAAGATCACTATGCCATTCCCAGGGCGTATGGGCTTTTTCATAGAGTTTATAAAGATCCAGATTTTCCCACATCGTGCCCTTGGGACGGGTTTTGAAATCCCGTGTCATCGTTTCGGCTTTGTAGGTCTGGATTTTTACCGCGTCCGCTCCGGCTTTGGCGGCGGCCTCGATAATCTTGCGTGCCTCGGAGAAATCCCCCTCATGATTACAGGAAATTTCGGCAATGATATAACAGGGCGCGGAACCGCCAATCATGCGCTCTGCGATTTTAAATGACCTCATTTACTCTTTTCCTTTTGCTTGTTCAGCTTCACGCTTTGCCGGGCTGTTTCTGCCGAAACCCATTGATGGACACCCGGCTTTGCTATAGATTTGCGGCTGAGCGTAACAATAAGGGCTGCTCCTGAGAAGCCATTTTTTAAAACAGATAGAACAAATGGAATGCGGATGAACGCGGTTAAGAAACTGGTAAAGGGCGTGGCGGGTTCGCTCGGATTAGAAATTCGGCGCAAAGTGGCTATGGCTGCGAATGATAAAACGCCGCCCTTTGATATGGAGGCCGATAAAGCCGCTATTATTCGTACGGTTTCGCCGTTCACCATGACATCGCCGGAGCGTATTTACGGCCTGCTGGGCGGGATCGATTATATTACCGAACAGGCCATTGAGGGCGATATTGTGGAATGCGGGGTCTGGCGTGGTGGCAGTATGCTTGCGGCGGCGCTACGCTTGAAAGAGCTGGGGCGGACTGAGCGGACGCTTTGGCTCTATGACACGTTTGAGGGGATGCCCGCCCCGGATGAGCATGATTTTTCCAAACGCTCTGGCGCGGCGCAGGATAAATTTGAAACGCTGCAGACCGGAACAGAGGATGCTTCGGATTGGTGCCGGGCCAGCCTTGAAGATGTACAGAATAACCTCAAAACCGCGCAATACCCTGAAAAATCTATCCGGTATATTAAGGGCAAGGTTGAAGATACAATTCCCGCGAGCATGCCCGATCAGATTGCGCTCTTGCGGCTGGATACGGATTGGTATGCCTCGACCAAGCATGAGTTGGAATATCTTTTCCCGCGCCTTGTTCCCGGCGGCGTTTTGATTATTGATGATTACGGCCATTGGGAAGGTTGCCGCAAGGCGGTGGATGAGTATTTCAAAGAATATCCGTTGGAAAAACCTTTGCTGGTTCGCGTGGATTATACGGGGCGTGTGGGTATAAAGCCTGCTTTGGCTTAAGGGAAGAGCACGTATGATCACTTTCCGGCGGCAGCATCTTAACCGTGTCTTGAATGAATACCGTAAGGATTTTTCAGGGGTGGTTCTGGATATCGGCGGGGAGCGCAAAAATAGCCGCAGCGCGTTTGTTGTTCCCGAAAAACAGGTCGAAAGCTGGACGATTATCAACATAGACCCGGCCACGGGGGCCGATATCATCGCTCCGGCAGAAAAAATTCCCCTGCCGGATGCTGGCGCGGACTGGGTGGTTATGACCGAGCTTTTGGAGCATGTGCGTCATCCGGAGATTGTCCTGCGCGAGGCGGCGCGGCTTTTAAAACCCGGCGGCAGGATTTTAGTCACCATGCCGTTTTTGTATCAGGTACACGGTGATCCATCAGATTATACGCGCTGGACGGCGGACATGCTCCGCGCGGGGTTTGCGGATGCCGGTCTGGACATAGAGATACTGGAGCCGATGGGCGGCCTTTTTGCCGTTATATACGATCTTCTTCGTGCGCATACTTATCGTTCCTATAATCCGGGCAGTCTGGGGCTGCGTATTCGGGTGCGGTTGCTTAGAGTTTTCTCAAAGGTATTTGGTTTGTTAGACCGGCGCACTGGAAAATCCCGTTCTTTCATTACCACTGGCTGGTTTGTTTTGGGGCATAGGCCAGAGGCCTGATCATGAATATTCATAAAATAATTCATAAAATTCAGGCAAAGCTCTGCGCACTTACAAAATCTGTCTTGCGATTGCGGCTTGTCCCCGCCTTTCTGTTTGACCGCCCTGCCCCGCCTTTACCTGTTGTCTATGTGGTGGAGGATGCGAACTGGTCCATCAAATGGGATGGTATTCACATTACCAGACACCTCCGGGCGCTTGGCCGGCGGGCCCGGATTGAGACAGCGTCGCTCTTTCAGGCCGGAAAAATTTTGCATTACGGCTCTTCCTATGTTTTTGAAACGCAAGGGTTTCGAAAAACCGGGCTGAAAAACCGGCATGTCGTAACGTTCTTTCATGGGCGCTATGGCGAGGACCCGCAGCTTGATAAAAGATTTGATCTCTTGCGCGCCAACATCCACCGGATTGATGCCGTTGCCTATGCGAACTCTATCATGCGGGAGCGTTTCTTGGCGCTGGGCCTGCCCGATGAGAAGCTGTTTTATGTGCCGATCGGGGTTGATACGGGTGTTTTTAAGCCGCTTGAGCCCTCTTTGCGTCAGGCGCGGCGTCAGGGGCTGGGGATTCCTGAGGAGGCCTTTGTTATCGGCTCTTTTCAAAAAGATGGTGAAGGCTGGGATGAGGGTTTAGAGCCTAAAATGATCAAGGGACCGGATATTTTCCTGCAAACGCTTGAGGCTCTTAAGATTAAACGCCCCATATTTTGTCTGCTTTCCGGCCCGGCGCGCGGCTATGTGAAGGCCGGGCTGGAGCGACTTGGTATTGCGTATATTCATGAATATTATGATGATCCAGATGATGTTGTGGGCCTGTATCAGCTTTTGGATGCTTATCTCGTTAGCTCGCGGGAGGAAGGCGGTCCCAAAGCGATTTTGGAATCTCTGGCCTGCGGTGTGCCGCTCGTCAGTACCGATGTCGGCATGGCGCGCGATGTTATGGAGGGGCAAAATTGCGGCTTTGTTCTTCCCTCGGAAGATGTGGACGGATTGGCTCTGGCGCTGGCTAAAATAGCCCAAGACCCTTGCCTTGCAAGCGAATTCAGCGTAAACAGTTTGAAACGTGCCGAGCAATATACATGGTGCAAAGTCGCCGAAGCCTGCGAATCCCTGTACAGAGATATCGAAGCACGCATGGGCTGAATGAAAATTTGGGGGATACATGGATAGGTTGATTTATTGGGCAAAAAAACTAGGGCCTGTGTTTCTTATAGTTTCAATCTTTGCTTATGCAATTCCTCGCACCCGAAAACTCAGTAAATACCGTAATGCTTTATTGGCTTGCCGGGCGTTCTTACAAGGCACAACGCTTGTTACGACTCGTCCCGTGAGTGTGCGTATTGCGCCAACGGCTATTTGTAACTACCGCTGCCTTTTTTGTGAAATTCACAAAGACAATATCCTCTACCCCAAACGTTCTAAAAACGAGATCACCCTGGAGCATATCCGTAACTATGAAGGTGTTCTGGAAGAAGCCTATAATCTCAGCTTCTACGGAGGTAGCGAGGAGCCTCTGGTAGCAAAGGAATTTGGCCAGATTGTTGCCCATATGAAGAAAAAATTTGGCACAAAGCTTATGGTCAATACCAACGCATCCCTGATGAAGGGGGATGTGCTGGATTCTATGGTCGAGCATGGTTTTGATTATATTATTGTGTCCTATCATGCCGGGACCACGGATGGTTACCGCGCCATCATGACCGGAAAAATTGAAAAGGTGGATACCAATCTGGCGGCCTTGCGCGATCTTAAAGCGGCGCGTGGTAAGCGTAAGCCAGTGGTGGCTTTTAACTTTGCCCTGCAACGCTTAAATGCCGATGAGTATGAAGCCATTTTGGAGAAGGCTGTTAATCTGGGCGCGGATCACGTTATTGTTAACCGTTATTATGGCGGTCGTAATAAGTTGCAGGATCAAAATGTTTCTTATGAGTACGATATTGCGGCTGGCAATGCCGTTCTGGATGATATTTACAGTAAAGCCCGTGATATGGGTATGAAACTGGAGCCGGCGAAGCCTGATTACTGGAGACAGCCTGCGGAATCCGTCCATTGGGATGATGAGAATATTGATACCACTATCCAGTGTCATCTGCCGTGGTCACATCTGCATTTTAATCCGGTTTTGGACCGGGCAAATTCTCATTTTGTCGGAGTTTGCAACCGGGCGGAGCTGTTTAAGGTGGACTATGCCCGTTTGAATATTTCAACAGCAGAAAAAGCAGATAAAATATGGAATCATTCCCTGTTAAAGCATTTGCGGGAAACCGTTAACAAGGGATGCGACAGTATTAATCCGCTATGCAAATTTTGTAAAAATAATCAGCGTGAAGCTTTGCGCAATGTGGATGCTGCGCTTTATGCGGCCAAGCGCGATCAGGCTGTAGAGGCCTTTTTTCAGCAGTATAATTCTAAAATAACCCCGGAGATTATTGAAGGGCTTGAAGTCCTGGTCGATAATCCGCATTCGGAAGAAAAGTTTCAAGAGAAACTGGGAGAGCTTAACACGCTTGAAATAGCGGAAAAGCGCCAGCTTGATGAGGCGCTTGATGAGACGGCCCTTGCCCGGATGGGTTGATCTGCGGCTATGAGTTTTAAGCTGCACATATTATATGATTTTAAAGACGCACCCTGGGGCGGCGGAAATCAATTTCTTAAAGCCCTGCGAGAGGCTCTGCGCCGTCAAAGCGCGTATGCTGAAGACCCGGCGCAGGCAAATGCCATCTTGGTCAACAGTCATCATTTCGGGGCAGATGGAAATGATTTAAAGGCGCTTGAGGCGCTTCGGCGCGTTTCTCCGGATATGGCTCTGCTCCACCGGGTTGATGGCCCTGTGAAGCTCATCAGGGGCGGCGGACTTTCCACGGACCGGCTTGTTTTTAAAGTAAATAGCCTTATTGCGGACGGCACCATTTTTCAAACAAACTGGAGCCGGGAAAACTGTCTGCGTTTTGGGATGAAGCCAGCTCTGCCGTTTACATCCGTAATGAACGCGCCTGACCCGGCGGTTTTTTATCCTCCGGCGCAGCGTAAGCCGGGTTCGAAAATACGCTTGATTGCTACGAGCTGGGCCGCGAATATGCGAAAGGGCTTTGATGTGTATCATTATCTCGATGAAAATCTTGATTTTGAGTCCTATGAAATGATCTTTGTCGGGAACACGCCTATTGCCTTTAAAAATATTCAATGTCTGCCCCCGGCGACCAGTCCCGATCTGGCCGATATCTTAAGGGCGCAGGATATTTTTATTACCGCGAGTGTTAATGACCCCTGCTCCAATGCGTTGATTGAGGGGCTTTGCTGCGGTCTTCCGGCTTTGGCGCGCAATAGTGGTGGGCATCCCGAAATTTTGAAGGGCGGCGGCGTACTCTTTGACGGGGTTGAGGATGTTCTTCCGGCGCTTGACAGGCTTGCAGCCAATCTGGCGGATTACAGAGCGGCCATTGATATGGATTCAATTGACGCGGTGGCGGGTAAATATCTTGCCCATGCCGTTTTATGTGCCCAAACCCTGAAAGATGGTGGTGGGCGCAGGAAAAATCTCTGCGGGTTTAAAAGGCTCCGCGTGGTATTGGCTTTTTACAAAATTACAACGCGTTTAAAAAATGCCCTGCAAAGACGATTGGCACGCGGCCAATGAAGCAGTCTCAATCAAAAAACCTTGTTTTGTTTTTTACGCATGATGTGTCCTTGCAGATATGGAAGGATAGCGGGCTTTTGGAACGAGAGGTGCGCCCTTATCTTTTTCTGGCACAGGAAAAGGGCTGGAAAATTACCTTTGTGACCTATGGTGATGACCGTGATCAGGCATTTTCCGAGGCTTTATCCCCTATTGAGATTTTACCGGCCTATGCCGGGAAAACCATTCCCTCTTCGCGCCTTCTGCGGCTGTTTTTCTCGCCTTTGGTGCTGCTGAAATTTAAAGATAAAATTGCAAAGGCGTCTATTTATAAAACCAACCAATTCTGGGGAGGCTGGAATGCTGTTTTTGCGCGCTGGCTGTTTGGCGGTAAGGTCATAGGGCGTAGCGGTTATGAATACTTGGCCTTCACCATTGCACAAAAACAGGGCAAGGCGCGCGTGGCGCTGGCCTGGCTGGTTGACTGGCTGGTTTACCGATTTTCCGATGTGATTGTGGTGGCCTCGCAAGAGGATGCCGATTTCGCCCGCCGAAAATTCAAATGTTTGGAAGGCCGATGGATCGATGTGCAGCCTAACTGGATTGATACTGATCTTTTTGCTCCGGCCCCTGCTCCCGTAGTGAATAATGATGCTTCCGATCTGGTTTATATCGGCAGATTAAATGCCCAGAAAAACCTGGATGCGCTGCTGGAGGCGGTGGTACTTGCAAATTGCACGCTGGATATTTATGGCGATGGAGAATTGCTGGAGGCGTTGACCGCCCGCTCGCAGGCTCTGGATGCAAAAGTGTTCTTTAAGGGCCGGATCGCCAATGACCGGGTTCCAGAAATTTTGGGGCGCTATGAAGCTTTTATTCTACCGTCTTTTTTTGAAGGCAATCCAAAGGCTCTTTTGGAGGCTATGGCCTGCGGCAAGGCGGTGATTGCCACGGATGTGCCGGGCATAAATTCGGTGATTGAGCATGAAAAATCCGGCTGGCTTTGCGGTTGTGATCCGCAATCTCTTGCAAGCGCGATTGGCGTTGTGGCGGCGGACCCTGTTTTGCGAGACAAGCTAGGGCAGACGGCGCGAGCCTTCGTGGAAAAAAATAACAGTTACCGCCGTTTTCTTATCGCGGAGGAAGCGCGTCTGGAGCGTTGTCTCAAGGCAGAGAGGGGCGCGTTATGACCCTGCCCGCCCTGCCGGAAAGGCCGTTGGTAAGCGTTTTAATGTCGGTGTTTAACGATGAAGAAACGCTGGAAGAGACGCTACGTTCGGTTATGAATCAAAGTTACAGTAATTTTGAATTTATCATTATTGATGATGGCTCGCGTGATTCCTCTTCCCGGATACTGGAAAAGCTGGCGGCGGAAGACTCCCGAATTCGTGTGATCCGGCAAAGCAATACCGGCCTGACCATTGCGCTTAATCGTGCGGCGGCTTTGGCTCAGGGGGCGCTTCTGGCCCGCATTGATGCGGATGATGTCTGTATGGCGGATCGTTTTGCGCAACAGGTTCACGCCTTTGCTGCGCGGGCTGATTTGGTGCTTTTGGGGAGCAACTCAAATGATGAATATGAAAATGGCACAGTGAGATTATGGGGCGCTTATAGCGATGCGGCGGTGAGCAAACGAATCTTGCTGTGTACGCCTTTTCCGCATTCCAGTGTCATGATGCGAACGGATGTTTTTCGAATGCTGGGCGGCTATAACGAAAATATGAAAACATCGCAGGATATGGAGCTTTGGATGCGCTTTGCTGGTGCCGGCGTTGTGTCCATGCTGGCCCAGCCGCTTATTCGGCGCAGGGTGCGCAAAAACTCCATCAGTGGTCGCAAGCGTTTCCGGCAGTTCCGGGACGCGCTCAGAGCGCGTTGGCGCTATTATGACGGTTCAAAGCTATATGTTCTTTATTTTAGTCTGCGAAGCTTTATGCTGGCCTGTATTCCGGTTGAGATCATTCAGATTCTCAAGCCTCAGAACGATGCTGTGGAAAATAAATGATCAAATATCTTAAGAAAATATTTTTTATCGCGGGGCGTATGAAGGGGCAACTGCCGTTGATGTTGTTTTTGACCATGCTGGCCTTGATTTTGGAGCTTGTCGGCCTTTCTCTCATTATCCCCTTTCTGGCTGTTTTGCAAAACCCAGCGCGACTGGAAACCTATGATTTATGGGTCAGCTTTTCGGATGCGGTCGGTATTCAAACACATATTCAGGCCCTGCTCTGGCTCTCTGGAGTGTTGTTTGCGGTTTTTCTGATAAAAACCGTTTTGAACGTCGCCACCCAAAAGCTTATTCTCGATTTTTCCTATGATCTTCAAACGTATCTGCGGGACAGGTTCTCGGCGTTGTTTCTGGCCGCCCCGTATCTCTATCATACGAAGCGCCGCTCTAACGATATCCTCAATATTATGCAATCGCATATCAGCCAGTTTTCGAAGGCCGTTGTGGGGTCCCTGCTTCGTATCACCGGGGAGTCGATCACCATTTGCATTGTTCTTGCCTATCTTCTGCTTTCCTACCCTGTACCAACCGTTACGGCGATGATTATCCTCATCAGTTTTGGGTTTTTCTACGATTTCACATTAAGGCGGCGCCTTAAAAAGGCCGGAGCGGAGCTGATCAATGCCAATAGCGATATGGTGCGGGCCATCCGGGAGGGCATCTTAAGCATTAAGGAGGCCCGCGTATTGGGGTGCGGCGATTATTTCCAGCATGAGGTCGCGAACAGCGCCCGGCGCGCATCTGAAATTAATGCCTATGTTGCCTTTGTGCAAATGCTGCCGCGTTATGTTCTTGAGCTTTTAATACTGGCGGTTGTGATTGCCAGCGCGTTATTCATGCTGGTCCAAGATGGTAACGGAACCGCCTTGATTGATAGTCTTGCTGTGTTTGCTGTGGCTTCGGTGCGGCTGCTGCCCTCTGCAAATCAGATTGTCTCCAATATTGGTAATCTGCGTTATTCCTATAAAACCATTGATGATCTATACGCGGAAATGAAAGAGCTGGATTCCTATAAACCCGCCGCGCGAATGATTGAAAGCGCTCACCCCGCCTTTGAGACGCTTTCGCTTAAAAACCTTAGTTTTGCTTATCCTGATTCAGATAAAAAGGTTTTAGATGAGCTTGATCTGGAGATTAAAAAGGGTGAAATCATTGGAATTTCCGGTGCTTCCGGCGCAGGGAAAAGCACAGTGGTTAACATTATTCTGGGCCTGCTGGAGCCCTCTGGCGGTGAGATTACTCTGAATGGAAAAAATGTATCTGCCGGAGAATGGTCGGGACATAATTATGCGGCCTATATTCCACAAAAACCGACAATCTTGGATGCCAGTATCAGCCGTAACATTGCTCTGGGCGATGCGGATGTCGATAGGGATAAAATATGGGCGGCTCTTGATAAGGCGCAGTTAAAGGATCTCGTTTCCACCCTGCCGGAGCTTGAAAATAGCGCCGTGGGTGAGGATGCTGCCTTTCTTTCCGGCGGGCAAAGGCAAAGGCTGGCGGTGGCCAGAGCGTTTTATTTCAGCCGCGAAATTTTGATTTTTGATGAAGCAACCTCGGCACTGGATAAAGATACGGAAAAAGAAGTTCTTGAGGCGATAAAGGATCTTGGCCGGAATGCGGCGGTCCTGATTATTGCCCATAATGAACAATCACTTCAAATCTGCGACCGTATATGTTATCTCTCGGGTGGAAAATTTATAAAATCAACATCCTGAGAAAATGGGAGCCCATGTCCGATATTCACACCTGCACGAAATGCGTTATGCCGGAAACGGCGGAGTCTCTGGCGTTTGATGGCGACGGGCAATGTTCGGTCTGTCATCAGATTGATTTCAAGCGGGATAATATTGATTGGGATGCCCGGAAGAAAGAGCTGCATGAACTGGTAGAGCTTCATCGCGGTAAGAATGATTATGATTGCATCGTGCCCTTTTCGGGCGGCAAGGATTCTGCTTTCACCTTGTGGTATCTGGTGCGGGAGCTGGGCTTGAAATGTCTGGTGGTTCGGTTTGATCACCTGTTTATGCGCCCTGTTGTGGAGGCAAATGCGGACCGTGTGTTTAAGCGGCTAGGTGTGGATTCGTTGCGTTTTTCCCCTAACTGGAAGGTTGTGCGCAAGCTGATGTACGAATCTCTGGTTCGGCGCGGTGATTTCTGCTGGCATTGTCACACGGGCATTTTTGCCTATCCGATGTGGACGTCCTTGCGTTATCAGGTCCCCCTTCTCTTTTGGGGGGAGCCAGGCGCGGAATATTCCTCTTTTTACTCCTACGATGAAATTGAAGAGGCTAATGAGCGGCGCTTTAACCGTAAGATCAATCTTGGTATAAATGCCGAGGATATGCTGGGGATGCTGGATGACACAATCTCCGATTATAAAGTCGAACTGCGTGACCTGAAGCCCTTTACCTATCCGCCGGCTAAAGATTTGCGGGCTGCCGGTACGCGCTCGGTCTTTTTGGGGTATTATATCCAGTGGGACGTCCGTAAACAGGTTGAAATTATCGAAAAAGAGCTGGGGTGGGAGCGCGATGAAGTTGAAGGCGTGCCGCCGGAGTATAATTATGAGAAAATTGAATGCTTTATGCAGGGTGTTCGGGATTATATTAAATTTCTCAAGCGCGGCTTTGGCCGTACGGCGCATCTGGCCTCTATCGACATTCGTAATAACCGCCTGAGCCGTGAGGAAGGGGTGGAGCTTGTTGAAAAATATGATGGGCGTCGTCCGGCAGCCCTTGATCGCTTCCTGAAAATTCTGGAAATCGATGAAAAAGACTTCATGGAAGTGATTGAAAGGCATGTCGTGGCCCCTAATGTCATGCCCAAGGCCGAGGACATCCTTCGCGTTAATAAAGAGCCGGACGATTTCGCCGGTTTTGATAAAAAACTGGCCGGTTATCAGGACTAGGCTTATGAGTAAAATCGGCATCATTGACTATGGCGCGGGCAATATAGCCTCCGTCATAAAGGCTATAGAGTATGCCGGGGGTGATGCCTCTCTTGTGTCTTGCCCTGATCAAATTCTCTCTTGTGATCGTCTGGTGCTGCCGGGCGTTGGTGCGGCGGGAATGGCTATGGAGAATTTAAAAAAACTGAATCTGGATCAGGCGCTCGAAGAAGCTGTTTTCACCAAGGCAACGCCCATTATGGGCATCTGTGTGGGGATGCAGCTTATGGCGGAGGATCTCTATGAATTTGGCCATCATAAGGGGCTTGGCTGGATCAAGGGGCGCGTTGTCCCCCTGCGCTCTTTGGGGGTGGAAGATCGCCCGGTGCCGCATATGGGCTGGAGTGATGTGCGTTTTAGCGAAAGCCTGAAAAAGCTGGAATCGCGTTTGGGGCGGCATAAATCCTTTTACTTTGCTCATTCTTTTGCGCTGGATACGCCCGGTAACGAGGATGTGAACTCGACGGTTCATTATGGGCGAGAACTTACCGCCGGTGTTATGCGTGACAATATTGCCGCCTTTCAATTTCATCCGGAGAAAAGCCAGATTTCCGGCGATGTGCTTATGCAATGGTTTTTGGACTGGAGCCCTTGATTTTCTAAATGTATCAGCGCCTCATCCCCAGTATTTTGATTCAGAACGGGCGGCTTGTAAAAGGCACGCGCTATGCTGGCTATAAAGATGCCGGAGCTCCCGCTACCACGGCGCGGGCGCATAATGCCCAGGGCGCAGATGAGCTTGTTGTTTGTGATATAGAAGCATCGAAGCAAGGCGCTGAGCCGGATTTCGAGACTCTCAAAAAAATAGCGGATGAGTGCTATATGCCGCTGACATTCTTTGGCGCGATCAACAGCGAAGAGCGCGGCCTGCATGCAATGGCGACTGGCGCAGACAAAATCGGTTTAACCAGCGTGGCGTACGATCAGCCCGATCTGATTGGTGTTTTGGCTCATCGTTATGGGGTGCAGGCCGTTGTTGTCGGTCTTGATATTCTTAAGGATGCTCAGGGCGAATATCATCTGTTTGATCATCGAAGCGGGCAAACGCTGAATACGCATGATCCGTTTGACTGGGCCCGTGAAGTGGTTGATCGGGGGGCGGGAGAACTGCGGATTATGTCTGTGGACCGGGAAGGCACCTTGAGCGGTTTTGATCTTGATCTGTATGAACGAATGCGCATTTTGGTTGATGTGCCTTTGCTTATCGAAGGGGGCGCGGGCTCCCTGACAGATATAGAGAAGGCTTATAAGGCGGGGGTTAATGGTGTATGTTTAGGGGCGATGCTGGTTTTTTCTGATGCTAATCTGGTAAAGATCAAACAGCATATGCGTTCACAAAATTTGAATATACGGCCTTGAAAAATGTCCAGATCCCCCCTTCCCGATCTTAAAGCGCAGCCTTTTTTTGTACAGGAAACCGCGCGATTAAAACTGGAGACCTTGACGCTTGATAATATGTCCGGGGATTATTTCGACTGGCTGCGCGATCCTGAAGTCCTGCGCTATCTCGAAGTGCGGCATGCCCCCGCCCAAACGCCGGAGCGGATCAGGGCCTTTGTGCGTGATATGCTTATTTCTCCTGATAATCTGCTCATGGGTATTTTTACCAAGAGTGATGAAAAACATATTGGTAATATTAAGCTGGGACCGTTAAACCGCGCTCATTTTCGTGCGGATATCGGCATTATTATCGGCGATAAAGATTCCTGGGGCAAAAACTATGCTACGGAGGCCATTCAAGGTATAAGCGTGCTGGCCTTTGAAACGCTTGGCCTTCTCCGTGTTCAGGCGGGTGCTTACGAAAACAATCATGCTTCTATACGGGCGTTTGAAAAAGCGGGATTTGAGAAAGAGGGTGTGTTGCGCGGTTATTGGCTTGATGATGAGGGCGTCGCGCAGGATGGTATTTTAATGGGAAAGCTGGCGAATGAATAATCCGCGCATTAAAACACTTTATATTAAATCGCCAAACCCGGCGTGGATTGATATCGCTTCGGATTTACAGGAACGCTATGGATTTGATCCTGTTCTTTGGGTTTCAAGCGTAACAGATCATAAAAAAACCTGCGGGGAGGCTTTCCCTCAAACTCAATTTTTAGAGCATATTGATGCCATGCAAAATCATGTGCCGCCGGGGCTTTCCCGTAGTCCGGGCTGCGTTGATGGTGATTTCCTGCGTAAAAATGCCCGGCATGAGGACACATTCTATAACATGATGGATCGCTGGTTCGGCGCGCCGTATCGCCTCTCCATAGAAAAGCGGCGCAGCTATTACATAGATATGGCCAATGCGTGGTTTACCATTTTACAGGGCATGGATATCGGCGCGGTGATTATGCCGACCATTCCGCACCGGCTGTATGACTATATGGCCTATATTGTGGCCCGTTACCTGGATATTCCCTTTATCATGCTTGAGCAGTCCAACGAGATTTTGTTTGCCGAAGAGGGGTCGCGGCAAACCCCTTTTCTTGTGGTGGGCGATATGAATGACCGCTTTAGGGCTATTCGCGAGAATCTTCACAAGGCCCCTGCCCCGTCACTGGAATTGCAGAGATATTTTGATAACACTTTAAAGGATTATGCGGCGGTTCAGCCTTTGTATTTCAAGAGTAAGAATGAACGCCGGACAGGTCTTAAAGATACAGCTCTGAGAGTGTTTAGAGCTATCCCGTTCCCCTTGAGGGTGCCTGTGCATGTGGCTGCGCATTTTCAGCGCAGGAAATCGTTCTTTACGCAAAAACTGACGCTGCCTTACCGACATAAAAAAGGCCAAAACCCCGTTACGTTCCAAAATATCGTTGCGGCGGCAGCGCGGCATGAAAAAGTTAAGGCGCAGGTGCGGGCTGCGCGTGAGTTTTATGATTCCTGTTGCGCCCATCCTGATTTGAACCGAAAATTTATCTATTTTGCTGCCAGTTTTCAGCCTGAACGCAGCAGCACGCCGGATGCCGGTTTATGCCAATGGACGGAGCTTATGGTTGAGATGATACAGGCCTCAATCCCCGCCGGTTGGGTGATCTATTTTAAAGAGCATCCGTCAAATTACCGCCCCCCCATAGCGGCGGATAATAATCGTTCGGTTTCTTTTTACCAAAGATTGAAGCACCTCGCGCCCAGCCTCGAATTTGTTCCTCTTGATTTTGATCCTTTATCGCTCATTGATTCCGCTCAATGCGTGGCTACCTCGACGGGCACAACGGCGTGGCAGGCGGCAACGCGGGAAGTTCCGGCTATGGTTTTTGGTGAGATCTGGTTTGCCGCCTGCCCGGAGATTGCT
The DNA here is from genome assembly GCA_020848095.1 of Alphaproteobacteria bacterium. GTDB lineage: Bacteria > Pseudomonadota > Alphaproteobacteria > Micavibrionales > Micavibrionaceae > JADLAT01. Next base: position 170,043 of record JADLAT010000003.1, on the reverse strand, counting down.
CATATCAAGACGCTTGAGCAGTGCCGGAACTTTATAGGCCGGGTAGAATCCGGCTTCAAGCCTTCCCGCTCAAAGCTGATCCAGTATTGCGCTACATTGGAATCCATAGGCGGGTTATGGGCCTGGGCGCGCGGTTATGCGCCGTATGAAAAAGACAGGCTTTATAACGACACCGGAAGGGCTGGCTTAAAGACGTTATGTGATCAAATCTATAAAACATACGCTCTGGCCCGCCAGCCGGCATCTCAAGAGAAGGCCGCGCGCTATGGAACATAAAAAGGCTTTTTATATCATGACCTTTACGGCGCTCTGGGCGGGGGTGGCGGATAGTCTGGCGGAAGAACACGGGGTGCGCCCGGCTTTGTATGTTGGCTTGGGCAGTGATGTTATTAAAAATTCCGCGCTGGGTGCTGTCCCGTTCTATGATGTAAATGCGGCGCGTATGGCCAGTATGCCGGATAATATAGAAGGCTTTTCCCCGGCCTCTCTGGATCCGGAAATTATAGAGTCTTTTGCCCCTCATCAGGCGATCCTGCATGAGATGGTCTCTCGTTTCTTATTAAGCAAACGCGCTGGTTCGTTTGAATCCCGGCGGCAGCATCTTTGGCAAATGATAAGAATATGGGAAGGGCTGTTTGATCATTTCAAGCCTGATGTCGTTATTGCCGCTTCCATGCCGCACAGGGTTTTTGATTATCTGATTTATTTAATCTGTGAGCGGCGGGGCGTGCCTTTCATAGCGTTGGAGGCGACCTCCCTGCCTCATCTGACCTATGCCTGCACCTCTATCCATCATCAATCAGCTTCTTTCGATTCTGAGCAGTTTGAGGGTAAAAGCTTGCCGGCGCTGAGTAAGGAAACGGCAGATTTTTTTGAGTTTGTCCGTAACCCCGGCGAGAATTACAGGCCCTACAATGTCAGTCTTACCGGGATGTTTAAGTCTCATGAGGGGCCGAAGAAAAAAGCCGGGTATTTTAAGTCCTTTTTCAATGCTCTGCCTCAGAGTTTGCAAATTCTGATTGCTCTGGGGCAATCCGTATTGAAAGGGCAGCTTAGAACGCCATTGCTGACGCGACTTTGTCTAACGAAGCCAAGTGTTTTTTCTAAAGAAGTGTCTCAAAACCTTTCCAAGGCGCAAACACTGGCCATGACATTGCTTACTGCGCGCCGGGTGGATAAGGCCCGCAAACATTATGAGCGCCATCTTGGGCAAGTGGATTACGACCGGCCTTATATCTATTTCCCGGCTAATTTTATGCCGGAGCGCAGCACTGTTCCTGATAGCGGATATTTCTATGATTATTTTCTGATTTTCTCGATGCTGGAGCGTATCGTGCCAAAAGACTGGCAGATTATATTCAAAGAACATCCGCGCAGTTTCATGAAGCCGGTGGCAGGCGACAACCCCCGCGATGTTGATTTCTTTCTGCGGCTGCGGGAGGCGTGTCCCCGTATTACGTTTATTCCTCCAACAACGGATTCTAAAAAGCTGGTTAAACATTGCGCTGCTGTGGCGATTGCCAGTGGTACCACGGGCTGGGAGGCCATTGCGCGCGGCAAGCCTGTGCTTTTGTTCGGGGAATATTGGTATGGCCGTTGCGAAGGTGTTTACCGTATCCATAGTCTTTCAGATTTGCGTGCTGCATTTGAGAGCATAGAAAAAACGCCCGAAGTGCCTGAAGACAAGGTTCTTGAATATCTGAAGCGGGTCGAAAGCGTCTCGGAAAACTTTAGCTATTATTACATTGATAATGTTGAGGAGCGTTCCCGGATTGGCGGCTCTGACAAGCGTATGTTCACTGAAGAAGAACAGCGTTTCCGGCAGGGCTTTATCAAAAACCTTGCCCGCTATCTGCATGAAAACATCAAAAATTATGAGAGGGCCGCATGAAAAGGGTTGCGCTTATCCCGGCGCGCGGCGGCTCAAAACGGTTGCCCCGTAAAAATATTCTGCCCTTCATGGGTAAGCCTGTGATTGCGCATACTATAGAGGCCGCCTTGGCGACGGGCCTGTTTGAGAGGGTTGTTGTTTCAACGGAGGATGCGGAGATCGCTGAAATCGCCGAAAAATATGGCGCGGCGCTATCTATGCGTGATGAGAATCTGGCCACCGACAAGGCTATGGTTAAGGCTGTGGCGGCAGATTTTCTGGACATAGAGGAAACGCAAGGTCGTCAATACGATCTTTTGTGCCTGCTTTATGCGACCGCGCCGATGCGCAGCGCACAGGACATTGAGGCAACCTGCGCCTTAATCGAACCCGGTACGTGTCATCATGCACTGGCGGTTTGTGCCTATGAGCAGCCGCCGCATCAGGCGCTGAAACTCACGCCGGGGACGAACGATCTTTCCCCCATGTGGCCGGAACTGGTTGCGCAAAGAGCGGATAGCCAGCCGGTTTTGCTGGTTGATAACGGTAGCACCTATTGCGTCATGACCGAAGATTTCAGAAAAAATCCGGGCTTTTATGCGCCTGTTATGCGCGGACACACGATGCCGCGCTGGAAATCCGTAGATATGGATACGCCTGAGGATTTTGAAATCGCCCTGTATTTCGCCGAAAAGCACTGGGGGGAACGCGGGTGAAAATTCTCATTATCGGCTGTGGCTCTATTGGGCAAAGGCATGCACGCAATGCGGCAGCTTTCTCAAAGGTGCTTGTGTGTGACCATGAGGAAGATAAGGCGAAAGTTCTGGCTGAGTCTCTTCAATGCCGCTCTTTTACTGATCTTGAGGAGGCCCTTTCGCAGCAGCCAGATGGCGTTATTATCGCTCTGCCGACGCATCTTCATTATGAAACCGCGCTTAAGGCCTTGCGCATTTGTGAAAGGGCTAAAATTTTAGTGGAAAAGCCCGTCTGTCTTTCTCTGGCGGAGGCCGCGGGTTTACAGGAGCAGGCTCAAGACAGGCTCTTTGTCGTTAGCAATATGCGTGCGCATCAGGCCGTTATGGCTCTGAAAGAGGGGCTGAAATCTATCGGAAAGCCTTTGTTCGCGCGGGCGCATTTCGGTAATGACCTTCCGTCCATGCGCCCCGGCGTTGATTATCGTGGTCTTTATGTGGTGCAGCGGGAAACCGGTGGCGGCGTTACGATGGATTGCATTCATGAGATAGATTATCTTCAGCATCTATTCGGTCCGATTGCCTTTGTCTCTGCGCAGTTGGAGAAAATAAGCGCTCTGGAGATTGCGGCTGAAGATTATGCGGCGATAAATACCATTCATCAGAACGGTATGCGTGCGGAAATTCATCTGGATTATCTGCAAAAAATCAAGCAGCGCGGCTGTGAGGTCATCGGCGAAAACGGCACTGTCATCTGGCGCAGTATCGGCAAAGCGCCGGAGCATTGTAAAGTGGATCTTTATAGTGCCGAAACGAGATGCTGGACGAGCCTGCTGGATAGTGTTTCCCTTGATATTAACGCATGCTATGTTTCCCTGATTGAGGCGTTTTGTGCTCTGATCTCCGGCGCTCCGCGCTCGGGAAATCTGGCTACGCTGGCGGAAGGTGTGGCGGCTCTGGCCTGCGTGCGGGCTTGTTATGATTCTGCCGAATGCAAAGGACAACGCGTTGAAATTTAATCACTCTGGAAAGGTCTGCCAATATGAGCGCACGCTCTTACGCTAAAAGTAACGAAGCCCTTCAACGCGCGCTCAAAACCATTCCCTTGGGCAGCCAGACATTTTCCAAAAGTCATCAGCAATTCCCTCAAGGGGCTGCGCCGCTGTTTCTCGACCGGGGGCGCGGTGGACGGGTCTGGGATATTGATGGTCATGAATATGTGGACCTGATTTGCGGCCTTTTACCGGTTTTGCTGGGGTATCAGGATAAAGACGTGGATGAGGCCATTATCGCCCAGCTTGGTAAGGGGATAAGTTTCTCGCTCTCTACGACGCTTGAGTTCAAGCTGTCTGAAATGCTGGTTGATCTTATTCCCTGCGCCGAGATGGTGCGCTATGGAAAAAATGGAACGGATGCTACGTCCGGCGCTGTCCGGCTGGCCAGAGGGTTTACTGGAAAAGATCATATCATCGCGCTTGGTTATCATGGCTGGCAGGATTGGTATATCGGCGCAACCATTAAAAATCTGGGTATTCCCAAAAGCACATGCGCGCTGACAACCAAGGTTGCGTATAACGATCTCGATGCTTTACGCGCTGAATTTAAGAAATTTGAAGGCGATGTGGCCGCTGTAATTATGGAGCCTATGAACACCACAGACCCGCAAGAGGGGTATCTTGAGGCGGTTAAGGCAATGGCGCATGAAAACGGCGCTTTGTTGATTTTCGATGAGGTCATAACCGGTTTTCGTTTTGCCAATGGCGGGGCGCAGGTGCTTTTTGGTGTGACGCCTGATCTGGCGGCTTTTGGCAAGGCTATGGGGAACGGAATGCCGATTTCCGCACTGGTCGGGCGGGCGGATGTGATGTCGCTTATGGACCGTATTTTCTATTCTTCCACCTTTGGCGGAGAGGCACTGTCTCTGGCGGCTTCTATCGCTGTCATTGAGAAAATGCAACGCGAGCCTGTGGTTGAAACCCTTTGGAAGACGGGGAGCTGGCTTGCGGAGGAAACACTCAAGAAAATTGCTGAGGCCGGGCTGGCGCAGAATATCACCCTATGCGGCAAGGCTCCGTGGAAAATCCTGCAATTTGCCGATCATGCTCACGGCAGTAAGGAGGCGATTAAAACGCTTTTCCTGAAAGAAATGCTGGCGGGGGGCGTGTTGTTGGCGGGCAGTCATAATATATGCTACGCGCATACCAAGGCCGATATGGATCATGTGTTAAAGGCCTACACGGATGCGCTGGCGGTTGTTAAAGCGGCTCTGGAAAAACCGGGGCTTGACGAACGGCTTGGGATACCCCCTATTCATCCTGTTTTTTCTGTGCGCTAAAAAATTGGTGCATGAATGGTTCTTGATCCTGTTTTGTGGGTCATGTGGGTCAGGAGCGCTCCTGGAGGATGCTTTGGAGGGCCTCTAAAACCCGTATGGCGCCGAGGCCATCTGTCAATTTTCCTGCCGCTTCTGACATTGTGGCGAGCGCAGAGGGCTCTCCTGTTAATGAGCCTATTTTTTGATTTATGGTTGTGAAGTCAAAGCTGTTGATGCGGCCCAAATTGATACAGGCGCCTGCCAATTCCAGATTGGCGGCTATAGCGGCCTGATTATCCGCCAGCACAAACAGGGCTGAGGGGAGCTTTAGACAGCATCGCTCCCAACTCGTGCTGCCACCCGCACCGATGCAAAAATCACTCTCCAGCATAAGCGTTTCAACGGTATTTGTGCTGCCTATAAGGGTATGCCCCTGCTCCCGCGCTCTTTCTTCGAGTGATGGGTCATCACATTGGTTACCCACCACCAGCGTTAATCTGGCGTCCAAACTCCAATGCTCAAGAATTTGCCGGGCAATACCAAAATGATCATTCCCCCCGGGCAGGACCAGAACATTCTTTATGTGGTGGCGCGTATGGGCATTTTTTCGGGCATCCGCAAATTCGGGGCGTAATAATGCATAGCGCGGCCCAATCAATTTTTGGCAGACATCAGGGATCAGGCCTGCATATAAAGCATCAGGTGAGGGGTAATAATTTTGATTAAGGACAATGTCGCAATCCAGTGGTTTTTGTGCTTCATCATCCAGACAGACCAGAACGCGGCAATGATTGCGCGCCAGTTTGCACCATGTTTCATCAATGCCGTAGTGATCGGCAATCACAATGTCTTGCGGGCCTGTGAGCCTAAAACAGGCTTGCGCATCTTCGGCGCTTTGTCCGCCAAGCCATGTTTCTGTGCGCTCTCTTTGGATAACCCAGTCTGGCGCTACCGGTAAAGCGCATACGGTGAAACCCTGACGGCGGAGAAAGTCCTGCATATGGCCGGTGAAACTCCGGCAGACATAGGTGATCTGCGCACCATGTTGTTGTAACAGTTTTGCCAGAACGGAGCTGCGCATAATGTGTCCGCTGCCGATCTGCGGCGCGGCATCGGCCCTGATGAGGATTTTCTTTCCTGTGAAATCAGAGCCCTTGCTCATTATATTTCTGCTGTGAATGAAAGCCCGTCATAGGCCGGGGCATATCCTTCCGGCAGCTCTGCCCGCATGGTTTCGTAGTCCATGGCCAGTGAAAGGCTGCTGATATAGACATTCTGTGCGCCGATATCTTTGTTTAGGGCAAATATGGTGTCCAGATTTGCATGAACGGCATTATCTGTTTGTTTATAAGCGGCGCCGTCCACAATCCATGTTTTTACGCCCTTTAAAGCCTTGATTGCGGCCTCATCCAGCTTCCATATGTCAACCGAATAGGCCATATCGCCGAAACGGTATCCCAGACTGTTGCATGTTCCGTGGTTCTGCTGAAACGGTGTGAAGTCAATATCACCGAAACGCTGCGCTTTGCCCAGTTGTTCGCTTGTAATTTCATGCGGCTCGATCACGGATGGATAAAGTTCATGTCCGCCGCCGTTAAAGAGGTAGGGGAAGCGCGCCTGCAGGTCCGCTAAAGTCTCTGGATTGGCAAAAACCGGCACACGTTTTTTGCTTCTGGCTTTAATGATGCGCAGGTCGTCAATGCCGTTTACGTGATCGCTATGCATATGCGTATACAGAACGGCATCAATATGCGTGATATTTTCCCGGTTTACCTGCTCCCGAAATTCCGGCCCTGTATCAATAATGAGTGTGGTTGAACCTGTTTGAACCGATAATGAACAGCGCGTGCGTCTGTTTTTGGGGTTCTTCGGGTCGCAAACGCCCCAGTTATTGCCGAGCGAGGGTACGCCGGTGGAGTTTCCGCATCCCAAAATTGTGATTTTAGCCTGAGTCATGCTTCTGCCCGATCGAAAAGCCGGTGAAAATTCTCACTCGTCTTGCGGGCGAAATCCTCCGGTGCAACGCCGCGCAACGCCGCCAGAAATTCGCCGGTGTGCCGCACATAGGCGGGGTGATTGGTTTGTCCCCTGTGCGGGATCGGGGCCAGAAACGGTGCGTCGGTTTCCACCAAGATACGGTCTTCCGGGATATCCTTGGCGATGGCTTGCAGATCTTGTGCGTTTTTGAAAGTCACAATGCCGGAAAAAGAGATATAGAATCCAAGATCAAGCGCGGCCTCCGCTAAGGCCCGTGATGAGCTGAAACAGTGCATTACGCCCTTAAGGTTTGTGCCTGCACCCTCCTCCTTCAAAATTGAGGCGATGTCCTCATCGGCATCGCGGGCATGCACGATAAGCGGCAGGCCAGTTTCAACGCAGGCGCGGATATGCTTGCGAAAGCTCTGTTCCTGTGCTTCGCGCGGGGAATGGTCGTAGTAATAATCAAGGCCACTTTCCCCTATGCCAATAATTTTGGGGTGGGAGCGCGCCAGATCAACCAGTTTTTCAAGCGTTACCGCCTGTTCCGTTTCAAGGCCGGCATCATGCGGATGCGTGCCGATGCTGCACCAGACGTTTTTTTGTGCCTGTGCAATCTTCAAGATTTCGGGAAATTCATTATGTATCCGGCAGCACACGCTCACCATGCCTGATATGCCCTGCGCGGCGGCTTCTTGCACCAGCACAGCCGGGTCAGCGCCCTCAAAGCGTTCATGGTTCAAATGACAATGGGAATCGATCCACATTATCCGGCGGCCTCTTTCTGTGGTTCAAGTTCAACAATGCGCGGGAACACGCCCTGCGGCGCATCAATTTTGCTTCCGGATTTCAGCGCATGAGCCGCATCAATATGCGCAAACAGTCTTTCCCCCGGAGGGACGCCGAGTTGGTCCAGTATTTTCCCGGATGATTGCGGCATGACGGGCTGGGTCGCGATGGCTATGCATCTTATAGCCTCTACCAATACGTACAGGACCGTTTGCATGCGCGCGGGATCCTCTTTTTTCAGCTTCCATGGGACCATGGTGTCGATATAGGAATCGCAATCGGAAATCTCTTTCCATATGTTTGCGAGAACATTGTGAAACTGAAAGGCGTCGGCCTGTGGCCGCAGACCGGGTATCAGCTTTTCGTAAATCTGAGAGAGCAGCGCCTTGTCGGCCTCCTCGTATGAGCCAGGGGCGGGTATGGCGGCATCGCAGTTTTTATGGATCATAGAGAGCGTGCGCTGCGCCAGATTGCCCAGACCATTCGCGAGATCGGCGTTGATGCGCGCTATGGCCTGTTCATGGCTGAAATTTCCATCCTGACCGTGGGGGATTTCCCGCATGAGAAAATAGCGAATTTGGTCCAGCCCGTATGTTTCCACCAGACCGTCCGGGGAAAGCACGTTTCCTACGGATTTTGACATTTTTTCACCCTGCACATTGATAAAGCCATGGGCAAAGACGGCTTGCGGTAGATCCAGTCCGGCTGAGATTAAAAATGCGGGCCAGTAAATGCAGTGAAAACGGCTGATGTCCTTGCCGATAACATGGCGGTCGGCAGGCCAGAATTTTTGAAATTTTTCGCCGTTTTCTTCCGGGTATCCGGCAACGGTTATGTAATTGGTTAAGGCGTCCAGCCAGACATACATCACATGCTCCGGGTCACCCGGAACCGGAATGCCCCATTCCAGACGGCTTTTATGGCGGGAGACCGAAAGGTCTTTCAGGCCGCGTTTTACGAAGGATATGATTTCATTGCGCCGTGATTGCGGCTGTATGAACTCCGGATGCTTCTCATAAAGCTCAAGTAATTTATCAGAATAAGCGGATAACCTAAAGAAATAACTTGGTTCTTCTACCCAGAGCACCTCTGTGCCATTCGGGCCAAATTTTTGACCGTTTGCACCTTCTTTGACTTCATCTTCGGTGAAATACGCCTCTTCCCGGACAGAGTACCAGCCTTCATATTTGCTTGGAAAAATATCGCCTTTTTCCTGAAGCTTTGTCCAAAGTGCCTGCGAGGCTGCATAATGCCGCTCCTGCGTGGTGCGGATGAAATCATCATTGGAAATATTGAGCGTTTTGGTCATGGCCTGGAAATGCGCGGCATTCTGATCGGCGAAAGCTTTTGGGCTCATGCCGTTTTTTTCCGCGGTTTTTGCGACTTTTTCTCCATGCTCATCCGTTCCGGTGAGAAAGAGAACGTCATATCCATCGAGCCGTTTAAACCGGGCCATAACGTCCGTTAGAATGGCTTCATAAGCATGTCCCAGATGTGGAACGCCATTTACGTATGAAATAGCCGTCGTAATGTAAAACGGGCCTTTGCTCATCTTCTATCCTTTGCGCTGCATCTGTTTTTAAGCGGCAATCAGGTGAAAGGCGGAAAGAACCGCCTGTCTTTTATCCAGATTGGATTTTTGTACTGTATCAAAATGTGTGTCTAGGTTGTCACAAATTTTGAGAAGTGTTGCAAGTGAAGAGTGTGACATAAAGGTGTTTGTCGCCCTGGCATCCTCGCCGATGGATGGTATTTGTATCTGGCGAGCGCGGTTAATGATCGAGCGCCGGAATACCCAGAGGAGCATTTCCCTGAACCCCTCATAGGCGGAATCTCTGCCGTTTTTGGTAAGTTCGTCGGCCAGCGCATGGATAGGTGTCCAGTGCCATTGCGGCGCGGCTTTTAATATATCCATAATGCGCGACCCCATTTCGAGGGCATTATTTTCAATCTGTCGCAGGGCTTCGCCGGCGCTGCCCTCTGTCATATCATAGAGGAAGGCGAGAGAGGCCGGTGCAAGCGCATGCCCATGATTTTGTAAAGTTTCCGTAAAAAATTCCTGTGTCAGCGCTTTGAAGCCGATGACGCGGCAACGGGAGCGGATCGTTGGAACCAAAGTTCCCATTCGGTGCGCGATCAGGATCAGTACAGTACGTGAGGGCGGTTCTTCCAGAATCTTGAGGAGCGCATTTTGCGCGTTGCGATTCATGGTATCGGCATCATCCACAATCACCACGCGCCAGCCGCCCTGTGAAGAGGTCATCCGTAAAAACGGGGCAATTTTGCGTATATCCTCTACGGCAACGGAGTCTTTAAACCTGTCTTTCCCCGTGTCGTAAGCACGTTGTATGTGCAATAAATCCGGGTGGGCTCCCGCTGCTATTTTTCGGTAAACGGCGTTTGATGGCGGAATCGTCAGGCTTGTCGCTTGAGCGTTGTCTGATGTTTGGATGGGCGCATCAGGTTCCGTGTGGGCAAGTATGAACCGCGCGAGCCTGAAGGCGAAGGTGGCTTTTCCGATTCCGGCCGGACCGCTGAAAATAAGGCCGTGCGGTAATTGCCCGGCGTTGAAGGCCTCCAGAATCTGCTGTTCCTGACTTTCATGTCCGAGGCATAGAGGTGTGGCGCGCGGAGAGATATCTTCTGTGTTTTCTGTGGGGAGGGCCGGTAAGGTATCCGGTTCTGCCGCGGGCGTGGATGGTGTGGGAGCAGGCGCGCTTTCTCCGAATAAATCCATTTTTAAAACCTGTCTTTAATCAGCGCCAGTATCTGCGCCGCGACATTGTCTTCCGTATCGGTTGCATCAATAATTCGGCATCGCTCAGGCTCAGATTGTGCGATTTCTAAAAAGCCCTGACGCAGGCATCTATGAAAATCAATTTCCAGTTGTTCGAAACGATCCTCGCAAGCCCCCTCTTCCGCGAATTTTTCGCTGGCCAGTCTGCGTTTGGAGCGCCCTAACCCTGTTTCCGGAGGGACATCCAGAATGATGGTCATATCGGGCTTGAAATCACCAAGGACCAGTGTGTTGACCTGTTCGACGATGTCTATCTCCAACCCCCGGCCATAGCCCTGATAGGCTCTGGTTGAGTCGGTGAAGCGGTCGGAAATTACAATGTCTCCGTTTTCCAGAGCCGGGCGGATAATTTTTTCAACATGCATGGTTCTGGCGGCAAAGAGTAAAAGCAATTCTGCCATTGCGCTCCAGTTTCCCCCTTCGCGTTGAACAAGGAGGCTGCGGATCTTTTCGCCCTCGGACGTACCGCCGGGTTCGCGCGTGGTGATTACGCGGCGGCCATTATCTGTAAGAATACGGGAAAGGCGATTGATCTGCGTGGTTTTCCCGCTGCCCTCCCCGCCTTCAAATGTAATGAAAAACCCCTCAGCGCTCATGGCTGTATCAGGTCCCTAAGATCAAAATTTTGGCTTTGGCCAAAGTTTTGGCGAAGAAGCCAAGTTCGGGGATATCTTCCCCTACGAGAAGTGGCGCTTCCATAGGTGCGAGGTCGGGAACCTTGATAGAAATGCTGCCGATTTCCTGTCCTTTTTGCAAAGGCGCAATGAGGGGGGATTTATATTGAACACTCATTTCTATGTTGTGCCCCACCAGCTTGGGTAAAGTCACAGTCACGTCCTGCCCGGCGACCAGAGGGACTGCGCTTTTTTGTCCCATGGCGACATTAGCCTGCTCGATGACAGCGCCCGCCTTTAACAGATTTTTGTTTTCAAAGCGGCGCAGACCCCAGGTCAAAAGCTTGGCTGATTCTTCCGCACGCTCTTTTTGAGAGGCAAGACCGTTAATTACCAATATTACGCGGCGACCATTTTCTACGCCGGAGCCGATCAGGCCATAACCGGCATCTTCTGTATGACCGGTTTTAATGCCGTCAGCGCCAACATTTTGATACAGGAGCGGATTACGATTCCCCTGTTTTATATCGTTGTACGTAAAATCCTTTTCGGCATAAATTTTGTAACGCTCCGGAAAGTTTTTAATGGTTGCCCGGCCCAAAATGGCCAGATCTCTGGCCGTTGAATAGTGCTCCGGGTCCGGCCAGCCGCTGGCATTAGCAAAATGGGTATTTTTCATGCCCAGCTCTTTGGCTTTGGCGTTCATAGCCTGCGCAAAGGCCTCTTCCGTTCCGGCCAGCCCTTCGGCCAGAACAATCGTGGCATCGTTTCCTGACTGGATCATCACGCCGCGCATTAAATCCTCTACGCTGATCTGCCCGCCCAGTTCTACGAACATTTTAGAGCCTTGCATGCGCCATGCTTTTTCACTGACCGTAAAGCGCGTATCAAGGGCGATTTTCCCCTTGTCCAACGCCTCATCCACCAGATAGACCGTCATGACCTTGCTCATGGAGGATGTAGGCATCCGCTCGTCTGCGTTTTTGGACAGGAGGACTGCTCCCGTGTCGTAATCGATGATGATGGCCTGCTTGGCAAGCGTTTCCAGTGTTTCCGCATTTGCCGAAGTGGTAAGGCAAATCAGGGACAAAACAAAAATCAGGGTTTTTATAGCTTTCATGCGGTGCATTTTAAGCGCCTCCGGGGGTAGAATACAACACTCAAATAACAATAAATATTCATCCTTTTTAAAAGGAAACCGTTAATCAACGATGGTCATGGCATCGCCATACCCGGCGCGTACCAGATCGGTCAGAAGAGAATCGGCCTGCTGGACGCTGCCTAGAGGTCCGAAGCGTACGCGGTAGAAGTTACGCCCGCTGACGAGGGCGGGGGATACGTGCGCGGATCCAAAGGATTGAAGTTTTGCAGAGAGCTTGTTTGCGTTGGCGGAATCACTGAAGGAGCCAACCTGAACGAAAATGCTCGTCGGCGGAACGGAGAATTGTTGAACAATTGGATCAGGATAGAAGCGCCCGGCGCGCACATGGCCTGGAATTTGTGTCTGGATATCGGCTTCCTCCACGGCGGGTACGGGGCTGGCTGCTGGCGACATAATCTGTGCGGGCGGCTGGCTGGCGCTTTGAGATTGCCCCTGATTGTTCATGGCCACCTCATAGCCCTTCGTGCTTTGTCCTTCTTTGGCGGCCATGGCAATGGCCTTGCTTTCTTCGGTCAGGACCTGGAGCCGTACTTTGGCTGTGCCCTTGTTTTTGAAGCCCAGAAGCTCGGCTGATTTTTTTGACATGTCGATGACCCGCCCTCTGGAGAATGGGCCGCGATCATTGATTCTCACGATGATAGAGCGACCGTTTTCCAGATTTGTTACCCGTACCAAAGACGGCATCTGCAGGGTTTTATGGGCCGCGGTAAGCTCGTTCATATTAAAGGTTTCACCATTTGCGGTCTTTTTCCCGTGAAAACCCGGCCCATACCATGAGGCGATCCCCGTCTGGGTATAGTCATAGGTTTCTGTCGGATTATACCATTGTCCGCCTACGCGGTAAGGGCTGCCGACCTTGAATGTCCCCTGTGAGGTCCCCTGCCCTTTTTTAGCCACATGAGAGGCCAGTTCCAGCTCCGTACAGCCGCTGAGAAAAAGAAGCGCGCACAAAAATGCGGGCAGAATTTTGATGCTCAATCTGGGCAGGGTGAAAAGGTGCATAATTCTCTCTTTAATCTTAACAGGATCTAGAAAAATCCTCTGGTTGTCCTAACGTGCGATACTGTCGGCCAGCAAGCCAACCGAGGTTGCAAAATATGTGGATTTGTTCCATTTCATAATAACGCGATAATTTCCATACACTAAATAGGCGGGGCCGTTTGTGCCATCGGGGGTAACGATCGAGACTGTCATGGGTTCCTGCGTTTCCGGCAGGGGTGTGCCGTCTGCGGATTTTACGCCCATGCCTTTCCATTGCGCTAATGTTTTGCGCGTTTCCAGCCCCGTCAAACTTTTCGGGAAGCCCTGCGGCAGCGTAACTTTTCGTCCCCAACGCTCCTCTTCTTTCCATCCGCTTTTGGACAGGTAATTTGCCGTGGAGGCAAAGACATCGGGGAGTGTGGTCCAGATATCGCGGCGACCATCACCGTTGCCATCAACTGCGAAGGCATGAAAGCTGGAGGGCATGAATTGATTTTGCCCCATGGCGCCCGCCCATGAGCCTTTCATGTCACTGGCGTTGATATGCCCGGCATCAATGATCTTGAGCGCGGAGAGCAGTTCCTTTCGGAAAAAAGCGGAGCGCCGTCCGTCATAGGCCAGCGTGGCCAGAGCGGGAACGACCATAAAGCCACCGGTGTTATCGCCATAACTTGTTTCTATACCCCAGAGGGCGACGATATATTGAGGGGGAACACCATAGGCGGCGCTGATTTTTTGCAGTGCTGCGTTATGCAGGCGAAGCATCTCCCGCCCCTTTTCGATTCTTTGCGGGCTGATGACGCGATTATAATATTGCTGGAAGCTCATGCGGCCTTCGGGCTGCTTACGGTCCAGCTCAATTATGCGGGGGATGGGCGCAATGCCGTTTAATGCCTGTGAGAGTGTTTGTTCGGAAATTCCCTGCGCCCGGGCTTCCGCGCGGATTCCGGAGAGCCATTGTGCAAAAGGCTCGGCGGCTATGGCGGTGTTGGGGTTATTAAAAAGCACCCAAAACAGCCCCAGAGTCAGGCAGTACTTCAATAAAATGAAGGGGGACCATTTTTTTCGTGAAGAAAATTGTGGGGCATCGCCGGGCGATAAAATAATAAGACTGGACATCATGTGTTGAATATCGCTAAAAAATAACGACTTTACAACACCCATCACGTAAGTGATTTGTAAAAGAGCGGCAAAGCGCCGGGGTGCAATTGTTTGTAAATCCGATAGTGCTAAAACTATCAGGTGTTTGCTCTTTTGCTTTCGTGTGTCTTGGGTGTCGTAATGTGGAGGGATGGCAGAGCGGTTGATTGCACTAGTCTTGAAAACTAGCAAGGGTTCACGCCCTTCCAGGGTTCGAATCCCTGTCCCTCCGCCACCTTATATGCACCTCGCAGGCTCAGGGCTTTTCCTTTACGCTGCCTGCGCGCCATTACTTCAAATCATTTCGCCGGAATATTTTGGACGACGACGCATTTGTACTGATCAAGGGCGGTCAAGACCTCCTTGTTCTTTGATAAATTGAATTTCCGCTGATATTTCCTAGGTTTTTCGTATCTAAGCTTAAGATGGGTAAAATCAGCGCAAGTATCAGGGATTTTACGGGATGTATAAAGGGCGAAAATCGGCGCTTCATCATTAGCCCCAAAATTGGCAAGGGTGCGGACGTTAATGGTGAAATTCTCGGGCGTGTTATCAATGATTTTTGCTTTTATGGGTTCGTATTTTTGCGGTGAAACTTCCTTCACGCCTGCGGCCAGCGTTGTCTGGCTTGTGATGCCCGTTAAAAGAACAATCCCGGCTATCAGGGCAAATCTGGTTTTCATTTGAGCACGTCCTTTATGGGACTTCGGGTTTATAGAGTTGTTTGGCATCATATAACCTTTCCGATAATTAAGGCATGCCTATATTAAAGGGGGGGGGGTTGATTCTGGGGTGTTTTCGCGCCCTTCTTCTGCAAACGTCTCAAAATCACTTTGAGTTCATTTTATATCCGGTTTTTTTACAATGGGCGGGGCATTTACATTTCAAAAGCATTTCTCTACCGTCTGGCTATGAAAAAGCGTTTGGACACAGTGCAAGATGTGGAAGATAAACCTCTGGGGGCGAAGCACCCGCTTGACCGGCTGGTTGAGGTTATGGCGGCCTTGCGCAATCCCGATGGTGGTTGCCCTTGGGATCTTGTTCAGGATTTTAAATCCATTGTCCCCTACACGATAGAGGAGGCCTATGAAGTTGCCGATGCTATTGAGCGTGCGGATATGGACGATCTCCGGGAGGAACTGGGGGATTTGCTGCTGCAATCGGTGTATCACGCGCAAATGGCTTCCGAGCAGGGTTGTTTCACCATCGGGGATGTGATCGAGGGCGTGACAGAGAAAATGATTGCGCGTCATCCTCATGTTTTTGGTGATGCGCGGGCGAGTAATCCTGAGGATGTGAACCGTATATGGGAAGAGCGCAAAGCTGCCGAAAAACCCGGATCAAGCGCGCTGGAGGGGGTTGCGCGCGCTTTGCCTGCGCTTATGCGGGCGCAAAAGCTCCAGAATAAAGCGGCCAAGACCGGCTTTGAATGGCCGGGCCCGGCGCAGGTTCTTGATAAGCTGGAGGAAGAACTGGCGGAGATGCGTGAGGCTCTCGCGTGTGGTTCGCTTGAGGAAAAGCGTGATGAGTTGGGCGATCTGATGTTTGTGCTCGTTAATCTGGGGCGCATGATGGGTCTTGATGCGGAGGAAGCGCTTCGTCATGGAAACGACAAATTCGAAAGAAGATTTAAAGGCTTGGAGATCGAACTTAAACTAAAATATAAAGACATGAGTGACGCATCTTTGGTTGAAATGAAGCAGGAATGGGTCAGGCAGAAGCAAAAAGAGCGTTAGGGCGCGACTTTTTGGGGATTATTCCCCTAAGCCCTGATCGGTAATAAATATCCGGTAGATATCTTCCCAGTTTTCCTGATTTGCCGCAACAATCAAGCCCAGATTATAATCTTGCGGCGTGTAGGTCTGGCCATCCCATTTTGCCACATATCCGCCGGCCTCTTTCACGATGAGGGCGCCGGGAAGATGATCCCATGGTTTTAGGCGGCTATAGATTGAAAACTGCGCTGCGCCTGATGCGATACGTAGATATTCATGGCCGGCGCAGCCTAAAGGCGCACAGCTCAGAAAACGACTTCGCGCGTTTGCCAGATGATCTTGATAGAAATCGGGGAAAAAGCGGGGGCTGATATAGCCTGTCATGGTGGATGTTTGCGCTTGCGGGGCGGTTGTCAGTTTTGTTCCTTCGGTAAAGGCCCCGGCGCCTGTTTGTGCGAGGGTCATTTTATCTGCCGGTACGTCATATATCCAGGCGTTCCGGGTTTCTCCGCCGGAGACGAGGGCGATCATCACGGCAAATTCTTCCTTGCCGTGGACAAAATTATAGGTGCCATCTACCGGGTCAACGACCCATAAATCATCTTCCAGGTTTTGTAAAAGCTCAATACCAACGGCGCCGCCGGAAACCCCCTCCTCTCCCAGAACGAAAGACCCGGGCAGGATTTTAGGTAAATATATATTGAAATAGTTCTCAGCCTCAATATCGGCCTGCGTGACGAGATCGCGGGGTCCGGTTTTTGTAGAAATCTCATGATCTTTCAGCATTTTAAAGCGCGGCAGAATGTATTTCCGGGCGGTTTCCCGGATGAGCGCCGTAACCTGCTGTATGTCCACGTCCTTCAAAGCCGTTTTCCTTTTATGGCTGGGGGTGATAGCCGTAGCGATCTTCAAAACGGGCAAGATCGGCGGCTTCAATCATGACGGCGCAGCAAACGCCCTTACGGCCATCTGTGCGCCGGATAATCTCACCATGTTCATAGAGCCACGACAAGGCTTTTCCATCCGTATGGGGGATCTCAAAATGGGCCTCAAGACGTTTTCGTGCGGTGATCGCCGCTATTTTCGTCAGCAGGTCTTTCAGGCCTGTGCCTTTAAGCGCGGAGACAACGACTTTATTAGGGGCGTTCTGGGCCCGTCTTTGCAAATCTTCAACCCGTTCCTCCGCGGCTTTATCGGCCTTGTTGTATATTTCTATGATGCGCTCATCCCGCTCATATTCTATGCCCAGCTCTTCGAGGATATGAATGACATCGCGCCTTTGGGCTTCGTAATCGGCTCTGGAAATATCAATGACATGCACGATAACATCGGCGTGCGTCGTCTGTTCCAGCGTGGCGCGGAAGGCCGCAACCAAACTGGTGGGCAGGTCAGAGATAAACCCGACCGTGTCGGAGAGAATAACGTTTTGGCCATTGGGCAGGGATAAGCGGCGCAGGGTCGGGTCAAGCGTGGCAAAGAGCATGTCTTCGGCCAGAATGTCTGAGCCGGTTAAAATGTTAAAGAGCGTGGATTTTCCGGCATTGGTATAGCCCACCAGCGCCACCACGGGGAACGGTACGCGGGCCCGGGCGCGTCTGCCGATTTCCCGTGTGCGGCTTACATCTTCGATTTCACGCCGCAAGCGGGTGATTTTGTCACTGATGATCCGGCGGTCCAGCTCAATCTGGGTTTCACCGGGGCCGCCCATAAATCCCGCGCCGCCGCGCTGGCGTTCCAGATGCGTCCAGGCGCGAACAAGGCGGGAGCGTTGAAACTCAAGCGCTGCAAGCTCCACTTGTAATCGCCCTTCCCGCGTTTGGGCGCGCGCGCCAAAAATTTCAAGGATGAGCCCGGTGCGGTCGATGACTTTGACCTTCCAGTCCTTTTCCAGATTACGCTGCTGTACGGGAGAGAGGCTGTGATTAATGATAACGACATGAGGCTTGAGCGCCTCTATCTGTGCGCCGATGCGTTCCCGGTGCCCCTTGCCCAGAAAGTAACCGGGCTGAAATTTGCTGACTTTACAAGATTCCGTGTGCAGGATTTCGAGGTTTATGGCTTGTGCAAGGCCGGCGGCCTCATCAAGGCATTCCTCAATTGTTCGCGTGACGCCCGCGCGCCCGAAATCCGGGTGAATGATAAAACACGTTTCTTGACGGGCGGTTTGGTATTCGAGAGTTGGGCCCGGTGACATGAGGTTGTGATTTAGTCCTGTTTCTCGGTTTTGGCCGCTGGGGCATCATCGTCATCATGCAGGCTCAAAGGTCCGCCCGGCATAATGGTGGAAATAGCATGTTTATAGACAAGCTGAATATGGGAATCACGCCGCAAAAGCAGACTGAAATTATCAAACCAGGTTACGATGCCTTGAAGTTTTACGCCATTAACCAGAAATACGGTTACTGACATTTTTTCCTTACGAATTTTATTCAGGAATATGTCCTGAACATTCTGGAGTTTTTCGCTCATAGTTTCTAATTACCTAATATAAAATTATTTTTCTTTCTTTACACACAGTCTAGTTTTAGTACGTTTATGCGATTTTGCAATAGCAAAGCATTTAAATCTGCGCAATTATTTCTGTGAATATCGATGTGGTGCTGCTTCGAGAATTTTTCATAGACGTGGTCGCGCTCGATCAAAACGGTCACGCATTCCGCGCCGATGGCACAAAGCAGATCGTTGTCCGTGTCGCCGACGAACCACATATTTTTCATGGGAATATTCATCAGGTTCGCGCGTTCGACCGCCAGAAGTAGAGGCGCGGGTGAGGGCTTGTCTGCTTCGGCCTCCCCTGCCCCGACTATTGAAATAAAGAAATCGTCCCAGCCAAAATTCTTAATTTCGGCTTCGATGAGATTACGCTTTTTATTGCTCACCACGCCGCAGGGGATGCGTCGATCATAAAGTGTTTTGAGTAAATCTTCTGCGCCATGTGCCGGCTTTAGCCCCGCCAGATGGTTGTTGAGTACATAGTGCTCAAAATGGGTTCTGGCTTCTTCCATTTTTTCGCCGTAAAGCTCTTTATACAGTTTTTCGCGCGGCTGCCCGAAATACCCCTCAAAAGCTTTTAAATCAAACGCGGGGCGTCCCAGGGCTTTGCATACGTGGTTGTGGGCGCTGTGTAAAAATAAAAAACTATCCGCAAGTGTACCGTCCCAGTCAAAGAAAACGGCATGAGGTTCGGCGTGTATTGCATTTTTTGTGTTCATTTTTTTAGCCTTCTGCATGGATGTTCGCGTGCGTTAACTGCACAGGGCTTTGATAAAAGAATGATGCGCTTTCGAGGTAGTTTTGGGTCAGGTCGGTGACACAAAAATCTGTCTGCCCTGTGCGGGAAAGCACCGTAGAGATTTCCGGATGACGCTCCAGATACTCCGCAAGCTTTAACGGAATAATCTCATCTTGTGCAATGACGTGAAGGCCATAACGCTGCCTGATCAGGTCTTTCAGGCATACATAATGCGTACAGCTCAGGATCAGGGTTTCAATATTTTTCGTGAGTAACGGCGCGAGGTAATCATCCAGAACGTCTTCTACCCATTTCATGCCATTATTTTCGATAAGGGGAACCAGTAATGGTGTGTTGATCTGGTGGATGCGGATCGCGGGGTTTATTTTTCGAAGTTCCTCCCTGTAAACCTCAGAGCGCACCGTGTAATTTGTGCCGATCAATCCGATATTGGTGTAACCGCGCTCAAGCGCATATTCAATTGTTGGGACGATTACGCCCAATATGCGGCGATGGGGGTAATGGCGCGGAAGGTATTCCTGCTGTAATCTCCGTAGTGCCGATGCGCTGGCTGTGTTGCAGGCCATAACGATTAACTGACAATCTTGTTTAAACAGGTAGTCTATGCAGCGTTCTGCGTAGGTATAAATGGCTTTTTCAGAGCGATTGCCATAGGGAACGTGCAGCGTATCGCCCAGATAGAGGATATCAATGTCCGGAATATGCTCGCGGATGGCTCTGGTGATTAAAATGCCGCCCAGACCGGAATCAAAAACGCCGAGTTTCATGTCAGCATCCCTAAAAAAGATCTACGCGGACTGAGAACATTTTCTCAACATTTTGAACCTGCGTGCGTACGGCCAGCATAATCAGATCATCGCCCGCGCGGATGGTCATTTCGGGGGATGGCACCATAAAGGTTTCGTTACGGATAACGCCGCCCACGATAATTTCATGGGGCAGCGATAAATCCTCAATCGTTGTGTTTGCGATGGAGGAAGTTTCGGAGACTTGAGCTTCTATGACTTCAGCGAAGCCGTCCCGCAGATTATACAGCCCCTTAACGCGGCCTCTGCGAACATGCTGCATGATTGTGGAGACGATAATCGAGCGCGGCGATACCATCGCATCAACACCAAGGGGGCCGATGAGCGGGGAGTAAGCCTCATTGTTCACCAGTGTTATGACCCGT
Organism: Alphaproteobacteria bacterium; assembly: GCA_020848095.1. GTDB lineage: Bacteria > Pseudomonadota > Alphaproteobacteria > Micavibrionales > Micavibrionaceae > JADLAT01. Next base: position 149,568 of record JADLAT010000003.1, on the reverse strand, counting down.
TTGCAGCCATATTGCTTGGCCAGAAGAGAGCCCAGAATATTGCTTTCATCATCGCTGGTGATCGCGACCAGTGTTTCTGTTGTCTCGATGGAGGCCTCTTCCAGAATGGCCTTGTCCAGGGAGCTGCCGTTGAGGACGGTTACATCTTCGAGATGCTGGCTGAGGAGGCGGGCGCGCTCAAGATTGCGTTCTATCATTTTAATCTGAACGCCCTTGGTTTTTGCGCGCAGGAGCTTCGCCAGACCAAGGCCGATATTGCCGCCCCCGGCAAGAATTATGCGGCGTGCTTCTTTTTCTTCGTGACCGAAGACGGCCATTGTCCGCTTGAGATGCCGTGTGTCCACGATAAAGAAAACCTCATCCCCGGCTTCGATGTGATCCGTACGGTCCGGAATTATGGGTTTATTTTTACGGATGATGGCGAGTATCTGAAAGGAAAGGTCCGGAAATAATGTGTGGATTTGATATACAGGGGTATTCAAAACCGGGCAGTCCTTCTCACAGATGACGCCAATCATGTGCGCCAGTCCATGTGCCAGAATATTCACAAAAGTTGTGCCCGGAACAGCGAGACGCTGGTATATGTCCTGCGCAACGACAACTTCGGGAGAAATAATCACATCAATGGGCATGTGGGCGCGGCTGAACAGGTTTGACCATTCCGGTTTCAGGTAGGATTGCTCGCGCACGCGGGCGATTTTCTTGGGAACGCCAAAGAGCGAGTGGGCGATCTGGCAGGCAACCATATTGACCTCATCGGACTGGGTAACCGCGATCAACAGGTCCGCATCCCCTGCTCCGGCTGCGTTCAACACATCGGGGCTGGAGGCATAACCTGTGATGGCGTTAACGTCCAGTTCGTCATTGATCTGGGAAATCAATTGCGGCTTTACGTCCACAACGGTAACGTCATTGTCTTCTCTGGATAGATAGGCGGCGATGCTATAGCCCACTTGACCTGCGCCGCAGATAACAACTCTCATAGCCTAGGCTCTCTTTCTTTTTTGTTCGTCCGTGTCTGCGTCTGTCATCTCGTCTTTTTCCGAATGGGCGTTTAAGGATTTTAGTTTTCTGTGCAGGGCGGAACGCTCCATACCAACGAATTGCGCTGTTCTTGAGATGTTGCCATCAAAACGCTGGATCTGGGAGACGAGATATTGTCTTTCAAATTCCTCTCTGGCCTCTCGCAAGGGCATCTCAAGATAGTCGTCCCTGAATGATAATTGTTTTTCCTCTGCAAGCTCCGCGGCAGAAACCCTTGCTCCCGAAATTTCCGGCGGCAGGTGCTCCGGTGCAAAATCCTCACTGCCTTGCGCGCCGTGCATGATAACAACCCATTCTATAACATTGCGCAGCTGGCGAATGTTTCCGGGCCATTTATAATTTTTCAGGATGCTCAATGCTGCTGAAGAGAATATGCGGGGGGCGAAGCCGGTCTGTTTTAAAAAGTTATCCAGAAATATTTGGGCAAGTTCCGTCGTGTCCTGTACGCGCGCGCGCAGCGGCGGCATCTCCACGGGAACAACATTCAGGCGATAGTAAAGATCCTGCCGGAAGCGCCCTTCGGCAATGAGGGTTTCGATATTGCGGTTGGTGGTGGCTAATACGCGGACATCAACCTCGATAGATGTTTGCTCGCCTACTCTGTGAAAACGCTGTTCCTGCAAAACGCGGACGATCTTCCCTTGTGTTTCCAGTGGCATATCCGCAATTTCATCGAGTAAAAGTGTGCCGCCGTGGGCCTGCTCAAGGATGCCGACCTGCTCGCCGTCCCCGTTAAGGCCCTCTGCTGCGCCAAAAAGCTCAATCTCCAGTCGTTCCGGTCTTAATGTGGCGCAATTAAGGATCAAAAACGCTTCATTTGCGCGTTGTGATTTTTTGTGAATCATGCGCGCGGCAATATCCTTGCCGGTGCCGGGTTCTCCGCTTAAAAGGACGCGGCTGTTGGTCGGGGCGACCCGCTCTATAGTCTGCATGACCCCCTGAATGAGGGCGGATGAACCGTTTAAATCCGAAGCCGGGCCTTGTGTACGTTTTTTAAGAACGGCATTTTCACGCTTCAGGCGAGCATTTTCCAATGCGCGGCTTATGGTGAGTAAAAGCCGGTCGGTCTTGAAAGGCTTTTCTACAAAATCATAGGCGCCGTCTTTCAAAGCGGAAACGGCGGTTTCTATCGTGCCGTGACCGCTGATCATAACAACGGGCAGATTTTTATGTTCGGATCTTAACTTGCGGAGGATATCAAGCCCGTCATCTTCACTGCCTTGCAGCCAGATATCGAGGATAACCAAAGAGGGGGTTTTTTCTGCGACCGCCTTATAGGCCTGCTCTGCGCTGGCGGCCTGCCGCGTGGCATAGCCTTCATCTTCGAGTATGCCCTGAATCAGGCTCCGGATGTCGTCTTCGTCATCAACAATTAGAATTTCCGCATTCATCCGTGTTTTACTCCCTCACCGCTTTTATCAATACCGGCTTTTTGTTCAAGCGGTAAAAGCAGAATGACCGTAGCCCCTCCACAGTCTTCCCATTCTTTATTGTTCTTAATCCAATCCGGGGAACCCAGAACCACACTGCCATTATGATCTTCCATGATTTTTTTAACAATGGCCAGCCCCAGTCCTGTGCCTTTTTGTTTGTGGGTCACATACGGTTCAGTGAGGCTGGATAAAGGCTCATTCTTGGGAAAGCCTGCGCCGCTGTCGGAAACGGCCAGAAAAGCTTCTTCTTCATTGTGGAGCCCCAGTAAAATATTGATGCGCCCGGTGGCTTCGCCCCCATCTTTTGTCTCGCTTTTATTTTTGTCTCCGGCTTTTATGGCTATGGAATCAACGGCGTTTTGTACCAGATTGTTAACGGCTTGCCGGATGAGCTGGGACTCGATCGAGGCAAAAATATCTTTGGACTCAAAGCCGCGGAGCTTGATTTTAACCTGTGTATGGGCCTGTCGGTGCAGAACAAGCGCATCTTTGATGGTTTCATTCAGGTTCTGGCGCTGCAAGACCGGCTCTGGCATCCGGGCGAAGGAAGAGAATTCATTGACCATGTGGCCGATATCCCCCACATGTTTTATTATGGTGTCGGTGCATTTGATGAATGTTTCCGGGTCATCGTGGATCTGTTTGAGATAGCGTTTTTTCAGGCGCTCTGCGGAAAGCTGTATGGGCGTAAGCGGGTTTTTAATTTCGTGCGCAATGCGCCGCGCGACATCGGCCCATGCGGCCTTTCTCTGGGCGGATTGTAAATCCGTAATGTCATCAAATGTCAAAATAGCGCCGGTTTCTTCATCGCCGATCAGCTCAATAGCGATGCGTACAAGGAATGTTCGCCGCGTTTCATCTTTGATGGCGGAGAGGATCTCGCCTTGCGTGATTTTTCCGGGGCGTGTGTGCGCTCTTTCCAAAAGCTCCCGGACTTCGGGAACCAGATCTACCAGTTTTCGGCCCGTAATATTCTCGCCTGCGCCTAAAAATTCCAGTGCAGAGGTGTTGGCCACGTTGATACTGCCTTTTTCATCGACTCCCACCACGCCGGAGGTGACGCCGGCAAGAACCGTTTCTGTGAAGCGGCGCCGCCGGTCCATCTGGCGGTTGGCCAAAATCAGCTCGTTTTGCTGTTCCTGTATTTGCCGGGTCATGCGATTGAAGGATTGCGCCAGATAGTCAAATTCCTGAATTGAGGATTGTTCTGTGACCTGCGCCGAAAGGTCGCCAGCTCTCACCCTGTCGGCGGTCACGATGAGCGCGCTGATCGGCGCTACAAGCTGGCGGGCCAGCACAAGCCCGAACCAGATGGCCATGATCAGCAATAAAAGACCGACCACGACAAATATCATGACAACGGTGATCTGTAGCCCGGAATATCGTGCCTGAAGCGCGGCGTAGTCCTGTGTGGCGCGTTTTGTGGCGTCCAGATGAGACAGCACCTGCGGGTCAACCATGCGTCCGACAAAAAGGTAAGAATCTATAAAACTGTCGAGTTTTATGAGGGCGCGCACACGGTCGTCATTTTCGCCCGTCATAACCACAACATCTCCCTCATTGGCGGCGGCAATGGCGTAATGCGGGATTTCTTCAAACTCTAAAGAGAATGTCAGGCCGGACCGTACGAGAACGCGCCCTTCCTTATCGAAAATAATGACTTCTGAAAGATTTCTAAGGATGGATTGCGTCCGCACGACATTATCAAAGGCTTTTTCATTCAGCAGGAGCATGCCGGCCTGGCGGTTCAGGTCATTTGCCATGGCGAGCGTATCGGCGCGGATAACCTGTTTATGCTCTTCCAGATAGGCCTGCGCGATGGCTTGCGATTCGTTGATCGCAGTGCTGACCCGTTCGCTGAACCATGTCTGAACTCCAAAATGAAAGAAGAAGGTGGAAAATACGGTCATGATAATGGCGGGTGCGGCGGCCAGAATGCTGAAAATATAAATCAGGCGTACATGTAAATGTGAGCCGGCAATTCCTTTTTTGCGGCTGCTCCAAAGCCCCGTCATACGGTGGACGATCAGCCCGACCAGAGATAAAAGCAAAATCAGATCAAGATTAAGGAGCCAGATAACGGTGTCGGGATCATTTCCAAATGGCGGCGTTTCCCTCAATGCGGCATATGTCGCTGCGCCGCTTAGCGTGGCGGCAAGGATCAGTACAATGGCTATGCGGCTATGCAGGAATACATTCCTTGAAAGCCATCCGGTGCGTGGCGGCGGCGCTGTGGTTTTTTCTGATTGTTCAAGGCCTGTGTTCAAGGGAGGGCTTTCTTTATCTGCCGATTTTTTTGGCTTGCTTTGATTGTCTTTGTATCCAATATTTTTCTTATTTTACGGGCTTTATGGCTTGCCTGAGGTCCGTCCGGTCAAGACAATCCGGTTGACGTTTATTTTCAACAGATATATCCACTTAAAGACTGATATACTCCCGGTTCTTGTAACAATCAAGAAAGTCATGATGTTTCCCCCTGCTACAGAAGATAATTCCATGCCTGATCCAATGGCTTTTCATGTTCTTATTGCTGCGGCTGGGCGTGGGCTTCGCGTGGGCGGCGGTAAGCCGAAGCAATATATCAATATTGCCGGAAAGCCTGTGTTACGGCACAGTATCGAGACTTTCCTGCGCGTTCCCGGCTGCGCCAGTGTCAGGGTCATTATAGATGCACAAGATGCAGATCTGTATCATGACGCGGTTTGTGGACTTTCTTTGCCGGAACCCGTTCACGGTGGCAATGATAGAAATTCAAGTGTATTCAATGGAATAAAAAGTTTTCTTAACTTGAATCATGAAGATATTATTCTGGTTCATGATGCGGCAAGACCCTGCTTGCTCGTGTCTGATGTGCTGAAATTGCTGGTGGCGCTGCGTTACCACCGGGCGGCAACGCTGGCGGCGCCTGTGAATGCAAGTCTGCGCCGGGCTGAGGCAGAGGAGATGGCCGGGCAAAGTGTTGCCAGAGACGCTCTTTGGGCTGTGCAAACGCCGCAGGGGTTTTGCTATGGCGATTTGCTTGAGGCTCACCGCGCTGCGCTTTCGACCGGTATTTATACGGATGATACGCAGCTTGTTTCCGCGCTGGGGATTCCTGTAAAACTGGTGGAGGGAAGTGAGCGTAATTTGAAAATCACAAGGCCGGAGGATATTGATTTGGCAGAGCGTATATTGGGCGGATCGCCGCTTTTTCTGACTGGTATGGGGTTTGATGTGCATGGTTTTTCATCTGCAAAACCCGGCCCGGTGACGCTTTGCGGCGTGGAAGTACCCTGCGCGCGCGCGCTTGAGGGGCATTCGGATGCTGATGTGGGATTGCATGCTTTGACGGATGCTATTTTAGGGGCCATTGGTGCGGGGGATATCGGGCGTCATTTTCCGCCTACGGACCCGGCCTTTGCGGGCATGGACAGCGCTGTTTTTTTACGGCACGCTCTTGAGCAGCTTCATAAAGACGGAGGCGCTCTTGTGAATATTGATTTAACCCTCATTTGTGAACTGCCTAAAATCACGCCTTATGCGGATGCCATGCGCGCGCGCCTTGCCGCGCTTACAGGCCTAAAGCCGCAACGCATCAATGTGAAGGCAACCACGACCGAGAAACTGGGCTTTACAGGACGGGGAGAGGGTATTGCGGCGCAGGCGGTGGTCAGTGTTTCAATGCCGATGGACGCGCATGAATAAGCTGGATTTAAAACAGCCCTATATATGGCTGGCGACATGGTTTTGCTGCGGATTTTTAAAACCGGCGCCCGGCACGTGGGGCAGCGCGGGCGCTTTGCCCGTGGGTTTGATTATATATGGCGCTGCGGGATTGCCGGGCTTGGGCGTGGCAATTGTGTTCATCAGCATAATCGGGGCCTGGGCCGCTGATAGATTTAACAAGGCCTCCGGCCTGCATGATAGCGGCATGATTGTTATTGATGAGGTCGCGGGGCAGTGGATCGCCCTCCTCCCGGCTTTGTATATTGTGGGCTTTAATCCTCTTTTTATTGGTTTAAGCTTTGTGTTGTTCCGGGTTTTTGATATTTTTAAGCCGTGGCCTGTTTCTTTTTTTGATAAAAAAGTTTCAGGGGGAATCGGCGTCATGGCTGATGATCTGGTGGCCGGGGCTTATGCGGCTTTATGCATGATGGGAGTGCTGTTTTATGCAGGATCGGGTTGAGCGGCTTTCGGCGCTTTTGAAACAGAAAAATATGATGTTGGCCTCCGCAGAATCTTGTACCGGTGGTCTGTTTTCTGCCGTGATGACGGGAAATGCGGGCGCCAGCACAGTGTTTGAGCGCGGCTTTATCACTTACTCCAATGAGGCGAAAAAAGAGATGCTGGGGGTGAGCGAGGAAACGCTGCAGACCTACGGCGCGGTGAGCGGTGAGACGGCAGAAGCGATGGCCAGAGGTGTTATTGAGCGCAGTCATGCCGGGCTGGCCATTTCGATTACCGGGATTGCGGGGCCGGATGGCGGGAGCGCGGAAAAACCTGTGGGGCTGGTTTATTTTGGTTTTGCGCTTAAGGGCGGCTCATCGGGCAGTATCGAGGGGCGTTTTACGGGCGGACGTGAGCAGATTCGTATCGCGGCGGCCAGTGCGGCTCTCATTCACCTCATTAATGTGCTGGAACCGGATTTATGAGCCGGAGCGTTTTTGTTTCCGGGTGTGATTCAAACTATTTCCCCTTGCTTTTGGAGTGGCTCCATTCTTTTCGGCGCTTTAAGGAATCTGAGGATTTTGACATCTGTATCCTCGATGCCGGTTTAGAGCCTTCGCAGATTGAGCGCCTGCGCCCCCATGTTCAGGCCATTGTTAACCCTGCGTGGCCGGTTGAATTGCCGGCTTATAAAATAAAGGGGGAATATCTCAAGGCCTGTGTTTGCCGACCTTTTTTACCGCAGATTTTTCCCGGCTACGAAACCTATGTGTGGATGGATGCTGATACATGGGTGCAGGATTGGCGCGGTGTTGATTTATTTCTACGCGGCGCGCGATCCGGAAAGATCGCCCTGACGGCGCAGGTTGACCGGGCGTATCCGCGGGGTGGGGCCCGCATTAAATGGCTCGGCACTCTGCCGTGGAAAGTTCGCGGGTTTTATTTTTCCAACGCCCTGAAAGCCTTTGGTTTTCCGGTGGCCAAAGCCCTCCTCCCCTATCATGTGCTGTTGGCGGGGATGTTCGCATTGCGGGGGGATTCCCCGCATTGGGCGCGGTGGCAGGAACTGGTCAAGGGGGCGATGGCGCGGGGAAAGGTCTTTACGGCAGAGCAGCTTTGCCTTGGCAAGCTTTGCTATCTGGAGGGGTTTGCCTATGAAGTGCTCCCGGCCTATGCGCATTGGCTTTGTGAGTTCAAGCCGCTTTGGGATGCAAAAAACAATGCCTTTGTTGAGCCGTTTTTGCCGCGTGAAAAACTGGGTGTTCTGCATATTTCCGGCTGGGATGAGATGCGGCTGGATCGTGCTCTGACAACGAATTTTGACACCACAGACGGGGGCGCTGTCCAGAGAAGCTATCGTTATGCGCTTTATGAAGGGGCGCTTGATAAGCTTCTATATATTTTTCTGTGGCGCTGCCGTAGACCTGCTGTGCCCGGCTCTCGAATGCGCCAACCATGCGACGCACGACTTCTTGAAAAAATAGTTGAGATAATCCTTGTAATGTTTTGTTTTTGAACTCAAATTCAACGCTGAAATCTATGGTGCATGAACCGTCATTTTCAGGAATGAACCGCCAATGGTTCTTTAGATGTTTTAACGGGCCGCGCAGATATTCAATATGAATTTCTCCCGGCTGATCCCCATTCGGCTTCGACAGGATCACTTTGGAGGAAAAGTTTTCGCGAAACATCTTATAGCCGACAATCAGATCCGCATAGAAAAGAGCGTCATTCTCGCGGCGCGTGATGCGGCTGGCAATGCACCATGGTGCAAATTCAGGATAGAGATCCACCGCGGCCACAAGCGCGAACATTTGCTCTGCGGTATAGGGCAGTTTTTTTTGTTCTATATGTTTTAGCATTGTTAAGGCCGCCTCATCCAATTTTGTGTATTTACCCTGATGTCCGGCGCGGGCCTTCTATTCCGCTGCGAGGCTGGAGAGTTTTGCTTCGCGGGCGGCCTTAAGCTTGGCAAAATCATCGCCTGCGTGGTGAGAGGAGCGCGTGAGCGGGGTTGCGGAAACCATCAGAAATCCTTTGCGGTGGGCCATTTTTTCAAGGCTGACGAATTCTTCCGGCGTCCACCATTTCTCAACGGCGGCATGTTTGGGCGTGGGCTGGAGATATTGACCAATCGTGATAAAATCAATATTGGCGGCGCGCATATCATCCATAACCTGCCCGATTTCTTCGCGTGTTTCGCCAAGGCCGACCATCATGCCGGATTTGGTAAAGGCGTGAGGATCAAGCTCCTTAACGCGCTCTAACAAGCGCAGGCTTCTGAAATAGCGTGCGCCGGGGCGGATGGTTGGATAAAGCCGCGGTACAGTTTCAAGGTTATGGTTGAACACATCCGGGTGCGCGTTGATAACCATATCCCAGTCATCGCGGTTGCCCCTGAAATCTCCGGGGAGAATTTCCACGGTTGTTCCGGGGGATTTCATGCGAATGGCCTGAATGGTTTTGACGAAATGCCCGGCCCCGCTGTCGGCAAGATCATCGCGATCCACTGAGGTTACCACAACATGTTTCAGGCCCATCTGCATCACCGCCACGCCCACGCGCAGAGGCTCCAGCGGGTCGAGCGCATCGGGCTTTCCTGTCGCGACGTTACAAAAGGCGCAGGCGCGCGTACAGACTTCGCCCATAATCATAAAGGTTGCGTGTTTTTGCTGCCAGCATTCCCCGATATTGGGGCAGCCGGCTTCCTCGCATACGGTGGTCAGCTTTTGACGGCGAACGATATCCTTGGTCTCGGCATAGATTTTTCCCTGCGGCGCGGGCACGCGGATCCAGTCCGGCTTGCGCCCGGCGGGCCGGTCCGGGTTTTTCTGTTTTTCCGGGTGGCGTTTAGCCTTATCGAGTAATTCAGGGTTGTAAGTCATTGTTTTAGCGCCTTACCTTTAGAAATGTATCGCCCGGCCATAGGCGTCCAGTACGCTTTCATGCATCATTTCGGAGAGCGTGGGATGCGGAAAAATCGTATGCATGAGCTCGGCTTCTGTGGTTTCCAGCGTTTTGCCGACCACATAGCCTTGAATCATTTCCGTGACTTCCGCGCCGATCATATGTGCGCCCAGCAGCTCTCCGGTTCTTTCATCGAAGATGGTCTTGACCAGCCCTTCGGGTTCGCCCAGAGCAATGGCTTTGCCATTGCCGACAAACGGGAAGCGCCCCACTTTGATTTTATAGCCCTGCTCTTTCGCGGCTTTTTCCGTCAGACCAACCGAGGCCACCTGCGGCATGCAATAGGTGCAACCCGGAATGTTGGTTTTGATCATCGGGTGGACATGGTTCAGCCCTGCGATTTTCTCGACGCAAATGACCCCCTCGTGAGACGCTTTATGCGCCAGCCATGGCGCGCCCGCAACATCGCCAATGGCGTAAACGCCGGGTTCATCCGTTGCCAGAAATTCGTTTGTGATGATATGTCCCCGGTCCAGCTTGACCTTGGTTTGCTCCAGGCCAAGATTTTCCGTGTTGGCAATGATACCGATTGCCGAGATCACACGGTCAAATTTTTCCTTTGTGACCGTGCCCTTTGCATCCTCAATATAGGCGGTTACGTCATCCTTGCCCTTTTCAAGTTTTGATACTTTGGATCCGGTGATGATTTTCATGCCCTGTTTTTTTAGCGATTTGGCGAGCAGTTGCGATATTTCCTCATCCTCAACCGGGACGATCCGATCCATCATTTCCACGACGGTTACATCCGCGCCTAATGTTTTGAAGAAGCTGGCAAACTCGATTCCGATAGCGCCGGAGCCCATAACCAGAAGTTTTTTCGGCATGGAATCGGCGACCAGTGCTTCCCGGTACGACCAGATAAATTTACCGTCCGGCTCAAAACCCGGCAGGATTCTGGCGCGTGCGCCGGTTGCCAGAATGATGTGTTTTCCGGATAATTCGGCAATGGATTTGCCGTCTTTTTCGACACTAACGCCGCCTTTTCCCTTGAGTTTCCCCCAGCCGTCAAAAACCGTGACCTTGTTTTTTTTCAAGAGATGCCCAATACCACCGGAGAGCTGTTTTGCGACGCCTCTTGATCTTTCAACCATTTTCTTAAGATCAAACTCTAATCCACTGATTTTTATTCCAAAACTATCTCCATGAGAGGCGAGATGGTAAAGTTCACTGCACCGTAGAAGCGCCTTTGTCGGGATGCATCCCCAGTTCAGGCAGATGCCGCCCAGATGATTGGCCTCAACCAGCGCGACATTCATGCCGAGCTGAGAGGCGCGTATCGCCGCGACATAACCGCCGGGGCCGCCGCCAATAACAATGATATCAAAAGATTTTACAGTCATGTGTTGTCATCCGTTGTGGTTTGCGCCGTGGTTTGTTCCAGAAATTCTTTTACTTCCTGAATGTCTTGTGTTCGGGTCGGTGAGGGGGGGAATTTATCAAAAGCCTCCTCCGGTCCAAAAAATATCATGGGTTTATCATAGTGAAGGGCTAATGAAACCTCATTTTGCGTGCCGTGTTCGCCGGGGAGAATGACGAGCGCGTGGCTGGTCATGACGTTAACGTAATTTCGGCTATAGGGTGTAGTGTCATTAAGGGCTCTTTTATCCAAAGGCGTAAGAATGGGCAGTTCGATATACGGGTTTGGGTATTGATCATGCGCTACATGGCGTCCATCGTAATCTATCGTTGGTACAATGCCTATACTGAGTCCCTTGCGCGGATCGCATGCCACAAAGGCGCCAGCCACGGCGGTCATGACCCCCGCCCCTGCGCCGGTGAGGAGGTGATAATCATAATCGGCGATCATGCGGCCCAAGGGGCGCGCATACTCGGCCCACTCCCGCTCATGGGAGCCCATAACACCAATAATGGGGATGCGCTCAATCATTATAGTCCTTGCCTAGCAATTTCCCTTCTTGGCCTGTCCGGGTGGGCAGAAGCCGCCGTGAGGGTGGTGACCATCCTCCACCGTAACCTTTGTTGGACCGTCATGGACCGTTGTTTTGCAGGCTGAAAGTGAAAAAACACAAAAAACGCAGAGCACGAGAGAAGTAATTTTCATAGAGGCTCTCCTTTTAGATAAGCATGGAAACGGGGTTTTCAATATAACGCTTAAAGAATTGCAGCCATTGCGCACCAACTGCGCCGTCTACGCTCCGGTGATCTGTGGAGAGCGTGACATTCATGACCGTTCGGATCTCCAGTTTTCCGTTAATGACAACGGGGCGCTCCACGCCCGCGCCTACTGCCAGAATACAGCTCTGCGGCGGGTTGACGATGGCATTAAATTCGCTCACCCCGAACATGCCGAGATTGGAGATTGAAAATGAACCGCCCTGAAACTCTTCGGGCTTTAGCTTGCCTTCGCGGGCGCGCGCCGCCAGTGCTTTCATTTCATCAGAAATTTCTTGCAGGCCCTTGGTTTCCGCCTTTTTAATGATGGGGGTAATCAAGCCGTTCGGTGTGGCAACGGCAATGGAGATATCAGCATATTTATACTGGAGAATTGCCGCATCGCTCCATGACACATTGGCCGCCGGATAGGCTTTGAGGGCCATGGCGGAAGCCTTGATCACAAAATCATTGACGGAGAGCTTATAGGCACCGTTGGCCTGATCGTTCAGGTCTTTTCTTGCCGCCAGCAGATTGTCCAGAATACACTCCACCGTGAGGTAGAAATGCGGGATGGTCTGCTTTGCTTCGGTCAGGCGGCGCGCGGTGACCTTTTTAATATTGTTGTTCGGAATCTCCACATATTCCATGCCGTACGCATTGGCCAGTGTGGCGGCATCCGGTCCGGCGGATGACGGTGCGCTGGCGGTTCTTTGACCCGCAGATGACCCTGTTGATTTTGTGTTTTCGATGTCGGCTTTTACAATGCGGCCACGTGGGCCGGAGCCCTTAACTGTAGCAAGGTCAACGCCCTTGTCCTTGGCTATGCGCCGCGCCAGAGGTGAGGCAAAAACCCGGTCTGCTGGTTTGGCTTGCGCTTGTGTTTGTCCTTGAGAGGCTTGGGCACTCCCTGCTTTATCATTTTGGGCAGGCGCCGGAGCGCCTTTTGCGGGCTTATTCTGAGCGTCCAGATTAATATCAGAAGCTTTCTCGCCCTCTTCCAGCAAAACGGCAATGACGGAATTTACAGGAACGCCTTCTGTGCCCTCGGCAATAACGATTTTACCCAGCGTGCCCTCGTCCACGGCCTCGACTTCCATAGTGGCCTTATCGGTTTCAATCTCGGCAATGACATCGCCGGCGGCAACGGCGTCGCCTTCCTTTTTAAGCCATTTGGCAAGCGTTCCTTCCGTCATGGTTGGAGAGAGTGCGGGCATTGTCACATTTATCGGCATGGGCTTTAATCCTTGTAGCAAACTTTTTTGGCGGCATGAATAATCTCATCAACCTGCGGCATGGCAAGGGCTTCGAGATTGGCAGCATAGGGCAGCGGCACATCGGCGGCGCATACACGCAGAAGCGGCGCGTCCAGATAGTCAAACGCATGCTCGCCAATCAATGCCGCAATTTCTGCACCGATTCCGGCGAAGGGCCAGCCCTCCTCAACCGTGATAATACGGTTTGTCTTTTTGATGCTTTCCAGAATGGTCCAGCGATCAAGCGGACGAATGGTGCGCAGATTAATCACTTCCGCATCAATGCCAGATTCGGCCAGCTTGTCGGCGGCCTCAAGGGCCTTGCCCACCATAATGGAGAAGGTCACGATTGTTACATCTTTGCCCGCGCGTTCAATTTTTGCCCGGCCAATAGGAATGACGAAATCTTCTGATTCCGGTGCATTAAAGCTTTGGCCATAGAGAAGCTCATTTTCTAAAAACACGACCGGGTTGGGGTCACGAATGGCGGCTTTCATAAGCCCTTTCGCATCGGCGGCGCTCCAGGGGGCAACCACTTTCAGGCCGGGCACATGCGCGTACCAGCTTGCGTAGCATTGAGAGTGCTGCGCCCCTACGCGGGATGCTGCCCCGTTTGGTCCACGAAAGACGATAGGGCAACCCAGCTGTCCGCCGGCCATATAAAGCGTTTTCCCGGCGGAATTGATGATGTGGTCAATGGCCTGCATCCCGAAATTCCATGTCATGAACTCGACAATCGGCTTAAGGCCGCTCATTGCCGAGCCTACAGCGAGACCGGCAAAACCGTGTTCTGTGATCGGGGTGTCGATGACACGCTTTGCGCCAAATTCATCAAGCAGACCTTGAGAGATTTTATAGGCGCCGTTATATTCTGCAACCTCTTCCCCCATCAGATAGACATCCGCATCGCGGCGCATTTCCTCCGCCATCGCATCGCGCAGGGCCTCACGCACGGTCATGGATTTCATGTCGGTGAAGGCGGTCTCGTCAAATGGAGGCGGCTCGATGACTGTGCCTTGTGCGTAGAGGATATCGCGATTTTTTATCACGGCCCCTTGGGGCTGCTCCGCCGGGGCGCTTCCGGTATGTGTTGTGTTTGCACTGGCGGCATTCTCTGCTGCAGGCTTGGGAGCCGGAGCACCCGCAGTATCCGCAGATGAAATGGCGGAGGCGTCCTCGCCCTCCTCTATCAAAACGGCAATTGCGGTGTTGACCGCTACGCCTTCCGTGCCCTCGGCGATCAGGATTTTTCCTAAAATGCCCTCATCCACGGCCTCGACTTCCATAGTGGCCTTATCGGTTTCGATCTCGGCGATGACATCGCCTGCGGCAACGGCGTCACCCTCTTTTTTAAGCCATTTGGCCAGATTGCCTTCGGTCATAGTCGGCGAAAGCGCCGGCATTAAAATTTGCGTAGCCATAGTTATTCAGTCTCCACCAATACATCTGTCCATAGTTCTTCCGGTGCGGGTTCCGGCGATTCTTGTGCGAATTGAGCCGCGGCGTTGACGATCTCCTTGATCTCCTTGTCGATCAGCTTAATCTCGTCTTCTGCGATTCCGGCTTTTTGCATTTTGTCTTTGAGGCTCGAGATCGGATCGCGATCCGTTTTCATGCCCTCGACCTCTTCCTTGCTGCGGTATTTCGCCGGGTCAGACATGGAATGGCCGCGATAGCGATAGGTCATCATCTCCAGAATATAAGGACCTTTGCCGCTCCGAACATATTCCAGTGCCTTTTCAGCGGCAGCCTGAACGGTGTAAACATCCATGCCGTCGACCTGCTCGCCTTTTATATCATATCCCTCGCCCCGGCGGAAAAGCGTACCGGCTGAGGAGCGTTTTACAGAGGTTCCCATCCCGTATTGGTTGTTTTCAATGACGTAGAGAATAGGCAGACTCCATAAGGATGCCATGTTATAGCATTCGGCGACCTGCCCCTGATTGGAGGCCCCATCGCCCATATAGGCAATGGCGACACCGCCATCTTCCTTATATTTATGCGCAAAGCCAAGTCCTGTACCAATAGCGGTGGATGCGCCCACAATGCCGTGGCCACCAAAGAAGCCCTTTTCCTTGGAGAACATATGCATGGAGCCACCCTTACCGCGAGAGTAACCACCGATGCGTCCGGTCAATTCAGCCATAATGCCGTTCGGGTCCATGCCGCAGGCCAGCATATGAGCATGATCGCGGTAAGCCGTAACGACCGTATCTTGCGGGCGTTGTGCCGCGGTTATGCCTGTTATGACGGCTTCCTGACCGATATAGAGGTGACAAAAGCCGCCGATCAGCCCCATGCCGTATAATTGTCCGGCTTTTTCTTCAAAGCGCCGGATCAGCAGCATATCGCGATAATATTTGCGCATGGTTTCCGGAGAATCCTGCGCATTATCAAATTTGGTTTCACTGGGCACAGCCTTCAGGCCGGCTTTCTTTTTTTGCTTGGACGTGGACACGGTGCTTTTATCCTTTTATGAGCGTGCGGCAGGGCGCAGACCTTGTTTTTATAATAGACACTAAAAGGAGCTACACGATTTTTGAACGAGATACCAGAAGAATCCGCAATCTTGTGCGGTGCAACATATTGAAATGAAAAGATAAAATAGAATTAGCGGCTATTTTGTAATTTAATTACCCAAAATTGTGTACTCGTTCTTGTCCCGGTAGCCCAGAACAAATCGTACGCGCTCCTCCAGCAGGTCTTTGTCAACGGAGCCCGGCCGCATCATCACTATTTTCTTTTCAAGCGCATTTGCTTCGGATTCCAATGCGGCATTTTTTTGCGAAAGCATCTCGATTTTTTTGTTCACCGTGTAATAACGATAAAGGCTGCGATTGCCCTGAAGCGTATGATAGGCAAAGTAAACGCACAGGCATAGCCCGATCAGGATCACCAGATTTTCACGAAGGACGGCGCTATGGGATAAAAGTTTGTTCATTACCCTATGATGGAATCATATTTGCCCTGCGCTGGCAAGGCAAAAAGATAACAGATTCAAACTCTTAATGTGTACGAAACAAGAACGCACGCAGCTAAGCGATTCTATTGGTTTGATTTTCTCGTAATGGAGATCACATCCGCTTTTTCGGAGAGGGGTGATCTTAAAAACCCGGCCCCCTCATAGCGTGCCGAGGGGCCCAGTTCTTCCTCTATGCGCAAAAGCTGGTTGTACTTGGCAATGCGGTCGGAGCGCGAAAGAGAGCCCGTCTTGATCTGCCCTGCGTTTACGGCCACGGCGAGATCGGCAATCGTTGAATCCTCCGTCTCTCCGGAGCGATGGGAAAGAACAATCCCAAAACCGGCCTTCTTGGCCATTTCGATGGTTTCGAGCGTTTCCGTCAGCGTGCCGATCTGGTTTACCTTTACGAGAACGGCATTACCGGCGCGGCGGCCAATTCCCTGCGACAGGCGTTTGGCATTTGTTACATAAAGGTCATCACCCACCAGCTGTACGTTCTTGCCGATGGCTGAAGTTAATGCCGACCAGCCTTCCCAGTCATCCTCGCTAAGGCCGTCTTCAATGGAGACGATGGGATAACGTGCACAAAGATCTTCGTAATAGCGCACCATTTCATCAGAGGTGAGTGTTTTGCCCTCGCCCTCCAGATGATATTTCCCGCCCTTGTAAAACTCTGTTGAGGCGGAATCCAGCGCCAGCACAATGTCTTCGCCGGGACGATAGCCCGCAGATTCTATGGATTTCATGATGAAGGAAAGGGCCTCCTCCGAAGAGGAAAGCGCAGGGGCAAAACCACCCTCATCTCCAACATTGGTGTTGTGCCCGGCCGCCGATAGCTGTTTTTTCAGGGCATGAAATATTTCCGCGCCCGCGCGCAGGGCTTCGGAAAAATCTTCCGCGCCGATGGGCATAATCATAAATTCCTGAATATCAACGGGGTTGTCCGCATGCGCGCCGCCATTGATGATGTTCATCATCGGTGTTGGCAATGTGTGTGCGAAGCTGCCGCCGATGTAACGGTACAGGGGCGTGCCCAGTTCATCAGCCATCGCCTTGGCGTTTGCCAGCGATACGCCCAATATGGCATTGGCGCCGAGGCGGGCTTTATTCTCGGTCCCGTCCAGATCAATCATCTCGCGGTCAATATAGATTTGTTCTTCCGCATCCAGCCCCACCAGTGCTTCGCAGATTTCCGTGTTTACAAAGTCCACGGCTTTACGGACGCCCTTGCCGCCGTAAACCTTTTTATCGCCATCGCGTAACTCCACGGCTTCATAGGCTCCCGTTGAGGCACCGGAGGGCACAGCCGCCCGCCCCATGGCGCCGCTTTCCAGATGGACATCGACCTCAATGGTCGGGTTTCCCCGGCTATCCAGAATCTGACGGGCACTGATGTCTATGATGGCGCTCATGGTTTATTAAACTCCTTAAAAATGCGTGACGTAACCGCGTAGATTACTTAATTCGGCCTGCTTATGAGGCTGGCTGAGGGGGTTTTATCGCCTTATCTCTTGAGATTCAATAGTAAAAGCGTCAGATGTTTTTTTGGGTAAATTAAAATGCTCTAGGCGGTTTCATCCACATTATCGCCACGCAAGGACGGCGCGACGCGGTCAATGGAAAGTCCGGAGCGCAACGCCAGAACTTTTTTTTGAAGCCCGTCCAGTGTGGAGCTGATACCTACGGTAGCGGAAAAAAGCCCGTTGGCGGAGGAACTGGCCTTATTCAAAAAATCTGCGTTCAGCGCCCGGGCGTTGTTGGAAATCCCCACGCCCTTAACGGCATTTCTGCGCCCAACCTCAAGGATGCCGATGGCCCCCAGGCTGTCT
This sequence comes from Alphaproteobacteria bacterium, assembly GCA_020848095.1. Taxonomy (GTDB): domain Bacteria; phylum Pseudomonadota; class Alphaproteobacteria; order Micavibrionales; family Micavibrionaceae; genus JADLAT01. Next base: position 131,819 of record JADLAT010000003.1, on the reverse strand, counting down.
AGCAGATTTGTGCTCTGCGCAGGCCGATTTTGCAAATTGGCAAGTCTGGCCGCGTTCACATATTGTGATGATCCGGGAATGGATGTCACGAGCGAAAACCTCCTGTTTTCTTTAGTTCATCTTTTATTCTATCGTGCTTTGAGGGTTTTATCAAGTTTAACCAGTGTTTCGAGAATGCCGGAAAATTCAGAGAGCTTGACCATGTTGGGGCCGTCCGAAGGCGCATTGTCGGGATCTTGATGCACTTCCATGAACACACCGGCCACGCCCACGGCGACGGCGGCCCGCGCCAGAACCGGAACCATGCGCCGGTCCCCGCCAGAGGATGTCCCCTGCCCGCCCGGTTGCTGGACGCTGTGCGTGGCATCAAAAATCACGGGATAACCGGTTTCCGCCATAATGGGCAGGGCGCGCATGTCGGAAACAAGCGTGTTATAGCCAAAGCTGGCGCCCCGTTCGGTCAGGAGAATATTATCGTTTCCGCTTTCTGAAATCTTACTCACGACGTTTTTCATGTCCCAAGGGGCCAGAAACTGCCCCTTTTTAACATTCACCACGCGCCCGGTTTTTGCCGCGGCGATGAGCAGGTCCGTTTGCCGGCATAAAAAGGCCGGAATTTGCAGGACATCAATCACATCCGCGACGGCGGCGCATTGCTCTTGCGTATGCACATCGGTCAGAACCGGAACGCCAAATTCCTTTTTCAGATCAGCAAAGACAGGCAGCGCCGCCTCAAGCCCCATGCCGCGCTTGCCATGCAAAGACGTCCGGTTGGCTTTGTCAAAGGAGGATTTATAAATAAAGGGTACGCCCAGTACGCCGGCGATCTCTTTGAGAGCGCCGCACATATCAAAAGCATGATCCCGGCTTTCCATCTGGCATGGTCCGGCGATCAGCGCCAGCTTGCCCGCATTGGAAATTTCTATATTCTGGATTTTGATGATTTTCATGCCTTTATTCCTAGCGGAGGCAGCGAAGAATGAAAAGTGTTATCCTTAAAAATTATTCTTGCCATTGTTTACATAATAAAATACATTTCCGGTCTTGAAAAAAACACAGAAGGGACAAGTAATGGCAAAAAGAAACGGCGTTCAGAGAAATGGTAGACCTCAAACATTCAACCAATTTGTCTCAGGCATCAAAAATGATCAGTCAACGATAACTGCGCCTTCTTCGGAGGAAACAAGACCGCTCGCCGGGTTACAAGGCTGGATTGATGGAGACGGTGGGGTCTTGAGAAAACTGAAAGAGGCAACCAATCTTTCTGCTACAAACATCTATAATGCAGTCTCAGGCGCAACGCCAATCAGTCCCTATAAGGAAAAACTTATTCTTGACGCCGCAGAAAAACTGGGCTTTGAACGTAGAGATCTGGATATGGCCTGATACGGACAGGGCGGCCTTCTATACGAGGCGGCTTTGCTCGATCGCGGCGCGGATGAAGCTGACAAACAGCGGGTGCGGGTCAAAGGGCTTGGATTTAAGCTCCGGATGGAACTGCACCCCGATGAACCATGGATGGTCCGCCAGTTCAACGATTTCCGGCAGTTTTCCATCGGGGGACAGGCCGGAGAAGATCAGCCCTTGCGCTTCCAGCGCTTCGCGGTAGGCGATATTCACTTCGTAACGGTGGCGGTGGCGCTCGGAAATATCTGTGGAGCCATAGGCTTTTGCCACCAAAGAGCTTTCGCGTAGGGATGCCGGATAGGCCCCAAGGCGCATAGTGCCGCCCTTGCCTGTTTTTTCGCTCCGCTCTTCTTTTTCCCCTTCTTTAAGCCATTCGGTCATAATGCCGACCACAGGCTCGCTACAGGGGCCAAATTCCGTTGAATTGGCATTTTTCAGTCCGCAGAGATTGCGCGCGGCCTCGATAACGGCCATCTGCATGCCAAAGCATATCCCGAAATACGGTATTTTGTGTTCGCGGGCGAACTGAACGGCTCTGATCTTTCCTTCTGCGCCGCGCTGGCCAAAACCGCCGGGCACCAAAATACCGTCAATACCTTGCAGATAGCTCAGAGGGTCTGCATTTTCAAAAACCTCCGCCTCGACAAAATTCAGCTCGACGGAAACCTTGTTGGCTATGCCGCCGTGGATAAGGGCTTCGTTTAATGATTTATAACTATCGGCCAGATTCGTGTATTTGCCAACGATGGCAATGCGCACGGCCCCTTCGGGTTCCTTGATCCTGCGCACGATGCGCTCCCATTTAGAGAGGTCGAGATCGGGCGTGTTCTCAAGGCCGAAAGAGTTCATGACCTGACAGTCCAGCCCTTCCGCATGATAGGAGAGCGGCACTTCGTAGATGGTTTTAACATCGAGCGCGGGGATAACTTTTTCTTCGTCAATATTGCAAAACAGGGCGATTTTTTTGCGCTCATCCTGAGAAATGGGTCTATCGGCGCGGCAGAGCAGAATTTGCGGGCGTATGCCATAGCTCATCAATTCCTTGACGCTGTGCTGTGTCGGTTTGGTTTTAAGCTCTCCCGCTGCCGGGATATAGGGGAGCAAAGTCACGTGGATAAACAGAGCGCGCGACGTCCCTATTTCATTGCCGAACTGGCGGATGGCTTCTAAAAACGGCAGGCTTTCAATATCGCCAACCGTGCCGCCGATCTCACACAGGACAAAATCGGCTGTGCCTTCTTTTTCGTGGATAAAATCCTTAATCTCATTGGTGATGTGCGGGATGACCTGAATGGTTGCGCCCAGATAATCGCCACGGCGCTCCTTGCCCAGAACTTCGGTATAGACCTGCCCCGTTGTGATATTATCATGCCGGCGCGCCGGTACGCCGGTAAAGCGTTCATAGTGCCCCAGATCAAGATCTGTCTCTGCGCCGTCATCGGTGACGTAAACCTCGCCGTGCTGAAACGGGCTCATCGTGCCGGGATCGACATTCAAATAAGGGTCCAGCTTGCACAGGCGGACCTTATAGCCGCGTGCCTGCAACAATGCCCCAAGCGCAGCGGAGCCGAGGCCTTTTCCCAGTGAGGAAACAACGCCGCCAGTAATAAAAATATATCGTGTCATTATTATTCCGCTATGGGCACATCTGGAGGAACGGAGGGTGGCTCGTCTGCTGGTGCGGGCTCTTCAGCCAAAGGCGCACCGGCAATGGCGGGCGGTGTGTCTTGTAGCGCGTCCATCAGATTCGTCTGGCTCGTGCCTTGCCGCCCGGCCCAGATTCCAAGGAGAAGGCTGGTGGTAAAGAAGGCTGCCGCACAGATCGCCGTAGCGCGGGAGAGCATATTTGCCGTTCCCTGTGGTGTGGCAAGGCCGCCAAGGCCACCGCCGCCGCCAATACCAAGGCCGCCCCCTTCCGAACGCTGGAGCAGGACGAGGCCGATGATCGCCATGGCCAAAAACAGATGAATTACAAGCAATACGTGTTCCATGGGTGTTTCTCCTACCCCATTTGCGGGCGATGTGCAAGAGGGCTATGCAGCGGCGGCAATGGCTAAAAAATCTTTGGCTTTCAGGCTCGCGCCCCCAATAAGGCCGCCATCAACATTAGGCAGCGCCAGCAGTATTTTGGCGTTGTCCGGCTTTAAAGAGCCACCATATAAAATGCGGACGCGCTCCGGGCGTGCTGTTTTCTCTTTTAATAAACGGCGGATAAGGCTGTGCATTGTCGTTACGTCATCGGGTGTGGGGATTTTGCCTGTGCCGATCGCCCATACGGGCTCATAGGCGATGGTGATTTCTTCGAATGTTCCAAGCTCGGGGACGCAGGCCCTGATCTGTCTGGTTACGATATTCTCGGCCTCTCCGGATTCTCTTTCCTGTGCGGTTTCTCCGACACATATAATGGGCATCAGGTCTTTATCCAGAGCCAGCCGGGCCTTGCGGGCGATCAGATCATCCGTTTCGCTGTTGTTCTGGCGGCGTTCCGAATGCCCTATAATGACATGGGAACAGCCGGAATCTTTGAGCATCGCGGCTGAAATGTCGCCCGTATGCGCGCCATCTTCATAGATTGAGCAATCCTGAGCGCCCAGCGCTATGTGAGGGTTGCTGTGCAGGCTGTGGCGCACTGCCGGTATATGCAGGAAGGGCGGACATATAAGAATGTCGCTCCGTGTCTGAATTTGAGAATCGTCGGTGGACAGGGTGTTGATGATGTTGGCGATCAGGGTTTTGGCGTCGTTAATGCCGCCATTCATTTTCCAGTTGCCCGCAATAAGCTTTTTCATGATGTAATCCGGTAGAGAATTAATTACGGAGTTGCCCACTGGCAAGCTCCACTTTATAGTGCAGCGTCGCAGGAATGAAATTCAAAGGCAAGACGCAAGTTAGCGGAGGAAAAAAATATGGTTATGAATGCGCTTCGCAACGGGGCTACGGCGGGAATAATGAAGTTTGCCCTCTCCGGGCTTTTGGTTCTTGCTGCCGGTGGGCTGGTTTTGACCGATGCCGGTGGGTTCTTTCGAAATGGTGTATTCGGTTCGGATTTAGCCAAGGCCGGAGACCGGACGATCTCTGTGCGGGAGTTTGACGCGCTGGCTTCCAGAAACCTGCGACGGCTGGGCATGAGTACGAGCGATGCCTATAAAGCCGGTTACCTGCGTGAAATGTTGAATGGTGAAATACGCTCTGCGCTTCTGGCGCAAAAGGCGGGTGATCTTGGTGTGCTGGTGGGGACACCGCAGGTTGCCGATAAGTTGCGTAATATTCTGGCGCCCATGACGGGGACGGATCAAAGCCCGCAGGATGTTCTTAAGCAAATTCTTGTTTCTCAGGGGTTGAGCGAGCATGAGCTGGCAAGCAGCATTCGTGGTGAGATGACCGTTTCAATTCTGAGCGATGCGATCAGAGCGGGCATTGCCGATGTGTCGCAGGACATGCTTCGGGATCTGGCGGAGTTTGAAAATGAAAAACGCGCTGTGGAATTTATTGTTTTCAAGGACAGCGATTATGAGGATTCAAAAAAGCCTGCGGATGAGCAGCTTTTGAAAATGTACGAAACCTTGAAGGAATCTTTTGCAAAACCTGAATTGCGGGATGGTCAGCTTATAATCATTGGCGCGGATGAAGCGGCGCAGACGATTGAAGAGGAAGAAATTCGTGCAAGTTACGATCATAACATTGATCAATATGCCAGGGCGGAAAGCCGCGTTATCGAGCAGGCATTGCTGCGCGATGAAAAAGATGCCGAGGCGGTTGCCGCTGCTGTTAAGGGCAAAAAATCTCTAAAAGAATCTGTGCGTGAAGTTACCGGCAATACGACGGATTATTTACCGGCTGAGGCCGTTGCGAAAGACCAGCTTCCCGAAGCTTTGCAGGAAGCTGTTTTTTCTGGCGCAGAAGGGGACGTAATTGGCCCGGTGAAGACGGCTCTTGGGATTCAAATTGCCGTTATCAAGAGCATCGTCCCGGCGCATACGCAGTCTTATGAAGATGTGAAATCCGAAATTGCGGAGGAACTTAAAACCGCCCGGCAGCTTGATGCGAAATATGATCAGGCCAATTTGGTGGATGACCTGCTGGCTTCTGGTGCCGCGCCGGAAGATGTGAAGGAGGAAATTGCCGCCACAATTAAGGATATTCCCGCCGTTAATTCCTTTGGACAGGGCGCTGGCGGTAAACCGGCGCTGGAGGGTTTTGGCGAGAACGCACAGAAAATTATAGAATCGCTGTTCGGCCTTGGTGGTGAGGGGGAATCCTCTCCCGTGTTTGAACTGCCCGATGGTCGTATGGCTGTCGTCTATTTGCGGGCGATTACGCCAAAATCCTATCAGGCTTTTGAGGAGGTTAAACCCGTGCTTGAAAAACGGTGGATGGAGGACCAGCGCCGCGTTGAGAACAAGCTGCAGGTTCTTGAAATCCTGAGCACGCTTCAAAGTGAAAAATCCAGCTTTGCCGATGCGGCCAGAACCTATAAAAAGCAAACGCAGAAACTCTCGGGCCTGACCCGGACGCAGGAGCCGAAAGATATTCTGACCTATCCCGCGTTGATGGCTGTTTTTGAAGCTCCGAAGGATGAGCTTTTTGTTCTGGATATTGAGGGTGGTGCGGCTATTGCGCGTGTAACTGCCATTGAGGCCAGCGGTGCGTTGTCTCCTGAAGGTATGGCAAAGAGAAAGCCGGTGCTTGTGCGCGAAATGGAGAATGAGGCCTATACCCTATATATGGAGGCGCAACGCTTGAAATACGGCGCGTCCATTAACGAGCGTTTGCTGGCGCAGACCTATGACCGCCAGAGTGAACAGCCGTAAATATGAAGATATCGACCCTTAGCCCCGATGTGCAGGACTTTACGGATTGCTTTGAAAGCGGACAGACGCAACTTGTCTGGATAACGATTCCCGGCGATCTTGAAACCCCCGTCAGTGCAGCGCTGAAGCTTTGTGAGGCGGAGCCCTACTCCTTCTTGCTGGAATCGGTTGAGGGTGGAAATGTTCTGGGGCGGTATTCCATTATTGGTTTTAAACCGGATCTGATCTGGAGATGTAAAAACGCTGAAGTTGAAATCGGTAATGCTGAAGGGGTCTGGACAGCGGCGGCGAACGCTCCGCTGGAATCCCTGCGCGCGCATATTCAGGCCTGCCGCATTGATAACATTCCGCCGGAGCTGCCGCCCATGGCGGTTTCGGGATTATTCGGTTATGTGGGCTATGATATGGTGCGGCTGGTGGAGGATATTCCTGCCGCCAACCCTGACACGCTGGGGATTCCCGATAGTGTTTTGATGCGCCCTTCCCTGCTCGCTATTTTTGACAATGTGAAACAGCTCTTGACTCTTGTTGCGCCTGTTTATGCTCATTCGGGCAATACGCAAAAGAAAGCTTCTGTGGTTTTTAAGGAAGCCAGCGCCTTGATCGCGGTGGCGATGGAAAAGCTGAGCCGCCCTGTTCCTTTGGATAAAAATGCGGCGGGATCGGCCATTCAAACACCGCTAACGGTGCATTCCTGCACAACCCGCGCGGCGTATCATGCCACCGTGAAAAAGGCGGTTGAGTATATCTATGAAGGCGAAATTTTTCAGGTCGTGCCGAGCCAGCGTTTTGCGGTGGATTTTGACCTGCCCGCTTTTGATCTTTATAGATCTCTGCGCCGTTTAAACCCATCGCCCTTTTTGTTCTATCTTGCCTTTGACGGGTTTCATCTGGTGGGGGCCAGCCCGGAAATTCTGGTGCGGGTGCGTGATGGCGAAGTGACGGTTCGCCCCATAGCGGGGACGCGTAAACGCGGGGAAACGCCGGAGGAGGATAATGCGCTGGCGCAGGAGCTTCTGGCCGATGAAAAAGAGCGGGCCGAGCATTTAATGCTGCTGGATCTTGGTCGGAATGATGTGGGCCGCGTTGCCGAATTTGGTTCGGTCAAGGTTACGGATTCCTTTGTCATTGAGCGGTATTCTCATGTCATGCACATTGTATCCAATGTCGTTGGCCGTTTGAAAAGCACTTTGGATATTGTGGATGCTTTTTTTGCCGGATTTCCTGCGGGCACGGTCAGTGGCGCGCCGAAGGTGCGTGCCATGGAAATTATAGATGAACTGGAAAGCAACCGCCGGGGCGTTTATGCGGGCGGTGTGGGCTATTTTTCCGGGAATGGCGCGCTTGATACCTGTATTGCTCTGCGGACGGCGCTGGTCAAGGATGGCAAAGTTTACGTACAGGCGGGCGGCGGCGTTGTGGCGGACAGCGATCCTGAGTTTGAGTATCAAGAAACCCTGAATAAATCAAAAGCCCTTATTCGGGCGGCAGAGCTGGCCCTTGAATATTCAAGGGTGCGGCGTCAGGCATGATCGTGAGGGGCTTGGGGTTTTGCTCCGCACCCTCCTCCGCGCCGCCTTCTCTTTCTTCTACTCTTTCAAAATCTCCCGCAATTTTCGGCGGCGCTGCGGGCGTTTGCAGGATTTCGCTCGCATGGACCAGAACATAGCCCCTTTCCTGTGCGTCCTGCGCCCAGGCTTTAAGCCCGCGAATGGTCACGTCTTTAGGGTGTCCAATGGCGATGGCATAGCCCTTGCGCCGGGCAACGGCTTCCAGATTGTGCAAGGCGCTGCGGACAAATTCATCGGTCTCCTGATGATCCAGAAAAACATCGCGCTCCCCGGTGCGCAGGCCGTGAGCACGTGCGACATCGGCGGCCACGGAATCGTTGATGGTTTTGGAATCCACGAAATAAAGCCCCCTTTGCTTTAAGGCCTGCATTACCTGCGCCATGGCCTTGGTATCTCTGGTCAGCCGGCTGCCCATATGGTTGTTCATACCCTTATATCCCGTGAAGGCCGCAAAGGCCTGTTCGAGCTGTGCATCCATTGTGGCCTCATCCATACCCTCGCGCAGGGCAATCCCGCCCAGATTCAAATCGCCATTCATGGCCTCCATCGGCATATGAATCATAAGCTCGTGTCCGGTGTTTCGGGCTTCCTTTACAAGATCATCCAGATTTTGTGCGTAAGGTAGAAAAGCCAGAGTCAGTTTTGCATCTATCCCGATAATTTCCCGGCTGCGGCGGCGGTCCACACCCATATCATCAATAATGATGGCGATTTTAGGGTGTCCTTTGACGATAACGGGCGCTTTATAGGGTTTTGCCTTTGGCAGTTTGATCGCCTGTTCGGCTGGTGATTCCGGCAGGCTGGCTAGCTTCAGCGTAGTCTGCTCCGCTGTTTCGGGCTCGGCTGCGGGCTGCGACCCCAAGATTCCGGGCGTGGTCGGTATTGAAAACGGCCCCCCGGCCCGGGCCGGGTCAGGCGGCAGGAATAAGGATTCCTCCACAGGCTGCGGCGCTGGGGGCGTCTTCGCCTGAGGCGCTTCGGAAATGTCCGGAGCGCGTTCAATCTGTGCCGGATAGGATGGCGGCGGCGAAGGCCTTAACAGGCCGCCGAAAATAAAATCCACCACAATCATCAGGCAGACAGCGAGAAGAATAAAGAGGAGCGTTCCTCTGGGGTTGGCGTAGCGTTTCATAAAAAGAAGCATACTGTTACGCGCAAGGGGCGTAAACAAAAACCCTTGCATTTACCAAGCCCTCCGCGCATAAAATGCACTCCATGATCGTGCTCATCGACAATTACGACAGCTTTACCTACAACCTCGTCCAGTATTTCGGGGATCTCGGCGTGCAAACGCAGGTCCACCGTAATGACAGCTTGAGCGTAGAGGATGTTTTCAAGCTTATGCCCAAGGGCATTGTTATCTCTCCGGGGCCGAGTGATCCGGATCATGCCGGAATTTGCCTTGCTCTGGTCGAGGCGGCGGCGGAGAAAGATGTGCCCTTGCTGGGCGTTTGCCTCGGGCATCAAACGATCGGACAGGCCTTTGGTGGCAGGATCGTTAAGACGACGCCGCTGCACGGTAAAATATCTGCGGTCGTGCATGAGGGAAAAAGTGTTTTTGCCGGTCTGCCCTCTCCGTTTGACGTGGCACGCTATCACTCCCTTATTGTAGAGAAAGAAACTTTGCCCGCCAGCCTTGAGATTACAGCAGAATCGGCAGACGGTATTATCATGGGGCTGTGTCACCGGGTAAAACCTGTGCACGGCGTCCAGTTCCATCCGGAAAGCATCGCCACGCAGCATGGCCGCGCGATGCTTGAAAACTTTATCAGCCTCCTATAAAACAACCATCATGAATGAATATTTAAAGCGCGTGCAAGACGGCATTTCTTTATCTGAAGACCAGATGATTGCCGCTATGAATGCCATCATGGAGGGTGCGTTTTGTGAGATTGATCTGGCGGATTTTCTGCTGGGGCTTTCCGCGCGTGGTGAAACGGTTGAGGAATTGACGGGGGCCGCCCGTGTTTTGCGTTCCAAGGCTAAAACGATCAAGGCCCCCTACGGCGTTGTTGATTGCTGCGGAACGGGCGGTGATAACGCGGGGACGGTTAATATTTCCACTGCTGTTGCGTTGGTCGTTGCGGCCTGCGGCGTGCCGGTTGCCAAACATGGAAACCGCGCTTCAAGCTCCCGGTCGGGGGCCGCGGATGTGCTGGAAACACTGGGGGTTAATCTCGATCTTTCGGTTGAGGCTCTGGAGGAAGCGCTGGAGAAATTTCATTTTGCGTTTCTCATGGCGCCCCATCATCATCCGGCCATGAAGCATGTTATGTCGGTGCGCAGGCAGCTTGGTGTTCGGACCATTTTCAACCTTCTGGGGCCGCTGATTAATCCGGCAGGTGCACGGCGCCAGCTCATCGGCGTATTCGATAAAAAATGGGTGTTGCCCATGCTGCAAACCTTAAAAAACCTGAATGCTAAAAAAGCATGGGTGGTGCATGGCGAAGATGGGCTTGATGAGATCAGTATTTCCGGGCCGACCTTTGTGGCCATGCTGGAGGAAGAGGGACAGGTTTTGGAAAAAACCCTGACGCCTGAGGATTTTGGATTGCCCATCTCTCCGGTTGATAAGCTGCAAGGCGGGGATGTTAACGAAAATGCGCTGGCGCTTCGGGCCTTGCTGGAGGGGCAAAAAGGGGCCTATCACGATATCGTTCTGGCGAATGCGGCGGCAGCTCTCGTGGTTCACGGCAGCGCGGCGGATCTTAAACAGGGCATTAAAAAAGCCACCGAAGCTTTAGAGCAGGGTATGGCGTTGCAAACGCTAAAAGATTATATCGTCTTTTCGCGCGGGGCCGGATAAATGAGCGGCGTTCTGGAGGCTATCTGCGAGCGTAAGAGGATTCATGTTGAGGAGCGACGCAATTTGTTTCCGCTTGAGGACATCAAAGCCTTGGCGGCGCTGCAGCCTGCGCCGCGCGGTTTTATAAAAGCGCTGCGCGAAAAGACGGCGGATGGCCCTGCCCTCATTACTGAGCTTAAAAAGGCATCGCCGAGCAAGGGGCTGATTCGCGAGGATTTTAATCCTGCGGAGATTGCCACGATCTACGAGCAAAGCGGTGCGGCCTGTTTATCCGTTTTGACGGATGAGCCTTATTTTCAAGGGCGCGATGAGTATTTGAAGATTGTAAGAACGGTATCTGCGCTCCCGGTCTTACGAAAAGATTTCATGATTGATCCCTATCAGATATTTGAATCGCGGGCCTTGGGGGCTGATTGTGTTTTGCTGATTATGGCGGCGTTGCGTGATGATCTGGCCCGCCAGCTCTATGATTTTGCCAAGGATCTTGGCATGGATGTGCTGATTGAGGTTCATAATGAGGCGGAGCTTGATCGCGCTCTGGCTCTATCGCCTGAAATGATCGGGGTTAATAATCGTAATCTTAAAACGCTGGATGTTGATATCGCCACATCCAGTATTCTTGCCGCAAAAATTCCGGCGGAAATTCTAAAAATTGCCGAGAGCGGCATCTCTGGCCATGCGGAAATTGCCAAACTCAGGGCGGAAGGCTATGCTGGTTTCTTGATCGGGGAAAGCCTGATGCGCCAGCCCGATATAGCGGGCGCGGTGCGGGCGCTGCTGCAAAAATAATTGACACACATCGTGAACTAAAGTAGAACGAATGGTGTATGGTTCTGGTCATCGAGCCTGTTCTGGCAAAAGATGCGGCACCATATGCGCGCGGGATTTCTCCGGGGCGCTTTTCAAAGGAAGAGGAACACTTCGTTATGCTAACGAGAAAACAAAGGGATTTGCTTGTCTTTATTCATGAGAAAATGGGGCGCGATGATGTGCCACCCTCTTTTGAGGAAATGAAGGAAGCGCTGGGCCTGAAATCCAAATCCGGTATCCACCGATTGATCAGCGGGCTTGAGGAGCGCGGGTACATAGAACGCCTTCCCCACCGCGCGCGCGCGCTGGAAATTATAAAGCTGCCCGATGGCATTAAAAATGCGGCGGCCTTATCGGATAAAACAGTTATTCCTTTTCCTGTTACGGCTGATGATGCGCCGCCCTCCGCTCTGGCTTATGAACAAATACCGCTCTATGGGAAAATTGCTGCGGGAACACCAATAGAAGCTGTGCGGGATGAAGGGCAATTCATTCAAATACCGCCGGGATTTGCAGGAAAAGGTGATCTCTACGCTCTTACTGTGGAAGGTGATTCCATGATCAATGCCGGGATCAATGATTCGGATGTCGTTATTATTCGCCGGTGTGAAACGGCGGAAAATGGTGCAATTATCGTGGCCCTTGTCGATGATGAGGAAGTTACCCTCAAAAGATTGCGCCGGGCGGGCGGAAAGATCGTTCTTGAGCCTGAAAATGATGATTATGAACCCCGTATTTTGGAGCCGGAACGCGTCAAGATACAAGGGCAGCTGGTCAGTCTCCTGCGCTCTTATCACTGATAATTGCGAATTATTCCCACGGGCGTTTCTGTTTTGATTTTTCTGCGGTTTTGATCACAAGCTTTTGCCTGAGGTATAACGCATAGGCTCCGGCTGCTCGCGTGTCATAGCGATCAATGCTTATTTTTCCTTTGCAAGATGCCAGCGGGAAAGGCGCGATCAGGATATCGGCCCATAAGCATTCTTCTTCAAAAATATCTTTTTTCTTCAGGAATGCCACTTTATAGCCATTGCGGGACAGACGGCACCCTTGATCGCCACAGTTTAAATCCTGCCGCGCCCCCTCTTCCGGCCATTTTTTCGCGTGCTGCGGTTTTATGGCCAGCGCCTGAAGCCAGTTTTCGCGTATAAAGCGCCCCTTTCGCAGGCTGGAGAGCATGAGAGTCCGCTCATGGCCCGTCACCGCAAACAGGCTTGAATCTGAGGATATAAGGATATCGGGTTGTTTAACGCCAAGCACAAAAATCATGCACAGGAGCAAGGGAATGATCCCCAGAAGCTTCATGCGCGCGCGCAAGAGTAAAAATATAACAAAAGATATTGAAAACAAAATGAGTGCGGAAGACGGCCACATATGCCCCAAAAATACCGCATGTTTTAAATCGGCGACGTAATGGGCAATGGCTAAAATTGCGGCTACGCCTTTGGCGATGAGGGGCGTCACAAGCCAGCTTAGCCCCACAGGCATTAATGCGAAGGCCGCCACGGCTGCCGGGATAACGATAAACCCCAGGACGGGAATGGCCAGCATATTGGCAATGACCCCATAAACCGGCAGCGTTTGAAAGTGGTAGAGTGTAAAGGGCGCCGTAGCTAATGTGGCAATAAGGGAGGTCATAACGATGCCCAGGAAATAAAGCGCGGATTTGTACAGGGGGCCACGCGCCTTTTGCGGAAAAAAAAGTCTGCGGTTTTGCGCGCTTTCATAAAATACAATGAGCGCAGCCACGGCGGAGAAAGACATTTGAAAGCTCGGCCCCTCCAGACTTTCGGGGGAGAGCAATAAAATGCACAGGGCGGCAAAAGCCACGAGCCGGATGGATATGGGTGATCGCTCCAGCAAAATCGCCAGAAAAATAATGCCCATCATTAAAATAGAGCGTTGTGTCGGTACGGAGTTTCCGGAAATCATGGCGTAGAAACTGGCGGCGAGCATCGCTATGGCGGCGGCTATTTTCTTGATCGGGTATCGCAGCGCTATGAAGGGGGATAACGCCAGACCAAAACGAATGGCAAAAAAAACCACGCCGAAAAACAGGCCGATATGAAGTCCGGATATCGCCAGCATATGGGCCAGTCCGGCGGCGCGGATCGCTTGTGCGTCTTTTTCCTCAATGGCGGCCCGGGTTCCGGTCATGAGGGCATTGCTGATGCTGGCCTCTTGTCTTGGCATTAAATGGTTGATCTGTTCGCCGATTTGAAAACGGAGCTTGCGCATGACGGCGCTGTAAGGGGCGTCGCCCGTGGTTTCTTCTAAAACAACGGCTTTGCCGTAACTGAAGCCGACCGCGCCGATGCCTTGAAAATACAGATGGCGGCGATAATCAAAGCCCCCCGGTAATGACGGGCCGCCGGGCGGGCTTAAACCGGCCAGCACTTTTATGCTTTGTCCGGGTTTTAAATCTGTACCCGGCCTGAGTTTCAGCCTGATTTTTTTTGGCGTTTCATTGGCAGGAAGACGCTCTATTTTCACATCTTTCAAAACGCTGCGGTATCCTTTGTTATTCGCCAGCGGTTCAAGATGCTCTATCGTGCCCTCAATCTGTACAGGGGCCAGCTTTTTAGAAAGAATGGGCGTATGGACGCGCGCGGTTTTAATTTCGGCGGCTAGAAACCCTAAAGAGGCACATAAAAAAACGGTTAGAATGATTTTAAAAATGGCGTGGTTGCGGAGGCAAAGGAGCAGCGCGGCTGCTGAAGATGTCAGAAGTACCCCCGCCAGAAGCGGCGGCTCAGCGGGCAAGACAAAATAAAAAGCGATGCCGAGGGCTACAAAAACGGGTGACCAGATAAAGAGCCTGCCTGACTGGTGCGCGGCTTCTGCGGTCAGAGCGCTAAAGAATCGGGCCAGCAGGTTTTGACAAAAATTGACATTAGATCCGGGCGAAAAAATTTTTGCTGAGAAGATCTGGCGTTTCTCAAATGTTTCATACGGCGCTTTGTTCTGGCATAAAGTCATTGCAATACCGCATAAACGTCTTGTGTTCTGAGAGCCGAAAGCAGGATTATGGTCTTGATTCCGGATCAATAAAACAGCACACTTTGCGCGAACAGGAAATCCCTAAAAAACAATAATATCAATCATAGAAGGTTGCCATGAGCATCGTTACCCGTTTCCCCCCTTCCCCCACCGGCTTTATGCATATAGGAACCGCGCGCACGGCGTTGTTTAACTGGTTGTATGCCCGCCGCCATGGTGGAAAAATGCTTTTTCGTATTGAAGATACGGACCGGGCGCGGCATTCCGAAGCGGCTGTTATTGCTTTGATCAAAGCGATGAAATGGCTTGAAATGGATTGGGATGGCGAAATCGTCTCCCAGTTCGAGCAGCGCGCGCGGCATAAAGAAGTTGCGCTGGAGATGTTAAAAAACGGCAGAGCCTATTACTGCTATTGCTCCCCGGAAGAGCTGGAGAGTATGAGGACGGCGGCCAAGGCTGAGGGACGAAATGCATTTTATGACCGGCGTTGGCGGGATCGTGATCCTGCCGAGGCGCCTTCTGATATCAAGCCGGTCATCAGGATTAAAGCGCCGCTTGAGGGGGAGAGTACCATTTTGGATCATGTGCAGGGCTCTGTGACGGTTCAAAATGACCATCTGGATGATTTTATCCTCCTGCGGAGCGATGGGACGCCCACTTATATGCTCTCTGTTGTGGTGGATGATCATGATATGGGGGTGACGCATGTTATACGCGGGGATGACCACCTTAATAACGCCTTTCGGCAGAATATTATTTACGATGCCATGGGGTGGAAGACTCCGGAATATGCGCATTTGCCCCTTATTCTAGGGGCGGATGGCAGCAAGATGTCCAAACGCCACGGCGCGGCCAGTGTGGAGGAATACCGGGATATGGGGTATTTGCCCGAGGCCGTAAAAAACTATCTTCTCCGTCTGGGCTGGAGCCACGGGGATGATGAAATTATTTCACAGGCGCAGGCCATCGCGTGGTTCAACCTGGAGAGCATTGGAAAGTCACCTGCGCGGTTTGACTTTGAAAAGCTTGAGAGCATCAATGCCCATTATATCAAGGAAGCCGACAGTGAGCGCCTGATTTCCCTGTGTGAGTCCTTCTATCTGGAGCGTCATAATGTGACGCTGGATCAACTGGCGCAAGAACGGATCATGAAAGGCGCAGATGAGTTAAAGTCACGTGCGAGGACATTGCTGCAATTTACTGATGAATCAGTTTTTTATACAAAAAAAGTGCCTTTGGCTCTGGACGAAAAGGCTGCCGCGCTTTTGGATCATGAGGCTATAATGATGCTCAAAGAGCTTTTAAGCAGACTTCAGAGCCTTGAACAGTTCACCGGCGCGGAAATTCAGACCCTTTGCAAGGCCGTAGCGGATGAACAATATGGTGGAAAACTCGGGAACGTGGCTATGCCGTTTCGGGCGGCCCTCACCGGAACGACCGTTTCGCCCTCGATATTTCATGCCGCTGAAATCCTTGGAAAAGCAGAAGTCTGTTTAAGATTGGCCTCGGTTATTGAACGCACTTGATTGTTGTGAAAACTTCCCTAGAATACATGGTGCGGTGCAGCGCGTTGAGGGAGGAATTCCCGCAAAGTGTTTTATCGCCACAAATATAATCCCAAAAGAGCAGGAAAAAAACATGAGCAACACGCCCGCCTCCAAGACCTTTACGCTGACGGATGACGATAACGGGCAGAGCTGGCAGTACCCGGTTCTTGAGGGCACTGCCGGTCCCGGCGTGATTGATATTCGCAAGCTTTATGCCGATACGGGGCATTTTACGTTCGACCCCAGCTTTACGGCGACGGGGAGCTGTAAATCCCGAATCACCTATATTGACGGTGAAGAAGGCATTTTAATGCATCGCGGCTATACGATTGAAGATCTGGCTGAGAAAAGCAACTTCATGGAGGTCGCCTATCTTCTGCTTTACGGGGATTTGCCCAATCAGAAGCAAAGGTCAAAATTTGACCATGACATCACGTATCACACGATGGTTCATGAGCAGATCAATTATTTCTTTCGGGGGTTCCGGCGGGATGCACACCCGATGGCAATCATGTGCGGGATTGTTGCGGCGCTTTCGGCGTTTTATCATGATTCCCTTGATATCTGGGATCCGGATCAAAGAGAGATTTCCGCGCATCGCCTGATCGCGAAGATACCGACATTGGCGGCGATGACCCTTAAATACTCTTTGGGGCAGCCCTTTATGTATCCGCGCAATGACCTCTCTTATTCCGAGAATTTCCTGTATATGTGTTTTGGACTTCCGGCGGAGCCGTACCGGATTAATCCGGTGCTTGCCAATGCGATGGACAAGATTTTGATTTTGCACGCCGATCATGAGCAAAACGCCTCGACCTCAACGGTTCGGCTGGCCGGTTCTTCGCAAGCCAATCCGTTTGCCTGTATTTCTGCGGGTATTGCCTGTCTTTGGGGGCCGGCGCATGGTGGCGCTAATCAGGAAGTGCTTGAGATGCTCGATCAAATCGGGACGAAAGACCGCATTCCTGAATTTATAGAAAAAGCCAAAGATAAGGATGATCCTTTCCGTCTTATGGGCTTTGGGCACCGCGTTTATAAAAACTTTGATCCTCGCGCGGGTGTCTTGAAGAAAGCCTGTGATGAGGTTTTGAACGATCTGGGGATTAATGATCCACGTCTTGAACTGGCGATGGAGCTGGAGCGGATTGCTCTGGAGGATGAATATTTCGTTGAGCGCAAGCTGTTCCCGAATGTGGATTTTTATTCCGGGATTATCTTGAAAGCGATGGGTTTTCCGACCTCTATGTTCACAGTTTTGTTCGCTGTGGCGCGGACTGTGGGCTGGATATCGCAATGGAAGGAGATGATCGAAGAGCCGGCCTTGCGCATTGGTCGTCCGCGCCAGCTTTATACGGGGCCCGCGAAGCGCAGCTATGTCCCGGTCGAGGATCGCGATTAAAAATACGCTCTTAAAGCAAGTATTGTAAAATTACGGCCGCAGCCTTTTCCGAAGGCTGTGCGCCGCTTGCGTCGCGCAGAAGCTCATCAAGCTGTATGAAATCCTGTTTTTGTTGTTCTCTGACCTCATCCTGGCGGATCAAAAGCATTAATGCGCGTAAAAGCTTTATGTCTGTAAAATCCCATTGCAGGAATTCAGGAATGCTCTGCCGGTCCAGTAAAATATTACCCAGATGCGCATAGCGAATTTTAACCAATAGCTTAAGCAGAATCCATGTCATCATATTTGTTTTATAGCCAATAATATGGGGAATGCGCATCAGCGCGAGTTCCAGCCCGACTGTTCCGGAAACGGCAATCGCGACGTCACAGGCGGCAAAGGCCGGCCATTTTCGAAGAATGCTGGCAATGACGTGCACGTTTTTTCCTAGAGGCTCAACCGCGCGCGAGGCATCAAATTCCAGTGTTGGGAGTGTTGGCACGATCAGGTGTAGATCAGGATAATGCTCTTTCAGCGCTTGTGCGGCGGCAACAATGGTGGGGGCATGCCGGGCAATTTCGGCGGGGCGGCTGCCGAAAAGCAGCCCTACACAAAGAGCCTTTTCAGGAATGTCATGCTCTGCGCGGAATTTTTTAGGGTTGGTGTCTGTCTGCACATTTTCAATCAGGGGATGACCAACGAAATGCGCTTTCAGGCCTTCCTTTTCAAAATGTGGTGGCTCGAAAGGAAAGAGGCAAAGTACGGAATCTAAAAACCCGGCTATTTTTTTGGCCCTTCCGGGGCGCCAAGCCCAGACGGAGGGGGCAACATAGTGGACGATTTTTCCTGTGAAAATGCCTCTTTTCTTAAGTTTTTTGGCGACCCTGAAATTGAAATCGGGCAAGTCTATAGTTACCAGAACGGCGGGCTGGCGCTTTTCGATTTCCTCGACCAGACCGTCAATCAGTTTTAAAAGCCGGGGTAAATGCCCGATCACTTCCCACAGGCCCATTACGCATAGCTCTTCCATGGGCAGCAATGTTTCCAGCCCCTGCGCCTGCATCAGCTCTCCGCCAACTCCGGAAATGGTGATTCCCTGCCCCATCTCCTTTTCAGCCTGTGCTTTAAGGGCCTTGATCAGGGGTGCGCCTATAGCATCGCCGGAGGGTTCGCCGGCTATTAAAAAGAGTTCACGGCTCATCGTTTTCATTTCCTGTTGTTTCAGGCACCAGACCTGTGACAAAAATATTCCCCGTATCCGCCAGCGCGATCACGTTATTGATGTCCGCGATAAGGCTGTGGTCCGCGTGAACGGCCAGACCGGAGAAGCCGCAGTCTATCAGATTTTTTATAGTTTGCGGGCCGATTGTTGGTAAATCTATATCTCTGTCTTGTCCGGGTTTGCAAAGCTTAATTAAAACGCCATTGCCGGGGCCTTTTCGTTTTAGCGCCGCGCAACGCAGAATGAGCGCGTCTGTCCCCTCTGCCGCTTCGATGCCCAGAACATAGCCATTTTGAACAATAACCGCTTGCCCGATATCAAGATGACCTGTGGTTTGCAGCACGTTTACGCCGCGTTTGATATCCTGCCAGTCCTGCGCGTTTGGCTGGTGACGTCCCGCTGTCCCCTCCGGCATCAGGAGATCGGGTAAAAAAACATGCGCCCCGTAAAGTCGAAAACCTTCGTTTTCGAGATAGCGCCGGAGTGCTTTTAGAAATCCATCATCACCCAAGGCTTTCAGGCCAATTTTGGTAAAAAACGCGAGCGTTTTAAAGTCGGGCCGTAACTCGGATAAAGAGGGGCGGCGCATGGCGCCGATCATCACCAGATCGGAAATACCGTTTTTACGCAGGATCTTCATGGCGCGTCCGGCTGCGCCCTGATGCACCCAGGCATGCGGGAGGTTCTGAACCGTTTGTGCGTCCGTATGGCCCTTAAATGCGACTACAAAAGGTTCAATATTTTGCTTTAAGCATGCCGCAGCCAACCGTGCGGGCAAAACGCCCGACCCGGCAATAATGCCCAGTTTTTTTATAGCGCTCAGGGGTTTTTCTTCGCAGGCTGGCATAGGGTGAATTTTGTCTTGGCTTTTGCAAACTCAACTATTTTAACAATGGTTTCATCATCTGCAAAGTCCTGTGCGACGGATTCCAGTCTTTGTTCCATTGTTCCTTCATCGCCAAAAAGCTGGTTAAAGGCTCTTTGGAGTTTGCGGATATCATCTTTGCCAAAGCCGCGCCGCTCCAGCCCGATAAGGTTCAGGCCTGCGAGAAACGCCCGTTCGCCCTTTACCCGGCCAAAGGGAATCACATCGTTTTCAACGCCGGACATGCCGCCGATGATCGCATGTTCCCCGATGCGGATGAATTGATGGGCGGCTGATAATCCGCCGATGATTGCAAAATCCCCGACATGGACATGCCCGGCAAGGGTCGCATTATTAGCCATTATAACATTATTGCCGATCCGGCAGTCATGAGCGATGTGTACGCTCACCATAAACAGCCCGTTATCCCCTACGCGGGTTTCCATACCGCCATCTTTGGTGCCCGGATTCATGGTTACATATTCGCGGATGGTGTTGTTCTTGCCGATAATCAGCCGGGAGTCTTCGCCTGCGTATTTGAGGTCCTGCGGCGTGCATCCCAGTGAGGCAAAGGGGTAAATGGTGCAGTTTTCGCCGATGTCTGTATGGCCCTCTATAACGACATGAGATTTGATTTTTACGCCAGCGCCCAAGGTCACATGGGGGCCAATCACACAAAATGGGCCAATTTCAACATCGGGCGCGATCTTTGCGCCGGTTTCGATTATGGCTGTCGGGTGGATTTTTTCTATGCTCATCTTTTTAAGAACCTTCCTCATGATATTTCTACGGGGCGGGGCGTCCCACGGCAAATCACGCTTTGTTTCCGAGCGTTACAAAACCTCGTGCCATTTGGAACGGGCTGTTTTATTTGTCGGTGATCATGGCGCTGAACGTGGCTTCGGCGCATATTTTATCATCAACCTTGCCATAGGCTTTGAATTTCCAGACATTGGCCCGTGATTGTATTTTCTCCACATGAATATGGAGGCTGTCGCCCGGCGTTACCGGTTTGCGGAATCGAGCGTTATCAATGGTCATGAAATAAACCACTTTGCCCTCCGCACTCTTGCCCAGAAAATCTACAACGACCAGAGCCGCTGTCTGCGCCATGGCTTCGACGATCAAAACGCCCGGCATCACCGGATGTCCGGGGAAATGCCCCATGAAATGCGGCTCGTTCATGCTTACATTTTTTAGCGCAACGGCACTTTCACCGGGAATCAGCTCAAGAACGCGATCGACCAGCAACAAAGGGTATCTGTGAGGGATCATCTCCATAATACGATTTATATCGATTGGGCTATGGCTCTTCGTACTCATGAGGTGTTATTCATTCCTGCGTTGGTTGTTTGTCAGTGATCAGGTGTTTTTATCTTTTTTAATCAAGCGTTTCAGTAAAGCAACCTGTTTCATAAACTGTTTTATAGGCAGTGCCGGATAGCCCATCTGTTCTTCGCCAGCCGGAACGTCGCGCATAATACCTGATTTTGCGGCGATGCGCGCGCCCATTCCTATCCGCAGGTGACCGGCAATGCCGACCTGCCCACCGATAGCAACGAAATCCTCAAGAATCGTGCTGCCGGAGATACCTGTTTGCGAAACAATAATACATCCACGTCCAATTTTTACATTGTGCCCGATTTGCACCATGTTATCAATCCAGGTTCCATCCCCGATTACGGTGTCTGGCCCTGCTCCGCGATCAATGGTGGTGTTTGCGCCGATCTCTACGCCGTTGCCGATAAGAACGCGGCCGAGTTGCGGAACCTTTACGTGTCCTTTGGGGTCGATCGCAAAACCAAAGCCGTCTTGACCAATGCATACGCCGGGGTAAAGCCGGGTATGATGGCCGATTATGCAATGAGACAAGGTTGCGTTTGCGCCAATGCGGCAGAATGCGCCTATTTCCACATTTGCGGCGATAACGGTATTGGCCTCGACCCAGCAGTCCTCGCCGATGTCTACGCCTTCTCCGATCACAACGCCGGCTTCTATAGTGGCGCCTTTCCCTATTGTGGCGGAGGGGTGTATGTGTGCGAAGGGCGAGATTTCCGCGTCGGGTTTTTCCTGCGGGTAGAAAGCCTGCGCCGCCAAGGCATAGGCTTTATACGGATGGCGGCTTAATAATAAATGTACGCCCGGAGGCGCGGCCTGCGCCGCATCGGGATGCACAATACAGGCCCCCGCCCCGGTGCTTTGGAACTGGGCTTTGTATTTTATGTTGTCGAGAAAGGAAAGCTCCGCATTTGTGGCGGTATCCAGCGGCGCCACGTCTTTCAGCCGGTGAGAGAGGTCGGCACCGGGCGCAGGTTCGGCGTTAATGATTTCGGCGATTTCCTTTAACGTATAGGATTGGGCGGATTTAAAAAATCTGGGGTCGGCCATAGATCTCGAACCTTTATTTCTCTAGTTTCAATTTGATTTCTTTCACGCGGGCGTTCAGGCGTCGAAGGGTTTCTTCGGTAATGTCGAGCGATTTTTCACCGGCGATAACATTCTGATTGGAAATGACGAGCGCGTATTTTTTCTCATTGGCGATTTCCTGAACCACGATATAAAGCGCTTCTCTG
This sequence comes from Alphaproteobacteria bacterium, assembly GCA_020848095.1. Classification (GTDB taxonomy): domain Bacteria; phylum Pseudomonadota; class Alphaproteobacteria; order Micavibrionales; family Micavibrionaceae; genus JADLAT01. Next base: position 109,829 of record JADLAT010000003.1, on the reverse strand, counting down.
AGGTCACTCATGGCTTTGTTTGAGGCCTCTTCCAGGGTTTGCTTTCTGCTTTGCGCCAGTTTGCGCGCGTCGATAAGTTTTTCCTCATAAGCCAATCTCTTCTTGGCGTAGTCTTCCTGCGGAAGGGCGCTCATCTTTTGAGAAAGTTCTTTTTCTTCATGGCTCAGGGCCTGCTCCGTTTTTGATATTTCCGCAAGGAAAGCCTCTCGCAGGGTCTCTCTTTGTTTTTGGACGCTCAGAGCGGCATCGGATTGGGTGAGTATGCGCAGAACATCCACCACAGCGATGGTGTTGGTCTGCGCCGGGGCTGTTTCAGCCAGACTCGCGGGGGGCGCGCCCCAGAAACACAGGGAAAAAAGAGCCATAAAAAATATTCGAGACATTATTTCTATCCTCTGTATTTTCACTTCCGGCCTGTATTTAGATTTCTTTATCAACGGGCGTTACAAGATAGAGCCTGTATCGTTCGGCGCTTTTATCCTTGTCTAACCCGATCCGGATACAGGGATGTGTATAACAGATTAAAAACGGGTCCCAAAGTTAAACCTGAAGATTTCTGTCTGGTCGTAGTCTTCTTTGACCACGGCTTTGCTGAGATCCGCACGGATGGGGCCGAAGGGGGAGCGCCAGGAAACGCCAAGGCCGACACTGACCCTTACGCTGCTTTCGTCCAGGACTTCCGGGCCTGTATCATCTATACGGGCAAGCGTGCCGGCATCCGTGAAGGCATGTCCCAAAACGCCAAGCTCATTAGGCAGGCCAATTGGAAAGGAGGATTCAAGCGTCCCACGATAGAAATATTTACCGCCCAAAGCATCCTCTGTCACGCTGTCGCGCGGGCCGATCCCTGAGTTTTCAAAGCCGCGCAACGTGTTTCCGCCAATGAAGAAACGTTCGTTAATCGCTACGTTCTCATCGCCGTAGCCTTCGATAGCGCCGACTTCTCCCAGAGCGTTCAGGACGACCTGATCATAGAGCGGGTAGTAATAGGAAAGACCGGTCTTTCCAGAAACGTATTTGGAATCGCCGCCCAGACCGGAAACTTCGGTGTCCAGCCAGTAAAGCAGGCCTTCCGTCGGGAAAATGGTGCTATCCCGATTGTCATAGGTTGTGCGCTGTGAAAGGGCGAATGTGTCCCTTTTTCCCTCTTGCTCCTGAATGAAACGGGAGGCATTGGAGGACACGTTTTCAATTTCGTTGCTTTCGACGCGGTAGCGCAAGGTCTGACGCCAACGTTCGGAAAGTGGATATCCCAGACGTAGCGCTCCACCAGTACGTTTTTGGTCGAAGGAGCTTTCATCCTGCAAATCGCGCGTCACGTAAAACAGATCGGCACCTGCGGAGACATCGCGGTCCAGGAAATAAGGTTCCGTGAAGGACAGGTCGAACTCCGTTCTCTGCCCGGCAACGGTTGTTGCGAAGAGCAAGTCCTGCCCCTTGCCGAGGAAATTGCGTTCGCGAATTCTAAAGTCAGCCAAAGGTCCGTCATTGGTGGAGAAACCGGCACCGACAGAAAGCTCGCCCGTTGATTTTTCAGCCACATCAACATCAACAACCATTTTATCCGGCGCGGATCCCGGGGATGTTGTCACGTCAACTTTTTCAAAGAAATCCAGATTTTTTATATTTTGCTCGGATTTTGCAAGCTTGGAGCGGTTGAACGGGTCGCCTTCAACCAGTTCAATCTCGCGGCGAACCACTTTATCAAGTGTACGCATGTTACCGTTTATGTTCATGCGTTCGACAAAGACTCTCGGGGTTTCGTCAATATTAAAGGTGATATCAACGGTTTTGGACTCGCGGTTGCGGGTTACATCCGGGCGCACATTCACGAAGGCATATTGCCGGTCGCCCAGTGCGTTGGTCAGGTTATCGACGCTTTCCTGTACCAGATCAGCATCATACCATTCACCCTGCGTCACGTTAACTTCGGGGCGTAAAACGGTGGCATCAAAATTTCTGAGGTTGGAATTTACCGCTACTTTGCCGACCTTGTAGCGATCGCCCTCTTCTAGTGTGAATGTTACAAAGAAGCGGTCGAACTCTTTTGACAGCTCGGCGATGGCCGAGATCAAACGAAAATCAGCATAGCCCTGAGAGAGGTAAAAACGACGCAAAAGCTCCTGATCGTAATTCAGGCGGTCGGGGTCGTAACGGTCATCGGCGCTCATGAAGCGATACCATGCGGATTCTTTTGTGCTGATTTCGCTGCGCAGACGGTCATCGCCGTAGCGTTTATTGCCGACAAAGCGAATCGTCTCGACCTTGGTTATGGCCCCTTCTGTGATTTCAAAAACCAGATTGACCCGGTTTTGATCCAGTTTTATCACTTTTGGTTCTATCGTCACGGAGAATCGTCCGTTGCGGCGATAGACCTGATACAGACGGCTGACATCCGCTTGTACGCGCGTTCTGGTGAAGACCTGCCGGGGGCGAAGATCAATTTCCGCGAGGAGCTGGTCATCTTCGAGCTTATCGTTCCCCTCAAATGCGATCTCATTGATAATGGGGTTTTCAGCCACATCAACGACCAATGTAGAGCCGTTCTGGCTGAGCGCGACATCGGCAAAAAGCCCCGTCGCGAAGAGGTTTTTCAAGGCCTTTTCGAGCGTTGCACGCTCCAGCGGGTCCCCCACAGAGACATCCATGTAAGAGCGAACCGTCGCAGGATCAATACGCTGCGTGCCCTCAATGCTGATTTCACGAATTATCGTTTGTGCGGAAGCCCCGGCGGGGATCAGCGCCAAAAGCGTCAGGGACAAGACAAACAAACGAGATATTAAGCGCATAAAATCACCATAACTAAGATATTTACGTCATTATATTTAAAGGCTTAAACAGCAAATGACAATCGCAAACTATTATGCTGATTTTTGGCATGAAAACCAGCCCCAATTGTGCCTGAATCTCTACAATTCACGTAAAAAAGGTGACTATGTCAGGAGCTGGACGATATCACTGAGATTGGCAAAAACCATAATCCCGACGAGGAAGGCCAGACCTATGCGAAAAGCGTATTCCTGAATGCGCTCGGGAACGGGGCGGCGTAACACCGTTTCAAAGGCATAAAACACAAGATGTCCGCCATCGAGCATCGGTATGGGGAACAGGTTGATAAGCCCCAGATTGATGGACAGCAGCGCGGTGAACAGCACAAGAGCGATAATGCCCTGCTTCGCCATATCCCCGGCCAGCGCGCCGATCCGGATAACGCCGCCCAGCTCTGAAGCGCTTCTTGTGCCGACGATCATCTGCCAGAGCGCCTCAACAGTGCCGCGCGTGATGACCCAGCACTCTTTTGTGGCCGCGCCTACCGATTTTATAAACGGGTATTTTACAAAGATATTGGCATCCACATCCGACAGATACAGAATCTGCGGGCCGGCGGCCTCAGGATCAGCAAGGCTTTCATTGTACTGGCTCACCGGTTTTACGGTCAGCGCATCTGATTCGCCGTTTGGCAGCTTTATCGCCAGCGTGAATGTTTCGCCCATCCGCTCCAGCAGGGCTTTACGAACGCTTTGCGCGTCATTATAGGCCGTGCCGTCGATATGGGTGATGGTCTCGATGTTAACGGCATGGCGCGGGCTGATGAGCCCTAACACGCCAAAGCTTTGTTTGAAGCCGAAGCGGTCCTCGCGGACCAATCGCTCAGGAGAAGCCAGAATCTCCAGTGTCTCACCGTTTCGCTCCAGAACGAACCGCTTTTGCGTATCCAGACCGATCATCATTTCCCGGCGGATGTCTTCGAATGTTCCAATTTTTTTGCCATCTATGGATATGATCTTATCGTGCGGCAAGAAGCCGTGCCTGTCGGCGCTGGACCCGCCAATAATGGCGGCTGCGGAAGGCGGCGTTATTGGTTGCCCGTTGAACGTGAATAAAAAGCTGAGGATGAGAATGGCAAAAAGATAATTAATCGCCGGGCCAGCCACCACAATGGCCGCCCGCTTCCAGGCCGGCTGGGAGAAAAAAGCCTTTTTGCGCTCTTCCGGTGTCATGGGCCTGGCGGGTTCCACGCCCTCTTCGGCAACGGTCTCGCTGTGGCCGGCGCTTGCCGGGTCCATATCGCCATAGAGTTTTACGTATCCGCCCAGCGGTACGAGAGAAACTTTCCAGCGGGTTCCGTTGCGGTCATTTACGCCGAAAAGCTCTTTACCAAAACCGATGGAGAATGTTTCCACGCCAACGCCGCACAGACGCGCAACAATGTAGTGTCCCCATTCATGGACAAAAACCAGAATACTCAGTACGAGGATGAAGGCCCCTCCGTAAAACCAGAGATTTCCACCGAGCATTTGAAAAACTTCTATAAAATTCATAACGGTAGATTATCCTCGTTTTGCATCGGCGGACGACGTACGTATCCGGCCGGTCATGATATAATTTTTTGCCTCCTCGCGGATGGCGGCGTCTGTAGCTTCGATAACTTCAAGAGAATCCAGAAGTGTATCGGGCACATTCTGCATCATATATTCTATTACCCGCAAGATACCATGGAAGTCGAGATCATTCTTTAAAAAAAACTCAACGGCGACCTCGTTGGCGGCATTAAACGCGAGGCAGGCAGCGGGGCCACGCTCAAGACACTCATAAGCCAGTCGCAGCGCCGGGAATTGATTCATGTCAGGCTCTTCAAAGCTCAGGGCGGAGAGGGTCTGTAAATTCAATTTGCGCCCGGGGGTTTCTATGCGGTCGGGCCAGCCCAGAACATGGGCGATGGGGGTGCGCATGTCGCTGGCGCCCATCTGGGCCAATACGGACCCATCGCTATACTCCACCAAAGAATGCACAACCGATTGCGGGTGAATTAAAACGCTGATTTTCTCGGCCGGGAGTTCAAATAATATATGGGCCTCTATGATCTCCAGAGCTTTATTCATCATTGTCGCGCTATCGACAGAAATTTTGGGGCCCATTGACCATGTCGGATGCTGAAGGGCCTGCTCCGGTGTTACCTGCCGGGTTTTTTCGTGGGACCAGCGTAGAAACGGGCCGCCGGATGCGGTTAAAATGACGCGGCTTACGCCTTCCGGGCGCTCGAAATCATAGATCTGAAATATGGCGTTATGCTCACTATCCAAGGGCAGAATGCGGCAATTATGTTTCCGGGCCTCTGCCATGACCAATTGCCCGGCGGCCACCAGAGGTTCTTTGTTCGCAATGGCCACCGCGCGGCTGTGGCGCAGGGCATGCATCAAGGGCGGCAGCCCGGCCAGTCCGGTTATGGCCGAAACCGTTATATCCGTGTCCGGGTTTATGGCGTTTTTAAGGGCCGACTTGCCGCTGAGCGCCTGAATACCGCTGCCCTCCAGCAGATCTGCGAGCGCAGGTTCTGCCTGTGAATTTGCGATGATGGCCTGTTTTGCATTTAATTTTTGTGCCATATCGGCCAGTTTTTCGGGATTGTTTCCCGCCGTGACCACATCGACCTCAAATAAATCCGGGTGCGCGAGAATGACATCTGCCGTATTTTGCCCGATCGAGCCTGTGACGCCGAGTATAGATACGCGCTTTTTAGTAGGCATAGTCCACAGCCTTGATAATAAGGTAAAAAATGACGGCGTTGGGCATGAGAGAGTCAATCCGGTCGAGCAGGCCGCCATGCCCCGGTATCAGGTTTCCGCTGTCTTTGACTCCGGATTTTCGTTTCATCATGGAGATGAGAAGATCACCCCCCTGCCCGATCGCGCCCATGAGCGCGCCAGTCAGGAATCCGGCAATATATATAATGGCGGGCATGGATGGCGAGGGTGAAAGCGCGTTGTGAGCCAGTAGCCAGATCACAGCCACCACGGCGGGCGTTAGCAACGCCCCGAAAAATCCCGCCCATGTTTTATTCGGGCTGATCCCTATCGCAAGCTTTGGTCCGCCGATGGTTTTTCCGGCAAAATAAGCGCCGCTATCGCTGGCCCAGACCAGAACCATGCAGGCCATTGTGTATTCAAAGCTATATTGCTCTCTTAACAGGTAATAGCTGCAATAGCTTATGGCGATATAGACAAGGCCCAGAGAAAAATAAAGAGACGGGCGCGGCAGTTTTCGGGCCATTGCGCTCCATTCGTAAAGGGTGATGGCTGCGCCGATCAACAACATGGCGGCAAAGGCGGTCTGCCCCGTCCATATGGCCCATAGTACAGCCGGAATAAGAATTATGGCGGAGAAAATCCGCTGGCGCAGGGACGATAAATCAAAACGGCTCATCCGCTTTACCTTCCCGATTGTTTCAGGGCTCCGAAACGACGGTCGCGCGCTGAAAACTCCTCCAGAGCGGCTCTAAGGTCATCTTTCGAGAAGTCAGGCCATAGCGTTTGCGTGAAAATAAACTCGGTGTAGGCACATTGCCAGAGCAGGAAATTGCTGATCCGTATTTCGCCGCTTGTCCGGATCATCAAATCCGGCTCCGGAATTCCGGCGGTCATTAAAAACCCCGGGAATTGCGCCTCTATCGTTTCCATGTCCAGTTTTTGCCCGAGATGGGCGTGGTGCAGGCGCTGAACGGCGCTTAGAATGTCATTGCGGCCACCGTAATTCAGCGCAATAATAACCGTAATCCCGGCGTTGTCTTCTGTCAGTGTTTCTGCATTTTCAATCAGTTTGAGAATATCAGGATCAAAGGCCCGCCGGTCGCCAATGACGCGCAGCCGTGCGCCGTTTTTGTGAAGCTCTGCTGTTTCTGCCCGCAAGTAATAGCGCAGGAGATTCATCAAATCCCGAATTTCGCTTTCGGGTCTGTTCCAGTTCTCTGAGGAAAAACCAAAGAGCGTTAAATAACGAATGCCGAGCTCAGCCGCAGCCTTTGTGACTTTGCGGGCGGCTTCCGCGCCTTGTTTATGACCGGCTGTGCGCGGCAAGGTTCGTTTTGCCGCCCAGCGGCCATTGCCATCCATAATGATCGCAACATGGCGTGCGGGGGAAATGGGAGCGGCGGATTCAATATCGCTGTCGATTTTCTGGCATTCAGAATCCTGCGAATTTTTTTTCATATCCCAACTTCCTCCTTTCAGCCTGTTTGTGTCTTAGGGGTATAAAACGCGTCTGTTTTACACCTTCATGATGTCTTTTTCTTTATCGGCCAGCATTGTATCAATCTTTTTGATGGCCTCATCCGTGGTTTTTTGGACTTCATCGGATTGACGCTTTTGTTCATCTTCCGGCTCATCACTCTTCTTGATGCTGTCCATGCCGTCACGGCGGACGTTGCGCACAGAAACGCGGGCGCTTTCCGCATATTTTCCGGCGACTTTCTGAAGCTCCTTACGGCGCTCCTCGTTCAGGTCCGGAATGGGAATGCGGATCGTTGTGCCCTCCGGCATGGGGTTCAGGCCAAGGCCGGCCTCGCGGATGGCTTTTTCCGTGGCCTTGACCATACCGGCGTCCCAGACCTGAACGGTCAGCATGCGCGGCTCCGGGACGGCAACGGTGCCGATCTGGTTGAGCGGCATTTTGTTGCCATAGGCTTCAACCATGACGGGGTCGAGCAGGCTGATCGAGGCGCGTCCCGTCCTCAGGCCGCCAAATTCTTTCGCTAAAACGTCAATCGCGCCATCCATGCGGCGTTTGATGTCATTCTTATCGTAAGACATGGTGCTTCTCCTTCAAAAATTTAATTGGTCACTATAGTGAATTTACCTTCGGAGCGCACGACTTCCGCAAAGCGCCCCTTTTCCTTTACTGAAAAAATGATGATCGGGATATTGTTTTCCCGCGCCAGAGAAATGGCCGTGGCGTCCATTACTTTCAAATCCTTGGTCAGGACATCCATATAGCTGATGTGGCTGTAATGCTCCGCCGCAGGGTCCTTTTCCGGGTCGGAGGAGTAAACGCCGTCCACCTTGGTTCCTTTGAATATGGCATCGCAATCCATTTCCGAAGCCCGCAGCGCGCCGGCGGTATCTGTTGTAAAATAAGGGTTGCCGGTTCCGGCAGCGAAAATAACGACACGCCCTTTTTCCATGTGGCGCATGGCTTTGCGCCGGATATAAGGTTCGCAAATGGCATCCATACGAATCGCGGTCTGTACGCGGGTTTGCACGCCCAGATGCTCCAGCGCGTTTTGCAGCGCCAGCGCATTGATCACAATGCCCAGCATGCCCATATAATCTGCGGTCGTTCTATCCATGCCGGTTGCCGCGCCGGACACGCCGCGAAAAATATTGCCCGCCCCGACCACAACACAAACCTGAATGCCTTGGGCGACGACTTCGCGGATGTCTTCGGCGACGCGGTTTACGGTTTCGGGGTCCAGACCATATTCTTTGTCCCCCATAAGAACTTCGCCGGACATTTTCAGCATAATGCGCCGGTAATTTTTCATATCGGCCAAAGCCTGTTCTTCGCTACGCGGCAGCGCCTTTGCACTCATATTCGTATTCCCATCTTTAAAACACACAGGGCAGGATAAAGATTGCGCCTGCGCAAGGCAACTGGTGAAAGAGGAAGAACCAGAAAAAACCCCCGCTTATGGCGGGGGTTGAACTCGAGAAGCTCTTAAGAGTTGGCCACTTTGGCCACTTCGGCTGCGAAATCTTCTTCTTCTTTCTCGATCCCCTCACCGAGCTGGAAGCGAATAAAGCCGGTGAGTTTGACGGGTGCGCCGACGTCCTGACCGATTTTTCCCAGAAACTTCGAAATTTTTGTTTCGCCGTCTATTACGAAAATCTGCTCGGTAAGGCAGACTTCCTCATAGTATTTACGCAAACGGCCATCCAGCATTTTCTCAATAATATCATCAGGCTTGCCCGAAGCTTTGGCTTGCGCGCGCAGAACATCTTTTTCTCGCTCCAGCGCTGAAGTGTCTACGCTGCTTACGTCCAGAAACTGCGGGTTTGCGGCGGCAACGTGCATAGCGATCTGCTTTCCGGCGGCCTGAAGCTTTTCAGCCGGAGCCGATGATTCCAGAGCAACCAGAACGCCGATTTTTCCGGCATCCTCGGACAGGGCGCCGTGAATGTACCCGACAACGGCGCCTTGAGAAACCTCAAGGCTGTCCGCGCGGCGTACCGTCATGTGTTCGCCGATTTTGGCAATCAGATCGGTCAGTGCCGTTGAAACGGCTTTGCCGCCTTCAAGCTCAAGGGCCAGTAATTCATCGGCGCCATGAATGCCAACGGCTTTTTGAGCCACTTGCGTAACAAAGGCCTGGAAAGATTCGTTACGGGCTACGAAATCCGTTTCGGAGTTAACTTCAACAACTGCGCCCTTATGGCCCTGTGTGGCGATGGCGACAAGGCCTTCTGCGGCGGTGCGCCCGGATTTCTTGGCGGCTTTGGCCAGACCTTTTTTGCGCAGCCAGTCCACGGATGCTTCCATGTCGCCGCCGTTTTCGACCAGCGCATTTTTTGCGTCCATCATACCGGCACCAGTTTTTTCGCGCAGTTCTTTGACAAGGGATGCTGTTATTTCAGCCATTTTTTTGACCTTCCGTATATTTTAAGATTTAAGTTTTAAAAGCAAGATTTAGGCAATGGCCTGTTTCTTTGGCTCTTCCTCGGCTTCGGGCTCTGCGGCGGCTTCGGCACCTTCTGCCTTTTCGCCAGCCTTTTTCTTCTCAGGAGCCGCTTTTGCTTCCTTGCTGCCGCGTGCGGCCATTTCCGCCTGCAAGCCATCAAGGATTGCTTCTGAAAACAGGTTGCAGATCAGATCAATCGCCCGCAGAGCGTCATCATTGCCGGGGATCAGGTAATCAATACCATCGGGGTCAGCATTGGAATCGGCCAGTGCAAAAACAGGAATGCCCAGCTTATTCGCTTCTTTAACGGCGATGTCCTCTTTTGTGATGTCAATGATGAACAGAGCGTCAGGCTGGCCGCCCATGTCCTTGATGCCGCCGATGGAAAGCTCAAGCTTTTCACGCTCACGGTTGAGCATCAGAATTTCTTTTTTTGTCCGAAGCGCGGTCATTTCCGGGCTTTCGATAATGCTGTTAAGCTCGCGAAGGCGGTTGATCGAAAGGGAAATGGTTTTCCAGTTTGTCATCATGCCGCCAAGCCAGCGGTGATTGACGTAGTATTGTCCGCTTCTGCGCGCGGCCTCGGCAACTTTGCCGGCGGCCTGATGTTTTGTTCCAACGAACAAAACCCGCCCGCCATTGGCGACAATGTCGCGCATCGCTTTGAGGGCTGTGTTCAGCATAGGTGTTGTTTGTTGAAGGTCGATAATGTGGACCCCGTTTCTAACGCCGAAAAGATAGTGGCGCATTTTAGGGTTCCAGCGGCGTGTGTGGTGACCAAAGTGAACGCCGGCTTCGAGAAGTTGACGCATTGTGAATTCAGGTAAAGCCATTTGTTATGTTTCCTTTTATATAAAGTTCCAGTTGTTGTCCTCTGCAGGCTTTGGTCTGAATTTTTCAGACACCGGGTAAGGAACCTGCATGTGAATTCGTTCCCTTATCGCAACTGCGCAAAAGAACGTAGCCGGGTTTTACAGGGATCATCCCCCCATTGCAAGGAAAAATTGCATGGAAAAACGCTAAGTTTTCTAGGCTTCGGAGATAGAGGTAATGCCCGGCTGGGCCCGCAGGATATTGCGCGCCTGTGGGCTGAGCGCCCAGCGCCCCGGCAGGGTCAGATGCACCCGCCAGCCCTCCGGCGTGTCAACATGCAGGTTCAGCTGCGCGCTTCCTCTTTTATCCTGATCCAGAAACTCTTTAATGCTATGAATGGGTTGGCCATCGTTCATGTGAATATCAATGGCTCTGATCTTGTTTTCGAGCGCACCATCCAGCGGTTCAATTCTGGTGCAGGTGAGGCGTATTTGATCCTCTCTTTGCTCCGCTTCAACGGAAAGCAAAAGGCTTGATCCTGTTTCGAGAAATGACCGGGAGGTGGCCAGCATCTCGGAAAACAAGGTGACTTCGTAAATGCCCGTAGGATCGGAAAGCTGCAAAAAGGCGTATTTGCTTCCTTTTTGTGACATTTTCTCCTGTTTTTTCATTAAAACGCCCGCCATTTGAAAACGCGAGGCGGCTACATTCTGGAGAGCGGCTTCCACATCAGCCAGGCTGGATATGCGCATGTTTTTAAACTGTTTTTCACGGCTATCGAGCGGGTGCGCGGAAAGATAAAAGCCCACAGCGGCAAACTCGCGGCTCAGGCGTTCCAGCGCGTCCCATGGCGGAACATTGGGCAATTCCGGCATGCCCAGCCCCCCCTGCCCGGCGGCACCATCGCCGAAAAGGCTGACCTGCCCGGATTGCCGCTCATCAGCCAGACTTTGGGTATGGCGCAATATGGTTTCTGCTGCGGCGGTCACTTGCGCCCTGTTGGGGTTCAGATCGTCGTAGCCACCGGCGCAGCACAGCTGCTCAATTTGTCTTTTATTCAATAGTTTATAATCAACTCTTGAAGCAAAATCTTCGATAGAGGCGTACGGCCCATTTAAGGTTCTTTCCTGTACAATCTGGATCATGGCGGCCTCGCCAACGCCTTTGAGGGCGGCCAGCGCATAGCGGATTCCTGTGCCCTCCACGGTGAATTCGGGGGCGGATTTATTGATATTGGGCAGCAGGAGCGCAATATTCATACGGTCCAGATCCTGCTTGAAAATACTGAGCTTATCCGTGTTTCCAAGGTCGAGCGTCATGGATGCCGCCATAAATTCCAATGTGTAATTGGCCTTGAGCCATGCCGTCCAATAGGCGATCAGGGCATAAGCGGCGGCATGGGATTTGTTAAAACCGTATCCGGCAAATTTCTCGATCGTATCAAAAATTTCAGAGGCCTGCGCCTGGGGGACATTGTTGTGCGCCTTTGCCCCTTCGATGAATTTCTGGCGCTGGTCGTCCATTTCCTCCTTGATTTTTTTACCCATCGCCCGGCGCAGAAGGTCCGCGCCGCCCAGCGTATAGCCCGCCAAAAGCTGCGCGGCCTGCATCACCTGCTCCTGATAGATCATGATGCCGTAAGTGTCTTCGAGAAGCGGCTTTAGCACGGGGTGCATATAATCGGCCTCCTCCCGCCCCTCTTTCACCGCGACATAGCGGGGAATATTATCCATCGGACCGGGGCGATAAAGCGAGACCAGAGCGACAATATCGCTGAAGCGGTTTGGTTTGACCTTGCGCAGAACGTCGCGCATGCCGGAACTTTCAAGCTGGAACACGCCGACCGTATTGCCGGAGGCCATAAGCTCATAGGCTTTCGGGTCGTCCAGCGTAATTTTAAGAATATCAATGGTTTCGCCCTTTGCCGCGATCAGGTCCAGTGTCTTTTGCACCACGGTCATGGTTTTCAGGCCGAGGAAGTCAAATTTTACCAGCCCGGCCTGTTCGACATATTTCATATTGAACTGGGTCACCGGCATGTTAGAGCGCGGGTCACGGTATAGCGGTACAAGATCGTGCAGCGGTCTATCACCGATCACCACCCCGGCGGCGTGGGTTGAGGCATGGCGGTAAAGTCCCTCAAGCTGAAGTGCGATCTCTATGAGACGTACGCTCGTTTCATCTTTTTTAATTTCGAGACGCAAATCCGGGTCCTGATCCAGTGCTTCCTGAAGCGTCATCGGGTTGGCGGGGTTGTTGGGGATCAGCTTTGCCAGCCGGTCAACCTGGCCGTATGACATTTGTAAGACCCGGCCCACATCGCGCACCACCGCGCGGGCCTGAAGCTTTCCGAAAGTGATGATCTGCGCTACGCGGTCATAGCCGTATTTGTCCTGAACATAGCGGATGACTTCATCGCGGCGTTCCTGACAGAAATCGATATCGAAGTCCGGCATGGAGACCCGCTCAGGGTTCAAGAATCGCTCAAAAAGCAGATTAAGATCAATCGGGTCAAGGTCCGTGATCTTCAGCGCCCATGCCACAACGGACCCCGCGCCGGAGCCGCGCCCCGGACCCACCGGGATTTTCTGGGCTTTGGCCCATTTTATGAAATCGGAAACGATCAGGAAATAACCTGGAAAACCCATGCCCTCGATAACGTCCAGTTCAAAATCCAGCCGCTCGAAATAAGGCGCGTGATTGCCGTCTTTTACGAAATTTTCAAGGCGCCAGCGCAGACCTTCCAAGGCTTGCGCGCGCAGCTCTTCTGATTCTGTTCTCCCCGCTTCGGTGGCGAATTTTGGCAAAATGGGATTGATGGATTTTAATAAAAACGAACACCGGCGGGCAATGACCAGCGTATTGGCAAGGGCTTCGGGCACATCGGCAAAGAGCGCCGCCATCTCTTTCGGGGATTTGAAATAATGCTCCGGCGTGACTTTGCGGCGGTCCTCTTCCGAGACATAGCGCCCTTCCGAGATGCAAAGCAGCGCATCATGCGCTTCATAGGCCTTGCGGTCGGTGAAGTAACAATCATTCGTTGCCACCAGAGGCAGTTCATGGCGATAGGCCAGTGCGATCAGCGCCTCTTCCGTAGCGTTTTCCTCCGCCCAGCCGTGTCGTTGCAATTCTATATAAAAGCGGTCTTTGAAGATGTTTTTCAGGGCCAGAAGAGCTTCTTCCGCCTTGTCTTCCTGTTTATGAAAGAGATGCCGGTTGATCGGGCCCTTTGCGCCGCCGCTCAGGCAGATAAGCCCCGCGCTATGCGCCTCCAGATTTTCGGGGCTGAGCGTTATTTTTCCGATTGTGTCTTCCTGAAGATAGGCATCGCTCAGCAGACGGCAAAGATTACGATAGCCCGTTTCATTTTGCGCCAGAAGCACCAGTTGATCTTCTTCTGCGCCATAGAGAACTTGCGCGCCCAAGATGGGTTGCAGCCCGGCATTGGCGGCTTCGGTGGCAAATTCCATGGCGCCGAACATATTGCCGGAATCCGTAACGGCAACGGCGGGCATACTGTGCTTTACGCACAGTTTTACGAGGTCTTTGACCTTGATCGCGCCCTCCGCCAGTGAATAGGCGGAGTGAACATGCAGATGTACGAAATGATCCATAGGCGCTCAGATTACAGGCTATCGGTCATAAGATGCAAGGCTGGTTTTGCACGCGTACTGGCCATTATCAGTCAAAGGGGGCGATCCGCCCGGCTTTAAGCTCAACCGCCCGGTCCATCTGGTCGGCCAGTTGCAGATTATGCGTTGCTATCAATGCACCGATGCGGCGTTGACGCACCTGCGCCAGCAAAATTTCAAAGACTTCCGCCGATGTTCCGGGGTCAAGGTTGCCCGTTGGTTCATCCGCCAGAAGCAATTTCGGGTCATTGACCAGCGCGCGCGCGATGGCGACGCGTTGTTGCTCCCCTCCTGAAAGGCGTGCAGGGCGATGCGTCAGCCGCGCCCCAAGCCCCAGACTCTCCAGCAGGCTGGCCGCTTTTTCCTTTGCGTGGGCGATCTTTACGCCCGCGATGATTTGCGGCATGGCGACATTTTCAAGCGCCGTGAATTCCGGCAGGAGATGATGGAACTGGTATATGAACCCGATGGTCGAGAGCCGGGTTTTGGCGCGTTCCTTTTCGCTCATTTTACGGGCGGAGCGTCCGGCGATTTTAATCTGCCCGCCTGTGGGTCTGTCCAGCAAACCCGCCAGTTGCAGCAATGTGGATTTGCCCGAGCCGCTCTGGCCCACCAGTGCGACCAGCTCTCCGGCCTCGATTTTAAGGTCGAGATTTTTAAAGATGGTGAGCTTGTTCCCGCCCTGTTCAAAGGTTTTTTCCAGCCCCTCAATTTTGAGCAGGATATCGCCTTCAAGAATTTCAGCCGCCTTGTAAATTGCCTCACTCATAACGCAATGCCTCCACCGGGTCGAGATGTGCGGCCCGCCAGGCCGGATAGATCGTGGCCAGTATCGAGAGGAAAAAGGCCATGGCGATGACCACGAAAACTTCGTTCCAGTCTATTATGGCGGGCAGTTTTGAGAGGAAATATATTTCCGCAGAAAACAGCTCCGTACCGCTGAGGGCTTGCAGGCCTTCTCTGATTTTTTCGATATTAAGCGCAAAAACAATGCCGAGAGAGGCCCCGACCAAGGTGCCCAGAATACCGATACTGGCCCCGGTCAGCATGAAAATTTTCATCATGCTGGCGCGGGTTGCGCCCATGGTCCTTAAAATGGCGATATCCTGCCCCTTATCCTTTACCAGCATGATCATGGAGGAGATAATATTAAACGCGGCGACCAGAATAATGAGCGTTAAAATCAAGAACATGACGTTTCGCTCGACCTGCAGCGCGTTAAAGAAGCTCTGGTTCATATCGCGCCAGTCATAAACGCCGGCCTGCCCTTCGACACTTAAGGTCACGGCTTTGCGTACCTCATTTAAGTGGGCCGGGTTTTTAAGAAAAATCTCGAGCGCCTTTACGGCGCCCTCCATCTGGAAAAAGGTCTGGGCGGCGTCCATCGGCATGAACACAAAGCCGCTATTGTATTCGTACATGCCGACATCGAAAACAACCGAGACAGTGTAGGAGCGCTGCCGCGGCATGGAGCCAAAGGGCGTCGATTTGACCTGCGGCGAGGTCAGCGTGATTTTATCGCCCGGCTTAAGGCGCATTTTTTCGGCCAGAACACTGCCGATAGCGAGTGTGTTGCCCGTGAAATCCTCCAGCGCGCCGGCGGTGATGGAATCGCGCAAAATGGGACGATTGGCAAAATCCTGCCATGTGATGCCCCGAACGAGGATGCCGCTGGACATGCCGCCTGCGGAAATCAGAGCCTGATTTTCAATGGTGGGGGTGATGTCGGCTATGCCGTCAATGGTGCTGAGTTTTGTCTTTAGGTAATCGTAATCATAGAGCGGGCCTTGCTGGGAATAAACGCTCATATGACCGTTCAGGCCCAAAATACGGCTGAAGAGCTCTTCGCGGAAACCGTTCATGACGCTCATGACGATAATCAATGTGGCCACGCCCAGCATGATCCCGGCGAAGGAAAACCCGGCGATCACGGATACGAATCCTTCGGCTTTTTTAGAGCGCAGATACCGCATGGCGACCAGACGTTCAAAAGGCGAAAACATTACAGAGACCCTCGCTCATTTTGGGAGTTCGTTATCAATATGATTTTCCAATCAGTACGCTTTGCCCCTCATCAGAAAAAGGCAGGCAGCGGGCGGAGAGGCTATGTGCCCCCATCACCGTTGCCAGTTTTTCCTCGCCGAGCAGGGCTGCGGGCACTTTAACAAAGCCGATTTTACCGGCGGCGAAAAATTCTTCCACCTCTCCGGCTGTGCCGAATGTGAATATGTTCTCCTGACAAAAGGCTTTGGAGCGCGCAAGCATGGCTTCATGAATATCATCCAGAACGCCGTCAATTTCCCCTATGAACGCGCTGCGCTCAATCGTCTTTTTAGAATCACGGCCTATGTCACGACGGATAAAGGTGATTTGTCCCTCCTCCTTTTCCCGCTGGCCGACTTCTACACGAACCGGAATGCCCTTTTTAACCGCATCCCACATTTTATCAGTCGTACGCATGTCACGATCATCGAGCCTAACGCGCAGACCCTTGGCTTTTAGCGCCTTGGCCAGTTCCTCGCAATACGTCATGATCGCGGCAGATTCTGCATCATCCTTAAGGACGGGAAGGATGACGACCTGTTGCGGGGCCACGCGCGGGGGCATAATCATCCCGTCATCATCGGCGTGGCTCATGATCAGCGCGCCGATCAAGCGGGTACTGATGCCCCAGGATGTCGTGTGGGCGTATTGTTCCTGCCCGTCTTTGTCCTGAAATTTTATGCCGATGCTTTTGGCGAAATTCTGGCCGAGATAGTGCGAGGTCCCCGATTGCAAGGCTTTGCCGTCCTGCATCATCATCTCAAAAGTATAGGTTTCCACCGCGCCCGGGAATTTTTCATCTTCGGTTTTTGTTCCGGCGACAGAGGCCAGCGCCAGCGTGTCTTCGCAGAATTTGACATACTCATCCAGCATTTTAAGGGAATCTGCTCTGGCTTCCTCGGCGCTGGCAAAGGCGTTATGCCCTTCCTGCCATAGGAATTCGGAGGTGCGCAGGAACATACGGGTGCGCATTTCCCAGCGCATCACATTGCACCATTGATTGAGCTTTAGCGGCAGATCACGATAAGACTGCACCCAGCGGGCCATGGCATCGCCGATGATCATTTCCGAGGTCGGGCGGATGATATAAGGCTCCTCGAGCCGGGAGGTCGGAGCCGGGATCAGATTTCCATCCGGCCCGGTTTCAAGCCTGTGGTGCGTTACAACGGCGCATTCCTTGGCAAAGCCATCCACATGCGCCGCCTCACGGTTCATAAACTCCATGGGGATCAGGAGCGGGAAATAAGCGTTCTGTACGCCCTGCTCCTTAATGCGTCGGTCAAAGACCCTTTGCATTTCCTCCCATAGCGCATAGCCATAGGGCTTGATGATCATGCAGCCACGTACGGGCGCATTTTCCGCCATATCGGCGGCTTTGATTACCTGCTGATACCATTCGGGGAAATTTTCCGCGCGGGTTGGTGTGATGGCGGTTCTGGCTTGTTTACTCATATTAATGTGCTCGTGGTGCTATTTTATCGGTTATCGGTGGCTGAACTTACGTTATCCGCGGGGGGCTGTCCATCCGGCGGCAGAAGGATTTTTGTATCATGCGCGCAAAGCGTATAGGCCTGCCGCGCGAGATCCTGCCCGTTATACTCAACGCGGCCATCTTTATAAACGCTGATCAGGCCGACATCCGGTTTAAGCTCTATACCGTTTGCGGGGAAGATATTAAAGCGTTGCGCCAGATCAAGCGTAATGGGGATATTGATTTTATCTACGCCGCCGTTCAGAGGCGCGTTCAGGTCAGCGGGCAAAACGGCGCGTCCTTTGGCATCAATACCGGGTTCATATTCCACCCCCGGCGCGGGCCGGTATTCCGGCAGGCTGTTGCAAAGCACGGAGAGCCCGCCATTTTGCGCTTGGGCAACAACGGACGTATAAATCAGCAGCGGCAGCATCACAAAAAGGCACCATAATCGCTTCACTGGCCGGATCATGAGAGATTATCCTTATCCATCATGGCTTTGGCGTAGCTGTGGAAGTCGATAATATCAATTTTAATCAACACGTACACCACGACCCAGATCAGGGCGGAGAGCAAGGATGTGATTATGATTTTTTGTTTTAGCTTCGGGTTTTCCGGCTTGCCGTCCTGCTGACGCGTGAGGCCGAACGGCAAGACGGCAAAAAGCGCCGTCCACCAGATCAACACATAAACAACAATACCGCTTATCCAGCCCATAGCTTATACCCTTAGAACATGCACGCTGACATGAGGTTTCATGCCCAGAAGATGATCGCAGAAACGGCGAATGCCGATACGGATTTCCTCGGTGATAAAATGATCATCCTGCAGTTCTTTTTTATCCAGTTCATCCAGAAGATCAAGGATTTCATCGTGGATATTGTCTTCTATTTCGGTCTCTGCCGGATCTTCCGGATCTATAATTCCTACGGTTTCCAGTCTGGGGTCGGCCAGCAGTTCCCCTTTTGCATCTATGACGAGGGAAATATGTACAGTGCCCGTGAATTGCAGCTTGCGCCGCGCAACGATGGATTGATGGTCGGATTTAATCAGGCGTTTTTGGTCAACGGCCAGAACGTCTGTGGGTACGCGCCCCACGATTTCCGGCGTCCCGGGCGCAAGGCGGATAACCGAGCCGTTTGAGGGGACAAGCGCCTGAGGCACCTGACAATCCAATGCAAGCGCGGCATGGGCTTCGAGCTGAAGACGCTCCCCATGTACCGGCACGATGAGCGCGGGCCTGACCCATTGAAGCATTTCTGTGATTTCCTCGCGGCAGGGATGGCCGGAGACATGGATTGTCTGCTCGGTATCGCCGGGCGTAATGATGTTTATGCCCGATGCGCTCAAATTATTTTTAACCACATTGATATTCTTTTCATTCCCGGGAATGGCGCGGGCGGAATAAATCACGGTGTCGCCGCGATTAAGGCGAACGCCCCGGAAATCGCCGCGTGCGATTTTTGAAAGCGCCGCCCGGTATTCCCCTTGGGAGCCGGTAAGGATGATCACCACCTTATCCGCCGGCAGTGCCATAAGATCCTTTTCATCCACAAAATCAGGCAGGCCCTTCAGAAAGCCGCATTCAATGGCGCAGCCGATCATGCGGTGCAAGGAGCGTCCGATTACGCCAACCTCGCGTCCGCAGGCCTCGGCGGCCTTAACGATGCTGCGTACCCGGCCAATATTGGAGGAAAAAGCGGTGATGGCAATCCGGCCCTCACAGCCGCGAAAAACGGATTCCAGCCCTCTTTCCACTTCTGTTTCCGAGCCGGAGCGCCCCGGCACTTCCGCATTCGTGGAATCGCCGATATAGGCCAAAACGCCTTTATCACCCGCATCTTTGAAAGCTTTGGCGTTTGTAGCCGCGCCCACAACCGGATGGGGGTCAAGATTCCAATCGCCGCTATGGACGATGCGCCCTTCCGGCGTTTCGATAATCAAAGAGCACGTATCGGGCACGGAATGCGATACCGCAACAAATTCTACGGAAAATGTACCAATCTGGACGGTTTCCCCCGGATTAACGGTATGAATGGGCACACCGCGCAAATTCTTTTCCTTGAATTTTTCGTGCAATATGGCGGCGGTGAACGGGCTGGCATAGACGGGAACCGGAAGCCGGTCCCAGATATGGGCGATGGCTCCGATATGGTCCTCATGGGCGTGGGTGATGATAAAGGCCTTCAGGCTGTCCCGGTTTTCCTCCAAAAAGGCCGGATCGGGCAAGAGCAGATCAATGCCCGGAAAACGCTCATCGGCAAAGCCAATGCCGCAGTCGATCGCCAGCATTTCTCCGCGATTGGCATAGACGTTAAGGTTCACGCCGAATTGTTCACTCCCGCCCAGCGGGATAAAATAAAGGGCTTTTTCATCAAGGTTGAAAGTATTTTTTTCTTTCCCCTTTTTCTTTGCAGGTCGTGTCATTTTTTTTCTACTTTCATTGTTTTATAAATTTCATAAAGACCCTTGAGGGTCAAATTCTCATCAACGGCATCAATAATGGTGCTGTCACGGGCGAATAAGGGCGCAAGACCGCCTGTGGCGATGACAAAGGCCTTACCGCCCAATTCTGTGCGTATCTGCGCGCTCAAACCCTCCAGCAGGCTTTTATAGCCCCAGTACACGCCGGATTGCATGGCCTCAATTGTTGTGCGGCCAATCACTTTTTCGGTGCGCCGTACGCTGACTTTGGGTAATTTAGAGGCGGCGCGGTGCAGAGCCTCCATCGAGACATCAATCCCCGTGGCGATTACGCCGCCGATATAGCGCCCGTCCCTATCAATAGCATCAAATGTGGTGGCCGTCCCGAAATCAATCACAATCGCGGGCAGTTCATAATGAACCCTCACCGCCAGAGCGTTGACGAGCCGGTCGGCCCCGACATCTTCGGGGCGGTCCAGATCAATCTCGATCGGGATATTTTCACGGCTGACAAATTGTGGCTTGCCACATCTAAGATAATTCTCACAAAACCGTCTCACGGAAAAATGCGTTTCAGGAACAACGGAGCTTATAATCACATCGCTGATGGCGCTAAACCCAAGGTTTGAAAGCGCCAGCATGCTGCCCAGAAAGGCGGCATATTCATCGGGCGTACGGGCCCGAACCGTTTGGAGGCGCCAGCTATTGCCGGGCACATCTTCGTTATAAAGCGCGAAAACGGTATTTGTGTTGCCAATATCAATGGTTAAAAGCATGGGTTTTCTTTTCTTTCCGGGATCGTCTTATCACTGTTCGAGATAAACATCACCAGCCGTAATGGTTTTTAACTCTAAATCTTCGTTTCGCATAATTAAATTTCCAAATTCATCAATTGTTTGGAACGTGCCCTGCTCAAGCCTTGTTCCGATTTTAACGGTGATTTTTTCTTCCGGCCTATGCGCCAGCGCCAGCCAGTCCCGATGAATTTGCGTAAAGCCACCCTGTTGCCAGACCTCATAGAGCGGTTGAAACTCCGCCAGCAGCGCCGTTAGCACATCTGCCGGTTCCGCTGGTTTTGTTTTTCCGGGAAGGCTTAAAGCAGAGGCACCCTCCGGGGCCTGCGCAATATTCAGCCCGATTCCTATCACGAGCCATTTTATATCGCCATTGTGCTCCAACTCGGTCTCCAGCAATATTCCGGCGCATTTCAACCCGTCCAGCAATACGTCATTCGGCCATTTTAGCCGCGTTCTGCGCCCATGTTCCTGCGTTGCGCGCTGCGTTATGCTGGCGAGCGCCAGGCCGCTCAACAAAGAAAGCTGGCCGATTTTTCTGACCGGGCATTTTGGGCGCAAAATCATGGAGAGATAAAGATTGCCCGCCAGTGACTGCCACGAGCGGCCATGGCGGCCCTGCCCGGCGGTTTGCATTAAAGCCTGAATGACCAGTCCTTCGGCTGCGCCCGCCGCCGCCCGTTGTTTGGCGAGCGTTTGCGTCGAGGGCAGCGTTTCAAATTTTTCAATACGCCACACCGGATTTCAAACGCTACCCGGCAACGGTGAAAAGCGCAGAAGCTGCATGCATGGCGCATTCATACAAGATGCTGGGTTTTATGATGAAGCCAATCACGAAAAGAACAGAGACAATCAACACCACACGCCGCGCAAAGGAGCCTTCGTTTTTATCAAATGAATCTGCCGGTTCATCGAAGAACATGACTTTGACAATGCGGAGATAGTAAAAGGCCGCGACCACAGAAGTCACCACGCCCAGAACGGCCAGAACATAGAGCCCTTCATTCATTGCGGCATTAAAAATCGCCAGTTTACCGAAAAATCCGGCTGCCGGAGGGATGCCGCTCATAGAGAACATCAAGATCAGCATGCCATAGGCCAGTGCCGGCTCTGTTTTTGAAAGTCCGGCGAGATTATCAATCTTGGCCACGGCCAGCCCCTGACGGCGCATGTGTAAAATAACGGCAAAAACCCCGGCGGTCATGACTATGTAGATCATGAGATACAAAACAACGGCGCCCGCCCCTTGCGCCGTTCCTGCGGCGATACCGATGAGGGCGTAGCCCATATTCCCAATCGAGCTATAGGCCATCAGGCGTTTGAGGTTTTCCTGCGCTATGGCGGCAAAGGCGCCGATCACCATCGAGAACACAGAAAGGAAATAGATGATCTGGAACCAGTCTTCCTGCATGTCCGCAAAGGGTTGGAACAAAAGCCGCATCAAAAGCGCAAAAGCCGCAACTTTGGGGACGATCGCAAACAGGGCCGTAACGGAGGTCGGCGCGCCATGATAGACATCCGGCGTCCACATATGAAACGGCGCGGCCGATATTTTAAAGGCAATGCCCGCCAGTAAAAAGACCAGTCCGATTGTCAGCCCTATGGGGATTTGCTCCAGCCCTATAATGGTTTTTCCCAGGACCGTGAAATCGAGCGTGCCTGAAAAACCGTAGATCAGGGAGATACCGAATAAGAGCATGCCGGAAGAAAGCGCGCCCAGAATGAAATACTTAATCCCGGCCTCTGCGGATCTTACGGAATAACGCTGGAATGCGGCCAATACGTACAGGCTCAGGGATTGCAGTTCCAGCCCCATATAAAGGGTCAGAAAATTATTGGCCGAGATCATCATCATCATGCCGATACCGGCAAAGATAATGAGAATCGGGTATTCAAAGCGGGCCATATCCTCCTGCGTCAGGTAGCGAGAGGAGAGCGCAAGAGAGGCAATCAAACCGATAAGAACCAGCAGCTTCATAAAGCCCGCGAACTCATCAAAACGGAACATGCCGTTCATAACCGTTTGCGCGTCCCAGCCTAAACTGAGCAAGACAAGCGCGGCGATGGACAGGGCTGCACCGGCGGCGGCGCATATAACCGGCGTGGCACGGTTGCCTTGGGAAACGCCCACAATCAAAAGCCCCATACCCGTCAGGGCCATAAAGATTTCAGGCAAAAGCGGAACCAGATTAAAATCGCTTATCATTGGGCGGCATCCATCTTTTGATCGTTTTCCTTGTTCTCTTCCAGCGTGTCTTTGGGCTGGTGGGGTCCTTGAATGGTCCTGTCTTCATAATTACTGACCAGACTTTCCACAGAGAGCGAGATTTTATCCATGATGACGCCGGGGAAAACACCCAGCCAGATCACCAGCAAAACGATGGGCACCAGCAGGCCAAGCTCCCGCGGGTTGAGATCGGGCATCGTAATCGCATCTGTGTTCACCGGCGGACCAAAGATTACGCGGCGATAGAGCATGAGCATATAAGTCGCGCCCAGAATAAGGCCGGTTGCGGCCAGCGCCGCTATGATCATATTGGTCTGGAACGCGCCCAGCAGCACCAAAAATTCCCCCACGAACCCGGATGTGCCGGGCAGGCCAACCGCGCCCAGCATCAAGATCATGAAGACTGTGGCGTAGCGCGGCATGTTTTTAACAATACCGCCATAGCGTGAGATTTCGCGTGTGTGCAACCGGTCATAAACCACACCGACGCACAGGAACAAAGCCCCGGAAATCAAGCCATGGCTCAGCATTTGAAAAATCGCGCCGCCAACGCCGTGTACGGTTGCCGTAAATATCCCCAGTGTCACAAAACCCATATGCGCCACGGAAGAATAGGCAATCAGCTTTTTCATATCTTCCTGCACCAGTGCGACAAGCGAGGTGTATATAATGGCGATCACGCTGAGGGTGAAGACCATCGGCGCGAAATAGGCGCTGGCTTCCGGAAACATGGGCAGGGAGAATCGCAGGAAGCCGTAGCCGCCCATTTTCAGCAAGACACCAGCTAGAATGATGGACCCCGCCGTGGGGGCCTCCACATGTGCATCGGGCAGCCAGGTATGCACCGGCCACATCGGCATTTTTACGGCAAAGCTGGCGAAAAAGGCCAGCCAAAGCCATTTTTGAATATCAACGGGAATAGCTGCCTGCATCGGAATTTCGGTCATGTCCGTCCCCACATTCATCGCCATCCATAAAATGGCCAGTAACATTAAAACGGACCCCAGCAACGTATAAAGGAAAAACTTATAGGCGGAATATACGCGCCGCGCGCCACCCCAAATCCCGATAATCAGGAACATAGGAATCAGGAGGCCTTCAAAAAACACATAGAATAAAATGGTATCAAGCGCGCAGAATGTTCCAATCATGAAGGTTTCGAGCGCGAGAAAAGCGATCATATATTCCTTCACGCGGTTTTGAATGGAATCCCAACTGGCCAGAATACAAACCGGTGTTAAAAAGGCCGAAAGCAAAACGAAGAACATGGAGATGCCGTCAATGCCCAGATGGTAACGCAGCCCCAGCCCCTTTAGCCAGCCGCTCTCCTCCACAAACTGAAAATCGGAGACAGACGGATCAAACCGTGTAAACATGTAAAGGCCGAAAGCCAGCGTAAACAAGGAAGTGTACAGCGCCATATGCTTGGAGTTCTGGGCGACGATTTCCTCATCCTCACCCCGAATGGCCAGAATGATAAGTCCCCCGACGAGCGGGAGAAACGTCATGATCGAAAGAAGCGGAAAATCAAGCATGTCTTATAAATCTTTCCATTTATCTTACCCTAAATCCCGCAATCCGCTTTTAAAGAAGAACCACGAGACCATAGCGATCGCAACAATCATCATGACAAAGGCGTATTGATAGACAAGGCCGCTTTGGAAACGGCTGAGCGCTTTGGCAATCTTTCCGGCGGTCGTCGCCGAGCCGTTGGGGCCGAACCGGTCGATAATCCCCTGATCTCCGATGGACCAGAAAGCTTTGCCTAATGTGCGGGCGTTGCGCACGATCAACTGGCCATAAAGTTCATCAAAGAACCATTTATTGAAGAACAAAATATGCAAAGGTTTGAACATACGCGCTATGCGCCCCGGAACACCGGGAGAGAGCAGATAAGCCAGATAAGCCAGCGCTATCCCCAGCGTGCCCACGACCAGGGGCAGGAATTTAACCCATTTCGGCACATGGTGCGCGGCCTCAACCGTGTCATTTTCGGGAAGTATTTTCAGACTTTTGCCCCAGAAAATATGACGATCCGTCCCTTGTGCTATTTCTGCGTCCATTTCCTTGACCGTTTCCAGAGCCTCGGTCATTTCAGCACTGATATCCGCGCTCAGTGCTTTTATTTTTGTGGCCGGGGTTTGGTTATGAGCCTTATCCTGCGGCTTTTCTGCATGTGCCACGGGTTTTTCCGCATGGGCAGTTTCGGTTACAGCCTCACCATGTGCGGAGCCACCCGCCTTGGGCGAGCCCACAAAGGGTTGATAAAACACAGCGCCCGCAAGAAGCGCACCCGCCGCCAGAACGAGAAGAGGCGCCAGCATAATGGGCGGGCTTTCGTGCACATGCTCCATCGTGTGGTGGTCGGCGCGTGGTTTGCCGTGAAACGTCATAATCAACAGGCGCCAGCTATAAAATGCGGTCATAAAGGCCGCCGCGATTCCCATCCAATACGCATAATTTCCGAACCAGCTGTGGTCGGCCCAGGCGGCTTCCAAAACGATGTCCTTGGAATAAAATCCGGCCAAAGGCGGTATTCCGGCCAGCGCGAGCGAGCCTATCCACATAAGCCCGTAGGTGAAGGGGATTTTACGCCATATGCCACCCATTTTGCGCATATCCTGCTCATCGCTCATGGCGTGAATGACCGAGCCTGCGCCTAAAAACAACAGGGCCTTAAAGAAGGCGTGCGTGACCAGATGAAACATGGCCGCGCCGTAGGCCGATACGCCCAAGGCAAAGAACATATAGCCGAGCTGGCTCATTGTTGAATAGGCGATCACCCGCTTAATATCGAATTGCGTAAGGCCGATGGTCGCCGCCACAAAGGCCGTCGTTGCGCCAAAGAGCGTAACAACCATAAGGGCCGTCGGCGCGAACTCAAACAGCGGGGACATGCGCGCGACCAAAAACACACCCGCCGTAACCATTGTCGCGGCGTGAATCAGGGCAGAAACCGGTGTTGGTCCCTCCATCGCATCGGGGAGCCACGTGTGCAGCCCCAGTTGCGCCGATTTCCCGACAGCGCCCATGAATAAAAGCAAACAAATAACCGTCAGGGCATGAACATGATGGCCGAAAAATGTAAAGGTCACTTCGGTTTTATCCGCGACCTGTTCGAATATGGTATCGAAGCTGATGGAGCCGAAAACAACGAATATGGCCATAATTCCCAGAGCCAGACCGAAATCGCCCACCCGGTTTACGACAAAGGCCTTCTGCGCCGCGGCATTGGCGGAGAATTTATGATTCCAAAATCCGATCAGGAGATAGGATGCCAGCCCGACCCCCTCCCAGCCGAAGAATAATTGCAGCAGATTATCGGCCGTCACCAGCATCAACATGGCAAAGGTGAACAGGCTCAGATAGGCCATAAACCGGCCCTTGGCCTCATCATGGCTCATATAGCCAACCGAATAGACATGAACGCAGGCCGAGACAATGTTGATGACGCACATCATGACAACGGCCAGTTGATCTATGCGCAGCGCCCAGGAAACATTGAAATCGCCGGAAATAATCCATGGCGCGATCTCCTTGGCGTAGGCATGTCCGCCAAAGCCGACATCAAAAAACAGCAAAATCGAGGTCAGCGCGGCAAGTATCACACCGGCGCAGGTCACGAACTGGCAGCCACGGTCACCAATGGATTTACCGAATATTCCGGCAACCATGAAAGCAAAAAGAGGGGAAAATACAGCAAGAATTTCCATTAACGGGTCAACCCTTCAAACTTGATATGTCATCAACGGCAATTGTGCCTTTGTTACGGAAGAATATAACTAAAATGGCAAGGCCAATGGCGGCCTCGGCGGCCGCTACGGTTAAAATAAACATGGTAAAGACCTGTCCGGCGAGATCCCCCAGATAGGCGGAAAATGTCACAAAATTTATATTTACGGCCAGAAGCATCAGCTCCACAGACATTAAAATAACGATCACGTTTCTGCGGTTAAGAAACATGCCAAAAACCCCGATGGTGAATAACAGCGCGGCAAGCGTCAGGTAATGTTCAAGGCCGATTGTCATGCGGGTATCCTGTGAAAAAGCATTGAGAGAATAATCATTTTACTCATACTCCCGTCCGGGATGTGATTTTGCGGATTTCAAGAACATCTTCGGGTCTGCGTTTTTGCTGCTCCGCGACGGATTGGCGGCGAACCCCTGCCCGCGTGCGATGCGTCAGAACGATAGCCCCCACCATGGCGACAAAGAGCACAAGCCCGGCAAGCTGAAAGGCCAGAACGTAATCTGTATATAAAATCATGCCCAGGCTTTGTGTGTTGGAGCTGCTTTCGAATCGCAGGAGCGGGGCCGCCAGATTTTCAGACATATTAGGCGCGAATTTCCAGCCCCCGTAAATGATCATCAGCTCCCCCAGAAGAATACCGCCAATGCCCAGCCCGATGGGCACATATTGCATAGCGCCCTTTCGGAGGTCGGAGAAGCTGATATCCAGCATCATCACGACAAAAAGGAACAATACGGCCACCGCCCCGACATATACGATCACGAGAATCAGCCCGACAAATTCCGCCCCCAGCAAAACAAACAATCCGGCGGCGTTGAAAAAGGCCAGGATCAAAAACAACACGGAATGCACAGGATTGCGCGCAGAAATCACCATCAGCGCGCTTAGGGTCAAAATACCGGCAAAAAGATAAAAGGCGAGCGCCTGAACGATCATTGAAATTCTCTATTCTTTTTCAAATATTTCTATATTTTTATCGGCTTGGCCGCAAGGCCGGAGATTAAAAAAATCCCCTCTTTATTTTTGGTCATTTTTTTAGCATATTAAAGGGGAGTGCACTCCGTTGCGCCACCTCCGATATACACTCTTATGACAGGATTGCAAGCGCGTGAAAAACTCATCTCTTCTGCTGGCGGCGACATCCATGATTTTAATGGGGCTGGTCCAGCCGGCGAGTGCGCAGGAAACAACGACAGATTATCTGAATTTTGCTATTGGCTATTTCGACGCTTTCGACAAACATCCGGCTTTGGATCTGCGTGTGGAATACCGCCCCGGCATGAGTGTACTTGTGGATAATTTAAGGCCATGGGTGGGGCTTGAGCTTACCAGTGAGGCCACGGCGTGGCTTGGCGGCGGGCTTTTATACGATTGGAATTTTACAGATAGCTGGTATCTTACCCCCAGCTTTGGCGCGGGTTTTTATTCACAGGGGCGGAGCAAACGGAATCTGGACTACCCGGTTCAGTTCAGATCGCAACTGGAAGTGTCTTATGAGTATGATAACGGGATCCGTATGGGCTTTAGCGTAAGCCATCTGTCCAATGCTCATCTGAACAAGGACAATCCCGGCACCGAGGTTATGGCGCTTTCGCTTTCATATCCGTTTTAGGCGCGGTTGCAGCCCCTAGCGATACGGCGCGTCCACCGCGAGGTTTGAGGCGATTTGCGCTTCCCAGCGATCGCCATTGGCCAGAAGCTTATCCTTGTTGTAGTAAAGCTCTTCGCGCGTTTCGGTGGCAAATTCGAAATTAGGCCCCTCCACAATGGCATCAACCGGGCAGGCCTCCTGACACAATCCGCAATAGATACATTTGGTCATATCAATGTCATAGCGCGTTGTGCGGCGGGAGCCGTCTTCGCGTGGCTCGGCCTCAATCGTGATGGCCAGAGCCGGACAAATGGCTTCGCAAAGCTTGCAGGCGATGCAGCGCTCTTCCCCGTTAGGGTAGCGGCGCAAGGCATGCTCCCCCCGAAAACGCGGCGAGATAGGCCCCTTTTCATGTGGGTAATTGATCGTCACGCGGGGCATGAAAAACATGTATTTCAGCGTCAGGGAAAAACCCTTGACGATCTCGGTCAGTAAAAACGAACGGGCCAGTTGATCAAACATCTCTCATTTTCCTATCCCGGCAGCGCATCAAATACGATTAAAACGCCGGCTGTTAAAATCACCCAGAACAAGGTCAGGGGCAGGAATATTTTCCAGCCCAGCCGCATCAACTGGTCATAGCGAAAACGCGGCAGCGTGGCGCGCGCCCATATGAAGAAAAACAAAACCGAACAAACCTTAAGCGCAAACCAGATGATTCCGGGCACGAACGCCAGAAAAGACAGTCCAAACGGCGGCAGCCAGCCACCAAGGAACAGCGTTGTTGCGATCGCGCTCATCAAGATCATGTTGGCGTATTCACCAAGGAAGAATAAGGCAAAGGCCATGGCGGAATATTCCACCATGAACCCGCCCGTGATTTCGGATTCTCCCTCCGGCAGGTCAAATGGCGCGCGGTTGGTTTCGGCCAGAATGGAGATCAGGAACACGATAAACATCGGGAACAATAAAATCTGCATCCATAAAGGGCGCGGCGCCAATACGATTTCCTGTAGATTGAGAGAGCCGCTGCACAGGATAACGCAGACGATGATCAGCCCCATGGAGACTTCGTAGGACACCATCTGCGAGGCGCTGCGCAAGGCCCCCAGAAAGGCGTAACGTGAGTTGGAGGCCCATCCGGCCATAATCACGCCGTAAACCCCCATGGAGGAAATGGCAAAAAGATAGAGAATGCCCACATTGATATTGGCCAGAACCCAGTCCTTATCAAAGGGAATCACAACCCAGGCCACAAGCGCCAGAGAGAACAGCACCATCGGCGCGGCCAGAAAAACAGGACGGTTTGCGCCGCTCGGGATAATTGTTTCCTTGGAGAACAGCTTCAAGCCATCGGCAATCGGCTGGAGAAGGCCGAATGGTCCTACGGTCATAGGGCCTTGCCGGCGCTGCATCGCGCCCATAACCTTGCGCTCGGCATAGGTCAGATAGGCAACGGCCAGCAACAGCCCCACAACGACAAGCAAGGTATAGGCCAGTGTTGTGGCGGTCCATATCCCGTAAGTCTGCCAAAGCTCTGCCATTTAACTAAACCTCGTTTTTATAGGAAAAAGTGACCGGTGTTCTCACGCCGCCTTTTCCTTTTGCTCTATGAATTGCCCCAGATCAGGTTCGAAATAATCAGGCCCCTTCAGAACTTTTCCGTCCTCCGGGCGCCGGATCGGCTTTCCATCCGCGCCCAGCTTGGACATGTTGGAGCGATGAACCTCATTAAACGCGGTTTGCTTTACGGCATGAAGGCCAAAGGATAAATAGGCGCCATCCAGCACGTATTGCAGATCGGTCAGGGCATCAAGAACTTCTACGATGTCCCCCTGCTCCAACGCTTCTTTCAGCTCGTCAAGCTCCTCCGCCAGAAGGTTGATCCGCAGGGCGTTGGTTTTCGCATCGTTGATTTTAGGCGTGCTTTCAACCGGAAGACCGTAGGTTTCATGAAATTCCTGAACCTGTTCCAATGTTGTCTTGCTCATTTTAGTACCCTTTTCTCCTGAAATGTTATTCCGCCGCTTCCGCCAAGGAGCGATCCCCCAGAAATGCCGTGCTGCACGATTGCATAGTCGCAGAAGCGCGGCAAATGGCGTTTGTTAAATAGTAATCGGAGAGCGGATTTTTAAAGCCCTCACCGGAAATTTTACCCGCCGCGCCAAATGCCGACCAGTCCGCCGGAAGGATAGTATCTTCCTGCGCCATGTGGGGGAATTGCTCGAATATGCGCGCCCGCAGCTGCGCGTGCGTGTCATAGGGCAATTGATCGGAAAGCGCATCGGAAAGCGCGCGCAGAATTTTCCAGTCTTCCCGCGCTTCACCGGGGGGCGAAGAGCCCTTGCGGGCGTATTGGACGCGCCCTTCGGTGTTGATGTAGATGCCGTTTTTCTCTGTATAGGCCGCGCCGGGGAGGATAACATCGGCACGGGCCGCGCCCGCATCGCCATGGTGCCCCTGATAGATTACAAAGGTTTTCCAGCCCACCTGCCCGCGCACGTCAAATTCATCCGCGCCCAGCAGATAAAGCGCCTTGACCGAGCCGTCTTTGGTGCCTTGAATAATCTCGGAGAAATCGCGCCCGCCGTCCTGCGGCACAAAGCCCGCATCCAGAGCGCCCACGCGGGAGGCCGCGCGGTGCAAGACGTTAAAGCCATTCCATGAGCCGTTTTCATCGGTGCGGACCACGCCCATTTCTTCCGCAAGTTCGTATAAACGGCGATGTACAGCCGCGCCATCTTCGCGCGCGAACACGCCGGAGCCGATAATCCACAGGGGCCGCTCGGTTTTGGCTTTTCCTTTGTGCTCAGCCACCATTTTTTCAAGCTCAGCCAGTGTATCGCCGACATGATGATATTTATAGGTGAGGTCCGCCGCCTCTCCCACGACGCCGACGGGGATGCGCCGCTCGTTTATAACCTTGCGGATTCGGGCGTTGATCAGTGCGGCTTCCCAGCGGGGATTCGTGCCGATTAACAAAATAGAATCGGCCTGTTCGATCCCGGCGATGGTGGAATTAAAGAGGTAGCCCGCACGATTGGACGTATCAAATCTGGCGCCATCCGTGCGGCAATCCATATGCGGAGAGCCCAGCCTTTTGAACAGATCCTTGAGCGCGATTACCGATTCCAGATCGGCCAGATCGCCAACCAGCCCGGCAATTTCCTCGCCTTTCAAGCCCTTCAAACCCTGCGCGATGAAGGCAAAGGCCTCATCCCAACTGGCTTCTTTGAGCTTGCCGCTTTCAGCATCGCGAATATAGGGGCGGTCAAGCCGCGCATTATTCAGTCCGTCATAGGAAAAACGCGAGCGGTCGCCCAGCCATTCCTCGTTCACGTCTTCATGCAGGCGCGGCAATATACGCATCACTTCCCGGCCCCGCACATCAATGCGGATATTCGCGCCGATCGCATCATGCACGTCTATCGTTTCGGTCTTGCGCAGCTCCCATGGCCGCGCCTTGAAGGCGTAAGGCTTGGAGGTGAGCGCTCCCACGGGGCAAACATCTATCAGATTGCCGGAAAGCTCGGTTTTCACCAATTCATCAATAAAGGTGGAAATCTCGGCATCCTCACCGCGATTAAGCTGCCCCAGAACCGGAGTGCCGGCAATTTCCTCGGCAAAGCGCACGCAGCGCGTACAGTTAATACAGCGATTCATGGAGGTTTTAATCAGCGGTCCCAGTTCTTTATCCGTCACCGCGCGTTTATTCTCGTAAAAGCGCGAGCGGTCGAATCCATAGCCCACGGCCTGATCCTGAAGGTCGCATTCGCCGCCCTGATCGCAGATCGGGCAATCCAGCGGATGATTAATCAACAGCATTTCCATCACGCCCTTACGGGCCTTTTGCACCATCGGAGAATCGGTTTTAACGACCATATTATCGCCGCAGGCCATCGCGCAGGAGGCCACAGGCTTTGGCGGGCCGCCCTCAACTTCCACCAGACACATCCGGCAATTGGCCGGGACGGAAAGCTTGTCGTGATAGCAAAAGCGGGGAATTTCAACGCCAAGCTGTTCGGCGGCCTGCAAGATGCTGGTCCCCCGTTCGACTTCGATTTCCATTCCGTTGATTGTCAGTTTTGGCATGATCTTCTATTCTCTTTAACCGCAGTTATAAACCACACAAATCACGGAGTACACAGGTAAAATATTTGAAAAACGAAAAAAAACACTGTGAAGTCTCTGCGCTCTATGCTTAAAAAAGGCATGATTCACCGGATTGAAATATTGTCCCATAGCGAGGATGGACGGGGAAAGTCCCTTGAAAAGGCTCTGGCCGCAAGGGGTTTGAGCGCAAAAGTCCGCGTGGTTGACGTTTTCACCTCTGAAAACCCGGCAGCGGGCATGCCTGAATTTGCCGCTGCTCTGGGTAATCCGGTCATTCAAAAGACCGGCGAAATGCCGCAGGATTTTGACTGGGCTCTGGAAATCGGTTTTTTGCCCGGCGTTACCGACAATGTCGGCCATACGGCCAGTGAGCTGCTGAGCCTGCTCGGCGCAACAAATGACAATCAATGCTATTCCTCCCGGCTGTATCTTATAAAGGGTGATCTCAAGCAGGATGACGTTCGGGTTTTGGCGGCTGAACTCTCAAACCCGCTTATTCAACGGGCTCTTATAAAGAACTCCCGGACCTTTAAAAAAGAGGGCGGCATGGAAGCCGTAATCCCGAAAGTTACGCTTTCCAATCAGGGCAGCGCGGCCGATAGCGTGGATTTGAACGTTTCGGATTCCGAGCTGGAGGCCATCGGTCAAGCCGGTATAAAAAGCGCCGATGGCGCCCGCCGTGGGCCGCTCGGGATGTCGCTTCATTATATGAAAGCGGTTCAGGCCTATTTTAAAAATGAAGGGCGCGCCCCTACGGATATTGAGTTGGAAACACTGGCGCAGACATGGTCGGAGCATTGCAAACATACGATTTTCGCCTCCCCCATCGACGACATAAAAGACGGTTTGTACAAGGGCTATATCAAGCGCGCCACGCAGGAAATTCGTGCCAAAAGAGGCAAGGATGATATCTGCGTTTCCGTGTTTTCCGATAATGCCGGGGCGATTATCTTTGATGAGGATTATCTTATTACCGATAAGGTCGAGACGCATAACTCCCCTTCTGCGCTGGACCCGTTTGGCGGCGCGATTACGGGGATCGTTGGTGTGAACCGTGATTGCATCGGTTTTGGTATGGGCGCAAAACCCATTATCAACCGTTATGGTTTTTGTCTGGCCGATCCGCGCACGGCGCCGGAATATTACCGCGATAAGAATTTGAGTGTCCAGATTCTCTCGCCGGAAACCATTTTAAAAGGTGTGGTGCAGGGTGTTGAGGCGGGCGGAAACTGCTCCGGCATTCCTACGCCGCAGGGCTTTGTTTATTTTGATGACCGGTTTGTGGGTAAGCCTTTAGTGTTCGTGGGGACAATCGGGCTTATCCCGCGGGAAATAAACGGTAAACCCGGGCATATTAAAAAAGCCCATCCTGGGGATAAAATTGTTATGGCGGGTGGGCGCGTCGGGCGTGATGGTATTCACGGTGCGACCTTTTCTTCTGTGGCGCTTGATGAGGGTTCACCGGCAACGGCCGTGCAGATTGGCGATCCCATCACGCAAAAGAAAATGTCCGATGCGATTATCAAGGAATTACGCGATAAGGGCTGGTACAGCGCGATAACCGATAATGGTGCGGGCGGTTTGTCGTCCTCTGTCGGGGAAATGGCCGAGCAATCCGGCGGATTTCATGTGGAGCTTGAGAAAGTCCCCCTGAAATACCCCGGCATGGCACCTTGGGAAATCTGGATCTCGGAAAGTCAGGAGCGCATGACGCTCGCCGTTCCGCCGGAGAACACCGAAAAACTGATTGCGTTTTTGGCCCGGCGCGGCGTGGAGGCCAGTGTTGTCGGCACGTACACCGATACGGGCCGGGCGCATATCACATGGCATGGTGAGACGCTGATGGATCTGTCTATGGACTTCCTGCATGACGGTAATCCGGAAACACCGCTTGTCACATCGTTTGCGCGCGGCGGAGAGGCCGAGCCGGATATTGCCGAACCGGCGGATCATGTTGACACGCTTTTGCGCATGATGGGCCGGGTCAACATCGCGTCAAAGGAGTTCATTTCGACCCAGTATGACCACAATGTGCAAGGCACAGCCGTCCTTGGGCCGCTTCAGGGGCCGGGCCGTGTTTATGCCGATGCGTCGATCACCCGGCCCGTTTTGACCTCCTCCAAGGGTGTTGTGCTTTCACAGGGGCTTTTCCCGCGCTATAGCGATATTGATACGCGCGCCATGGCCGCCGCCGGGCTGGATCAGGCGGTGCGCAATGCCGTTGCCGCCGGCGTTGATATGAAGCAATTGGCCCTGCTTGATAATTTCTGCTGGTGTTCCTCCGATGAGCCGGAGCGTTTAGGGCAGCTCAAACGTGCGGTTGAAGTCATTTATGAAATGGCCGTTAAGTATGAAACGCCTTTCATATCCGGAAAGGATTCCATGTTTAATGATTTCAAGGGGTTCGATGCCAAGGGGCAGCCGGTTAAAATCTCCGCCCCGCCGACCGTTCTGATCTCCTCAATCGGGGTCATTCCGGATATTGAGCATTCAATCTCCCTTGCCCCCAAGGCCGTGGGGGATCTGGTTTATCTTTTGGGCCGGACGGCGGATGAGCTTGGCGCAACGGAATATTATGACATGATGGGCCATACCGGAAATAACGTGCCGGAGGTGGATTCTCATTTGAATTTACGGCTTTATACGCTCTATGGCCGGGCGGTGCGCGATCATTTGATTGCCTCTGCTGTTGCGCCTTCGCATGGCGGGCTTGGCGCGGCACTGGCGAAAATGGCGATTGCCGGGAAAATGGGGCTGGATATTGATTTGTCCTCTATTGATCTCCCCCCCGCCAGGGCGCTTTATGCCGAAAGCGCCGGACGTATTATCGTGACCGTAGCGCCGAAAAATAAAGAGAAGTTTGAAAAGACCCTCAAAGGGTTCGAATACGTGTCATGCGTGGGTCATGTTGCCTATGGTGATAAACTCAATATAAAGAATATTTTGAGTGTTGAAATTGAAAAACTGGATGAGGCTTACAAGGCCCCGTTGAGAGGGTATTGAGACGCATGACCGCAAAAGCACTCATTCTGGCCGGATACGGATTGAACTGTGAGGAGGAAACTCTGCATGCGTTTGAACGCGCGGGCCTTAACGGAAAGATAATGCATATCAATGATTTGATTGATGATGCTCATGTGCTGGATGATGCCCAGATTCTGGCTGTGCCCGGCGGGTTTTCCTATGGTGATGATACCGGTTCAGGCAATGCGTTTGCCCAGAAAATGAAGCTGGCGCTGTGGGAGCCGTTAAAACGCTTTGTCGAGCGTGACACCCTGACCATCGGGATATGCAATGGCTGCCAGATTATTACCAATCTGGGGCTCGTCCCCGCGCCGGAGGGGCAATACGGCAAGCGCGTGGTGGCGGTGACCCATAATTTAACGGCGCGTTATCAATGCCGCTGGGTTGATCTTAAGGTCAATTCTGCATCGCCCTGGCTTGCGGGTGTTTCAACCCTGCATATTCCGGTGGCGCATGGGGAGGGCCGCTTTATGATGGATCGGGCTGTGTTGGAAAGCCTTCGTGAAAACGGCCAGATTGCCGCGCAATTCATTAGGCCCGATGGCACGCCCGCCGCCGGGCTGTTCCCCTATAATCCCAGCGGGGCGATGGACGATATTGCCGCGATTACCGATGAATCCGGCAAGGTTCTGGCGATTATGCCGCATCCGGAGCGCGGTATGTATAGCTGGCAACGCGATGATTATATGGAAGCCAAAGATAAGGCGCGGCGCGAAGGCCGCAGGCTCCCTGAAGAGTCTGAAGGCATGGCCCTGTTCCACAATGCGGCGCGTTACTTTGAAGTGGGAAAGAGAAAAAGCGCATAAGGCCTGTCGCAGCAGGCCTTTGCGCTTAAGGTTCTCTCGTATATTGCCCGTAATTTTTACCGGTAAAATGATCATGCGCACTCAGGCCGCGTCTGATAGCCATACCTCCCAGACCCATAGAAGATACGAAAAACAAAGAACCCAGCAATCCCGCAGCTTCGCTTTCCGAGATTACTCGATCAGAGATTGTTGGTTTTGAACCAGATATGGAGGAAGGCGTGTCATTTGCCGCCTGATTAAAAAAGAAAACAGCGGCTGAAACAGACAGCAATGAGCCCACTCCATACCCAAGAGCCCCCAAGGTTCTTTTAAAGCCCCAACTGCGCGCTGCTCTGGCATCTTCAGGCGAGGGCTTATTGTCAATCTCTCTTGTTCTTTTTGTTAGTGTAGGTTGGGGGCGATCACGGTCATATTTTAAAATACTTGGTTCTCTTACTGTCTCGGTCGGCATTTTTCGCCCTTGCATATATTTTGGCACAATACTCTCCTGTGTGATTTTCCTGCTTTTCAGGCATGAATAATACACATTATCGTTATTATGTCTATAAAAATATGAGCCTGCCTCCTGTCAATGAACTAGCTAATGTTGTTTTTTCTTTTGTTTTCAATGTTATGACATTTTCCAAATTTAAAAAATACATGCGCGCATGCTTATTTTCAGCGGGTTGTTTAACGTCTTCCGGTCAGGTTGCGCCCGTTATTCTGGCGCGTCTTATTGAGCATTGTCTTTGCTCTTGCGCCCCTTTACCGCAACGGTAATCGGGAGCCCAGCCGGTCTAAGACGTCGTCTGGCCAGACGTCAACATGCCCTATATAGGATAAAATTCCTACCATGTCAAGGTTATTTAAGCGGCCGCCTTGCGGTATTCCATGATCCGGCGTTCCATTTCCGGGCGGAAATGTTTGATGAGCCCCTGAACCGGCCATGCCGCAGCATCGCCCAGCGCGCAGATTGTATGCCCTTCGATCTCTTTCGTGACCTCAAAGAGCATGTCGATTTCCTCAACACTGGCATTGCCCTGAACCATGCGTTTCATTACGCGCCAGACCCAGCCTGTGCCTTCGCGGCAGGGTGTGCACTGGCCGCAGCTTTCATGCATATAAAATTGCGACAGGCGGCAAATGGCCTGGATAACGTCTGTGGATTTATCCATGACGATCACGCCCGCAGTCCCCAGCCCCGTGCCAACTTCGCGCAGGGAGTCAAAATCCATATGGATGTTTTCACAAACCGTTTTGGGAATCATCGGCGTGGAGGAGCCACCCGGGATAATGGCCAGCAAATTGTCCCAGCCGCCGCGTACCCCGCCGCAATGTTTTTCAATCAGCTCTTTAAGAGGAATGCCCATGATTTCCTCAACATTGCAGGGCTGGTTCACGTGGCCGGAAATGCAAAACAGCTTGGTGCCTGCGTTTTTCTCATTACGTCCAAGATGCGCGAACCAGCTTGCGCCCCGCCGCAAAATGGTGGGGACAACGGCAATGGTTTCCACATTATTGACAGTGGTCGGGCAGGAATACAGCCCGGCCATGGCCGGAAAAGGTGGTTTGTTGCGCGGCTGTCCCTTTTTCCCCTCGATCGATTCGATCAGGGCGGTTTCCTCGCCGCAGATATAGGCCCCCGCGCCGCGATGCACCACGATGTCGAAATCCCAGCCGGAACCGGCGGCATTTTTCCCTAAAAGCCCGGAATCATAAGCCTCGTTAATTGCCTGCCACAAGGTGGAGCCTTCGTTATAGAACTCACCACGCACATAAATATAGGCCGTATGTGCGCCCATGGCAAAACCCGCGATCAGACACCCCTCGATCAGCTTATGCGGCTCATTCCGCAGAATATCGCGGTCCTTGCACGTGCCCGGTTCGGATTCATCGGCATTGACGACCAGATAATGCGGCCGTCCATCCGATTGCTTGGGCATGAACGACCATTTCATACCCGTGGGGAAGCCCGCCCCGCCGCGCCCGCGCAGGCCGGAGGCTTTCATTTCATCAATGATCGCATCGCGCCCCTTTTTGAGGATATCGGCGGTTTTATCCCAATCGCCGCGTTTTTTGGCGGCTTTTAGCGTAGATTCTTCCCAGCCGTAGAGATTTGTGAATATCCGGTCTTTATCAAGAAGCATTTATGCCACCCCTATTTTCTTGGCCAGATCTTTAAGTGTCGTCGGGCCGGTAAGCGCCATGGAATCCCGCCGTCCCTTTTGTGAACCGGTGCGCGGGGCCATATTCTCCGCCATGAGATCGAGCATTTCCTGCATGGTTTCCGGGGTCAGGTCCTCATAGTAATCATCGTTGATTTGCACCATCGGCGCGTTGACGCAGGCGCCAAGGCATTCAACTTCCATGAGTGTAAATTGACCGTTTTTTGTGGTTTCCCCAAGGCCAATTCCCAGATGTTTCTTACAGGTCTGGACGATGGCATCAGAGTTACAGAGCCAGCACGGCGTTGTTGTACAGACCTGAATCAGATATTTCCCGACGGGGGCGGTGTTGTACATGGAGTAAAAAGTGGCAACCTCGTAAACCTTGACCGGGGGCATATCCAGAATTTCCGCGATATGGTCCATGGCCGCCCGTGGGATCCAGCCGCCAACGGGTGGGTTTAGGCCGGCGCCCTCCTCCCCCACCTGCCGCTGCGCAAGGTCAAGCAGGGGCATGACTGCCGATTGCTGCCGCCCCGCTGGAT
This sequence comes from Alphaproteobacteria bacterium, assembly GCA_020848095.1. GTDB lineage: Bacteria > Pseudomonadota > Alphaproteobacteria > Micavibrionales > Micavibrionaceae > JADLAT01. The sequence goes on along the minus strand of JADLAT010000003.1, from coordinate 71,000 downwards.
AGAGCGCAATTAATTGCTCGCAGAGCTTTTTATTGTTCTTGGAGAACTCAAAATGCGCTGGCTGGTAATCGGCGTTAAGCTCAAATCTTTTTTTCATGGTTGTAAGTCTCTATTCCAATCCGGAAAATATCTGTCAATTCTTCTTTGTAGTGTAAGATCCTTAAGATAAGCCGGAATATTCATGTCTTCGCATATTTTTCCAATGGTCTCTACTAAACTCAAATACTCTACTTTTATTCCGTCATCTGACTGGCTGGCTTCTTGCGCACAAAAAGAAAGCCCTTCCAAAGCGATATAGGCGGTTTCCTCCAATGAGCCGGGGCCTTTAACTTTTTTATCGAAATCAGCTGCTGTTAAAAACACGGCTGCATTATTCATGGCCTCCGTCAGGGATAGTTGTCGTGACGTCATTAACGGTCAATCTCCCCAAACACGATATCCAAAGAGCCGATGATCGAAACCGTATCGGCGAGCTGGTGCCCTTTGCTCATAAAGTCCAGAGCCTGCAGATGCGCGAATCCCGGCGCGCGAATGCGGCAGCGATAAGGTTTGTTTGAGCCATCGGAAACCAGATAGACCCCAAATTCGCCCTTGGGAGCCTCAACGGCGGTATATGTCTCGCCCGCGGGGACGTGATAGCCTTCGGAAAACAGTTTGAAGTGGTGAATCAAAGCCTCCATAGAGGATTTCATCTCCGCGCGCGGGGGCGGTGATATTTTGTAATCGTTAACTTTGATGTCACCATCGGGCATTGTTTCGATGGCCTGTTTCATGATTTTAAGCGATTCGAACATTTCGGCCATGCGCACCAGATAGCGGGCGTAACAATCGCCCGTTTTTCCAATGGGGATATCGAAATCAAATTCATCGTAAGAATCATAGGGCTGGTTTTTGCGCAGATCCCATGCGATTCCGGAGCCGCGCAGCATGGGCCCGCTAAAGCCCCAATCCATAGCCTCAACCGCCGTGACGGTGCCAATATCAACCGTTCTTTGTTTGAAGATTCGGTTCTCGGTCAACAGGCAGCCCAGATCATCCAGGAAGGCCGGCAGGCTTACACACCATTCCATAATGTCATCCGCAAGGCCCGCCGGGAGGTCCTGCGCCACGCCGCCGGGGCGGAAGTAATTCGCATGCAGCCGCGCGCCGCAAACGCGCTCATAAAACTCCATGCCCTTTTCGCGCTCCTCAAACCCCCATAAAGCCGGGGTAAGCGCGCCGACATCCAGTGCAAAAGTTGTGATGTTCAAGATGTGGTTCAGCACACGGCCCAGTTCGGCATACAGCACGCGGATATATTGCGCCCGCTTGGGCGCGGTGATACCCAGAAGCTTTTCCGTTGCCAGGGCGAATGCGTGTTCCTGATTCATCGGCGCGACGTAGTCGAGCCGGTCGAAATACGGCACGGCCTGAAGATAGGTTTTATGCTCGATAAGTTTTTCCGTTCCCCGGTGCAGCAGGCCGATATGCGGGTCGGCGCGTTCAACCACCTCCCCATCCATTTCAAGGACGAGGCGCAACACACCGTGTGCCGCCGGGTGCTGTGGCCCGAAATTCATAGTGTAGGGGCGGATTCGTGTTTCTTCGGCAATATCAATATTGGCGGGTTGAATGTTCATGCCTTGCCCTCTTTTATCTTGGTGGCTTTGGTTGGTGGCCCGCGCCAGCCATGCGGTGGAATGACCGCCTTCTCATCGCCGGGGAGCTGCACATCCGTCATGGCCTCCCACGGGGAGAGATAGTCAAAGCGCCGGAAATCCTGCGTGAGTTTTACAGGTTCATAAACCACACGCTTAAGCTCGTCATCGTAGCGAAGTTCAACATAACCGGTCAGCGGAAAATCCTTGCGCTGCGGGTGACCTTCAAAGCCGTAATCTGTCAAAATACGGCGCAGATCCGGATGGCCATCAAATAAAACGCCGTACATATCCCAGACTTCGCGCTCGAACCATCCGGCGCTGCTGTACACACCGGTGGCGGTGGGAACCAGCGTTGTTTCTCCGGCGCGGATTTTAACCCGAATCCGGTGATTCTGGTGCAAGGAGAGCAGTGTGTAAATGACATCGAAGCGTTCCTCGCCGCGCTGCGGGTAGTCAACGCCGCAGACATCAATCAAAATCCCAAACGCGCATTCTTTATCATCGCGCAGGAAATCAAGCACCCAGAGCAGATGCTCGGCCTTTGTATTGAGGACGAGTTCCTCTCCGAAAAACTCATGCCCATGGACGGCATCGCCGAGTTTTTCCTCGATATAATCTGCAAGGTCCTTAAACGCTTCGCCGGGCATTATCTGACAATCCTTGTATCTTCGCGTCTGATTTTTTTCTGGAGCTGGAGCAGCCCATAGACCAGCGCCTCCGCCGTCGGCGGGCAGCCCGGAACGTAAATATCCACCGGCACAATCCGGTCACAGCCGCGTACAACGGAATAGGAATAGTGGTAATACCCCCCGCCATTGGCGCAAGAGCCCATAGAAACCACCCAGCGGGGTTCGGGCATCTGGTCATAAACCCGGCGCAGCGCCGGGGCCATTTTGTTGGTCAGCGTGCCCGCCACGATCATCACATCGGATTGACGAGGCGAAGGCCGGGGGATCATGCCGAAACGGTCAAGGTCGTAGCGGCTCATAGAGGCGTGAATCATCTCCACCGCGCAACAGGCCAGCCCGAAGGTCATGGGCCACATGGAGCCCGTACGCGCCCAGTCAAAGAGCGCATCGGCAGGGGTGAGCAAGAACCCCTTTTCATCCAGAGTTTTAGAAATGGCCGCCGGGATAACATCCTGTGTTTCAGGACGCGGCATCGGCAGATTTTCCCGCAGGCCGGTGACCGGCGCCGCTATGACATGTTTATCGTGACCCATTGCCCCCTACTCCCAATCCAGCGCGCCTTTTTTCCATTCATATATAAATCCCACCGTCAGGATTCCTAAAAATATGACCATCGAAAAAAAGCCGAACATACCAATTTTTCCAAGAGCCACCGCCCATGGAAACAAAAATGCGATCTCCAGATCGAAAATGATAAAGAGCAGCGTCACCAGATAAAAACGCACATCAAATTTATTGCGGGAATCAGAAAAAGCATCAAAGCCGCATTCATAGGCCGAGAGTTTTTCCGGGTCGGGATTTTGCTTACCAAAGAGCAAAGAGCCCAAGACCATAACCACGGACATGCCCACGGCCACAGCCATGAAGAGCAAGATCGGCAGATACTGGATTAAAAATTCCTGAGAAGCCATGAAGTCCGAAACCCTGAAAATAAACCTTGCCTCGTTTTTAACACCGCAACGCGCAAAAGAAAACATCTATTCACGCTTCAAGATTCATACGAATCCGAATTAACGCCATGGCAAAGAAGATTCTTTGGAAACGTATAAAAATGGCGCGAGTGACGGGACTCGAACCCGCGACCTCCGCCGTGACAGGGCGGCGCTCTAACCAACTGAGCTACACCCGCGTGTTGGTTACGTGGGAATAGGTATTACTGTTTCAGTATCCGAATTGCAAGCAAAACGTATCAATAAATTCCACTTTTTATTGAGGCATTGCGATAAAGGGCAAATCCAGGGCCTCGGCCACGGCTTCGTGCGTTATGCCGCCATTATAAACATTCAACCCGGCAGCAAAGCCCGGCACCTCCGCCAGAGCCTGTTTCCAGCCGCGCGAAGCCAGCGCCAGCGCATAAGGCAGGACCGAATGATTGAGCGCCAGAGCCGAGGTTAACGGCACCGCGCCCGGCATGTTAGCCACACAGTAATGCACAACCTTATCAACAACGTAGGTCGGGTCATCATGCGTGGTTGCGTGCGAGGTCTCCGCGCAGCCGCCCTGATCAATCGCGATATCAACAAAAACGGTTCCGGGAATCATGGTTTTTAGCATGTCTTTGGTAATCAGGCGCGGAGCAGAGGCGCCCGGAATTAACACGGCCCCGACGATCAAATCGGAATGCTGCGCTGCCCTTTCCAGCGTATCGGCATTCGAATAAATGATATTGGCGCGCCCATGGAAATAATCATCCAAAAAGCGCATGCGGTCGTTGTTGCGCTCTAAAATCGTGACATTGGCGCCAAGGCCGGTGGCCATTTGCGCCGCATGGAATCCGGCCACGCCGCCGCCCAGAATAAGCACCTCCGCAGGTTTCACGCCCGGGACGCCGCCAATCAGCCGCCCTGTGCCGCCCTGATGCTTCATGAGATGATAGCCGCCGACCTGAATGGACAGCCGCCCGGCGATCTCGCTCATGGGCTGGAGCAGCGGCAGGGAACGCCCGTCCGCGTCGGTCACAGTTTCATAAGCGATACACACCGCGCCGGATTTCATCAGCGCCTCAGCCTGCGGCTTATCGGCGGCAAGGTGGAGATAGGTGAAGATGATCTGCCCCTCGCGCAGCATGGCGCATTCCTGCGGCTGCGGCTCCTTGACCTTGACGATCATATCGGCTTTGGCAAAGATATCACTGGCGCTTGCGGCGATTTTGGCTCCGGCTTCCTGATAATGCGCATCTGTGAAATTGATTCCCGCGCCCGCGCCGGTTTCGATCAAGACCTCATGCCCGTGCCTTACAAATTCCTTTACGGATGAGGGCACAAGGCCAACCCGATGTTCGAGGGTTTTGATTTCTTTCGGGACGCCGATGAGCATGTTTTTGGACCTTTTCTATTCGTTGTAATGCGCGGCGGCAGCGTGCCCCTCTCCGCGATAACGAATAAAGGTCAAGCCAGACCCGCTTGAAGAACATACTTTATCTCCAGATATTCATCCAGCCCGTATTTCGAGCCTTCGCGGCCCAGCCCCGATTCCTTGACCCCGCCGAAGGGTGCGACCTCGGTGGAGAGAATTGCGGTATTCACCGCCACCATGCCGTATTCCAGCGCTTCGGAAACGCGCCAGATTCGGCCTATATCGCGGGCATAGAAATAAGATGCCAGCCCAAAGGGGGTGTCGTTTGCCTGCCGCAGGGCATCGGCTTCATCCTTGAATTTGAACAATGCGCCGACCGGGCCGAAAGTTTCTTCCTGCGCTATTTTCATTTTCTCCGTGGCGCCCTTGATAACCGTAGGCTCAAAAAACGTGCCATCCAGCGCGCCTTGCGTACCGCCCAGAAGGATTTCCGCCCCCAGTTTTTGAGCATTGGCGATATGCGCCTTTACCTTTTCAACCGCCGCCGCGTTGATCAGCGGGCCGATTTTTACATTTTTCTGATCTCCCGGCCCGACGGTCAGCTTTGCAACCTCTGCGGTGAATTTTTTGGCGAAGCTTTCATAGATTCCCTCTTGCACATAAATCCGGTTGGCGCAGACGCAAGTTTGCCCGGCGTTACGGAATTTACAGGTAATCGCCCCGGCAACAGCCGCGTCCAGATCCGCGTCGTCAAAAACGATGAAGGGGGCATTTCCGCCCAGCTCCAAAGAGAGTTTTTTGATGGTATCGGCACATTGCCGCATCAGGATTTTTCCCGTAGCGGTGGAGCCGGTGAAGGAAAGCTTGCGGACATCCGGGCTTTCGCACAGCACTTTGCCAACAGCTTTCGAATCATCGGTGGTTATTATATTTATAACGCCAGCCGGGATTCCGGCGTCCTCCGCCAATACGGCCAGCGCCAGAGCCGATAACGGGGTTTCCGATGCCGGTTTCAGGACGATGGTGCATCCCGCCGCCAAAGCGGGGGCGGCCTTTCTTGTGATCATTGCATGAGGGAAATTCCATGGCGTGATCATGGCGCAAACGCCGATGGGCTGGCGAATGGTTATGATCCGCGCATTTTTTATGGGAGAGGGGATGGTGTCGCCATAGGCGCGCTTGCCCTCCTCCGCGAACCAATCAATGAAGCTGGCGCCGTAGAGTATTTCGCTCTTTGATTCGGCTAGGGGCTTGCCCTGCTCCGCCGTTAAAAGCGCCGCAAGATCATCGGCATGCTCTAAAATGAGGTCATTCCACTTGCGCAGAATCGCGCCGCGTTCCTTGGCCGTCAGCGCCGCCCATGCAGGAAAAGCTTTTTTTGCTGCCGTGATGGCCTTTTGCGTCTCTGCCGCACCCAGATTGGGGACGCCGGCCAGCACCGCCCCATCGGCGGGGTTTGTTACTTCGAAATTTGATTTACCGGAAACCCACGCGCCGTCGATATAGGCCTGCTCTTTTAGTAATTTTTGATTGGATAGCTTCATATCTCGCCCTTTCATCTTATTGTTATAAGCGGTTTTAAGGCGGAGATGAAGAATCAGACCGCCCGGCTTTGGGTTTTATCTTCACTTTCGCCGAAGCGCCCACGGATGTAATTTTCGACCAGAGTCTGAAAATCTCCCGCTATGTTATCGCCGCGCAAGGTATGCGCCTTTTGCCCGTCAATAAACACAGGGGCGACCGGAGATTCTCCGGTTCCGGGCAGGCTTATGCCGATATCGGCCTGTTTGCTCTCTCCGGGGCCGTTTACGATGCAGCCCATTACCGCCACTTTCAGGGTTTCCACGCCGGGATAGCGCGTTTTCCATACGGGCATGCTGACATCAAGATAACGCTGTATCTGCTGCGCGAGTTCCTGAAACACGGTGGAGGTTGTGCGCCCGCAGCCGGGGCAGGCCGAAACTTCCGGCGTGAAGGAGCGCAGCCCCAGCGCCTGAAGGATTTCCTGACAGACTTTGACCTCCAGCACCCTGTCTCCGCCCGGCTCCGGCGTCAGGGAGGCTCTGATCGTATCGCCAATGCCTTCGTTGAGTAAAATCCCCTCCGCCAGCGCGGTGGCCACAATGCCCTTTGAGCCCATGCCCGCCTCAGTCAGGCCCAGATGCAAGGCGTAATCGGAGCGTCTGGCCAGTTCGCGGTATACGGCTATTAAATCCTGCACGCGGGACACCTTGGCGGAGAGGATAATGCGCCCCCGCCCCAGCCCGATTTTCTCCGCCTTTTCCGCATTGATGAGCGCCGATTGCACGAGGGTTTCCCGCATGATTTCATCCGCGCTGCCCGGATTGGTGCGTTTTGCGTTTTCATCCATCAATCTGGTGGAAAGGTCCGTATCCAAAGACCCCCAGTTTACGCCGATGCGCACCGCCTTATCATATTGGACGGCCTTTTCGATCATGGATTCAAACTGGCGGTCGCGCTTTTGCCCGAAGCCGACATTACCCGGATTGATTCGGTATTTATCCAGCGCGGCGCAAAGGTCAGGGTAATCCGCCAGAAGCTTATGCCCGTTGTAATGGAAGCATCCGGCCAGGGGCACATCCAGCCCCTCCTTCTCCAGCCTGTCCCGCAGGGCGATCGTGCCTTTGGCGGCCTCGTCCGTATTTACGGTTATGCGGATAATCTCGGAGCCGGCAAGGAACAGCGCCTTGACCTGCGCGAAGGTTTTTTCCACATCGGCGGTGTCGGTATTGGTCATGGATTGAACCACAACGGGCGCACCGCCGCCCACCGTGACGTTACGGACCTTTACAGCGCATGTTTTATGACGGGTCGCAGGGTTCAAAGCTATCATGCTCCATTATGTAGAGGCTGGCTCGAAAAAGGTCAAAGATTTTTAGAAAATATGGTGGGCGTTGAGAGGGTCGAACTCCCGACATCTTCGGTGTAAACGAAGCGCTCTACCACTGAGCTAAACGCCCTAACCAAGGGAAGGCTCATCTGTAATCAGTCCGAAAACAAAAATCAAGAGGTTTTCGATGGTTTTTCGGGAGTTTTCGCAGCGCGTTAAAATTAGAATTTTAAAGGGCGAAGAAAAAACGCCCCTCACTTTTTCAGCAAGAGGCGTTTTTTTATTTTTAAATTAAAGTCTTTGGATAAAGAACAAGATTACTTCTTGTTTACAGCTTCTTTCAGCTCTTTACCGGCTTTGAATTTAGGCTGCTTGGAGGCAGCAATTTTGATAGGCTCGCCCGTACGTGGGTTGCGGCCTGTTGTCGCGGCGCGCTGAGATACGGAGAATGTACCGAAACCAACGAGACGAACATCATCACCTTTTTTCAAAGATGCTTTGATCGCGTCGATAACAGCATCAACAGCAGCGGCAGCTTTGATTTTAGAGATGTCGGCCTTTTCGGCAACATTTGATACCAGGTCTTGCTTATTCATAGGGAACCCCTTCAGTTAGAGTTAAGCAATTGAAAATTTTTCCGAAATATTCGAAAAAACCGATCCGTCATACCTTCTGAAACACCAGTGTTTCCTAGGGTTTTTAAAGACATCACACGAATCTTTTATGCCCTTTTTGAGAACAATTCAATGATGAATTACGTCTTCGCCCTTGTTTTCTGCACTTTTTGAAGGAATTTTCTCGATTTTGGCCCCTAAATCGACAGAAATCGGTACAGGCATCTCCAACAGCGCATGTGCGAGCACCTCATCTATTGTTTTGACGCTGATGATTTCCAGCTCTTTTTTGACGTTGGCCGGGATGTCTTCAAGGTCTTTCACATTATCGATGGGAATAAGAACGGTCTTAATTCCCCCGCGCAATGCCCCAAGAAGTTTTTCCTTCAGGCCGCCGATTTCGGTGACCTTGCCGCGCAGATTTACCTCACCGGTCATGGCGATATCCTTGCGCACCGGAATATCCGTGAGGCAGGAGATGATGGAGGTTACCATAGCCGCGCCCGCCGATGGGCCGTCTTTTGGTACGGCCCCTTCCGGGACATGGACGTGGATCTGCCGCGTTTTCAGGCTTTCGTAATCAATGCCGTATTGCGCCGCGCGGGATTTAATCAGCATTTCCGCAACCGTGATGGATTCTTTCATCACGTCTTTCAGGTTTCCGGTCATGGACACCTTGCCATCCTTGCCCTCAAGATCCACAGCCTCGATCGCCAGAATACTACCGCCGTAATCGGAGTAAGACAGGCCGTTGACAACGCCGATATTGTCATGCTCATCAATTTCGCGTGCGCTGAATTTCCGGACGCCCGCATAGCGTTCCAAAGAGCGCGGGGTGATGGCGATTTTCTTGCGCCCCTTCATCAGGATTTCTTTAATCGCTTTACGGCATAGATTGGCCACTTCGCGCTCCAGGCTCCGCACACCAGCTTCGCGCGTATAAAAGCGGATCAGATCGCGCAGGGCGGCATCGCTGATGGAGAACTCACCAGAGCGCAGGCCAGCAGCCTTCAACTGTTTGCTCAGCAAATGGCGCTTTACGATTTCAAGTTTTTCATCTTCGGTGTAGCCGGAAATACGAATGATCTCCATCCGGTCCAGCAATGGCCGTGGCATGGTTTGCAGAGAATTGGCCGTGCAGACGAACATCACATCGGACAGATCGTAATCCAGTTCAAGGTAGTGATCCTGAAACGTCGAGTTTTGTTCAGGGTCAAGAACCTCCAGCAAGGCCGAGGACGGATCCCCCCGCCAGTCAGAGCCGAGCTTATCGATCTCATCCAGCAGGAAAAGCGGGTTAACCGTTTTGGCCTTTTTCATGCCTTGCAGGACCTTGCCCGGCATGGCGCCGATATAGGTGCGGCGATGGCCCCGGATTTCGCTCTCATCCCGCACGCCGCCCAAGGACATGCGCACGAAATTACGGTTGGTCGCTCTGGCAACCGATTGCCCTAAAGACGTTTTACCAACGCCCGGCGGGCCGACCAGACACAAGATGGGCCCCTTGACCTTTTTGGTCCGCTGCTGCACGGCCAGATATTCCAAAATACGTTCTTTGACTTTATCCAGTCCGTAATGGTCCTTATCGAGGATTTTTTGCGCGAGGCGAATGTCCTTTTTAACGCGTGAGGATTTGCTCCACGGCAGGTTCACAATCCAATCGAGATAGTTGCGCACAACGGTGGCTTCGGCGGACATGGGGCTCATCTGCCGCAATTTTTTCATTTCATGGCGCGCACGTTCGCCCGCGACCTTTGGCAGGCGTGCCTCGTCTATACGTTTTTCAAGCTCGCCCAGCTCATCCAGACCGTCTTCGCTTTCGCCAAGTTCCTTTTGAATGGCCTTCATTTGCTCATTCAAATAATACTCGCGCTGGGTTTTTTCCATCTGGCGCTTAACGCGGTTACGGATTCGTTTTTCAACCTGAAGGACGCCGATTTCGCCCTCCATCAGGCCGTAAATCTTCTCCAGCCGCTCGGTCGTTGTCAGGATCTCCAAAAGCTCCTGTTTTTGCTCGATCTTGAGCGCCAGATGCGAGGCGATGGTGTCGGCCATTTTTGCCGCGCCCTCGATCTGGTTGATGGAGACGATGACTTCGGGCGGAATTTTTTTGTTCAGTTTGACGTATTGCTCGAACTGCGCCGTCACGGCGCGCGCTAACGCGTCCATTTCCTCATTTGCATCGGCTTCTTCGGTGATCTCTGTGGTTTCGGCCTCCAGATAGGTTTCATCGGCGATGAATTTTGTGACCTTGACCCGTGGACCGCCCTCAACCAGTACCTTAACCGTCCCATCGGGGAGTTTGAGGAGTTGAAGGATTGTCCCCACAGTGCCCACGTTATAGAGCTGCTCCGGCCCCGGATCATCTTCGGAAGGCGCCTTTTGTGTCAGAAGCAGGATTTTCTTGCTCTCATGCATTACATGCTCAAGCGCGCGCACGGATTTTTCACGGCCAACGAATAGCGGCACGATCATGTGCGGGAATACAACAATATCGCGCAACGGCAGCACCGCATAATTCCGGGAAGAAGTCTTGGTCAGGCCCAGCATTGTCAAAACATCCTTGGTTATGAATTGGTCTTTAGAGTCATGAGATGGTGGCCGCGCCAGCATAAATCAAGGCGCAACCACAATCTTTATGTCATGAGTTTTTATTTTTTGTTCGGCTTGCCGTCTTCAATCTCGACAGGTTTTTTCTCTACCACCTGGTCGATCAATCCGAAAGTTTTGGCCTCTTCGGCACTCATGAAATTATCACGCTCCATCGCCCGCTCGATCACATCGAGTTTTTGCTTCGTGTGGGTGACGTAAATCTGATTCAACCGCTCCCGCAGGCGCAATATCTCACGCGCTTGAATTTCGATGTCTGTGGCCTGCCCGCGCGCACCGCCGGAAGGCTGGTGAACCATGATTCTGGCATTAGGCAGAGCAAAGCGTTTACCCGCCTGCCCGGCTGCCAGCAGGAGCGAGCCCATGGAGGCGGCCTGGCCGATACATACGGTTGAGACCTCAGGTTTGATATATTGCATGGTGTCGTACATCGCCAGTCCGGAGGTCACAACGCCGCCGGGAGAGTTGATGTAGAAAGAAATTTCTTTCTTCGGGTTTTCGGATTCCAAAAACAGCAGCTGCGCACAGATAAGGGCGGAGACCTGGTCATTCACTTCCCCGGTCAGGAAAATAATGCGCTCCTTCAGGAGGCGGGAATAAATGTCAAACGCACGCTCCCCGCGAGCAGTTTGCTCAATCACGGTCGGCACAAGATAGTTGTTATATACTTCGAGAGGGTCGCGTTCGGTCATGTTATTTTTGTCCAGAGTTCGTTTTACAGGAATTAAATACAAACAAACCGTACCCCGGGAGGCACGGTTTGTTCAAGTCTCAAAATAGATTATGCCGAACTCTTTTTAGGATGCTTTTTTCTTGGCTGGCGCTTTCTTTTTAGCTTCCGGCTTCGGAGCGTCCGCTTTTTGTGCCTCTGCCCCCTCTTCCTTTTTCGTGGATTTGGCCGCTTTTTTCTTTGGCTTTGCTTCTGCGTCGGCCTCTTCTTCAAGCGCGGCGATCAGCTCCTCAGCGGTCATTTTCTTTTCCGACACTTCGGCCAGTTCAAGAATATAATCAACCACTTTTTCCTCGAATAGCGGCGCTCTTAGCGATTCCAGTGCCTGACGGTTTTTCGAGTAGAAGTCGAAGACCTGTTTTTCCTGTCCCGGGTAGCGCTGCGCCTCAGTTATCACGGCGCGTTGCAGGTCGGCATCGGCCACGGTGATGTTATTCTGGCGACCAATTTCCGACAGGATCAGGCCGAGGCGTACGCGGCGCTCTGATATTTCGCGGAATTCCTCTTTTTCTGCATCAGAGAGCGCGGCTTCTTCGCCTGTACGCTGACGCTCATGCTCCACTTGCTGGATAATATTTTCAAATTCCATCTCCAGCATGGTGGGAGGAACTTCAAATTTATGCGTTTCATCAAGATGATCCAGCAGTGATTTTTTCAAATTCATGCGGCTATGCTGGTCCAGTTCCTTTTGAAGCTGCTCCTCCACCGCTTTTTTGAGCGCGGCCAGATCTTCCAGACCCAGAGATTTTGCCAGTTCATCATCAACTTTTGATTCCGCAGGCTCACGAATCTGTTGAACATCCACGTCAAAAATGGCTTCACGACCGGCCAATTCTTTCGCGCCGTAATTTTCAGGAAATTTAACTTTAACCTCAACTTTTTCACCGGATTTGGCTCCAACAAGCTGATCTTCGAAACCGGGAATAAACTGGTTGCTGCCCAGCTCAAGGTTATGGGCGTGAGAGTGCATGCCGGGGTGTTCTTTATTATCATCCGCCGTGCGGCCATGGAAATCAATGACCAGCGTGTCACCGTTTTTAGCGCCGCGCTTGGTTGTTACTTCCTGTGTGCCGCCGTTATTGGCCGCTATGCGTTCAAGTGATTCCTTTAGAGATTTTTCATCCGGCTTGGCAACTGGCTTTTCCAGCTTCACGCCTTTGAAATCAGCAATTTTAAACTCAGGAAGAATCTCAAGAGAAAGCGTGTAAATCAAGTCTTTACCGTCATCAAACTCTTTAACTTCAATTTTTGGTTGAGCAGCGGGGCGTAAGTTTCTCTCTTCCAATGCTTTTGTGGAAGTCTCATTGACAGCAGCCTCAAGAACCTCGCCCATGACAGCCTTGCCATAGCGTTGCTTGAGCATCGTCATCGGGACCTTGCCCGCCCGGAAACCCGGCATTTTAACGGTCTTTCCAACTTCAAGCAAACGGGCGTCAACGCGCCGATCAATATCATTCGCAGGAATTGTGACTTCGAGCTCTCTCGAAAGGCCTTTGCTTTTCAGTTCTTTAACTTCCATTTTTCATCTTCTTTTTCAGGTTTGTTGACTTAATATCCCAGTCTGGCTCATAGATTTGCAACGTGATTATAAAAAGCGATGGTGCGGGTGGAGGGACTTGAACCCCCACGGGTTGCCCCGCCAGAACCTAAATCTGGTGCGTCTGCCAATTTCGCCACACCCGCTCCGCGCGCTCGATTCACGCAAATCTGGCTGCGTTTTAGCTTAATTCCGGCGAAAATCCAAGCACTTCTTTTAAAACTTCGGGAATTAAAGCCACCAAATCCTCAGCCACCAGCCCGGGGCCAAACCGCAAAGCGCACTGTCCGTGCATCCAAACGGCGGCGCAGGCGGCGGAAAAAACGGGCATTCCTTGCGCTATCAGCCCTGTGATCATGCCGGAGAGGACATCCCCGCTCCCGGCGGTGGCCAGATAGGGGCTGGCGTTATCATTTTGCACTATGCGCCCATCAGGATGGACAATAAGGCTCTGCGCCCCTTTCAGGACCACGCATGCACCGGTTTGCCGCGCCGCTGCGAGGGTTTTTTCAGTGCGCGTGCCGGTGATATCCGGGAAAAGCTTTGCAAATTCGCCCTCATGCGGGGTGAGGACGATATCCCCCCTGTTTTGCGCTTTGGTTATTTCAGGGTGCCCCGCCAGCGCCAGGAGGCCATCTGCATCAATAACTGCCGGGCGGTTCAGCCGTATAGAAAGGCCTTTGGGCAAGCCGCCGGGGCAGTACAGGCGTGCGCTGATCCTGCGGTCGTTCCATTCCAGAGGCCGGATGATAATGTGCGCAGGCAAGGCGGTGCGGTAGATATTGGCGCAGTGTTCTTCGGATAGAACATTGACCAACCCGGCGCCCATTCGCGCAGCAGAGGCCGCGGCCAGCCGGGTAGCCCCGGTCAGTTCCGGCGCGGCATAAATAGCCGCCATGCCGCGTGTGTATTTATGTGAGCCCTCATCCGGTTCGGGGATTTCATGGCACCAAAGATCGGGATGATTTTGCCGGGGCATCATGGGCCGCCCTTTCAAGTTTCCGCGTTTCCGGATGGCAGTTTTTGAAGCCCCTCCGCCGTGCGGATGTGCAGATCCATTTGCGGGAAGGATATTTCTATATTGGCTTCCTTGAAGGTATCCCAGATGAGATACCGCATTTCCGTGGCGGCACTAAAAAGATCAGAGACGTTCCGTATGAAGAACCGCGCATCAAAAATAAGAGCACTATCGGCAAAGTCCCTGAAGAGCACGCTGGGCGCCGGGTATTTCAATGCGTCTTTGTGGCTTTCTATACATTTGAGGAGCAGATCTTTGACCTTATGCGGGTCGGAGGAATAAGAGACGCCCACAGAAACCACAACCCGGCCAACTTTATCCTTATGGGTCCAGTTTTTTACGGAAGACGATATAAGTTCTGAATTTGGGACTATTATAGATGTCCGGTCAAAGGTTTCAATTTCCGTGGCGCGTACGCTGATCCGCTTTACGATCCCCTCACCGGAATTGGTGATGATCCAGTCCCCGACCTTGATCGGGCGTTCAAACAGCAAGATAAGCCCCGACACAAAATTGCTCACAATACTTTGCAAGCCAAAACCGATACCGACCGAGAGCGCCCCGGCGATCAGGGCCAGATTGGTCAGATCAAACCCCAAAGCCGATACGCAGGCCATCAAAGCGATAATCAGGCCGACATAACCAAGAATCTGTATGATTGATTGGCGAATGCCCTCGTCTATTTTGGTTTTGGGTAGAATGTTCTGGCTTAAAACGCGCTGAATCATGCGTGTGGTAAATAATAAGGCCAAGAAAACAAGAATGGCTATGCCGATAGCCGCGATGGACACTGTCATGCTGCCTATTTGAAAGCCGAAGAAGGCCTGCGCGGCCCATATCTGGATATCTTGCTTTGCCGCGCCAAAAATCAAGGCGATGAGAGGCAGGCTGATGAAAAACAGAACCAGATCAACCGTTAATGAAAGCCAGAAAAAGACAAGGCGCTCCGGTTCTTTTTCGGTTCGCTCCTTCTTTTTGCCCTGTCTGTCTTTTTCGTGTTGAGAGAGCCATCTGTCAATTTTCAAGAGATAAGGGCGGATCACCGCTCTTACGATCATGACAACGGCAAAAAGCAGCAGAATGAAAACAAGGCGCTCAAAGAGATAACGGCTAAGGGCGGCATAGCCGAAAATATTGGCCGCCAGCATGAACAGGCAGATTCCCAAAATAGCGATAAAAATCTGTGAGGGGAAGAAATAGCGCGTTTGATCGCTCCGCCTGCTGACGATGGAGAACGAACACCATCCCAGCACAATTGCAAATACCGAGGTGACGATATAGCTCTGCGCCACGGCCAGTTCTACGGGCATTCCTGAAATCTTGCCGCTTTCCAGAAAAAGAGAATCAGCCGCATACAGGAAAACCGCGACCAAGGCCATCCAGTGCATATTACGGCGTATAAGGCCGGCTTTTAAAAAGCGAAACGTCCCCAAGGACACAAAGATAAGAAGTCCCGCCAACCCCAGGGCTTTGTATATAAAGGTGTTATTACTTTGCGTGGCAATCCCCGACACGGCCAGAGTCTGATAAATCAGCAAAAGCCCTACGCCAGTGGCCAGCATGGGCGGGATCAGTGAAGAGGCCACGTAGGAAAAAGTCCCGTAATCCATGTCCGGGTTTTCCTGATTCAATACTTTTTGCAGATGTTTTCTTGAGAATACCGTGGTCACGATAAATATGCTTACAAAGATAAAGCAGGAAAGAAACAATCCATTAAAAGATGTCAGGTTATGCCCGTCAAAAAGCGCGCCGTAATAGGAGATCTGCGTGGAATAGGCCTCTGCCGCGCTTTGCCAGAGATAAGCATTAAAGGGGGATGTCTGCACCTCGAAAAGCTGGTCAACGAACTGCCCCCGGCGCAGGGCCGTTATTTTTTCCATCAGGCGCTCGGATTTGGACGATAAGGCCTCGGCCTGTTTCAGGAGCCCTTCGAGGCTTAAAAGTTCTTCCGTTAAGGTCACTCTTTGTTTTTGTATATTTTCCGGTTCAGGTGTTGCGTTTTCCCCTTCGGGCGCAGGGCCTAAATCGGCGATATCGGCTTTAACGCTTTCATGAACGGGCTGGATAAGATTAGTGATTTCCTGAATTTTGGATCGAGAATCCTTGAGCGTCTGGTGTATTTCGAGCATCCGCTTTTCATTGATATTGCCCTCACCCAGAATCGGCTCGATCGCCTCGATTTCTTTTTTCTGATCGCCAAGCTGCTTTTCAAGCGCCGAGCGGTCCAGAATATCCTGCGAGAATGCTGCGCCATGGACGCAAAGCGCGAGGCCGATCACACAGAAAAACAGCTGAAAGAGCTTCATATATATTATTTTTCTAATTTAAAAATTAACGCCTGAATGCTCCATGAAAATAGCTACCTCCGCTTCCGGATGCAAGGTTCCTGTTTTTATTGGCGCATCAGACTTGATTCGGATTTTTCAGAAGGCGCTGGGCGCTTATTTTTGTTATATAATTACTGTTTTTATAGATAGGGCCTTAGAATAATACGCCAAATTCACGTTTTTTGGCTTTTTTGCTCTTTTTTGCTTGCACCGTCCCGACTGGCTGGTGTATAAAATAGGCACACACCCTCTATTACCGCCGTTTGTCCGGAGCATCTGAAAAGATCTCCGGACCTTTTTTTGTTTGCTGGCGAGCGCATTAGCGCGTTTTGACTTCGGGCATTAAGGGCAATCCTGCCGCCTTTTTATTTTTTATTTCCTTATACGTTTTATCAATCGTTAAAAATCTCTCAGGTGATGATGGGTGGCTTCCCCCGTTCTTTATGGCGCCAGAATCAATCTCGGAAGCCATGCGCCGCCAGAAATTGGCGACACCATCTGTTTTGTAGCCGGCGCGTTCCATGAAATACATGCCGACGTAATCCGCCTCTCTCTCAAAAGAGACGCTATAGGCTCCCGCGCCAACATTCATGGCATCCCTTGTGAGCGATCCGTCGGGCTGCCCCCCTGCCGCAGCGACAAGAACTTCGAGTGCGAGACCTGCGATTCCCGCAACCGCCGCATTTTGATTTTTCTTATCGGAATGTTCCATCGCGTTATGGGCAATCTCATGGGAGATGACCAGAGCAAGCTCCGTATCCGTCTCGGTAAATCTAAGCATTCCGCGCGTTATTATAATATTCTTTCCATCCGCATAGGCATTGATCTCAGGACTGTTCAGATCGTAGATTACGCCGTAATCGCAGATATCCGCCCGGTGCACGGTTTTCGAAAATCGTTTCCCCTTACGCTCAAAGCTCATCGTCAGATCGGGGGTCTGCTCAGCTTTAACGGCCTTATCAATCGCCTTGATTGCGCGCGGCCCGCCCGGAATAGTCGTACCGCCCACCGCCAGTATCATATCGCCCACGGCTATCCCGGCCTTCGCCGCCGGGGAGTTTTTGGTTACGCCTATGACCTGCGCATTTTTACCGATGCCAAATTTACTTTGGGCGGCTTCTCTGAATTTTTTGTCAATACTTCCCGCGTTTGCAAAACTCAGCCCCGTTGAATAGCCCCGTTCGCTGCACAGTTCCGCATTAGCGATGAGTATAGGGTAGGCCGTATCTTGAATGCGGCGGTTTTCTTCGAGACCTCTGGAGAGCGCCAATTCATTTTGAACATAGGCCTCCTGCTCTATTTCAGCTGCGTTGCCTTCGGGGGAAATTGTGGAGGGCGTTGCGCAGGAGGCAAGCAGTAGCGCCACACTGCAAAAGGCGATTTTCTTCATAGTTTCCTCAAGCAAGAATTCGAAAGACGCAGCAAGTTTTATTTCAGACGCGTTCTGTGCGTCAGGGATTCTTCGTCATATTATTCATATCGAGGAAGAAAATGGGGCGACCGACGGGGCTCGAACCCGCGACAACTCGGACCACAACCGAGCGCTCTACCAACTGAGCTACGGCCGCCACATGGATAGTCAAACCGGATTGTCTTCTCTATATGTTTATGATAGCTCTGGTCAAGTTTTTCTGTTTGTTTTTAGTGAAAATTTTTACGAGGTTCGCGCAGTGTCCGCACAAACGCCCAAATTTAAGAATACAGCTGAATTTTTAAAGTATCTTCAGGATAACGATATTCAGTTTCTCGACATGAACATAACAGATTTGCGCGGCAAGTGGCATCACACGAGCGAGCATGTCAGTGCGATTGATGAATATAAGCTGGAGCGCGGCGTATTTTTTGATGGGGCCTCGCTTGCCGGATGGCGGCCCTTTAACGATTCGGACATGATTTTAAAGGCCGATCTCAGCCGCGTTATGCTGGACCCGTTTGCCGCGCAAAAGACGCTCAAGGTGTTTTGCGATGTTCTGGATGCCAAGACGGGCAAAATCTATAACCGCGACCCAAGAGCGGTGGCGAAGGCCGCAGAGAAGCACCTTAGATCCAGCGATATAGCGGATATGGCCTATTTCGGGCCGGAACTGGAATTTTTTATCTTTGATGATGTGAAGATTAATGTGGAGATGAACCATGTCGGCTTTAAGGTCGACACGGAGGAAGGTTCTTATAATGCCGGGCGCAATTATCCCACGGGCAATATGGGCCATCGCCCTGCTCTGGGCGGTGGTTATTTCCCCGAAGCGCCGGTGGATTCCCTTTCCGATATCCGTGGAGAGATGCTGACCGTTTTGAACGGTATGGGGGTTGCGGTCGAAAAGCACCATCATGAAGTCGCCGCAGGACAATGCGAGCTTGGGATTGTGCATTCGACCCTGACCGAGAGCGCCGATAACGTTCAGCTTTACAAGCATGCGGTTCATAATGTCGCCCACAGCTATGGCAAGACGGCGACATTTATGCCCAAGCCTCTCTGCGGGGACAGTGGTTCGGGCCTGCATGTGCATCAATCGCTCTGGAAAGGCGGTAAGCCGCTATTTGCAGGCAATGCCTACGCCGACCTTTCAGAGACCGCGCTTTATTACATTGGCGGCATTATCCGCCATGCCCGCGCGTTAAATGCGTTTACCAACCCGACGACCAACAGCTATAAACGGCTTATTCCCGGCTTTGAAGCGCCGGTTTTTCTTACCTACTCTGCCCGGAACCGGCTTGCGGCCTGCCGTATTCCCACCAGTGCCTCCCCAAAGGGGCGCCGCGTTGAGATACGCTTCCCCGATCCGGCGGCCAATCCCTATCTTGCTTTTGCAGCGCTGACCATGGCCGGGCTGGACGGTATAGAAAACAAAATCCATCCGGGGGAGGCCACGGATAAGAACATCCACGACCTCACGCGGGATGAATTTGGACGAATCCCAACACTATGCCGGTCCTTGCGCGGCGCTATACGGGCTTTGCGGGAGGATCATGCATTTCTTCTTAAGGGCGGCGTTTTCAGTGAAGACCTGATCGAGGCCTATCTGGCGTTGAAAGAGGAAGAAAACGAAGCCTATGAGAGCATGGTTCACCCGATTGAGTATAAGATGTATTACTCCGTCTAGTCCTGACCCTTTTTAAGGTCTGTCCGCGGAGAGATTGAGTTCACCACGATTTTATAATGCTGCTTGTTTTTCGCCCAGAGGAAGTAATCTCCGTCTCTGGAGGGCGTGAGCAGTGTTATGAAATAGTAATAATCCCCCATTGAGGCCACCGTGATCCAAAATTCGTAATCGACCAGTTTATGGGTTTGATCGTTGGATTCGTAAACGGTCGTTTCGGCAAAATCAAAATTGGGATTATAAACCAGGTCTTCGGGTTTTTCGATCTGCGCCCCCAGAATCAGCCCCTGATCCGCCAGTGTCTGGCGATGGCGATCCGTTTCGTTTTCCAGAGCTTCGGCGACGAAAACGGAAATCAAATCTACATCAATGCGCCCGTTGAGCTTTTGGGTTTCTTTTTCATTTTCAATCGCAATGCCGAAGTTGAAAAGCTTGGCCTGCATGCGCTCAACCGAGCGGATGGGCATGACTTTCAAAGTCCAGCTTTGCGGATAGCGCACCTGGTCCACATCCAGAAATTGATGCGTATTAATTATCTCGGAGTCACCTTCGCGCGGGTTTTTCATGACAAATGAGTCCATGACCTGCGCTTGCAGCACCTTGCTTTCTTCCCATTTTTCATAGGGCATGTAATATTCGGCAAAAATCACCTTGCCCCCATTAATGTAGACCACGCCGCGCACCACGTAGCTGACGTTATTATCAAGCTTTACGTACAAAACTTCAGCATGGCTGTCGTCATAGGCGGCCATGCCGCGAAAGTTGAATTTATTGGCGAGCAAATACTGTATCAGCCAGTCATGTGCGGTGATGGTATGCCCGGGCTTGCTGACCCGGATGAGGAGATAGCTCCGATCTACCAAAGAGGTTCCCCGCGAAAGCCATGATTGTGTTTCACGCGCCGCGGCGGCAATGTCCTGCCCGCCCCCCAGCGCAGAAGCCGGCGCAGGGCTGTAGAATTTCGCAACGTCGCTAAGCACTCTTTCCGTAAGGGAAAACTGGTCAGAGCCGCTCACCTCCGCGCGCTCCCAATCTTTGGGAAGGCGCATCAGATATTCAAGGTCCGGGTCGCCGCCCGGTTTGTCTTTAATGGTTTTTGTTGCCGCCCGAAAATCTTCGGTTTTCATAGCCGCCACCTCCGGCAGAGGCTTCTTAAACTGGTCAATAATTTTCTGTGCCGATGCCGAGCCCGGCATAAAAACAAAAGTCAGAAACAAAAGTGCCAAAAACTTATTCATTGTTCAAAAAACCCCTACCTCTCCGCTATTGATACCGGACGACGCTTCTCATCAATTGTAACATAAGTGAACAGGCCTTCTGTAACTTTCTCGATCTGCCCATGCTCCCGCCGGAAAGCCCAGCTCTCTATTTTAACGGTGATGGATGTCTTTCCGACACGTTCTATGGATGTGTAAAAACCGACCTGATCGCCGATGAAGACGGGTTTATGGAAGGTCATGGCCTGCACCCCGACCGTAACAACCCTTTGTCCGGCATACCGATACGCATGCGCCGAGCCGGCCAGATCCATTTCCGAGAGAATCCATCCGCCGAATATATCGCCCGCCGGATTGGCATCAGCAGGCATTGCAATTACGCGTATTGTCGGGACACGCCCTTCGATCTCCGGAGGCCAGGCCTGAAGATTGTCAAATGATTGTTCTGTATTTTTTGGCATGCGCTTTGTTGTAACCCTTGATTTTCCTAGTTGATACGGCTAGTGATATGAAACCAGACAGCCTTTATTATAACGTAAGCAAGCCTGATTAGCGAGCCGCCTATGCCTGATTTATTCGCCGCCAATGCCGCCACGAAGACCGATAATTATGATGCGTCCTCTATCGAGGTACTGGAAGGGCTGGAGCCTGTTCGCAAGCGCCCCGGCATGTATATCGGCGGAACGGACGATCGCGCCCTGCACCATCTGGCCGGG
This sequence comes from Alphaproteobacteria bacterium, assembly GCA_020848095.1. GTDB lineage: Bacteria > Pseudomonadota > Alphaproteobacteria > Micavibrionales > Micavibrionaceae > JADLAT01. The sequence continues at coordinate 49,658 of JADLAT010000003.1, read as the reverse complement.
GAAATTCTTGATAACTCCATGGATGAGGCCGTTGCCGGGCATGCCGATTGGATAGAAATGTCGCTGGATGCCGATTACGCCCTGACCATTCGTGATAATGGCCGGGGGATTCCCGTGGATGAGCATCCTAAATATCCGGGGAAATCGGCCCTTGAGGTCATTATGACCACGCTGCATTCCGGCGGAAAATTCAGTGGCAAGGCTTACGCCACTTCGGGCGGTTTGCATGGCGTCGGCAGTTCGGTCGTTAACGCGCTGTCCGACCGTATGTGGATTGAGGTGGCCCGTGATAAGCAGCTCTACCGTCAGGAATTTTCGCGCGGTATCCCCACCACCAAGCTTGAGAGGCTGGGCGCGGTGAGCAACAGGCGCGGAACGACGGTGTGCTTTCATCCTGATCCTGAGATTTTTGGAAGCAAAGCCCGGTTTAAGCCCGGCTGGCTCTTCCAGATTGCGCGCGCCAAGGCCTATTTGTATTCAGGCGTGGAAATTCGCTGGCGCTGTGACCCGTCTGTTATTCCCGCCGACAGCAAAGTTACGCCGGAGGCGGTGTTTCACTTCCCTAACGGGTTGATGGATTATCTGGAGGATTCCCTGCAAGGCCGGGCCACCATTATACCGGCTCCCTTCGCCGGAAAAGCCGATCTGCCCGATGGTGAGGGGCGAGTTGAATACGCCATTACCTGGCCGCAGAGCGGAGAGGGGTTTTCACACACATATTGCAATACCGTTCCAACGCCCATGGGCGGCACGCATGAAACCGGGCTTCGGACGGCACTGGCGCGGGGCCTGCGGGCCTATGGCGAGATGACCGGCAACAAGAAAACGGCCATAATCACAGCCGATGATGTGATGAGTGATGCTGCGGTTTTGTTGTCTGTCTTTATTAAAGACCCCCAGTTTCAGGGACAGACCAAAGAAAAACTCGCCAGCCCGCCGGTTTCCAAATGGGTTGATACGGCGATAAAGGATCATTTTGATCTCTGGCTTTCCAAGGATCCGGCCTCCTCCAGCAAATTGCTTGAAGCCGTTATTGAGCGTGCGGAAGATCGGCAGCGCCGCAGGAGCGAGCGTGAGCAGGTTCGCAAATCCGCAACGCAGAAGCTCCGCCTGCCCGGTAAGCTTGCCGATTGCAGCCGTACAGATTCCACGGACACCGAGATGTTTATTGTTGAGGGTGACTCTGCGGGTGGTTCCGCGAAACAGGGCCGTAACCGCGAAACGCAGGCGATACTCCCTCTGCGCGGGAAAATCCTGAACGTGGTCAGCGCCACAAGCGATAAGATCCGGGCTAATCAGGAGATTCAGGATTTGACGCAGGCTCTGGGCTGCGGCGCGGGCAAGAGCTTTGATCTTTCCCGCTTGCGTTACGAACGGGTTATCATCATGACGGACGCCGATGTTGACGGCGCGCATATTGCCGCCTTGCTCATTACGTTTTTCTTCTCCCAAATGCGGCCATTGATTGAGAATGGTCATTTGTATCTGGCGCAGCCGCCGCTTTATCGGCTGGTGAGCGGGAATTTGAGTGCCTATGCAAAGGATGATGCACATAAAGATGAATTGCTGGCCAGCACTTTCAAAGGAAAATCAAAGGTCGAAATCAGCCGTTTTAAGGGGCTTGGCGAAATGCCCGCAAAACAGCTCAAGGAAACGACTATGGACCCCAAAAGCCGGACTTTGCTGCGCGTGATGTTGCCGGATAAAGCGCAAGCATCGCCAGAGATGATTGATCTGGAAAATACAAATCCGCTTGAAGCCGTGCCGACGCAAGCCGATATTGACGATCTGGTTGAGCGGCTGATGGGTCGCAATGCAGAACCGCGTTTTCAGTTCATTCAAGATAACGCCCGGTTTGCGAGCGATGTCGACGTCTAGAGGGGCATCGCACAGCAAAGGCGGGTTTTGGTTACCAAGGCTCAATCCATGTTTAGATTTTTGAAAAAAAAATGGATTACGGGCACGCTCTGCCTGCTGCTTGTTGCCGGGGGTTATTTTGTTTTTACCGCTCCGGACCCGGAGAAAATACTTCCTCATGTTCTGAAAAACCTTGGCTTTGACGGGGTTATCCTGCCTGCGCCGGAGCAAACATGGACGGGATTAACCTACCACAGTATTCGGCTCGACCCCGATGGATTCAGCACCATTGAAAAAGTTCATATTTCGCATGGCTTGCGCGGAACAATTAAAAGCATGGAGATAGAGGGCCTATCCCTTACGGGGGAGCTTTTGAGCGGATTGCAGGTTAATATTGCCGGCTGGCGCAAACCGGACCCGGCCTTTCTTGAAAAACTCACCCTGCCCGCCCAGATCAGAATAACCTTCAAGGATGCGGAAATCGCCCTTTTGAGCCATGAGGTTGGCGGTATCAGCTTAAGTTTTGATCTGCAGATTCGGCCCGGCGATGACGGCCATGAATTTGAGGCCAGGCTTGATGGCGCGCAAAAGCAGCTCACCTATGATGCCAGTGTTACCGGTGTTGTTACGCCGGAGGGGATATGGCAGGCCGGCGCGGAAATCGGGCAGGCCAAATTTGATCTGGGGCCGTTGAAGGCCACGCGCATTAGCGGTCTTATCAATGTCACGGGCGATAGATTTGAAGAATCGGAAATAATTGGAAATTTGCAGGCCGGTGGTTTAAGTTTGCTGGGCCTGCCCTGGCAAAACAGCGCCATAACGCTGGATGGCAGTTTTAGCCAGCCGCGCATGATTACGGGTGCAAAATCCGCCGGTGTTGAGGGGCTGGAGCTGGGGCTGAGCTTTGAGAATCTCAGAAATCTTTCTTCTTACAACGGGAGCTTACATAGCGATACGCCGGGTGTCTTGCTGGATTATCTGCAAAGCAACGATATGTTGCCGTTTGTGCCCCCTGCCCTGTCCGACCCTGCGCGGCAATCCTCCAGTATGGAGGCGGAGTTTCAGGGGCATAAGGGCGCTATCGTTTTTAAACTTGCGCCGCGCCCCGAAACGCCGGAGCTTTTTTTCCTCATACGGCCCGTTGATGAGACGCTGAATCTTAGCGCTATCGGCGGAGGGCAGCCCTTTATCTATGAGCGCAATGCCGCCGAGAGCTATGATTCCGCAACGCTCATCCTTGATCCGGCCCGAAGAGCACTTATGAGCGTGCCGCCGGGAAGGGCCATAAAAATTGATCTGCAGAATTTAAAAATCCGGCTGGAATAGTGTTCAATCAGGGATAATCGCAACTATCGAAGCTGACCTTGGCGAAAGACCGCGCGCCTTCGGAAATTGAAACCCGGTATTCCCGATTCTCCACAACGAGGGAATGCGTGATCGGCATGATGCCTTCCTTAACTTCCTTGATTCCGCCCTGTCCGGTGAATTCAATTGTGACTTTCTTTGAAGGGTCATACCAGGCTTCGGGATTGCCGGAGGCATTAACGGCGGAGGCGCCCGTTCCCTTAATTACCAAAGCGCCATCGGCAATGGTGATTTCACTGTGCTGCCCCTGATACGCCGGGGTGGAGACGATAAAACGCTTGGTTTCCGGCTCCGAGCAATTGCGCGGCGGGCGGGCTGAGCGGATCAGAAAGGATAGTCGTGAGGGGTCCCGCCCTTCATCGAGCTGCTGCTTGAGGATCAGGACAAGCTCCTGCATCGGGCCTTCAGGCAGGATTTCTGCGTAGGTGCTTTGAAGCTGCTCATAACGCGCTCTGGCCGTTTGTGCCTCTGCCCGCAGTTCTGTCGCCATGGTCTGCAGCTTGTCTTTTTCCAGCTTTAAATTATCAAAATTGGCCTTTAGCGAACGATTTTGCTGCTCCGCCGTTTGTCCACCAATCCAGAAGCCGAAGCCAAAAGAAAGGAATAAAATGGTCAAAACCACGATGAAAGCCATCATTCTTTCATTCGAGCGGCGACGGTAACGATCGTGCAGATTATAAGACACGCCTACTCCTTTGAACCGTTTCCTGCAATTTCATCCAACACGTCATGCGGCGGCATGCCCATGGCGTTAAAGCCGCAATCAACGTAATGAACCTCCCCCGTCACGGCGGAGGACATATCCGAAAGCAGATAAAGCCCTGTGCCACCAAGCTCATCAAGCTCGACAGATCTGCGCATGGGTGAGGTTAGCACATTGTATTTGAATGTTCTTCGGGCGCCGCCAATCACCGCACCAGCCAGTGTGCGCATAGGGCCGGCGGAAATGGCGTTGACACGTACACCTTCGGGGCCAAGATCAGCCGCGAGATAACGGGTTGAAGCCTCAAGCGCCGCTTTGGCCACGCCCATGACATTGTAATTGGGCATGACCTTTTCCGCCCCGTAATAGCTGAGCGTTACCGCGCTGCCGCCATTTTTCATGAGATCTTTCGCCCGGCGCATGACGGAGGTGAAGGAATAGCAGGAGATATGCATGGTTTTCAGAAAATTATCCAGCGTTGTATCCACATACCGGCCCTGCAACTCGTTCTTATCCGAATAGGCGATGGCGTGGACGATAAAGTCCAGATCGCCCCATTTATCCCCAATTGTGGAAAAAACAGTGTCCAGACTATCCTCAGAAGTCACATCGCAATCAATGAGGATTTCCGATCCTAAAGACGCAGCCAGCGGCCTGACGCGTTTACCGAAGGCTTCGCCCTGATAGGTGAAAGCCAGTTCAGCGCCCGCACCATGCAAGGCTCTGGCCATTCCCCATGCTATCGAATGGTCGTTTGCCACGCCCATAACCAAGCCTTTTTTACCCTTCATTAAAGCTGTCATTGTCTTACCACTCCATAAAACCGCTTTTTATTGTCTCAACCCGCTCTTGAGTTAATCTTATTCTGCAGTTTGCATAAATCAAAGGAGCGATACTCCCTTCATCCGGATTCTCAAATTTACAAGCTGCTTCCCTATATTCTTCCCACTCTTTTTGAGAGCTCAAAAACTGCTCTTTTTTTTGTAAAAAATAGTCGCCCTCTAACTTTTCAAGAGCTTGCTGATAGGTTTCTTTTAGGTTTTGATCCGTGTATTTCATTTCCTCCCCCGAGCAAATATTCAAATCCGTCTGGGTCATATTTCGATCGCAAGGAAATTTGTGGTCTTCTGCGTAAGAAAACGGGGCAAAAGAGAGGACAAAAAATAGAAGTATAAAAAAATATCTCATGTTTCTATTCCTCGTACCGGCTCATCGCCAGGGTGCAGTTCGTGCCGCCAAAGCCAAAAGAGTTGGAAATGACGCTTTCATGCGTGATGTTATCAAGGCGCGTGCGGGCAATCGGCATGTCTGCCGCGCCGTCATCAAGGTTTTCAATGTTTATACTGGGGGCGACGAAGTTATTTTTCATCATCAGCAGGCAGTAAATAGCCTCTTGCACGCCGGTTCCGCCCAGAGAATGCCAGGTCATGGATTTTGTGGCGCTGATATGCGGAATTTCACGCCCGGCGAACACTTCGCGGATGGCCTTGATCTCCGTTACGTCCCCGACCGGGGTGCTGGTGCCGTGTGTATTGATATAGGTAACCGGCGTTTTTAGCGTGGAGAGTGCCTGCTTCATGCAGCGGACCGCGCCCTCGCCGCTGGGGGCGACCATATCCGCGCCGTCCGAGGTTGCGCCGTAACCCGTGATCTCCGCATAAATCTTTGCGCCGCGCGCCTTGGCATGCTCAAGCTCCTCAAGCACCAAGATACCGCCACCGCCCGCGATTACGAAGCCGTCACGCCCGGAATCATAGGCTCTTGCGGCCTTTTCCGGCGTGTCGTTATATTTAGAGGACATCGCGCCCATGGCATCGAACAGGACGGAGAGCGTCCAGTCCAGTTCCTCCCCCCCGCCGGCGAACATAATATCCTGCTTGCCCCATTGGATCATTTCCGCCGCATTGCCTATGCAATGTGCAGAGGTTGAACAGGCTGAGGAGATCGAATAATTTACGCCTTTTATCTGGAAATTCGTTGCCGCTGTCGCCGAGGTTGTTGAGCACATGGCCTTAGGTACGGCGAAAGGCCCAACGCGTTTGGGGCCCTTTTCGCGCGCGATGTCCGCCGCCAGAACCTGCGCCCGTGTTGAGGGGCCGCCAGAGCCAACAATGATCCCCGTACGTTCATTGGATACGTCCTGCGGCGTGAGCCCGGCATCCTTGATGGCCTGCTCCATGGATAAATGAACATAGCCAGCAGCATCACCCATAAAGCGCCATAAACGCTTGTCGATATGTTCATCAAGCTGGATCGCAGGTTTTCCGTAGATTTGCGAGCGGAAGCCCATCTCCGCATATTCGGGAGAGGCCGTGATTCCAGAACGTCCGGATTTCAGCGATTCCAGAACCTCAGTGACAGAGTTTCCAATACAGGAAACGATCCCCATTCCGGTTATGACGACGCGGCGTGTCATCTATAGATTATCCTTCCATTGCATCAGGATTGCCAAACAATCCGACTTTCAGCCCTTCAGCTTCGTAGATCAGCGTGCCATCGGCGTACATTTTTCCATCGCCTATGCCCAGAACGAGCTTGCGGTTAATCACGCGCTTAACATCCACGACATATTTCACAAGTTTTGTGGAGGGCTGCACCTGCCCGGTCAGTTTAAGGCCGCCAAGCCCCAAGGCCCGACCTGAGCCCTGCGCCCCCGTCCAGCCGAGATAAAACCCCAGCAATTGCCAAAGGGCATCAAGCCCCAGACAGCCCGGCATGACCGGATCGCCCTTAAAATGGCAGTCGAAGAACCAGATATCCGGATGAATATCAAATTCAGCCTCGATCACGCCCTTGCCATAGGCGCCGCCGTCCTGAGATACGTTTGTAATCCGGTCGAACATCAGCATGGGAGGCGCCGGCAATTTTGCATTGCCCTGCCCGAACATTTCCCCCTCACCGCAAGCGATGATTTCTTCGTAACTGTAGCTGGATTTTTGTTTAAAGTTCATGCGTGCGGACCATATCCTAGAAAATTACCAATCGACACAAAGAGTCTTTCTCTGGCCTGTTACAAGTCACAAATTTATAAGGGAGATTACGGACCCTTGCAAGAGGGCGCGGGCAAGGTTCAGAACAATGCGATGCTTTGTTCCATGCAAACCGATTTATAAGTCTCTGTGATCGCGGCCATTGCCAAGGGCTTGGCGATAGCCGGTTCAATTTCCGGAACCTCTCCGCCCGCAGCAACCGCCAGCATCCGCCCGGCGGCCTTGGCGCAGCAAACGGCCTGTTCGTACTGGTTGCGAATTCCCATCGCGTCAAAAAAGCTCTGACAGTAAGGTTCAATACCATAGACAAGGTCAAGCGGCGCATTGACCGGGACATCGTTCGCCGCCAGGCCGAATCGCCAATCCGTGCCCGCAGGGACACCAAGGCGCACAGCCTCCTGCGTCATTACATACACAACGCGGTCAAGATTATCCGGCAGGGCCGAGCCACGGAACAGCATGCAGGCATCGGAATTCAAAGACAGCGCCAGCCTGCGGCCCGCGACCGCGCTCAAAGAGGCGACGCAATCCCCTAAAGACCAGTCCTGCGCCGTGACTTTACGATCAATCACCACATCGCATAATTCCTGCGCGGCGATTTCAAAGCCCATACATTTTTGCGTGCATTCAACGAGCAACCGGAAAGATTCGGCGCGCCCCTGTCCATCGGCCTCCCAGCTCACCAGAATATTATGTACGATGACCTGAATCAGGTTATGAAACTCAAAAGCGCAATCCAGCCATTCTTCGAAGAAATTACGCGCGGCCAGCCGTCCACGCTCTGTCTCATGATCCAGAATATGAGCGGGCGGCAAAGCCATAGCGCCCAAAACACCCGGCGCAGGGTCGCAGCCCAGCATTGCCCCTAACTGGCACAGGCTGACTTCCATGACCTCATCCGGATTATCAAACACCAGATAGGTTTCAACCAGAATGCCCGCCATGTGTTGTATGACCTTCATGGCATCCGTTCCGCGCGCGGGGTCGGTCGCCAGATGAATCAGGCCTGTGTATAAACGTGCGCCCATTTCGGGCTTGTTGGTTAATGCGAACATGGTTGAAGCGCCTGAGCGGGAGAGAATCGGAGGGGTAGGTCAAGAGGTGGTGGTTGTGGATAAGGCTGTGGACAGTTGCAGAATCAACTGGTGAATCAAGGTTAGTCGAAAACTTCAGATTCGTAAACACCCCAAAGTTTATTTTGCACAATCCACCCTTTATACCCCGAAGCATTCACAAAGCACCATTGGCCGTTGCATTGCTCCACGCTTACAAGCGTTCTTGCCTCTGCATAGGCCTGAATATGCTCATCCTGCACCGGTTTTTTGTATAAGGGCATGGTTTCATTGCCCAGAATGAAGGCCGCGCGGCGACCACTGAGCAAGGTATGGTGCACCCAGCCCACCTGCCCGTTGAAATCCTTTATTTTGCGCCAGACATCATATTCAAGAATGATTTCAACCGGCACGCCCTTTTTGCGATAAACCCACTCCACGGGATAACGCTGCCCCGGCCCGGTGCGCACAAATACTTCATCGGAAGCCACAGAAACAAAGCGCGGCAAGGGAAATTGCGTTGAACGGAAGGCTGAAGAACCGGCGGCATTTTCCGCCCGCGCGCTATATCCCACGCTCAGACAAAGCCCGGTCAGAAAAAAAACGATAAGCAGATGGATTTTTTGCGTGCCCATATCCCTGTTTATGATAAAAAGCGCCAATGAAGCAAGAGTCTCATAATAAAAACGCACTCAATTCCATGCCCGCCCCGGAAATTTCGGTGGCGCCGATGATGGATTGGACGGATCGCCATTGCCGCTATTTCCACCGCCTGCTTGCGCCGCATGTGAAACTCTACACAGAAATGGTGACCACGGGCGCCCTGCTTTTTGGTGATAAGGACCGGCATTTGCGCTTTGATTCTGCGGAGCGCCCGCTTGCGCTTCAACTGGGCGGCTCTGACCCCGATGCGCTGGCCAGATGCGCGGCTATGGGGGAAGAATACGGCTATGATGAGATTAATCTTAATTGCGGCTGTCCGTCTGACCGGGTTCAAAATGGGCGGTTCGGGGCCTGTTTGATGAAAGAGCCGGATCATGTCGCGTCCTGCGTGGAGCGTATGATCAGCGCCGTTTCCATTCCCGTTACGGTAAAATGCCGGATTGGTATCGACGATCAGGATGATTTTGCGTTTTTGGATCAGTTTGTAGGTAGAATTGCGGATAAAGGGTGTAAAACTTTTATAATTCATGCGCGCAAAGCGTGGTTAAAGGGACTCTCACCCAAAGAAAACCGGGAAAAGCCCCCTATCGACTATATTCGCGCGGCTCAGATTCGGGAAAAATATCCACAGCTTCGCATTATCGTCAATGGCGAGATATCCACAATTGAGAACGTACAGGCGCAAATATCGACATTCTCAGGCGTGATGATCGGGCGTGAAGCCTATCAAAACCCGTGGTTTCTGGCGGAAATTATGAATAGTGTTTTTAACGCCCCATCCCCGCCGCAGGGCCGTGAGCTTGCGGCCTATGCCATGATTCAATACGCTCACAAACAAGCCGATTTGTACGGCACGCCCGTTAAATCCATTACCCGGCATATGCTCGGCCTGTTTCATGGGCAGCCCGGCGCAAAGGCCTGGAAGCAGACGCTTAGCAGCTTTGCCCATCTTGAAAACGCTTCGCCCGATGTGATTTTGCAGGCGCTGGAGGCCCAAAGCGCCGCCGCAGCCGGCTATGCCGCATCCGCTTTATAAGTTTCCCGCTTTGCTGTAGATTGGCACTGCTGAAGATTTTCTTCTGCCAAGGATACAAAGTGCATGCGTGAACATTCAAAATGGGAATGCCTTTCCCCGGAGCAAACCAGAAAATTCGTTGATGAGGTGTCGGATCCCGGTTTTGCGCCGCTTTTCGCGGGAAAACATTATGAACTCTGGGCTTATGGCCTGTCGTTTCTTGAAGGGTATAGCCGCTATCGCCTGAGCAATACCGGGCTTATTCCCGATTACAATCTGGATTACATCAGTAATGGCGAGAATCACTATTATCTCGATGGTTCGGCGCATCCCGTGATTTTGCTTATTCAGCGGGACGCTTTTCGGCTGAGAAAAGAAAATGTCCTGAGTTATCTGGATTTTTTTGACGATGTGGTCTTTGACCCGGAACAGAAAGTTAAATTTATTGTCGATGCGTACGATACGGGTTATGCGGGCGCAACCGCCATGGAACACCATTTCAAGGCCATAGATTACACATCCAGACGGGAAATAGAGGAGTTTGAGCACTATTTCCTGCTAAAAATTCCCGTTTTATTCAATGGAGAGACCATAAGGGGGGATGTACGTATCGAAAAGAGCGGACATATCACGATAAATGCCCCGGTTCTTGCCGAGTTAACGGCGCAGAACTTTAATATGCAGCAGCCTCTGCGCTATGCCCATCCACACAATGAAGCTCTGCTGAAGGAAAACAGTGCGGCGCTGGAAAAAGCCCCCTCCGGCAAAATGATGATGGATTTTGCCCGTAATTATCATATTGATATAAAGTTCATATCCGGCATTACACGGCAGGGATTTATCACCTATGACAGGAAAATATTCATTGCCGCGCCTTGCGATATAAAGACGTACGCCCCCTATCAGGCCGTCGATCTGGCGGGCGCGCTGCGTGATTGCGAGATCAACCAGATGACCGGCGACCGCCAGAGCAAATTTCCGCCGGAGATTGATGGGCATGCGGAGGAAAATCACGGGCGAAATTTGGATATTCTGCTCACCTGGTGTAAAATGGGAGATGAGCTTAACGATCTTGGTGATCTTGAGTTTCTGCGTGTTTTGCGCAAGGCAGGGATGGAGCCGCTTTATAATGGCTATAAGGATAATTTAAGCCTTGAGACCTTGATGGATATATATGCGGCGATATATTGCGCCCATGAATAGAGAAAGAGTATTAAAATGAACCCATTTCCGAACACTGGTCGTAAAAGAGGTCAAGGCAAGGGCTGGGAAAGACCCAGAGGCGTACGCGCCGCCGCCAACACATATAGCCGGCGTCCGCCGCCGATAAGCTTTGCATCCGCTAGTATGGTTTCGCGGGCCCGCAACGCGGGCGCCGGCAGTTCAACCTGACGTGTCGGGATTTCCCGCGGCCGGAGCGACCTGAAAACTTTCGCCGCAGCCACAACGCCCGGTTTCATTCGGGTTGATAAATTCAAATCTCGAATTGCCTAGAGCGTCGGTTATGTAGTCTATGGTCATGCCGATGAGCATCCATGAGAACATTTTAGGAATGTTGATACGTACACCGCCACTCTCGATGATATCATCGGTGGTTTCCGGGCTGCCCGGCTTTACGTACTCCATTTTATAGGAATTGCCGGAACATCCCGTAGCACCCACGGTGAGGCGCAGCCCCGGCGAGCCTTCCGGGGCCTTTTTCATCAGATTTTGAATGTGCGAAGCGGCTTGCGCCGTGATCTTAATGTCCATCATGATTTGCATGTATCCTCTTAATAAAACATATTAAGTTGCATTTTTGCTGTCTCGGCCATCATGGCGGGGGACCATGTTGGCTCCCATATAATTTCAACATCCACCTCGCCCACACCATCAAGCGGCAGGAGCGCCCCTTGCACCCAGCCCGGCATTTCCTGCGCGACGGGGCAGCCCGGGGAAGTTAAAGTCATTTTTACGCTAACCTCCACATCCCCTTCATCTAGCTCAATAATTTTAACCGCATAGATGAGGCCAAGCTCATACACATTTACGGGAATTTCAGGGTCGTAAATTTCCTTCAGCGCCGCCAGCATAGCGGGCCAAAGCGGGTGATCCCGCGGCACATCCGCTTCAGGTGGCTCGGCCAGCGCATCGTAAGGGGATTCTGTTGGCATTTTTGTTTCCTGCGCGCTCATTGAAATAGCTCCCTGGCTTTATGAAGCCCCTCGACCAGTGCATCTATATCTTCTTCATTTGAATACAGCCCCAGAGAGGCCCGGACGGTTGCATCCAGCCCGAAACGCTCCAGCAGCGGCATACAGCAATGATGCCCGGCCCGTACGGCAACCCCGCACTGGTCAAGAACCATGCCGATATCCGATGGGTGCATATTTTCGATGGTGAAGCTGAAAATCCCGGCCTTATCCGAAACATCACCAAAAACTTTTAGTCCACTGATTTCCTTTAATTTTTTATTACCGTACGCGAGCAGGTTTTCTTCGCGCTTTTGAATGAAGTCAAAACCGATTTCCCGCACGTAATCAATCGCTGCGCCCAAACCGATAACCTCGGCGATTGGCGGCGTTCCGGCCTCAAACCGGTGCGGAGGCTCTCTGAACGTGCTGCCGGAAAAGCTAACCCTTTCAATCATATCACCGCCCCCTTGATAGGGCGGCATGGATTCCAGCGCCTCATACTTCCCGTAGAGCGCACCAATGCCCGTAGGGCCGTAAAGCTTATGCCCGGTAAAGACATAAAAGTCCGCATCCAGTGCGATCACGTTGACAGGGCTGTGGACAACCCCTTGAGAGCCGTCGATCAGAACCTTTATTTTAGGATTAAAATCACGGGATAACTTTATGATTTTACTTATATTATTACGAACACCAAAAGCGTTTGATATATGCACAACCCCCACCATTTTTGTTCGTGGGGATAGCAGGGATTGATAGGCCTCATAATCCAGTGTTCCATCATCCAGAACCGGGATCACCTTGATTTCAATTCCGATCTGCGCCTGCAGCAATTGCCACGGGACGATATTGGCGTGATGTTCCATCGCGCTCAAAATCACCTCATCGCCCTTTTGCAGATGCGTGCGCCCCCAGCTTTGCGCGACCAGATTGATCGCCTCGGTTGAGTTTCGCGTAAAGACGATGTTTCTGGCGCCGGGCGCACCAATAAAATCCGCAACCTTCTGCCGCACTTCTTCAAAGGCGGTCGTGAGTTCCTGCGAAATCCGGTAAACGCCCCGGTGAATATTGGCGTAACCGGTGCTGTACACACTGGACATGGAATCGATGACGATTTTTGGTTTTTGCGCGCTCGCCGCCGTATCCAGAAAGGCCAATTTACGGCCATTCATCATTTGCCCAAGAATGGGGAAGTCAGCCCGGTATTGCCGGGCGCTTTTCTCTATTTTTGCAGTGCCCGCAGCAACCATTGCTCCGCCCTTTCCTGTATCTGCGCTCTCACAGATTCATCCTCAATCTTATCCACAACCTCATCCACAAAGGCATTCATCAGCAATAAACGCGCCGCGCCTTCATCAAGGCCACGCGTGCGCAGGTAGAAAAGCGGCTCCTCATCAAGCTGGCCCGTGGTTGCCCCGTGTGAGCATTTTACGTCATCGGCATAGATTTCAAGCTCCGGCTTGGTGTCCATTTCCGCATCCGCCGAGAGCAGAAGCGCGTTGGAGAGCTGATACCCGTCCGTTTTCTGGGCGATTTTGTGGACATGCACCTTGCCCTGAAACACGCCGCGCGCGGCATCATCCAAAATGGTGCGGTAGAACTGGTTCGAGCGGCAGTGCGGCGCCTCGTGTTCGATCAGGATCGTGGTGTCGCCGTGCTGTTTTTCTCTCAGGAGGCTAAGCCCGTTCAAGCTGCATTCGGCGTTTGCGCCCTGAATTTGCGCGTGGATTTCGTGGCGCGTCAAACGCCCGCCGATATTCAGGCTAAAACCGTCATATACAGCATCGCGGGCCAGCCGGATATGCACCATGTTCGTCTGCACGGCCTCCGGCGATTCCTCTTGCAGGCGGATATGCCGAAGACGGGCGTTCGCGCCCACTTCAATCTCGGTGATCATGTTTTTCCAGTACGCGCCCTGCCCGTCATGCCGCTCGATGAGGGTCAGGGATGCCCCCTCCTCCAGAACGATTTTCAGGCTTGGGTTTGCGTGAATCCCTGCACAGCCTGTGAACAGGATTTCCTCAATCTGTTCACAGACTTGTCCACTGTTTTTGTGGATAAGTATTTTCTGATTTATATCAGCGGAAACCAGCCCCTCAGGCAGATTGCGCCCAAGATTCGTGTATTTCCACGTCTCCTGTTTCGGGGTGGGCAGATCTTGAATGTTCAGGGCTTTTGCGTTCGCGGACATTGCTCAGGCCGCCTTTCCGATAAATTCAGCATAACCGCTGCGTTCAAGGTCTTTTGCCAGCTCCGCCCCGCCGGTTTTAACGATTTTCCCGCCCGCCAGAACATGCACGACATCAGGCTGGATATAGTCTAACAACCGCTGATAATGCGTGATGATGAGGAAAGAGCGTTCCGGCCCGCGCAACTTATTCACGCCGTCCGCAACGATTTTGAGCGCATCAATGTCCAGCCCGCTATCGGTTTCATCCAGCACGCAGAATTTAGGCTCCAGCATTGCCATTTGCAGCACTTCGTTGCGTTTTTTCTCACCGCCCGAAAAACCAACATTAACGGCGCGCTTCATCATTTCATCGCCGATGCCCAGATCCGCACATTTTGCCTTGATAAGCTTTAACATACCCAGAGCGTCCAGCTCTTCCTGACCGCGTTGCTTGCGGATTGAATTTATTGATGTTTTCAGGAATGTGCTCATGTTAACCCCAGGGATTTCCACAGGGTATTGAAAGGCCAGAAACACGCCGGCGGCGGCGCGCTCTTCCGGCGAAAGCTCCAGAAGATCAATCCCGTTCATCTCGACAGAGCCGCTCGTGACCTCGTAATCATCGCGCCCCGCAAGAACGTAGGAAAGCGTGGATTTCCCCGACCCGTTCGGCCCCATGATGGCGTGAACCTGTCCCGCCGGAATATCCAGGGTTATACCTTTGAGGATTTCTTTCTGGCCTTCATCGGTTTCGATTGAGGCGTGCAAGTCTTTAATTTTTATCATTTTTCTAAACCATTCCTTTTAACAAAATTGTCTTCAATTGCGGTTGGTTAAAAGCCTTGCCCTTTAACCAACACTCCCCTCAAGGCTGATCCCCACCAGTTTTTGTGCCTCGACGGCAAATTCCATCGGCAGATGCTGCATGACCTCCCGCGCGAAGCCGTTAATGATAAGCGCGACGGCCTCTTCGGCGCTCATGCCGCGTTGCTGGCAGTAGAACAGCTGATCTTCGGAGATTTTGGAGGTTGTGGCTTCGTGCTCCAGCCGGGCGGATTTATTCCGGCTCTCTATATAAGGCACGGTATGCGCGCCGCAACGATCACCGATCAGCAGAGAGTCGCATTGCGTGAAATTCCGTGCGCCTTCGGCCTTGGGCATGATTTTAACCAGCCCGCGATAGGTGTTATCGCTGCGCCCCGCGCTGATCCCCTTGGAGACGATGCGGCTTTTTGTGTGTTTGCCGATATGGATCATCTTTGTGCCGGTATCGGCCTGTTGCCGGCCATTGGTGATGGCGACGGAGTAGAACTCACCCTGGCTGTGGTCGCCCTTTAGAATACAGCTTGGGTATTTCCATGTGATCGCCGAGCCGGTTTCGACCTGTGTCCAGCTGATCTTGGAATTGCGCCCCTCGCACAGGCCGCGTTTGGTCACGAAGTTGTAAATGCCGCCCTTACCCTCAGCATCACCGGGATACCAGTTTTGAACCGTGGAGTATTTTATCTGGGCATCGTCATGTGTGACCAGTTCCACCACGGCGGCATGAAGCTGGCGCGTATCCCGCATGGGCGCGGTGCAACCCTCAAGATACGACACGTACGCCCCCTTATCGGCGATGATCAAAGTACGCTCGAACTGGCCCGTGTTCATTTCATTGATACGGAAATATGTTGAAAGCTCCATCGGGCAACGTACACCCGGCGGGATATACACAAACGAGCCATCGGTGAAGACTGCGGAATTCAGGCAGGCGTGCTTGTTATCGCCGGGCGGGACAACAGAGCCCATATATTTGCGCACCAGTTCGGGATGTTCCTGCACCGCCTCGCTGATGGAGCAGAAAATAACGCCAACCTCGGCCAGCTTGCCCTTGAACGTGGTAGCCACGGATACGGAATCGAATACGGCATCCACCGCGACGCCCGCCAGCATTTCCTGCTCTCTTAGCGGAATGCCTAGCTTGGCGTATGTCTCCAGCAGGATAGGGTCAACCTCATCCAGTGATTTTGGACGATCCGCATCGGTCTTGGGCGCCGCGTAATAATAGGCGTCCTGATAATCAATGGGCGGAAAATCAACCTTGGCCCATTGAGGTTCGGGCATTTCCAGCCACTGGCGAAACGCCTTCAGGCGCCATTCCAAAAGCCATTCCGGCTCGTTTTTCTTTGCGGAGATGAAACGTACAGTATCCTCAGACAGGCCTTTGGGCGCCTTATCCGTTTCAATGTCGGTCACGAAACCGGCGCTGTATTTACCCGCCATTTCCGTGACGGTCGCGATTGTTTTTTCAGAAATACTCATATTCATCTTTTTCCCTTATATATTGCCGCTTACGGCATTGGCCTGCCTGCGGGCGGCGCTTTGGTTTACCGATGGTCGAGACGGTCTGACAATCATATCGGCCAGAGAAATGCTCTCAAGCGCGTTTTTGATTGCATCATTCACATCGTTCCAGCGCCCCTTCATCAGGCAATGGCATTGAAAATCACATTGCTCCGGCGAGTCCTCGATACAGGCCGTTAAAGACACGGGGCCATCTACGGCCAGCACAATCTCCGCCACCGTAATCTCGCCCAGCGCCCTTGCGATCTTGTAACCGCCATTCACACCGCGCAGGGATTCCACAATCCCCTCACGCGTCAGCGCCTTTAGCACTTTGGCCACCGTCGGCTCGGGCAGGCGCGTTTTCCCGGCAAGCGCCCCCACATTGGCGCGCATCTCCGCTTCCCGCGAGAGCGCCGCAAGGACCACCACAGCATAATCGGCCAGTTTTGATATGCGGATCATCTTCCGCCCCTCCAATCAGGACTAAAACAGTACCGTTTAAATGTCATCACAAGGCTCTGATTTCAAGTAAAAAAGTAAAATTGTGGGAAAATATTTTTGATAAAGAAAAAAACTGTACACAGGCGCGGACAGCCCGTAGCATATTGACGTAGATTTCTTTTTACAATTTTCAGCCCTGCACAGCCCCAATCATTTTACTTTTTTCGGAAGACGCGCCATGATCCGCCTTTATATTCCCGTTTATGCCCTGACCCTTTTGCTCAGCGCGGCTTTGCTATTTTCTGTGCAGCCAATGTTCTCCAAAATGATTCTGCCCTTACTGGGGGGGACGCCGCAGGTCTGGAATACGGCTATGCTGTTCTTTCAGCTTTGCCTTCTGGGCGGATACGCTTACGCGCACGGTACGAGCCGCTTTTTAGGGATGAGGGCGCAGGCGATTTTACATTTTGCCTTGCTGGTCGCTTTTGCCTTTGTTTTGCCCTTTGCTATTCCGGAAGGCTGGCTGCCGCCGGTGGATAAAGATCCTACGCTCTGGCAGCTTTCGCTCATGGCCATGACGGTCGGCGGACCGTTTTTTGTTCTGGCCGGCTCCGCGCCCATGCTTCAGCGCTGGTTCTCTCTCTCCGGCCACCCAGATTCCGACAATCCTTACTTTTTATATGGGGCCAGCAATCTTGGCTCTATGACCTCCTTGCTTGCCTATCCGGTTTTGATTGAGCCGTTGCTGACCCTGAACGGGCAGGCGCAGGGCTGGGCTTACGGTTATTTTGCGCTGGCGGCTATGACGGTGATTTCGGCGTTTCTGGTCTGGAAAAGCGCTGGCGCCAAATGCACAAAATCCGCATGCGTGGCTGAGGCTGCTCCCGCACCCGCGCCTGCCGCATCTGAGGAGGCTATAAGCTGGAAAAGGCGTGGATACTGGCTGATTTTGGCGTTTATTCCCTCCTCTCTTATGCTGGGTGTTACGACGTTTCTGACCACGGATATTGCTTCTGCGCCCTTGCTCTGGATATTACCGCTGGCGCTGTATGTCGGCACGTTTATCCTTGTTTTTGCGCGCAAACCCTTGTTTTCGCAACAACAGACCACAACAGGATTTGAAGCGCTTTTGATTATTCTGTTTATACAGATTCTTGTTTTTAACGGGGCACCGATTCATCCCTTATATTTGATTGCTCTGCATCTTCTTTTGTTTTTCTTTGTGGCGATGTTTTGCCATACGGCGCTGGCGGCGGCAAAGCCTCATGCTTCAAAGCTGACGGAGTTTTATCTTATAATGTCCATTGGCGGGGCTTTGGGCGGTTTTTTCAATGCCATTATCGCGCCGCAGATCTTCATCCTGCCCTTTGAATATATTCTGGTGCTGTCTCTGGCCGCCTTTATGCGTTACCAGCAGCAGCCGGAACAATCCTTCGGGCATTTACTCGGCTCGATTAAGCGCTTTATTCAATCACGCTCTTTGGATGCCTTATTCTCCCTTACCATTTTAATGATGGCTGCCGTGTTTGCCGCCGGCATATTTGCTTTTGGGCTGAATAGCAAAAATGTAATTACGGGCTGCGCAGTTATTATTGCCGCCGGCCTGTTTATGCTTCAGAGAAAGCGCTGGCCCTTTGCCATATCGGTGTGTGTTTTGCTGGCGCTGTTTCCCCCCGGTTTTCAATGGGGGCAGCATGGCTTTATAAAGCTTTTGCATATTGATCGTAATTTTTTCGGTGTTATTCGCGTTGTGGATACGAATGAGGATGAGCGCATATTGCTTCATGGCACGACCACGCATGGCGCGCAGGCACTGGCCGAGCAATACCGGCTAACGCCTCTTTCCTATTACAGCCCCGTCAGCCCGATAAACGATGTCTTTGCCTATTTGAATGAAAAGCCGGGAGATCAGGAAATCGGCGTTATCGGCCTTGGGATCGGGGTTACGGCGTGCTTTAAAAAGCCCGATCGTCATTTTGATTTCTATGAAATAGACCCCGATATTGTCGCCGTTGCACAAAACCCGGAATATTTCACCTATCTTTCCGATTGCGGTAGCCCTTATGACATTATTCTTGGGGACGGGCGCATGACGATCCAGAGAAAGCCGGATCAGCACTATGATATGATCTTCGGTGATGCGTTTAGTTCGGATAATATTCCTATACACATCATTACAAAAGAGGCCATTTCCATCTATCTGCAGAAGCTAAAACCTGGCGGTGTTATCCTTGTCAATATCTCCAACAACTTCATGGATCTGGAGCCTATTCTTTCAAAAACTGCCGAAGATTTAGGGATTTATGCCATGGCGCATGTCACCAACGGGGGCACGCTTGAGGGCACCAACCTTAAATACTACCCCGCCTATTTCATGGTGCTGACGCCTTCGATAGAGGTGGTCGAGGCTCTGAAGAAAAAAGGATGGAGCGCCGGGATAACGGTTGAGGGTATAAAGGGCTGGTCAGATCAATACTCGAACATTATCAGCGCCCTTGGGCATGAAATAGCGTATGGGCGTTTTAGAGCCTTCGTGACGAAAGAAAAGGCCGAGAAAGAAGCCAAGGAAGAGCATGAAAGAGAATCCGGCGCATCGTCCGCGCCATGATCCGGCGCGGTCATTTCATCGCACGAAACTCGATGTCCGGGTTTTTTGATATGGAATCGTTCAGATGCCAGTCGTTGCGGGCCAGAAAAACCGGATCGCCGTCATGATCCAGCGCGATTGAGGATTGAATCGAATCCATAAATTTCTTTAAAACAAGAGTATCCTTGGCAAACAACCAGCGGGCCGTATAGAGGCTTGTGGCTTCGAACTTTACGGGGATTGTGTATTCGGTACGGATGCGATCAGCCAGAACATCGAACTGCAGCGCCCCCACCACGCCCACAATCCAGTCAGACCCCTGAATGGGTTTGAATACGCGAGCGGCGCCCTCCTCGGCCAATTGTTCCAGCGCTTTTCCTAAATGCTTAGCCTTTAGCGGGTCTTCCGGACGGGCGCGCTGCATCAACTCCGGCGCGAAGGAGGGAATGCCGGTGAAGGCCAGATCTTCCCCTTCCGTGAGAGCATCGCCAATGCGCAGACCGCCATAATTGGGCAGGCCTATGATATCGCCGGGGAAAGCCTCTTCGGCCATTTCCCGGTCCTGCGCCAGAAACATTTGCGGAGAGTGAATGACCTGCATCTTGCCGGAGCGCACGTGTTTAAGCTTCATCCCGCGCCGGAACTGGCCGGAGCAAATGCGTGCAAAGGCCATCCTGTCCCGATGTTTGGGGTCCATATTGGCCTGAATTTTAAAAACGAACGCCGTGACTTTTGGCTCAGAGGGGTCGATCATGCGCGTGGCGGTTTTCTGTGGTTGCGGAGAGGGCGCAAACCGGCCAATCCCCTCCATAAGCTCCCGCACGCCGAAATTATTTACCGCAGAGCCGAAGAACACAGGTGTCAGATGCCCCTCCAGATAGGCTTGCCGGTCGAAGGGACGGCAAACACCGCGCACCATTTCGACATCATCTCTCAGCCTGGTGATTTCCTGCGCATCAAGGAAATCAGCCAATTTCGGGTCATCCAGCCCGGAAACCGGTATTCCAGCCTCGAGCCTTTCCCCTTTCCCACGTCCGAATAAGATCAATTGGTCATTCAGCAGATCGTAACAGCCCTTGAAGCTGCGCCCCATGCCGATGGGCCAGCTTGCGGGCGTAACGTCCAGCGCGAGTTTGTCTTCAATCTCATCAAGGAGGTCGAAAGGGTCCAGCCCCTCCCGGTCCATTTTATTGATGAAGGTGATGATCGGCATATCGCGCAAACGGCAAACCTCAAAAAGCTTTAATGTCTGCGTTTCAATACCCTTCGCGCAGTCCAGCACCATGACGGCGCTATCGACGGCGGTCAGCACGCGGTACGTGTCCTCGGAGAAATCTTCATGTCCCGGCGTATCCAGCAGGTTATAGACGATATCATTATTCGTGAACGTCATGACGGAGGAGGCAACGGAGATGCCGCGTTCCTGTTCAACCTTCATCCAGTCAGAGCGTGCCCGCCGGCGGTCCCCCTTTGCCTTGACCGCCCCGGCAAGTTCGATCGCGCCCCCGAAAAGCAGCAGCTTTTCCGTGAGCGTGGTTTTTCCCGCATCCGGGTGCGAGATAATGGCAAAGGTGCGCCGCTTTTCGATGATGTTTTTTGACACGTGTGAAGCTCTTCTCTTCTAAAGTTTTATTCCTCAAATATATTTCTCATGTCCGGGTCCTCGATCTCAATGGCCCAAAGGTCCGGATCGCGGCTCAGTGCACGCTGGATATACTCATCAGCCGGTTTTTCATCAGAGATTTCCTCCGGCAGGGCGTTTATCCAACATAACATGCCGGTTTCAAAATCACGCTCTTGCGTTAACAACCGCACCTTGCCCTTTAGACCATTAATCTTGAGCAGCACCAACCCCGAAGCATAATTGCCCCTATACAGGACACAGGCGGGAATGAGCATGGAATTAAGCCTGCGTAACTCCGCCTCTACCCATAAACCAACCGGAAGAGATTCGCGGGCGCTCATGATCATCAATGAACACGGTCTTGCTGCACCCAGCGCTCAACCGTCAGGGCGGCGTTGAATTGCGAATCCTCCGGGTGGTGATAGGTGTACACAATTTTTGCCGCCTCCAGCGCCACGCTCAACGGGCGCCCGGCCTGCGCCAGAGTGGTGTAAGCCTTCATCACCGCGCCGTAGCATTTACAATCCGCGGCCTGCTTGACGCCAGTTTGTACGGGAAGATCACAACACATTTTAACCCTCAACCCACCCTGCTTTCGCAGAGATTCAATTCTACACAATTATTTTTTCTTTATTCTCTTGCCGTATAGTTCCAGTCGGTGGTCCACGAGATCATAGCCGAGATCACGGGCAATTTTCTCTTTCAACGCTTCCAGTTCATCATTTTGAAACTCCACAACCTCGCCGGTTTCCAGGTCCACAAGATGGTGGTGGTGGTCGGAGTTTACCTCATAGCGGGAATGGCCTTCCTGAAATTCGTGCCGGATGACCAGATCCAGTTCCCCCAGCAAGCTCAGCGTTCTGTAAACCGTGGCAATGCTGATGGACGAGTCAAGTTCGCGCGCGCGCTCGTAAACGCTTTCGACGGAAGGGTGATCCTCCGCATTTCCTAAAACTTTAAGTATTACACGCCGTTGCCCTGTCATTTTCAGGCCCGCTTCGGCGCAGCGTTGTTCCAGATCGCTCATTTCCATTCTCCATTCTTTTTACAAAGAATACCTCGTTTTTGAGGAAAACCGGAGACAGCATACGCTGCCCGCTTTCAAGAAACAAGCGTGGTCGTGGTGGAATCGGGGTAGGGGAATTTTCTTGGCTTGCGCAAAATAATGCGCCAGGATGGGAAGGTTATATACACTGTTGTGCCCTGCTCCACCTCAGATTCCAAGTGAAGCTCGGCTTCGTGCAATTCCGCCATGGCCTTGGCAAGCGGCAGCCCCAGCCCCGTCCCTTGATAATGCGAATTTTCCGGCCTGTCCGAGACCTGACCAAACGGCTCCAGCGCCTGCTGGATTTTTTCATGGGGGATTCCCACGCCTTCGTCACGAACCTGCATCTGCATCCGGCCATCATCCAGCATATAACAACCGATGAGCACGACCCCGCCCGGCCGGGAGAATTTCACCGCATTGCCAACCAGATTGATTAATATCTGGCGCACAAGTCGCTGATCCCCCTGAAGATTGGGGAGTGTTTCCTGGATATTGTCCTGCAATTTTATGTTGTTACCGAAGGCTCTGGAATCCATCATGCGGACAACGGATTTCATGAGAATTTGTACGTCCACCTCGCCCTCATCCAGATCTATTCGCCCGGCTTCGATCTTGGACATATCGAGGACTTCATTGATAATTTCCAGTAAGTGGCGGGCGCTGGAGAGTACATCGCCCATATATTCCCCGTATTTTTCATGACCCATGGGGCCGAAAGTTTCCTTATGCATCATCTCGGAAAAGCCGATAATTGCATTTAGGGGCGTGCGAAGCTCGTGCGACATATTGGCCAGAAAAACCGATTTTGCCCGGTTCGCGGCGTCGGCCTGATCTTTGGCCATCCGCAGGGATTGTTCCATTTGCTTACGCAAGGTGATGTCCATAACTGTGGTGACCAGAAAACGCCGCCGCTGGCTCAGCTCCAGCGTGGCTGTGGTAAAGAGCGTGTTGGCGACGCTGCCGTCTTTTCGGATGATTTTCATCTCACCGGAGGATCTTATCCCGGTGCGGATATATTCTTCGTAATTACGCCGGGCGCCTTCGCGCTCATCCGGGGTCAGCAGACCGGTGATATCGGCATTCACCAGTTCATCGCGCGCCCAGCCATAGGTCCGAACGAAGCTGTCATTAACCCTTACGATGCTTCCGTTCTGATCGGTCACGACGACCCCCACCTCGCTCACCTCAAAAATGGAGGTCAGAAGGGAGATCGCATCATCGCGTTCGCGCTGGAGAATTGACTGATCCGCGACGTCGAGCTGGCCGATCACATCAATATAATCAACTTCTCCGGATTCCTTTAAAATCGGGCTGATGTAAAAGCCATAAACCCGAACATTTCCGGGGACACCCGGCAAGGCCTGTATTGTGACTGAGCGTTTTTTAGAAAGGCATACTTCAAAAGACTGCTCAAAATGCAGCCTGTTTTCATGGTCCATAAAGTTTTGGATTTTATGTCCGATTATCTGCTCGCTACTGCGGTCGAAATATTTCATAGCCAGATCATTGGCGGCCAAAACCGTGTGCTCATCTGCGCTTACGATGAAGCGCGGAATCTGCATTTTTGTGAAATAGCTTTCCAAACCGGACATATCCGAACTCATGTGTTTTTTTGTCCCGTCTGGATAAAGCGCTGCAAAGGGCTCACCTCGTGATATGTCAGGACAACGCCGAATTCCTTAGCCTGCGTATCCAGATCCTTCCCTAGATCTTCCAGTAGTTTCAGTATTTTATCATCCGGCAACGGCTCGGAAACGCAACAGGA
Source organism: Alphaproteobacteria bacterium (assembly GCA_020848095.1). GTDB lineage: Bacteria > Pseudomonadota > Alphaproteobacteria > Micavibrionales > Micavibrionaceae > JADLAT01. The sequence goes on along the minus strand of JADLAT010000003.1, from coordinate 25,879 downwards.
CATGGTCAGCATACGTTTTTCACCAGCCACTTCATATTTTATTCCTGATTTTTCCAGCTGATCTCCCAGTCTTTCGATCGCTTTTTTTCCGCCCAGAAGATCCGCCTGCTTCAACGCCATAACGAAATGATGGCCGTCAAAGCGGTAAGCCGTGTCAAAGGAGCGTAAGCTACGGCGGATAAAGCTGGCGATCATTTTGAGATAACGGTCTGCCTCTGCCTGTCCCAATGTCTTTTTTAATTCCTGAAAATCATCAATTCTGGCCAGAACCAGCGAAAAAGAAAGGCCGTGGCGGGAGAGTCTCTCCATCTCCTGAGAAAGTTCCTGCACCATGATACGGCTGTTTTTCAGGCCCGTGAGAACATCCAGCCCCCATTCTTCGAGGATAAGATTCTGGCAGCTTTTCTGAATGCCGCTGATGAACGTCTTAAACAAATTTGTAAATTCATCGAATTTTGCGGGATTAAGAGTTCCGGTGTTATAAATATCCTTTGCGCAGGCCTCAAGCTCATGATGCTGCGCCTCCAGCTTTCTCACGATATCGACTTCCTGAACTTCTCCATCAGTTTCGACGATCATCGAGCCGAGTGTTTCTACGAACAGGCCAGGAATCGGAGAAATGGCAGGCCCGGCATTGTCCTTTGCATAGAGGGCGCAGTTTAAAACATTGAAAAACCAGTCGTGGTAAGCGCCCAGCAAGGTATTGAGGCTGCCCAGTTCTTCGTAGAGATCGTAATCATGCGCCATGTGCGCTCCTGCCTGTTTTTAGAGCCGGGATGAAAAACCCCCATCACAAATTATACAGAAATCATAAATGATGGGTTAATAAAAAACCGGTAATTTTGGGATACTGGCGATCCGTCTTGTATTTTTTTCGGTTATGAGCCGAGCCACTCCTTTTCCAGAGCATCCAGCGTACCGGTTTTGATGGCAAGGCGGATTTCCCGCATCAGGCGATTTATGGTCGCTACGTTGTGCTGGGCCAGAATCTGCATGGCCAGCAATTCTTCGCATTTCAGCAGGTGGTGAATATAGGCCTTTGAGAAAGATGAGGATGCTTCCAGATTATTCCCCTCATCCAGCGGTGATTGATCTTCCCGGTAGCGGGCATTGTTCAGGTTAATGCTTTCACCGGGCGCGCCCTTTAGCAAAGCCGTGCCGTGCCGCGCCAGCCGGGTTGGGATAACGCAATCGAAGGTATCCACGCCCATGCGAACGAAACGAAACACGTCCTTGATCTTGCCTATCCCCAGAAAATGCACAGGTCGGGCGGGGTGCGCGTATGGCAAGCTGGCAGCCACCACCGTTTCCATTTCTTCATCACTGCCGCCGAGACAGCCCCCCACAGCCGTGCCGAAGAAAGGCCTGTCTTTTGTGTATTCGGCAGATATACGCCGCAAATCGCCATAGACGCCACCCTGAATTATGCCGTAGAGGGCTTGGGCGCCGTTATCGCGGCGTTCAAATTCCACAAGGCAGCGATCCCCCCAGCGTATGCTCATCTCCATAGAGCGTGCGGTATAGTCCTTTGTGACATGATAGGGCGTGCATTCATCAAACTGCATCAGAAGATCAGCGCCCAGTTTACGCTGAATTTCCATTGCGCTTTCGGGGGTGAGTTTTATTTTCCGGCCATCGACATAGGAGCGAAAAACGCAGCCCTCCTCCGTAATTTCCAGCAGATTTTTGTTATCATGGCCGCGATTTCGGCCTTTGATCTCATCCGCCATGGTGCCTTCGCCAAGCGAAAACACCTGAAAACCGCCACTATCTGTTAAAAGAGGCCCGTTCCAGCCCATGAATTTATGAAGGCCGCCCATGCGCTCCACCAGATCGGCGCCGGGGCGCAGCATAAGATGGTATGTATTGGATAAAATAATATCCGTGCGCGCCTCTATCATCTGCGCCGGGGAAAGCCCCTTGATCGCCGCCTTGGTGCCGCAGAAAATATAATTGGGGGTTTCTATTGTGCCATGTGGCGTTTTAAGCCGCCCCAGCCGCGCCTTGCTTTTGGAATCTGTGTGGTGAATATCAAATGAAAATTCGGGGTAATCAAGCATTTAAGGTCACCGAAACAAAAAAGCCCGCCATGAAATCCGGCGGGCGTTTTTTAGATTGTTATCACGAATCAGGCCGCTTTCTTGCCAAGCGCCTTTTCAATTTTTGTCTTCACAGAACGCAAAGCCGGGTCCAGCTTGGTTTTTGCCGTCGATTGAATAAAGGCATCAAAACCGCCTTTATGCTCAACCGTGCGCAGCCCGGAGGTGCTTGTACGGATTTTTATCCAGCTTTTCAGCACTTCGCTATAAATCGAAGTATCCTGAACATTTGGCAGGAATCTGCGGCGTGTTCTGTTTTTGGCGTGAGAAACATTGTTCCCGCTCATTACGCCTTTTCCGGTAATCATGCAGCGACGGCTCATAATGGTCTATCCTTAAAAAACTACGTCAGATTGAAATCAGTTGCGCAAAATAAGCGAACCAGAGCGGAAAAGTCAAGCCTTTGGTGAAAAAGCTTTCCAAATCGTTTATGGCCCCGTTAAAACGCCCGCCCACATATACAATGCAAGCAGGGAGGCTACAAATAAAATATGAGCAATCACGTTGATATAAAGGCCGCGCCGGATGTGACCATGCGTGATGCGGGCTGTGGCACCCTCCGGCCCGACCCATGCGCAATGCAAGGCGCTGCCTGAGAGGTCCTGCACCGCGCCACCCAGCCCCACATGCAGCGACCACGCCAAGGACGACAGCGGCAAGCCGCCCTGCTCATACGGCGCGCGGTTTTTATGCCCCCAGAACGCCGCCACGCCCCTGTGCAGCCGCGCTGTGGGCGTAAACAGGGCCGCGAGCGTCAGATAAAGGGCGGCCAGCACCGAGGGCATGAACCCCATCAGCTTCTCCAGCGCCAGAGCTATTTGTCCAAATCCGCTGGCGAACCCTTTTTTCCCATAGCGCCAGACCAGCATAGAGAGGCCGCCGTAAATACAAATGGCCGGAAATCCACCCAGAATAAACCATAAGGCTGGGGCAACCAGCCCCTTATCGAAGCTGACCGCCGCGAAGGACAGGGCCGCACGGCTTATGCCGTAATCATCATTTACCGCAAGATTCACCCTGGTTGAGCGGGCCACAGCATAGTACGCGCCCTGCCCGACTTTTTTTTGCGCCATGGCGAAATAAAGCCGCAGGAGGATAAACCAGATGCTGCCGCTGCTGATCAGGAACGAGAGTATAAGCCCTTGAGTCAGCCCCCAAAGCGGCTCAGATGCCGCCAGCGTTTCCAGCGTTTTGCCTATATACGCCGAGACGACAATCACGAAAGCGCAGAGCAAAAACCCACGAAATAAAAGATCCACATGCGTGCGGCGGCGCTTATCCAGCCTCTCACCGAACATGCCAAATACGGTATCATAAAGCACCCATAAAAAGGGATTGGCATTTCCCGCCAAGGGTCCCGTAATCATGCCGAAAATAACGGATAATAAAATTGCGAGCAGCACAACCGGCACCCGCTCCGGGGCCATGATCTGTTCGTGCCATTGTAATAAAAATTCTTCCATCGAAAGACCTTGAATACGCCGCGTCAGGCGACTATTTATTTTTCATGTTTCCATCCCGGATGAGGGATAGGATTCGAACGATTTTTACTATAGCATGAGCCATGGGGCTTGTGACCCGCTATCAAGGCGATTTCACAGGCTCATACCCTGAAGGACCAACCGATGCTTTACCAACTTCATGAATTACAGCACGCACTTTTGACCCCTGTACGTATTCAGGCCGAGATGACGCGGACGCTTTTTCAAAGCCCATGGAATATCCTTTCCTATACGCAGGCCGGGCGTACGCTTGGCGCTGGCGCGGAACTGGTCGAGCGGATGACCCGGCGCTTTGGAAGGCCTGAATTCGGATTGACGGAAACGCGTATTGACGGGCGCAAGGTTGATGTCGTTGAAAAAATTATTGTGGAAAAACCATTCTGCCGGCTTTTGAACTTCAGCCGGAGGATAAAGCGGAATGACCCTAAAATTCTGCTGGTTGCCCCCATGTCCGGCCACTATGCCTCCCTTTTACGGGGAACGGTTGAAGCGCTTTTGCCGCATCATGATGTTTATATCACCGATTGGGAGGACGCGCGGCAGGTTCCCTTGGCCGAGGAGATGTTCAATCTCGACACGTACATTACTTATCTCCGCGAATTTATGAGCCTTATGGGCCCCAATACACATGTTATCGCCGTTTGTCAGCCCACCGTGCCGGTTCTGGCTGCGGTTTCTTTAATGGCCTCGGAGAAAGACCCGAACCAGCCCTTGAGCATGACGCTTATGGGCGGGCCGGTGGATACACGTATTTCTAAAACTCAAGTCACGGAGCTGGCCGAAACGCGGCCATTGAGCTGGTTTGAAAAGAGTGTTGTCTATGATGTGCCCTTTTATTACCCCGGTGCCTTTCGGCGCGTTTACCCCGGATTCCTGCAGCTTACAGGTTTTATGTCGATGAATCTTGATCGTCATGTTGGCTCTTATATGAAATTTTACAGCCACCTCGTAGAAGGCGATGGCGAAAGCGCCGAGGCGCACCGCAAGTTTTACAACGAATATCTTTCCGTTATGGACATTCCGGCGGAGTTTTATCTCCAGACCATTGAAACCGTTTTTATCCGTCACCTCCTGCCCCGTGGGCGTATGAAGTGGCGTGATCCGCATACGGACCAGCTGGTGGATGTGCGCCCTCAAGATATCGAGCGTACAGCATTGCTGACCATTGAGGGGGAGCTTGATGACATTTCCGCGCGCGGGCAGACCACAGCCGCGCATGAGCTTTGCCATTCCCTGTCCCAGAAAAAGCAATATCACCATTTCCAGCTTGAATGCGGTCATTACGGCATATTCAACGGACGGCGCTGGCGGGAAGAGATTATGCCGCGTATCCGGCATTTCATCCGTCAGTTTGATCCGGATTGCGACCCTGTGCCAGCCAAAGACCTTGAAACCATTCCAGATATTGCGCCCGCGCTTTACAGCAGAGACGTACACGGCATTGCCGCCGTTCGCCGCTGGATCAAGGAAAACCGTCAGGAAAGCCACCGGGAAGATGCGGACTAGCTTGCGCGCGCGACCTGCCATTCACGGCAGACCCGAGCAGCGTTTAATTTTCCTGTAAATATCTTACCAAAACCCCGCGCGAACCGTTTTGCGCCATGCTATAATTAATGCTTGAGATACGGAAACCATGCGCAATGGTGCTGCGTAGGCACAACCCACCCGGACAGAAAATATTTTTAAAAAAATATGTTTATATATAACAACACGTTGAAAGGTTTTCTTCATGCACAGATAAGACGTACAGTAGATGTTTCACTTGCCAGTTTGAACAAAATACAGTTTACTCGCCGCCATAATCGACAAAACGAAACAGGAACCCGGATAATGCCCGCACGCATGATGCTCGACCAAGCTGAACTGCCTGAGTTTCCCGCTCACGTACGCGTTAAGCGTAACACGAGAGCGCGGCGGATGGCCTTGCGTTTTGACCCGAAAGACCGTACGTTTCACCTTGTCCTCCCTCCCGGGACCAGCATGCGCCGGGCGCATCGTTTTGCTGAAGAGCATGACAAATGGATGCGGGAGAACCTTCGGAATCTCCCCAAACCCATTCAATTTAAAAACGGCGCGGTTATTCCTGTGTTCGGGCGTGAGCGCCTCGTTGAAGTCACCTATGACAAAACTTCAAAAACCACGTCTATAGAGTTGAAATCAAATAAGATAAAGGTTTTGACAAACCTGAAGGATCCGGAAGCGCGTATTCAACGCTTTTTGAAGGCTGCTGCGCTGGAAGAACTTGAGGCGCTCTCCCGTCAAAAGGCACGCCGCATCCGTCAAACGCTGAACAATGTGAGTGTACGTGACACCAAAAGCCGTTGGGGTTCCTGCAATTCTGATGGAAATATCTGTTATTCATGGCGATTGATTTTTGCGCCTTATGAGGCACTGGATTATGTGGTGGCTCACGAGGTTGCGCATCTTCGTCATCTGGATCATTCGCTTGATTTTTGGGATCTGTGCCGCAAGCTTTCGGATGATTATTTCGAAGGGCATTACTGGATGTACAACCACGGCAGCGAATTGATGCGCTACGGCGCGCCGCGCTAGAGCCCGATTCTTTGCATATAATCCAGCGCCCCTTGTAAAATAATCTGGGCGGCCAGCTTATCGATCAGCCCGGAAGATTTTGCATTTACACGGTTTTTACGCTTTTCCACCATATTATCCACAAACTCTTCCACAGAAACTGTGGATAACCGTTCGTCCCAGAGCGCAACCCACGGCTGAGTGCCGACGACATCCTCAAAACGCAGCATTTCCGCTACAAAATCGCGGACAGACTGGCAGCGCGGCCCTGCCCGTCCATCCATACCCAGTGGATAACCGGCCACGAAGCCGGAAACCTCAAACTCCTGCGCTATGCCGGCCAGAACCCTCATATCGGCGGTAAAGCGGGTTCGCTTGATGGTCTGCAACGGGGTTGCAAAGCTGCGACCCGGATCGCAAAGCGCCAGACCAATGGTTTTCCTGCCTATATCCAGCCCCATAAGAGCGCCCTTTTTCGGCACGTCCGGCGCTATATCTTTCAAGAGTCCTGTTGCCATGAAATTTCCGGTTACTTTACCTGAATAATACCGCCTAAGAGGCCGCTTGCGCGACCTCACTCAATAGTGCTAAAAAGCTAACGGCCCGTAAGGCCGACCGCTTATAAAGAACTGTATCTTGAGGAAACGCAACAATGTCAATGGATAAAGAGACGGTCCGCAAGGTGGCCTCTCTCGCCAATATTGAAATGGACGAAGCCGAGCTGGAGCGTGCTGCGGCACAGATTTCCGGGATTATCGACTGGGTGGAGCAACTGGGCGCGGTGAATACCGATAATATCGAGCCGCTGGCCAATGTTGCCAATATCGAGCTGAGCCTGCGTGCGGACAGCATTACCGACGGAAATTATCAGGATAAAATTCTGGCCAACGCACCGGAGCACACGCAAGGATTCTTCGTTGTTCCCAAGATCGTGGAGCAACAATCATGACGGCGCTGACCCATCTGAGCATTGCTGCGGCTTTGGACGCCCTTGAAAAAAAAGAATTTTCGGCGCGCGAGTTGACGCAGGCGCACATAGAGGCCATGGAAAGCCGCCGTGAGCTTAATGCCTATATTATAGAGACCCCGGATATTGCGCTGTCTCAAGCGGATAACAGCGACAAACGGCGCGCCAAGGGCGATAAAGCCGGCCTGCTGGAGGGGATTCCTCTGGCCATCAAGGATTTGTTTTGCACGGATAATGTTCAGACTACGGCAGCCAGCAATATTCTAAAAGGGTTTATCCCCCCTTATGAATCCACGGTTACGCGCAAATTATTCGATGATGGCGCGGTGATGCTGGGGAAGGCCAATCTGGACCAGTTTGCCATGGGGTCTTCAAACACCACCAGCGCCTTTGGGAATGTCATAAATCCGTGGCGCGGTGATGATGGGCGAGATCTCGTCCCCGGTGGTTCCTCCGGCGGTTCGGCGGCGGCGGTCGCGGCCCGGATTGCTATGGGTGCAACGGCTACGGATACGGGCGGTTCCATCCGTCAACCGGCTGCGTTTTGCGGTCTTGCGGGTATAAAGCCCACTTACGGGCGCTGCTCCCGCTGGGGGGTGATTGCTTTTGCTTCTTCCCTCGACCATCCGGGGCCGATTGCCAGAACTGTTGAAGATTGCGCCCTTATGCTGCGCTCCATGAGCGGGCATGACCCGATGGACAGCACTTCGGCCCAGAGGGATGTGCCGGATTTTGCCGCCGCCCTGACCGGGGATTTGCGCGGATTGAAGATCGGAATCCCCAAGGAATACAGGCTGGATGGTATTCCGGCGGAGATAGATACCGTATGGGAGCAAGGCATTGCCTGGCTTAAAGATGCAGGCGCGGAGATTGTGGATATTACCCTGCCTCACACAAAACATGCGCTGCCGACTTATTATATTATTGCGCCGGCGGAGGCTTCTTCCAATCTTGCGCGGTATGACGGCGTACGTTACGGCCACCGGAGCGCAGAGGCCTCCACCCTCTCAGAGATGTATAGCAAGACTCGCGCCGAGGGCTTTGGCGAAGAGGTCAAGCGCCGGATTATGATCGGCACCTATGTGCTTTCCGCCGGATATTACGACGCGTATTACATCAAGGCGCAAAAGGTTCGCCGCCTGATTTTAAATGATTTTACGGCAGCATACGAAAAATGCGATGCTATATTAACGCCGACCGCGCCATCAGCAGCGTTCCCCATCGGTGAAAACGAAGACGACCCGCTGAAAATGTATTTGAACGATGTTTTTACCGTTACCGCAAATCTGGCTGGCGTTCCGGCAATGTCCGTTCCCGCCGGGCTGGATGCACGCGGGCTGCCGCTGGGGCTGCAAATTCTTGGCCGGGCGTGGGATGAGGAAACGGTGTTTAAGGTCGCAGGCGTGATAGAGCGCTCTGCCAAATTTGAAACTCTGCCGCAAATGCTTCGCAAAGCGGCGTAACTTTTGGAGAAACGGCTATGAAAATCATTCTGAAGATTTTGTTGTTATGCGTATTGGTAACCACCGCGCCCTATTCCGCCTCCGCCAACCAGCTTTTTGTAAAGAAACCGGGCGCTACGGCAAAACCCGCCCCCGCGCAAATTCCGGCCCCGACCAATACGCCGCCTGCCCCGAAAATTCCAGAGCTGGAAGACCCCGCACAGGCCGCGCCGGAGCCGATGGCTCCCGATGCGACGATAGATGATTTTGCCAATAGATATTATGCGAACTGCCAGGCACAGCAGCACCCCCTGCTTCAGGGTAAAAACCTTGAATTGCTTTGTGGTTGCACAGCCTCACGCCTGCCTGAGGTTATGAGCGTTGAGCAGGTTCAGCAAATGCAGGAGGATTCCGAAGAAGGACAATATCAGCGCAACAGAATGCTGCTGTTCGTGTACGCGCCGTGCATTGAATACCCGACCCGCGCTCTTATTCTCGATCAATGCCTTGGTGACCCGCAGGTTCAAGCCGGAATGAAAAACTTTAAGACTGTGTGTTCCTGCCTTGCCGATGAAATGGCAGCCTTCATGAAGGAACATGCACCGGGCACGATACGAAATGCCCTCCGCGCGAACCAGAAGGATATTGATCCGCTTAGTACCCTGCTTCAAAGCTCGGCTTTTGATGCCGCGTCAAAATCGAAAATGACCGAATGCATCGCGCTTTATGAGCTGGGGCAGGCTAAAAAATAAAGACAACAGAACCACTTTTGATAAATCTTGAAAGAACACAGGCATGGCATATCTGACCCAAGGTGAAACCGGAGAATGGGAAACCGTTATCGGCATGGAGATTCACGCCCAGATTACGGCGAATTCCAAGCTTTTTTCGGGCGCGTCCACGCTTTTCGGCGCGGAGCCTAATACGCAAGTCTCCATTGTGGATGCCGCCATGCCCGGCATGCTCCCCGTGTTGAACGCGTATTGCGTAGAACAGGCGGTCCGTACGGGGCTGGGCCTGAATGCCAAAATCAACCACACATCGGTTTTTGAGCGTAAGAACTATTTTTATCCCGATCTGCCGCAGGGGTATCAAATATCACAGTTTTTACACCCCATCGTTGGTGAGGGGCGCATCGAAATAGATCTGGAAGGCGGCAAGGTCAAGGAGATTGGCATTACCCGCCTTCATCTGGAGCAGGATGCCGGAAAATCTGTCCATGACCTGCACCCTTCGAAGTCCTTTGTTGATCTTAATCGTTCGGGCTGCGCCCTGATGGAGATTGTCTCCGAGCCGGATATAAACAGCCCGGAAGAGGCGGTTGCCTATCTCTCTAAACTGCGCATGATTTTGCGTTATCTCGGCACTTGTGACGGGAATATGGAGGAAGGCTCCATGCGGGCGGATGTGAATATCTCTGTGCGCAAACCGGGGGATGGATTGGGGACACGTGCGGAAATCAAGAATGTGAACTCCCTCAAGGCGGTGCAGCAGGCCATTGATTATGAAGTCGCGCGGCAGATCGAAATTATTGAGGGTGGCGGCAAGATCGTTCAGGAAACCCGGTTGTGGGACCCGAACAAGGGCGTTACCCGCTCCATGCGCTCAAAGGAAGAAGCGCATGATTACCGTTACTTCCCTGACCCGGATCTTCTCCCCCTACACATTCAGGCCGACTGGATCGCGGGAATCAAGGAAACGCTTCCCGAGTTGCCGGACCAGAAGAAGCATCGGTTTATCGGCGAATACGGCCTTTCCCCCTATGATGCGGGGGTCCTTATCGCAGAGCGCAACAGAGCCGCCTTCTTTGAGGCCGTTGCCAAAGGCCGCGACCCTAAACTGGCCGCGAACTGGGTTATTAATGAACTGCTGGGGATTTTGAATAAAAACGCTACGGCCCTAGATGATTCACCGATCAGCGCAGCGCAGCTCGGCGCGCTTATTGATCTGATCGCAGATAACACGATTTCCGGAAAAATCGCGAAGGATGTTTTCCCGCTCATGTATGAAACCGGTAAGGACGCCGGGCAGATCGTGGAGGAGAAAGGTCTGAAACAGGTTACGGATACCGGCGCGATTGAGGCCGTTATCGATTCCATTATCGCCGCCAATCCGGATAATGTTGCCGCCTATAGAGGCGGAAAAGACAAGCTGTTCGGGTTTTTTGTGGGTCAGGTTATGAAGGAAACACAAGGCAAAGCCAACCCTGCGGCGGTTAATGATCTGCTCAAGAAAAAGCTGGATGCGTAGCGTCCTGCGCTCTGGCTTGTGCGCAATGATTTTTATATGTGCTGGAGGCTTGCAAATCCACGCCGGAGGCTCTAATACTTCCTCTAACACCCCCTTGCGGAGACGTGGCCGAGAGGCTGAAGGCAACGGTTTGCTAAATCGTCATACGGGTTAAACTGTATCGAGGGTTCGAATCCCTCCGTCTCCGCCATTTGAATCTTCTTACTTGTGAGCGCCCCTAACACCTTGAAGGATAATGGTGTTTCTGCGACTTTCCTCTGTCCGTATCGCATTCGCTTTCTTGGCTTGAAATAATACGGCCCTCACCTTATAACTTGCTGGCGTGCGGATAGGTGGCAGAGCGGTTGAATGCGCTGGTCTCGAAAATCAGTATAGGCGCAAGTCTATCGGGGGTTCGAATCCCCCCCTGTCCGCCATCTTTGCTGTAGAAAGGCATAAGCATGACTTCAGATCTTTATTTGGGTTCCCGGTCGAACGATCCTACGCAAAAAGAAATGCTGAGTTTGAAATATGCCAACCGGCACGGCTTGATTGCTGGCGCAACGGGAACTGGCAAAACCGTTACCTTACAGGGCATGGCGGAGGGGTTTTCCAAAGCTGGCGTTCCGGTATTTATGTCCGATGTGAAGGGCGATTTGTCCGGCATGGCCCAAAAATCAGAGATGCAGGATTTCCTCACCGCGCGCGCAAAGGCCATTGGCTTTGCCGATGAGTACGCGGCGGAAGCCTTCCCCGTAGCCTTCTGGGATTTATTCGGGGAGCAAGGGCACCCCTTAAGAACGACGGCCTCGGAAATGGGACCGCTTTTGATCGCCCGCATTTTAGAGCTTAATGATACGCAGGAAGGCGTCCTGAACATTGCCTTTCGGATTGCCGATGAAGAAGGCCTGCTTTTGCTCGACCTGAAAGATTTACGCAGTCTTCTGGTTTTTGTGGGCGAGCGGGCGAGCGCCCTGTCTTTAGAATACGGCAATATCAGCGCCGCCAGTATAGGCGCTATTCAAAGAAAGCTTTTGCAACTCGAATCTCAAGGCGGCACCCATTTTTTTGGAGAGCCCGCATTGGATCTGTATGATTTTTTGCAAATTGATAGCAACGGCAAAGGCACCATCAATATTCTGGCGGCGGACAGGCTCATGCAAACGCCGCGCCTCTACGCCACGTTTTTGCTTTGGCTTCTCTCGGAGCTTTTTGAGGAACTACCGGAAGTGGGCGACCCTGAAAAACCAAAACTGGTGTTCTTTTTTGATGAGGCGCATCTGTTATTTGACAACGCGCCCCGGTCTTTGCTTGAGAAAATTGAGCAGGTTATAAAGCTCATCCGCTCCAAGGGCGTTGGGATTTATTTCGTTACGCAAAACCCGGCAGACATTCCGGAATCCGTTTTGAGCCAGCTTGGGAACCGTGTACAGCACGCTTTGCGCTCCTTCACCGCGCAGCAACGCAAGGCCATAAAGCTGGCCGCGCAGACATACCGGGAAAACCCGGAATTCAGGGTGGAAACCGCCATAACGGAGCTTGGCGTGGGAGAGGCTCTGGTCTCAACCCTTGAGGAAAAAGGGCAGCCCGGCATGGTGCAGAAGGTGTTGATCCGTCCGCCCTCCTCCCGTTTGGGTCCGGCGGATAAAGGCGTGCGTCAAAATATTATTCAGGGCAGCCGGATGCATAAAAAATACGGAACAACAATTGATCGTCAATCCGCTTATGAAACGTTAAAAGAGCGCTCAATCAAGGCCGCCGGGCAAAATGAAAAAATGCCCCCGCCTTCTGCGACCAAACCCAAGAAGGGGCGATCAAGACAATCCCCGGCGGAGACCTTTATCAAATCCATGGTCAGTCAGGTCGGCCGGCAGATAGGCCGCGAAATCATGCGCAGCGTTCTGGGCTCCATAAGGCGGTAGAGCCTTACGCAGCGATTCAGCGCATTCCTGACGGGCAAGCCAATTCCGCCCTGGCAGGTATTTTTGTTTCCAGATCAACGCCGGAATCAATTTTAATCATTTCATGCTGTTTTGAGATTTTTTCTTCAAGTATTGTGATCGCATCCAGCAGCTCTTCCGTGGAAGCAAAGCACACGCCCCGCCCCGCCGGAAAATCGAGCTTATTCCTGTCGAAGGCGGCATCATCTCCCTTTGGATCAAAACTGGAGATCTTGTATCCTTTTGCTACAGCGGCCTCCTCCATTTTTTCCAAAACTTCAGCCGTAAAAGTATTGCCGTTATTGCCCCATAATGCGTTATAGCCCAAATCCTGATTATTGCCGTTGATAACCCCCACAAGCCCTTGATGGTAGAGTTCTAAAACCTGTTCTTTTGTTCCTGTAAAAATCGTGCCTGTCTGCTCAGGATTATCGCCTGAACGCAACATATTGGGGATGCCCCGCTCGTTGGGGTCATCGCTGTAAATTTCATCCTTACTGAAATCTGTGCCTTCACTGCCGTATGTCGCGGCCATCATCCGCCCGACAGGCCGCATATTTGCTTCTTGCGCCTGCAGACGCCGGAAAACATCGCCTTTGGGCCCTCTGATTTCCAAGTAATTATGGTTTGTTCCGCTAAACCACTCATCTGCAAAAGAAAGAAAACCCAAACCCTTTTTTTCCAAATTAAGGTTCACAGGTATGCCGCCCAGCACTATGGACCACTGCCCCTCATTGCTTGCTGTTTTAAACTGGGGGGAAATGGGGGCTTTTTCTTTCATCGCGATCTTCCTGCGCCTAGTTTATCCTTTATAAACTCTACGAGAGAAAGGTTAAGCTTTTGTAAAGATCTGGTTCGGCACAAATGCAGTTAAAAAACGAAATCATCAGGGGTTTCTGCGGGCTTCTCCAGAAGCGAAAACGGCAAGCGCCGCGTGATGGGCTCCATAAGGCGTTGGGTCAAGACCAGAACGTAAAAAAAGCCCACCTTGATGGCGGGCGGCTATCTTCAACGTTCATGTCAAAGACGCCGAATTTCAGGCTGGAGCTGCCAGCATTAAAGACAAGCATTTTCATGCAGCATTCTCTTTTCCCCGCCTGAAGGCAAGACGCATTTGTTTCTCGGTTTCAATGATGGCAAAGAGCGCAGCACCTATACCAACAATAATAATACCGTCCCAAAAAGGTACGGAAACCATAAAAAAGACAGCCTGTAAAGGCGGTAAATAGGTCATGGCAAACTGTGCGATTGTGATAATAATAACAACGATCCAGACAACTTTGGTACCCCGCACGGCTTTCCATGTCAGGGATGTACCGTAAATATTGCGAATAAAGAACAAATGAAAAATCTCCATCACCACCAGTGTATTCAGTGCCATGGTTCTAGCCAGATCAATTGAATACCCTTTTTCCATTGCATATTGATATATGCCAAAAACTCCACAAAGAAACAGCACCGAAACCAATACGATATGCCAGATCAGTTCCCCGGTTAGAAGCGGCTCTCCGCGCGGACGCGGCGGGCGGCTCATGGTGTTTTCTTCTGTTGGTTCAAAGGCTAGCGCAACACCCAGTGTGACGGCAGTAATCAGGTTGATCCAGAGAATCTGTATTGGTGTGACCGGCAATGTCATGCCAAGCAGGAGCGCAACAATAATGCACATGGCCTCACCTGCATTTGTCGGCAAGGTCCAGCTGATCACTTTCTTGATGTTATCATAAACGGTTCGACCTTCACGAACGGCGGCGGCGATAGAGGCAAAATTGTCATCAGCCAGCACAAGTTCCGCCGCTTCCTTCGCGGCTTCACTGCCTTTCAATCCCATAGCGATGCCAGCATCAGCGCGTTTAAGCGCAGGCGCGTCATTCACCCCGTCGCCCGTCATTGCTACCGTCATACCGTGGGACTGCAGCGCCATGACAAGGCGTAATTTATGTTCGGGGCTGGTGCGGGCAAAGATATCACAATTCAGAACGGCCTGGCGTAATTTGGCATCATCCATGCCGTCGAGATCCGCGCCGGTCAGAACCTTATCTGAATTTTGCAAGCCGATCTGTCTGCCGATGGCGCCAGCGGTTTTTGCATGATCACCTGTGATCATCTTCACGCGAATGCCAGCGCCGTGACATTCAGCAACAGCTGTAATCGCCTCAGCGCGCGGCGGGTCGATCATTCCTGCCATACCGAGTAACGTCAGCGTGCCCTCCACATCGTTATATTCAAGCACTGTATGATCCGGCTTAACGGCCATAGCGGCAAAGGCTAGAACGCGCTGCCCCTGTGCTGCAATCTCTTCTGCTTTGCTATTCCAGTATGACGTATCAAGAGCCTGCATATCGCCGTTCAGACCGCGCTGGTTTTTGCACATGGACAAAATGCGCTCTGGCGCTCCTTTGACAAGGACAAGAGCATGACCTTCATGATCGTGATTAAGCATAGCCATAAAGCGGTGCCGCGCATCAAAAGGAATTGCATCTGTGCGCGTCCAGCTAGCCTGCTCCTTTCGGACACCCATATTCATCTTTTCGGCAAAGGCAAGCAGCGCACCCTCCATCGGATCGCCTTCCACCATCCATATCCCGTTTTTTTCTTGCAAAGCTGCGTCATTGCACAAAGAAGCTGCGCGGGCGAGATCAGCCAGGATGTCATGCTCTGCCGGAGAAACAGCAGTGCCTTGCAGCTTCAAGGCACCTTCAGGTGCATAGCCATTTCCCTCCAGTGAAAAAATATGCTGGGGCGTTAGCACAGAGGCCACCATCATTTCATTGCGGGTCAGCGTGCCAGTTTTATCGGTGCAGATCACCGATACCGATCCCAGTGTTTCGATAGCCGGGAGGCGACGCACAATGGCATTGCGCCGCGCCATGGATTGTACGCCAATCGCCAGCGTTATGGTCAGAACCGCAGGCAAACCTTCCGGAATAGCCGCAACAGAAAGCCCCACTACGGCCATAAACATATCGGTAAAATCGTAATGTTCGACGAAATAGCCGAACACGAGAAGCAGAGCGGCAATGATCAGGATCAGCACCGTCAGCCATTTGGCGAAGATGCCCATCTGTGTGACCAGAGGGGTGGTCATCGTCTCCACTTCGGATAGCAGGCCGCTGATCCATCCTATCTCCGTGTTTTTACCGGTGGCAACAACAACACCCTTGCCTTGTCCGCTGGTCACCAACGTTCCCGAAAAGGCCATGCCGGAACGATCACCGAGCGGTGCATCAGCGTTCACAGATTTGATGTGTTTTTCAACAGGAACGGATTCCCCAGTCAGTATAGCTTCCTGAATTTGCAGCCCATGCGCGCAGAAAAGTCTTAGGTCCGCTGGCACTTTATCACCTGCCTCCAGCAGAACGATATCGCCCGGCACAAGTGCCTCACCCTCGACACTGACCCGCTCGCCCCCTCGGATCACATTGGCATGCGGCGCCAGCATATGGCGAATGGCGTCCATCGCTTTTTCTGCCTTGCCCTCCTGAATAAAGCCGATAAGCGCATTGGCAATCACAACTGCCAGAATCACGCCGGTCTCAACCCAGTGATCAAGGAACGCTGTAATGACGGCAGAGCCGATCAGTACATAAATCAGGATGTTGTGAAAATGCGACAGGAATCGTAAAAATACACTACGTTTTGCAGCAGCAGGCAAACGGTTTGGGCCATGCTTCTTAAGGCGCGCCTGTGCCTCGCTCGGAGCAAGCCCACGCAGAGATGTTTCCAAACCCTCCAGTGCGTCTTCGTGTGATATATTGTGCCAATGTGTGCTGTTTTCCTTTGATTTCATAGCTTGCTCTTGCAATATTTTTTGACCTGCCCCGCTTTAATCCTCAGCATCATAGCATTGATATGTTTTCAATAAAAAAATGAATTTAACATTCGAAAAAGCTTCTCAATTTCTTAAAAAGATAAAAAACCAAACAAACACATAGGTTGGCCAGCACAGAAGAAGGGGCTTCTTCAATTATAATGGCGAATTGTCATCTGTCTTTACAGGCGGCAGTGGTTTATCGTCATCGTATAAAATACGTTCGGCATCGCCTTTCGTATCCGAATACTGCCCATTACGCAGCGCCCACAAGAACACCGCCAAACCGATAACGCCCAGCATCAGCGAAATGGGATAGAGATAGGTAAAACTAACCATTACGCTCCCCCCCTGCTCAACCTTAGCGCATTAGCCACAACCACGATGGATGAGCCAGACATGGCCAGCGCGGCCAGAAGCGGCGTCACAAAACCCGCTATTGCCAGAGGCAACGCCAGAAAATTATAGAGGATAGCGAATATAAAATTCTGCCGGATAAGCGCGTGAGATTTGCCCGCCATCGCAATAGTATAAGGAATAGCCGCCAGACCATCGCGCAAAAAAACAAAATCAGCCGCTTGCTGCCCAATATCATTGGCATTGGCCGGCGCCATCGAAACATGAGCCGCCGTAAGGGCGGGCACATCATTCAGCCCATCCCCCACCATCAGGACCTTTTTCCCGTTCGCCGCCAGAGCCTCCAACCGCGCGATCTTGTCCTTCGGACTGGCTTGCGATTGAAAATGCTCGATCCCCAGCGCATGAGCCAGCTCACGCACCACCGCCGGCACATCACCAGACACGATCTCCAGATAAAAACCCTGCTTCTTTAATCTTGCAATAAGCGCCGCAGCTTCGGGACGCAGGATATCACTGAAGGTAAATATTGCCAGAACTTCACCGTTCCGCGACAAGCAGGCCGTCGATTGATCGCTTTGCTCACCGGAAGACGATAACGCCCATTGTTTCCTGCCCAGCCGGAATATGTCATCGCCAGCGCTTGCCTCTATCCCGCAACCCGGCACTTCTTTGATATTTTCAAACGAAAGAGATGATAACGGCTGCGCTTGCCCGGCACTGAGGATAGCGCGCGAATAGGGATGCGTAGAATGCGCCACAAGCCTAGCCGCAACCGCAAAGGCATCTGCGTCAATGGAGCCGATATTGTTCAGCACAGGCGCGCCCAGTGTCAATGTGCCGGTCTTGTCAAACACGATCGCATTGATGTCTTTCAAACGCTCAAGCGCTGCACCATCTTTCATCAGCACACCTTTTTCGTGCAGACGTTTTGCGGCCGTGACCTGCACCATCGGCACCGCCAGCCCCAAGGCGCAAGGACAAGTGATAATCAGCACCGCAATGCCGATGCTCACCGCATGGTGCACATCACCATCAAGCAAAACCCAGCCCATAAAACCAAGAAAAGCCGCACAATGTACAAAGGGCGTATAATATTGCGCGGCGCGGTCGGCCAGTCTGCGATAGGCAGAGCGTGATGATTCCGCATTTTCGACCATGCGCAGTATTTCGGCCAGAAACGAGTTTTTGCTATCAGAGCGCGCCTTGACCTGTATGGCCCCTGTGGCATTCAACACACCGGCTTGTAACATACTGCCCCGCGCAACACTGTGAAGGGCAGATTCTCCCGTGACCAGCGCGCTATCAACATCCGACTCGCCGTTAATCACCTCTCCATCGACAGGCACCCTTTGCCCCGCGGCGACAAGGATAATCATGCCCGGCTCGATCTGTTCGACCGGTATACTGCGGTGAATTTCTCCCTCAACAAGTATGGCGGTGCGGTTTATAAGCCGCGAAAGATTTTTTATGGCCGTGCGCGCCTTTTCACGCATCATATAATCGAGCGTGCGACCAATCAGCAAAAAGAATATCAACATCACCGAAGCATCAAAATAGGCATGAGGCCCCTTATGCATGGTGTCATAAAGGCTCAAGCCATAAGCAAGGATGATCCCCACCGAAATCGGCACATCCATATTGGTGGTGCCGTGACGTAAAACGCGCCACGCAGAAACAAAAAAAATGCGGCCGGAGAACAGCAATACCGGCAAGGCAATAACAGCAGAGATCCAGTGAAACAGATCTTTAGTGCTGTCTTGCACTCCGGCCCAGACCGCAACCGAAAGAATCATAATGTTGCTGGCCCCAAACCCCGCCACCGCCAAAGCGCGTACCAAAGCAGAGAGCATTGCGTCTTTCTCTTCATTTTCAGTCTGCGCGGCAAGTATATGCGGCGAATGACCAAGAATATCCAATTGCTCGATAACAGGAGGGACCTGCGAGCCTTCCCATTGTACCGTCACCCGTTTTGTTGAAAGATTAACCCGAACATTGCGGACATGCTCCAATGCGGCCAGATTTTGCTCGATTTTGCGAACGCAATTTCCGCAATGAATCGTAGGGATTGCAAGGGTAACCTGCCGGCAATCCGGTTCTATCGCCTGGCTTGCAAACAGCAGTTCATCCGCATGCGGACTCTTCTCGCGCTCTGGCATTACATATGACCGGTAACGGATTGGGGCTGGCGTATATCAACATAAGCATGCCATGTGGCATGACCAAGCACTGGAAATATCACGATAAAACCCAGCATCCCCGTAAGAATGGAAAAGACCGAAAGCACCATCACAATACCGCCCCAGCAGAGCATCACCGGCAAATTACGCCATACCATGGCCATACTGGTGCCCAGCGCGGTAAGTGCATCGGTGCGCTCATTGAGCAGCATCGGCACTGAAAACACACTGATAGCAAAGGAGAACGCAGCGAACAACGCCCCCACCAGACTGCCAACCACCAGCAAAATCAGTCCTCTATCCGTATAGAACAGGGTCTCTATGATATGCGCCGTCCCCAAAAACGGCGTAAGACCGAAAACAATTGAATAAAGCAGCACCGCCGCGCGCATCCACAACAACATCAGCACACAGAGCAAAACCCCCATATAGAGCAGCTGCCCCGGTGATGCCGCCTTGACACGAAGTACATCCATGGGCTTTGTAGTTTTTTTAGCTGCAATGCGGCGGCTTTCCTCATATAATCCAATGGCCATGAAGGGGCCAACGATCAAGAATCCTGAAAGAGCCGGAAACAATATGTAATCAAAGGCCAATTTATACATGGCCGCCACAACGGCCAGCGAAATAAGGCAAATGACCAGTCCGTAAAGAAGCCCCGGCAAAGGCGCGGCGCATAAATCCCGCCAGCCGGCACGCAGCCACGTAAAGGCAACCGACATCTCCATATGGCGTTCAAAACGGCGCTCGCCCCGTATCGGCGGTTCTATTTCAGGTATATGAGACATAACAAAACTTACCTTTTTTATCGCTATTGTTTTTAAATCAACATGCAGATTTTGCCGAACGGAAACCCGCACCATCTTCCACTTTATCTTTCTGATGCGGGACGCATTCCGGCTGCGTACTTATCGCGATATAAACCAGATGAGCATTTGCCAGTATAACCACGACAATCGCAGCGCCCACCAACAGCCAGATACGTCGCTTTTTATCGCCGGCCCTCGCCATTTTATTGCTCTTCTTCGTTCAAACCAAGAACATAAAGAGTAAGTATTTTTTGTTGCAGCGGTGTCAAACGACCATCCCAGGAGGGCATAACGCCCTTCCTTCCATCCCAGATCGTGTGAAAAATCGTATCGCTCCCCGCACCGTAAATCCAGATATCATCGGTTAGATCAGGCGCACCGGTTTCTGTACTGCCCTTGGCATCTGCGCCGTGGCAGGTCGCACAGTTTTCAGCAAAAATACTTTGCCCCTTTGGCAGCGCAATTCCGTCGCTATCAGCACTATCGGCGCTATCTGCATTCTTTGGCACTTTACCCGAAAGGGATTCTATATAGGACACGAGATCCAGAACATCCCCCCGTTGCAGCAACTGATCACGGCCAAAGGCCAGCATTTCACTAGAGCGGCTCTCCGGGTGGTCCGCGTTCACACCCACCCGAATAGTTTTGGCGATCTGCTCGGGTGAATTACCCCATAGCCAGTCATTATCCGCCAAGCTGGGAAATCCCGACTGCCCTTGTCCCTGTGCTCCATGACATGCACTGCAATTATCACGAAACAAAGTCTTGCCGTTTTCACGGACTAACGCCATCAAATGCAAATCGTTCACAATCGTATTGTAATCCTGACGCTCGATCGCCTCCAGAGCGGCCTGACGCGACATGGCAGCCTCAGCCACCTCTTTTTCAACGCGTTTTTTCTGGTCAGCGCCCAATAAACCCTTTGTATAGGTATCCCCCAATGGCCACGCGGGCATAAAAATCCAATACCCCAGCGCAAACAGATGGGTAACGATGATGAACAGCAATATGGCTCTGGGAATCGGCGTATTGAGTTCCTTAATGCCATTCCATTCATGCCCTGTGGTCTTATAGCCGGTATGCGGATCACGCTCATCTTTATGCATGGGGATGATCCTCCTCGGTCAAAATGCTTTTGGCGGCATAATCAAAACGCTTCTTGTTTTTCGGCCAGAACGTATAGACCAGCACCCCCGTCGATAACAGCAACAGATATATCAGGCCGTAAAATTTTGAAAAATACACCAAAGCACCATGCTCAATTTCCATCTGGCGCCTCCTCGGTGACGGAGGACTCAGCCGTTGAAGGGGCCGCAGATGGAGGGGTTTGCGTAGCCGCATCCGAAAGCCTGCCAAGAATTTGCAAATAAGCCACCAGTGCGTCCATTTCGCTGGTTTTTCTGCTATCGCCATCAAAACTGCGAATATGTGTGGCCTCACCATAGCGCTCTTCCACGCCTGCCGCAGCATCGCTATCGGGATTTGCCTGACCATAGGCGTCCTGCGCGGCATGTTCTATCATTGCATCTGTGTAAGGAACGCCTACTTTACGCAGTGCGGCCAGATGCTGACCAAGATCTTTGGTCCTCAAGTCCTTTTCAAGCCACGTATAGGACGGCATAACAGATTCCGGGACCACAGCGCGCGGGTTTGTAAGATGGCGTACATGCCAGGCATCGGAATACTTCTCACCCACACGCGCCAGATCCGGCCCCGTGCGTTTAGAACCCCATAACATCGGGTGATCGTATTGGGATTCTACGGCGAGTGAGTAATGTCCGTAACGCTCCACTTCGTCACGCAATGTACGAATCATCTGGGAATGACAGGCATAGCAGCCTTCGCGGATATAAATATTACGCCCCGCCAGTTCGAGCGGCGTATAAACACGCATATTGGGGTCTTGCTCCACCGTTTCATCAATAGTGAAAAGAGGTGCGATTTCTACAATACCGCCCACAGCGGCAACCAATATAATGGCCACAGCAAAACGGATAGAATATTTTTCCAGCTTGTAATGCAGATTAAACATACCCTCTACTCCCTATCGGCTGTGGCTTGCGTCATCTGCAATCAATCCATCACCGCTTGGCACGCTGGATTGCACCGTGTCCATTTTTGTGGTTTTCCAGATATTATAAAAACCAACCACGGCTCCGGCAAGAAACAGCAAACCACCGATCGCGCGCGCAATGTAATAAGGATGCATCGCAACCATCGATTCATTAAAGCTATAGGCCAGCGCGCCGCTTTCATTATAGGTGCGCCACATCAATCCTTGTATCACCCCGGAATTCCACATGGCGAACACATAAACCAGCGTGCCAGACAGGGCGAGCCAGAAATGCACCTCCACCAGCTTGGAAGAATACATCCCCTCACGTTTCCAGAGCCACGGCACCAGCGCATAAAACGAGCCAAAAGTAATAAGCGCCACCCAGCCCAGCGCCCCCGCATGCACAGGCCCCACCGTCCAGTCTGTGTAATGAGACAGCGCATTGACGGAGCGAATGGCCATGAACGAGCCTTCAAAGGTGGAAAGCCCATAGAAAACAGCCGCCAGAAACATAAAACGCAGCGTTGCATCGTCGCGCACCTTTCCCCACGCCCCATTGAGGGTAAGAAGCGCATTCGCCGCCGCAATCCATGAAGGCACCAGAAGCATCACCGAAAAGGTCATACCAAGGGTCTGCACCCATTGAGGCAACGCCGTAAAATGCAAATGGTGCGAGCCGGCCCACATGTAAAAGAACGTAATCCCCCAAAAACCGATAATCGACATACGATAAGAATAAATGGGACGACCGGCACGCTTGGGCAGATAGTAATAGAGCATACCTAAAAAGCCTGCGGTCAAAAAGAAAGCCACCGCATTATGGCCGTACCACCACTGGGTCATGGCATCCTGCACACCCGAAAATGCCGAATAGCTCTTTATATGCCCGAACGAAACCGGCACCGCCAGATTATTAACAATATGCAATACCGCAACAACAAGGATAAAGGCCAGATAATACCAGTTCGCCACGTAGATATGCGGCTCTCTGCGCCGCGCGAGCGTACGCATATAAAGTGCGAAATAGGCCACCCATACGATCACAAGCCAGATATCCGCATACCATTCCGGCTCGGCATATTCTTTTGACTGGGTAATGCCCATAAAATAGCCCGAAACGGCCAGAATGCAAAACAGATTATAACCCAGCAACACAAACCACGGGCTTAGCTGGTCAGCCATGCGCGCACGAGAGGTGCGCTGCATTACATGGAACGAGGTGGCAATCAAGGCATTGCCGCCAAATCCGAAAATCACCCCCGTAGTATGCACAGGACGCAGCCGGCCAAAACTCGACCATGCGGCATCAAATGTCCATTCCGGATAAGCGAGCAACGTAGCCACCCACACACCCATAAACATACCAAACACCGCCCATATCATCGAGACGATAATGCCGAATTTTATGGGGTCGTCGTAATAGCTCTCAAGACGCTTCGCATCAGGTTCCGGCTCGTGAATCGTGCCGCCGGTGAGTAGGGCCGCAATAAAACCGGCGGCAAGAATGATAGTGCCGTGAATAGCCAGCAAGCCGTCTTCGCTCATGCCAATAAGCGTCAGCCCCGCCCCGGCAACCAGAACGGAAATAACCAAACCAAAACGACGCTCAAATTTTGTCAGCTGCTGAATCATGTGCGCCACACATTAGCCCCTAATTTATAAAGAATGACTCAGCCCCAGGCGGTTTAATATTACGATGATACACCATCCTCAACTCTTCCCCCCATAGCATAGGGGAAAAATAATTTCCACCCCCATCATTATTAGGGACAAGGCTCATTTGATTATTTGAGGAAATAAGCAAGTACAAGTGCTAATTTCTGCTTTTCCCAAAGCACATCTGTTTCGCCAGTATATGCGAAGCCAACGCCATTAAAGGATACATGCAAACCATCGCTGGACCGGTTGGTGTGTCTGTCAAAATAGAGAGGATAAGGCCGCTACCAATCGCCGTGATAGAGATCATATAGGCTGCCGCCAGTTTTCTTCTTTCTGGCCATGCCAATGCCCCTAGTGCGGGCAGGATGAGGCTGGCAAAAACCAGATAAACCCCAATCAGGTTGACGGAAAACGGAATGGTTAGAGCGAACAGGATATAAAACAAATGCGCCCTGTGCTTCTTTAAATACCGCCACAAGCCCGCTCCCAACACAAATACAGGGCTATAGATCATAAGATCGTGCCATGTGATCCAAAGAACCTGACCGGCCATAATATCGGCCATCTGCTCCCCACTATGAGGATCGCCCGCCATCAGTAAAATACTGAAGGATGCGGCTAGGACGAAGGCGGAGCCAATCAGAGCTTCTTGATAACGTCCGGCGCGTTTTTCTAACATATGAAGCCCTAAAGCACAGGCCAGAGCCAAGCTCAATCCAAAAGCAAGCGATCCGGCAGCGGCATAGCGCGGGTCCATATCGTGGCTTTCAAAAAAGACACGAAAAGCGATCATGCCCAGAGCGGCAAATTGCGCCACCGCCAGATCAAGAAATATGATGCCCCGCTTTAGAACCTCTGCGCCAAGTGGAACATGCGCCAGGGAAATAATCGCTCCGGCCACAAAAGCCGGAGCGAGGATTGTAAATATGCCGAAATCAAAGCTCATGGGGCATCTTTCAAGCGGCTCAACGTATTATCAAACAGAGAAATCAGATCGTCCGCGTTATCATTTCCACCAACCGTAAAGGGTAGCCTGACAATCGGAATACCGGCTTTCTCGGTCAGCCACTGCGCTGCGTCTTCGTTTTCAAATGGCGCGACCAGAATGGCACTGACGTTTTGCCCCTGAACGGTTTTCAGCACCTCGTCAAGATGTGAGGCTGTTGGCGGCAGTCCTGGCTTTGGCTCCAGAGACGCAACCGCCTTTATCCCCAGCCATTTGAGAAGATAGGCCCAGCTATTGTGGTAAACCACGACCTTCTTTCCTTTTAGTGAGGCTTTCTCGGCCTTCCAACGCTGTGTGGCTGCAGCCCATTTCTGCTTAAAATTTTCTAAATTTTGATTATATGCGGCAGCATTGGCCTGATCGATTATAAACAGCCTATCAGCTAAGACTTCCGCCACTATTTTAATATTGGCGGGGTCAAGCTGAATATGCGGGTTGCCTTCAGGGTGAACATGGCCCATGGAACGGTCAACCTTCTGCATGATCTCCAGTTTTTCAACATAATCCGAAGCCATGACAGAGCCGACTGTTTCCATTTGCACGTCCGGCCCGCCCGCTTTTTTTAGCAGGATCGGTAGCCAGCCGACTTCCAGCGATGCGCCGGTACAAAACACCAGATCAGCTTTTCGCATGGCCGCTAATAAGCTCGGCTTGGCACGTAGATGATGAACATCCTGCCGCGCGTTTGTTGCAGAGGTGACATCAACCAGATCGCCGCCTATTTCCTGGGCAAGAGCGGCCCATTCCGCTTCACAGGCAAACACATTCACTTTGGCAAAGGCGGAAGATGGGGATGCAATAAGCACCCCCAAACCTGCCATGATGAGGAATAATATTCTCATAACAAGCCCTCCTTAGTAGGCGTGTGCGCCATGAGCGCCAAGGCTCATGATATATTGCACGATGAACTGGTTATCTTCCTGACCATCAGCCAATTCCTCACGGTTGAACTGGAACCGTGTGCGGGAAAATTCGCTGTTCGTCCAATCCACCATGGCTGCTGCTGCCCATGGATCATGACCGCCGTCATCCAGCGCACTGCCGACAAGCCCTGCGGGGACATCGCCCGAGTAAAGCTGGCTGTATCTAGCCCCGACACGCCATTGCGGATGGAATTTATAAACGCCCTGCGCGTACCAGCCGCTCTGACTGTCGTCATAGGCAACTGCACCTGTCCCAGCATCCTGATCATCATAGGTTCCATCTTCGTCACGAACAAAATATTCGCTCTGAAGAATGATTTCCTGTTCAGCGTTATTGCCGGTGGGCGCGTAAACCATGCGAGCATCGGCA
>JADLAT010000002.1 GCA_020848095.1 Alphaproteobacteria bacterium | reverse complement strand
GAGAAACCGAGCTTTCAAGCGGTAAAATTCCCCGCTTTACCCTTAACGAGACGGTTGCCGCGTTAAAATTCGATAGAACCGACGGCGGGCAGTTTAATTTGACGCTGGAGGGGCCGTATCTCGATTTTCGGTCTTTTTTGAGCGATAAAAAAGAGAAAAAGGCGCCTTACAGTAATCCACCGCTTCGGGTTTCTATCGCTGTGGATCGTATGCGCACAACCGATACGGAAACGGTGCAATACTCCAAGATATATGCGGAAATTGATGATAAGGGTGCCTTTAACCATTTGACGCTGGAGGCTGTTGCCGGAAAGGGTAATTTACGTTTGCAGTATAAGCCGGATAAAACCGGGCGGCGTGTTTTCCGCCTTGAAACCGAGGATGCGGGGGCGGCGCTGAAGGCGTTTGCTGTGTATGATAATGTCATTGGCGGGCGCATGGTTATTTATGGAGAGCCGGTTAACGGAGGCTATGACCGGAACTTGCGCGGCACGGCGGAAATAACAGATTTTAAGGTTGTAAAAGCACCCGCACTGGCGCAGCTTTTGGGGGCTATGTCCTTGCCCGGCATGCTGCGTGTTTTGGATGATGAGGGGCTGGCTTTTACCAAGTTGGAGGCTAAATTTGACTGGAAATCCCGTCCACAGGGTGGGTTGCTCATGCTTAAATATGGCCGGACATCGGGCAATGCTCTGGGGCTGACTTTCAACGGCACATACGACAATGCGGCCGATACGGTAAATATTTCCGGTACGATTATTCCGTTATCGGGGATTAATAATGTTATCAGCAGTATCCCTCTGGTCGGCGATATCATCACGGGCGGTACAGGCGCGCTGATTGCCGCGACGTACAGTATGAAAGGCCCGACGCAAAATCCGAATACTTTCGTAAACCCGCTTTCCGTTTTAACGCCCGGCATTCTCCGCCGGATATTGTTTGAATAGCGTAAATATTTTGTGCGCCGGTTTATGGCGCTCATCAAGGGTTGCACGCTGAAAATAATAAGGGCATTAATCCTTCCTTAAGCTTTTTCCTGTTATCTGGAACTATGCGCTGCGTGCGGTTTTCAGGCCCTGAGGGCTTTAAGGTTTAGGAAGAGATTATAGAGGAGAGTTCATGGCGTATGCCCCGATTACAGCTTTTTCCGCCTGCCGCAATGAGTTTGTAATCTATGTTTATCATTGGCCTGAAAATCATCTGGAGGGGCAAGGTGATTGGGAAATGCGGAGTGTAAGCGGTGATCTGGAAACGGCCATGATGGATGCAAGGCGGCTCTATGATACCCGCAATTTTCGCCGTGTGGAGATTCAACAACGGTTTTTTATGCCTATGGGGGGCGAGGAGCGAGGGTTTACCCGCAGCCTCAAGACATTCACTCACGATTCTTCGTTGGGAGAAAACATGGCCTGGTGGGGCGTAACCGGGGCGGCCCTTATCACAACGATCGCGCTGGCCTCTATGGCTTTTTTACACTATCAGCCGGTACTTTCGCCTGTTTTTAGTTAAGAACGCCCAAAGGGTTTTGTGTTACGAGGTCGCCGATCTGCCTGTACACATTGGCATTTTCAAGCATCTGGTCCTTTATGGCGGGGTTTTGCTCGCTTAAAGTGGTGAAGAAAACCGCAGCATCTTTGAGCAGCTTTCCAGCCAGCGTTGCGTTCGGGGCATCGCCCAACTGTCCGCCGGGGTCCTGAGTCAGGATTTCCGCCATTTGTTTGAAAACAGAGGCATTTTCTGTCATTTGATCCAGTAAGGGCGGGTTTTGTTCCCCCAGCATGATAAAAAATTCTGCGGCATCTTGGAGAAGTCTGGTGGCCAGCTCAGCATGGGTAGGCATGAGGGGTATGCTCCTTAAATTATTTTAAACTCTCAATCTTTAACAGCCTAACACAGCCCTGCGGCCATGGATCAAGGCCTAAATTCATCTTATTTGCGGTTATGCCCGCGAAAGCGGTGGGCGGGGTATGCTCCTAAAAATTTAACATCCGTGGCATAGAACCCTAATTCTTCCAAGGCCAGTTTGAAGGCATCGCTTTCCGGGTGGCCATCTATGTCGCAGAAAAACTTGGCGGCCTGAAACTGTGGATCGACGTAGGATTCAAGTTTTGAAAGGCTGAGGCCGTTGGTGGCAAAGCCCCCCAGACATTTGTAAAGCGCGGCAGGAATATTGCGGGCGCTGAAGATCAGGGAGGTGATGGTCGGGGTTTCAAGGCCGGGGATTTCCGGTTCCTGCCCAAGGATGAGGAAACGGGTGGTGTTGTGGCGCTCGTCCTGTACATCGCGTTCTAAAATATCCAGCCCGTAGATCTGAGCGGCCAGTTCGGAGGCAATGGCGGCGTGCTCCGGGTTTTTCATCTCTGCGATTTCTGCTGCCGCGCCGGCGGTGTCGGCGTGGATATGCGTTTTAAGGCCGAGACGGCGCACCATTTTTCGGCATTGTGGAATGGCGTGAACGTGGCTGTGGACGTGTTTGAGCCTTTCTTTCTGTGCGCCGGGTATGCCCAGAAGTAGATGGCGGACGGGCTGAAAATGCTCACGGATTATATACAAATCCCCCTTGGGCATAAGGTGATGCACATCGGCCACACGTCCGGCGATTGTGTTGTCCACCGGGATCATGGCTAAATCCGCCTTGCCTTCCGGTACAGCGGCGAAGGCATCTTCGAAGGATTCGCAAGGGATTGTTTCGTATTCCGGGAAAACCGTTCGGCAGGCCAAATCGGAAAATGCGCCCAGAGCGCCCTGAAAGGCAATTTTACTTTTGCTCATTTATACTCGCCGTGTGCCTTTAAAAGTTATTCATCGTACAAATTTTGGTTGAACGACTATACGCAAATTGGTTATCTCTTGTCGACAAGCGGTTTTAAACTGCTATAGTTTTTTGAAAATGCGGACCTAAAAGAAGGCGGTTCTAAACTCCATGAGCAATTTTGAGACGAATAAGATTTTTGCAGCCGTATTGACGGCGGGTATTGTGGCCATGTTTGCCGGGTTTGTGGCAGAAAGGCTGGTTCATCCGCAGATGCCTGATGAGGATGCTGTGCCGATTGCGGCGCTGGAGGGTAGCGCGGGTGGCGCTGCGCCCGCCGCAGCCGACACGCTGGAGCCGATTATGCATTTGATCGCCACGGCGGATATTGCCAGAGGTGAAAAGCTTTCCAAGGCCTGCGCAGCCTGTCACTCCTTTGATCAGGGCGGTCCTAACAAGGTTGGGCCTAATCTTTGGGGCGTTCTGGGTGGGAAAAAGGCGCATCTGGATGGTTTTGCTTATTCACCCGCAATGGTGAAGGCGGGCGGCACCTGGGGGTATGGGGAGCTTAATCATTTCCTGAGAAAGCCGAAAAGCTTTGTTGACGGGACCAAGATGAATTTTGCCGGCATGAAAAAACCCGAAGACCGGGCGGCTATTATTGCATGGCTGAGAACGATGGGCTCCTCGCTGGCTTTGCCAAGCGATTCCGATATTGCGAAAGAGGCCGCAGAGCTGGCGCCCCCGCCGGTGGCCTCTGAGGAGACTGAAGCGGCTACTGATGCACCTGCTGGTGACGCGAAGACCCCGCCGGCAGAGGCTCCGGCTGAATAGTTTACTTCTCCCTCCGCCCTTTTGCGGCGCGGAGGCAGTACGAGATGGATAGGCGCCGCATGGACAGATTTAAATATGCATTGTCATGGGTTCTCTGGCCCTTGTTGTTTGTGATTTGCATGTTGATTTCCGGTTATGGGTTTGCTGTGGGTCTGCCGGTAATCTATTTCAATATTTCCTATCTTTTTATGATCATCATGCTTTGGCGGTTAGAGATATGGATGCCGCATGAGCGGGCCTGGCATAATCCTGACGGGCAAAATATCGCCAGTATTTTGCACACGCTTTCATCCAAGGGTACGATACAGGCGCTGATGATTTTTAGCGGTGTGATCGGGCTTGCGGAGTATATTACGCCGATGGCGCTGGAGGGGCATGGTCTGTGGCCGAGAGACTGGCCTTTGTGGGCGCAGGTTGCGCTGGGCGTTATTGTGGCGGAATTCCCGCTGTATTGGGGGCATCGTCTGGCGCATGAAATGTCTTTTTTATGGCGCTTTCATGCTATTCATCACAGCGTAAAGAAATTATGGTTTTTGAATACGGGTCGTTTTCATTTTGTGGACAGTCTGAAAAGCATTGTGCCGGGCCTGTTGCTTCTGGTGGCTCTGGGCGCACCGATGGAGGTTGTTCAATGGCTTTCGGTTATTACGGCCTTTATCGGTATGCTGACCCATTGTAATGTTGAGATGCGCTTTGGCTGGCTGTCTTATATTTTTAACACGCCGGGGCTGCACCGCTGGCATCATTCAAAGGACTTACGGGAGGGGAACCGTAACTACGGCGAGAATATCATGCTGTGGGATATTATTTTTGGCTCATATTATGACGCCGATTATAGACCTCCGGCAGATATCGGGATTAAGGAGGCGATGCCGCCGCGCTTCGTTCACCAGCTTCTCTGGCCGTTTGTCGGCACCAAGATCCGTCAGCGGATTTTGCCCGATTATGAGCCTGTGGCTTTCATGCGTGAGGAGTAGGGGCTTTCTGCCTTGTTTCCACGGTCTTTTTCTGCGTTTTTTGATTTAAATAGAAATTGGGGAATTTATGCGTAAAACAGCCCTTATCACCGGTATTGCCGGGCAGGATGGATCGTATCTTTCGGCGTTTTTGCTCGCCAAGGGATACCGGGTTCATGGTCTTGTGCGCTGGGACAATCGTAATGATCCTTTGGATGCGTTTGAGCCGGATGTGGTTTTACACAATGGAGATTTAACAGATGCCAACGCCCTTAGTATGCTGCTCAAGCGTGTTCAGCCTGATGAGATTTACAATCTGGCGGCGTTGAGCCATGTCAAAGTCAGTTTTGAAACGCCGGCCTCCGCTCTGGCGATTAATGCCGGCGGCACATTGAATTTGTTAGAGTCCATTCGTGTATTGGGCATGGAAAAATCCGTACGATTTTATCAGGCTTCTTCCTCGGAGATGTTTGGGGGATCCCCCGCGCCGCAGAATGAAGATACGCCCATGCAGCCCTGCAGCCCCTATGGCGCAGCGAAGCTGTCGGCGTACTGGCTGGCGCGGACATACCGCGAATCTTACGGTCTGCATGTTTCTAACGGCATTTTATTTAACCATGAAAGCCCGTTGCGCAGCGTGGATTTTGTCACGCGCAAGATTACAAAAGCGGTGGCGGAAATGGAAAAAGGCCGTCTGGAGCCGCTTGTTCTGGGGAATCTGGAGGCGGTGCGCGATTGGGGCTATGCGCAGGATTATGTGGAGGGGATGTATCAAATGCTCCAGCGCGAGAAGCCGGATGATTATGTTCTGGCCACCGGGAAGGCTCATAGCGTGCGGGATTTTGTCGTGCGTGCCTTTTCCCAGATCGGGCTGGGTCTGGTCTGGCATGGTGAAGGGCTTGGGGAGGAGGGGCGCGATGCCCGCACGGGCCGCGTTTTGGTAAAGGTAGATGCCACGTTTTTCCGCCCCAGCGAGGTTCACGTGCTGCGCGGTGATGCGGCCAAGGCGCGCAGGCTTTTGGGATGGCAGCCGCGGACATCTTTTGATGATCTGGTGGCGTTAATGGTTAATGCGGACCGTGAGGCCCTGCGTACGGGTTATGAGGACAGGGCATGGATGCAGGCTGGTTAAACGCGCCCTTTGCGCTAAACGGGCGGCGCGTGTGGGTCGCCGGGCATAAGGGAATGGTCGGATCGGCGCTGGTGCGGCGGCTGGCCCGGGAATCGTGCGAGATATTGGAATCGGAAATTGATTTGTGCCGCCAGCAAGATGTGGAGCAATGGATTTTTGAATACAGACCGGAAGTGGTGGTTATTGCGGCTGCGCGTGTTGGCGGTATTTTGGCCAATCGGGATTATCCGGCAGATTTTCTCTATGATAATCTCATGATTGCTTCCAATATTATTCATGCGGCGGCAAAGGCTGGCGTGAGCAAGCTTTTATTTCTGGGATCATCCTGTATTTACCCTGTGGACGCGGAGCAGCCGATCAGTGAGGATGCGTTGCTGGGCGGGAAGCTGGAGCCGACGAATGAGGCGTATGCCGTCGCGAAAATTGCGGGGGTGAAGCTCTGTCAGACTTACCGCGCGCAATTCGGACATGATTATATTTCAGTGATGCCGTGCAATTTATACGGACCGGGGGACCGGTTTGATCTGGCGCGTTCGCATGTAATTCCGGCCCTGATCATGAAAGCGCATGAGGCAAAAATGCGCCGGGCGCAGAATTTTACCGTATGGGGCAGCGGCCAGCCTTTGCGGGAGTTTCTGCATGTGGATGATCTGGCCGATGCTTTGGTTTTTTCGCTGGCCCATTATTCGGATTTGCGGCCGTTGAATATTGGTTCGGCTCAGGAAATCAGTATTGGCGCGCTAGCGCAGAGTGTGGCGCAGGCGGTGGGGTTTGAGGGTGGTGTTGTGTTTGATGCGGATAAGCCCGATGGCGCGGCGCGTAAAGTTATGAACAGCGCGCGTATTCGGGAGGCCGGATGGCAGCCGCAAATTCCGCTGGCGCAGGGTTTGGCGCAGGCTTATGAGGCTTTTTTGGTCTGTTATGTGGGTGATGGCGTTGATGCGCGGAGCGTTGCCTGATTTTTTGAATGAGATAGAGTGAATGTCCGATGAGCGATTCTGAATTTGATTCTTCTTCCTCTCTCTCTTTGTTTGTTGAAGGCCGTCCGTTCGCCGGGCAGGACCGCCGTCAGCTTATAGACTATGAGGATTATTTTAACGCGCAATTTAGCGCGCACCCTGTGTTGGTTGGGCCGGGGGAGACGCGCTATTCCGGCGCGCCGGATGAAATGCTGGTGGCGCAGGTTGGATCGGGGGTTTTGGCCGCTATCAGTGATCCGGAGCTTAAGGTCGGCGCGTTGAGCTATGTTTTATTGCCTGCCGCAGCTTTGAGCGTTTTTCCGTATTTTGACCGTGTTGATCCTGCATTGCTGGCGGAGGCTTTGCGACCGATTGATGAGGCACTGGCGCAGATGCAAGAAAGAGGCTCCGGCAGGGGCAGGATGCGTATTCGTCTGGCTGGCGGTGCGACGCTGAGCGGGGAGGAGGACAATACGGGCATTAAAAATGCGACTTTCCTGAGAGAGCATCTGGCGCGCAAGGGGCTTCGGGTGTTTAGCGATGATACTGGCGGCGCACAGGTTCGGCGTGTTCATTACTTTCCGGTTACTGGCCGCATCGTCAGCCGGATTTTACGCCGGCAGGAAGATCGGGATGAGATGAAAAATATTGAGAGTGCCCTTGGGTCGAAAATGATTTGAGGCTGCGTACTTTAAAAACAATCTTCGTTAATTGTTAAGCTCGGGCCGGGTATAATTTCATATGAGGCAATCTACAAACCATTTATTGATGATCAAACCGGTTGAATTTTATGCCAATCCGGAGACGGCAGATACGAATGCGTATCAGGCCGGGCCGGGGCAGCCGGATTCACAAATTTTTCAAAAGGCGCTGGCTGAATTTGAGGCCTTTCAAGGTGTTTTGAAGGCGGCAGGCGTTCGGATTACGCAAGGTCACGGGATTGCCGGTTCCCCGGATATGGTGTTTCCCAACTGGTTTTTTACACATGATAGCGGTGAGGTCATATTTTGCCCCATGAATAATAAAAACCGTCAGGCCGAGCGGACGGAGGAATTGAAACAGATACTACAAGGGCTTTACCCGAAAACACTGGACTGGACAGGGTTTGAGGCAGATGGAAGAGCGCTGGAGAGTACGGCCAGCATTGTATCGGATCATGTTAACAAGCGTGCCTATGCCGCGCTTTCGGCACGAACGGATGAAGCTTTGGCGCGGCAATGGGCGGCGCACCGGGGGTATTCTATCGAAATTTTTGAGACGCGCAGCCATGCAGAAATTCCCGTTTATCACACCGATTGCGTGATGTGGATTGGCTCAAGTCTGGCCGGGATATGTGATTCGGTGATTGTTGGGCCGGGCCGGGAGCGGATTGTGGGCGCGTTGTCTGAAACCCATGATGTAGTTAGATTTACAGCGGCGCAGCTTCGTACATTTTGCGGGAATGCGCTTGAGGTGGCCGGGTCGGCGGGGGAGAAGATGCTGGCTATTTCCGAAGGCGCGCTGGATTCCATGACGGCGGCGCAAATTGAACAGATTGAGCGCCATTTTACAAAAATCCTGAGTGCGCCCCTTTCTACGCTGGAGCAGTATGGTGGCGGTTCGGCGCGTTGTATGCTGGCTGAGCTGTTTTAGTTTATCAGTCGTAAAATCGTTCTGGTTAGAAAGTGGTATCGCGGGTATGATTGCCGGCGATGAAGAACGATTTTATCTTGAGTGCGTTTTGGACGGTTGGCCCGGCTTTTTTGCTGGTGATGGCGCTTATGCCTGTGTTCAGGGCGCTGGCCCCCGCACTGGGGCTTATGGACCGGCCTGACGCCCGAAAAAACCATGAAGGCGCGGTGCCGTTAATCGGCGGTCTGGTGATTTTGCCGGTTTTTATTCTTGTTTCCGTTGTGGGCGGGGCGGGGTTTTTAGAAAACTGGCCGTTATACAGCGCTGTATTGCTTTTGCTTCTGACCGGGGCGATGGATGACAAGATTCACCTTCACCCCTTTATAAAATTTGGAATGCAGTTTATTGCCGCCGCTCTGGTGGTTATGCCGGGCGGGGCGCAAATTCATGATTTAGGGAATTTGTTCGGTTTTGGCGTTTTTGCGCTTGGTTGGGCTTCCCTGCCGTTTTCAATCGTGGCCGTGGTTTTGTTGATTAATGCTGTTAATCTGATGGATGGGCTGGATGGTCTGGCGGGCGGGGTGGTGTTTATTATTCTGGGCTGGTTTTTAGCGGCCTGTATAATGAGCGGTGCCGGCGGCGCGTATGCGCATTCTCTTTCTATTTTGATGGCGGGGATTGCGGGTTTTTTGTTTTATAACATGCGCACGCCGTGGCGCTCTAAAGCTTCGATTTTTATGGGGGATGCGGGGAGCATGTCTCTCGGGTTGCTGCTTGGCTGGTATGCTATCGCCCTTTCATCGCCGGAGCAGCGGATTTTGGAGCCTATGGCGGTGGCCTGGGTTATGGCTGTGCCGATATGGGATGAATGTGCGCAGTTTTATCGCCGGGTCTGTGAGGGGCATCATCCCTTCTGGCCGGATTTAGGCCATTTTCACCATCATTTTATCCGGGCCGGGTTTTCACCGGGACTGGCAAGTGCCTTGATTCATTTGATCGTTCTTATTATGGGCGGAATCGGGGTTATGGGCACGGCAGCGGGCGTGCCTTTGTTTTTGCTTTCAAGTTTATGGATCGCCGGTATTTTGGCTCATATGGCTTATTCAAAAAATATTGAAAATTATACGGGCCTGCTTTCGCGCGTAAGGCGGCTTTGCGCACTTGGCGCCTGATATCCTATGAGAACATCATCAAGGTGCCGGAGGCTACGAATTTCAGAACATCCAGAGATGTCTGGTTGATGGCCATACCGGCAATGGCGACAAAGCAGGCAAGCTCCATCGGGATGCGCAGAGCATGCGCAGCCATGAAGGCGGTGCAGGCATAGGAATAAAGCGTGATGAAAACCATGAGCGGATAGATCTCGCTAAAGCTGTAATTTCCAGCCATGAAAGACAGTGAAAGCGGAAGCATTAAAGCCGCAGCAGGTAAGACAAGCCAGTTATTGGCGGTGGCAAAGCGGTAAAACTCCTCCATTTTGTCCATTTTTCGGGCCATGAAATATACAAGCCCCAGAAACAGACCCAGCGATATGAACAGGCGCACCGCATAAATAATGGCCAGAGTCTGTGCCGAACCATCATTAAGATTTCCCGCCGCAGGATGGGCGGCCAGAACGGTCGCGATGCTCAAGGGAAGCAGAATAACAGGGAGCAGAAAGGATTTTTTAAGCCCCTCAACAGAAGAGGAAAACCGGGCTGCGCCGCGTGGCATAAACAACGCTATTTCAAGGCAGCCCAGCATATTTTGACGTGTTTCCTCTTTATTCATTATTACACCCTCTATATTCATGTTTTTTTATTAGTGGCTTTTTGCCGATTTTTTTAATTACACACCTAAGTTTTTTTTAATTTTCTTATTATTTTTGTTTTTGTTTTGAGCCGTTTGTCCGTTTTGTTAGTCTTTCCTTACCTTTTGTTTTACAGCGCCAAAGTTAAAATTTAGTTAATGGGCTGGCGGCCTGTTTTTTAAATAGGGGCAGCCCGTGTGGATAAGGCGGTCTGTCTATCGCGGCGGCGTTGACGCGTAAGGTCTTGCGGTCTTAAATGGCATATCGTGATTTTGTGATTTTTTAAAAAAGGTGAGGTTTTTATGCTCGGACTGATTCGCTTACCCTCTGGTTTTCGTTTAACCGGCGGTCTTTGTCTGGGCTTGGCGACTTTGCTTATGGTTTCGGCCTGTTCTCCGCAGACGGCAAAACCGGGAAGCCCGGAGGCCTTGTTGAATGCGGAAGGGGAATGGAAGCTGGTCGAGGAAGAGGCAAGCCCGACGCCGGAGCAAAAGCATATGCAGACACGGCGGCAGGTTAATCCCCAAAAAAGCAGTGCAAGCTATACGCAGACCGCTAATTCCCCGCATGTTGATGAGGATATACATTTTCGGGTGTTACGGTTGGAGCGGCAGATGAAAACGCTCCGTGGTGATTTTGATAAAATTCTTCCGCCTCTGGCAGAGGATAAAAAATCCGGAAAAGCGTTGAAAGCCGCGATCGCAGAGATTCAAAATGAAAAGAATGAAGATGAGTTTAGTTTTGCACCTGATGTGCCGCTGGTTGAGATGCCGGTTGTTGCCGCCGCTCCTAAAAGCCAGATGAGATCGGATATTCCGCCGCCGCCCATGGTTATTACGCCGGAAGAGCCACAGAAGGCCCCAAAGGTCACAGAGTTGCCCGCGCCCGTAAAACCGCAGAGTATGGCGGAGAAAACGCCGGCCCCGGCTCATGGCGCTGTCGCGGTTCAGGCGTTTAGAACCGGGGAGCATCCGGGCAAAACGCGTCTTGTTCTGGATGTGAGTGCGGCCTCTAAATTCTCTGCCGATCTGGATTCGCGTGAAAAGCTGCTTGTGGTGGAGTTGCCCGGTGTGCAGTGGAACACGGCTCCAGAAAAGACATTCCCGGCGCATCCGCTTTTGAAGCGTTACACGGTGCAGCCCTCCGGTGATGGGTCCCGTTTGGTCGTGGAGTTGAGAAAAGCGGCAAAACTGGTGATGAAGTCGGCAATTGACCCTGATAAAACATCCGGTCACAGGATCGTTTTGGACATTTCTGCGCTTTAATTATAAGTTTTGCGTTGAATGGCGAAGGGAATATGATTTCCTCTCGTATCAGAGTTATTGAAACTTTTTAACCTGAAGGGATTAAACCTATGAAAAAATTACTTATGCTGAGTGTGTGTGCGTTTGCATTTTCGTCCATGCCGGCTCTGGCAGGGCATCATGAGCGTTCCGGGCATAATATGTTTGAAAAAATGGATGCCGATGCGGATGGTGCTGTGACCAAGGAGGAGTTTGTAAAAGCGCATGAAGAGCGTTTTACAAAAATGGATGCCGATGGTGATGGAAAAGTTACCAAGGCTGAAGCTGAGGCCGCAAAAGCAGAAATGCGCAAAAAGCACGAAGAGATGAAGTCTGATGGGGCGGATGATGAGTCCGTAACAACAGATGAGGCGGCTCCGGCGGCTGAATAATTTGTGAAGCTTTCTGATGCGGTCGCCGGTATTTCGGCGGCCGCGCGGGAAGGGGCCTTGAAAAAACGGTATGGCCGGATATGAAGATCAGATCGATGAAGACCTGATGGGCCGCGTTTTGAACGGGGATCGGCGGGCTTTTGCCGTTTTGGTTCATCGTCATGCAAATTTGTTTTTTGCGGCGGCGTGGCGTATGTGCGGCCAAACGGAAGAAGCGGAGGATATTGTGCAGGAGGCGTTTTTGAAGCTCTGGTCCAAGCCTGGCGCTTTTGATCCGGCTAAAGGCGCGAAGTTCACAACGTGGTTTTATCGCGTGGTGACTAACCTGGCTATCGACAAAATGCGCCGCAGGAAAAAATTTGTGGATGCGGCGATGCTGGATACGGTTGCAGATAAGGTGATTTCAATTGATCTGCAGATGGTTGAGCGTGAGCGCGCGCAGGTGATTGAGCAGGCCGTCCAAGCCTTGCCGGAGCGCCAGAAAATTGCCCTTAATCTGTGTTTCTATGAAGGTTTGAGTAATAAAGAGGCCGCAGAGGTTCTGGGTGTTGGAGTGAAGGCTCTGGAATCGCTATTGATGCGGGCCAAGGCCGCCTTGCGGACGGCTCTGGAAAAATCCGATTTGTTAGGAAACAACAATGATGATGATGGACGAAAGATTTTCCATGCAGGATGATGAGATTGAAAAAATGCTGGACCGGGCGTTGAGAAACCGGCACGTGCCGCAGGCTCCGGTGCATCTTGCGCACGCCATAGTGGCGGCCGCTTCCACGCATCCGCAGGCGGGCGGCGGGCTTCGCCGCGCTGTGGGTGGTTTTTTTGCGGAGTTTGGCAGGTTATTTGCCATTCCGCGCCCGGTTTTTGCGTTGGCCGTGTTTTTGCTTTTGGGGTTATCCGCCGGGATTTTCATGGATACCTCCAGTATGTTTCCTGCTTTGATGCCTGAATTGATGCCTGAAGATCTCGCAGGGTTTTTAACGATTGATGATCGGTTTGTGGCTGGAGAGTGGTTATGAGAAACAGTATACGGGCTATTTTTACATTTTCCCTGATTTTGAATATGTTGCTTTTGGGCGTGCTTGGTGGTCATGCCTACAGAAAATGGAAGCATCACCCCTGGCAGGATGTGCGTCAGGAGCTCTCGCCGACGGCCAGAAATCAGGCGGCACGTATTTTTCAAAATGCCTTTAGAGATATTCGCAGCGTGGGGGATGAGGCCCGTAAGGCCAGAGCCGAGATGGTGGTCATTTTATCGGCAGAAACCTTTGATCCCGAGGCGTTTGATGCGGTTGCGCAAAAGCTGGCGACCATGCGCGGAGAAATGACGACGCTCAAAATCGCAGCAACCAAAGAGGTTGCGTCTACATTAGATGTGGAGGATCGCCGTAAAATGGCCGAGCGCATGACGCAGGTGATTGGTGGTGGCTGGGAAAAGCGCGTCCATCGTGACCGCACACCTCGGAGCCTTAATGCTCCGGCAGAGGAAGAGAAGAAAAAATCTTCCGAAGAATAGGGGTGAGCTTCTTAAAAAGAAAGACGAGGCGGTGCGTGTGCGTTATGCGCCTGATTTGCTGTTTTTCTCGGCGTAGTGTTTTTGGCGCGCGCGTAGGGATTCTTCGCGCTGCGGGGTCAGGGATTCAATGCAATGCGGGCAGGAGATGCCGGATTCAAAAGCGGGATGTGCGAGATCCTGCGTGGATAGAGGCTCCCGGCAGGCGTGGCAAACGGCCCAGCCGCTTTCTGTGAGTGCGTGGCCAACGGCAACGCGTTGATCAAATACGAAGCAATCACCCTGCCATTTGCTTTGTTCCGCCGGAATGGTTTCCAGATATTTCAAAATTCCGCCTTTGAGGTGGTAAACATTTTCAAATCCGTGTGCGAGCATATAGGCGCTGGCTTTCTCACAGCGAATGCCGCCGGTGCAGAACATGGCGATTTTTTTGTCTTTGGCCGGGTCGAGATTTTCTTCAACCCAATCCGGGAACTCAGTAAAGACCTTCATTTTCGGGTCGATGGCCCCTTCGAAAATACCGACTTTTGTTTCATAATCATTGCGGGTGTCGATGAGGATGACATCGGGGTCGTTTATCAAGGTATTCCAGTCTTTCGGCTCGACATATTGTCCGACCAGTTTTGTCGGGTCGGCTTCCGGGCGCTTGAGGGTGATGATTTCTTTTTTCTCACGCACTTTGAAGCGGTTAAAGGGTTGGCAGCTGGACGGGCTGTATTTTAATTCGCCCGTTGTGATGCCCAGTTTTTTATCCAGAAAAGCGATGAGGGTTTCCATTTGTGAATCCGGTACGGCGAGCGTGCCGTTAACCCCTTCGGGGGCGAGCAGGAGCGTGCCGCATATTTTGGGCGTATGCTCTTGCGTAAAGGCATAGATTTCCGCGCGCAAGGCCGGGATATCGGCGATGGGCGTGAATTTATAAAGGGCGGCGACTTTCCAGTTCATGGCCGTTTTATAAGGGGATTTTATAAATTTTGCAACTGTATGATGGTTTCACTCAGGAGCATAAAATCTTCGGCTTTTGCGTGGTCCTGCATCCAGGTTAGCGCGATTTCCCGCCCCGGTGCGGCGGATTTGAAGGGGATGAGCGTTAGCCCGTCTGGTAAAAAGCCGTGTTTTGCCGCCATTTCCGGCAGTAATGTTATGCCAAAACCGTGATTAACCATCTGAATGATGGTTGGCAGGCTGGTGGCGCTGAAGGTTTTGCGCTGGCGCGGGCGCTGAATACCACAGGCGGAGAGCGCATGATCCCGCAGGCAATGGCCGTCCTCCAGCAGAAGTAGTTTTTCACCGTTTAAATCCTCGGTTTTATAGGGGGATGTATGCGCATGCCCCTTGGGGGCGGCGACCAGAAAATTTTCATGGAACAGATGTTTGCGGGTCATGCCCGGCGTATCAAAAGGGAAGGCCATGAGCACGGCATCAAGCTGCGCCCGGCGCAGGGCTTCTAAAAGCCGGTCTGTCAGATCTTCGTGAAGCTGAAGTTCGAGGGCCGGGAATTTTTTTTGTAAGACCGGCAGGATGCCGGGCAAAAGATAGGGCGCGATCGTGGGAATGACCCCAAGACGCAGCGGGCCGCTAAGGGGGGCGGCCAGAGCGCGTGAATGGGCAAGGATGTTATCGGTCTGGGTGAAAATCAGGCGCGCGCAATCGGCGGTGTATTGGCCGAACGGGGTCAGGGTTACGCCGCGGCCCCGCCCGCCGCGCTCCACCATTTTTTGGTTGAGGGTGGTTTCAAGTTCCTTTATTCCTGCGCTGAGCGTGCTTTGTGTGACGTGGCAGTGTTCAGCGGCAAGGCTGAAGGAGCCGGTATCCTCGATGGCGGTGAGGTATTCGAGCTGGCGCAGGGTTGGGCGGATCATTCATTGATAATATCAAAATATAATTATATTTAGTATCGATTTTTTAAATAAAGAGTAGTGAAATTTCTTGTTGGATTTTTGATGTGAATCCGTGCAGGGTCTTTTTGTCCTTTGGTCAGTTGCAGCGCAACGCGGGGGTTTAAGCTTTCGTTTCATATTTTTAGGAGAAAAAAATGCTCGGTATCGGTGAAAAACTTCCAGAATTTAAAATCAAGGGCGTAAAACCCGGCTTTAACAAGCATGAGGAAAACGGTCAGTCTGCGTTTGAAGATATTACAGAGAAAAGCTTTGAAGGACAGTGGAAGGTTTTCTTCTTCTATCCCAAGGATTTCACTTTTATCTGCCCTACGGAAATTGCAGAGTTTGCGCGCCTTAATGGTGAATTTTCAGACCGGGATTGTGTTGTTCTGGGCGGCTCGACGGATAATGAGTTTTGTAAGCTGGCCTGGCGCCGGGAGCATAAAGATCTTGAAAGCCTTGCTCAATGGTCCTTTGCCGATACAAATGGTTCATTGGTGGATGCGCTGGGCATTCGGGATTTGCAAGCCGGCGTTGCCTTGCGGGCGACGTTTATTGTCGACCCCCATAATGTGATTCAACATGTTTCGGTTAATGGGTTGAATGTTGGCCGGAATCCAAAGGAAATTTTGCGTATTTTGGATGCGTTGCAATCCGATGAGCTCTGCCCTTGTAACCGGGCTGTGGGCGGCGAGACGATTAATGTTTCTGCGGAAGCTGAGAAAATAGCCGCTTAATTTTTGAAAATGTTGATGCGGACGGAGCGGGCTGGCCATGATTTGGCTTTTTCGCTTCGTCCGATCCCTTAAAAGACATGTATGAAGGCCCCGCTATGTCTATAGAAACCCTAAAAGCCCTTGTTCCGGATTATGCGAAAGATATAAAGCTTAATTTTTCTTCGCTGGCCGATGATGAAACGCTTACGCAGCAACAGCTTTGGGGTACTTTCCTTGTTTCCGCACTGGCGACACGCCAAGCGCAGGTGATTGCCGAGATTGGCGCGGTGGCGGCAGAAAAGCTTACGCCGGAGGCCTTGAACGCCGCACGGACGGCCGCATCCATTATGGCAATGAATAATATCTATTACCGGTTTGTGCATCTGGCCTCGAATGAAGAGTATTCCACGATTCCCGCTAAATTGCGGATGAACGCGCTGGCCCGGCCCGGCGTGGATAAGGTTGATTTTGAGCTGTGGTCTTTGGCCGTGTCGGCAATTAATGGCTGCGGTATGTGCATTGATTCGCACGAGGCGGGGCTTAAGGCCCATAATGTCCCGGCGGAGCAGATTCAAACAGCTGTACGTGTTGCCTCCGTTGTGCATGCCTTGGCTGCGATACTGGATGCGGAGCAGGCTTTTCCTGTCGCCGCCGCCGTTTAAAAAACTCAGATTTTAAGCACTGATCAGGCGTATGGCTTCCTTGGGGTAGTTTTCCCTGAATTCGTCATCCAGATCGGATGGATGGGCCATGAGGCGGAAAAAGATGGGGCCGCATAAGATATCCACGGCCATTTTTATATTGAGCGTGGATCGAAATTCCTTGTCCTGCATGCCTTGTTCGACGCTGAATTCAATGGCATCGATGAGGGGGGAGAGGAAGGTTCCGGTGAAAATATTATGGGCTGTCTTATCACTTTGCGCCTCACTGAAAAGCTGAGAAATTGTTTCCCCGTTTTTAGAGTTGAGCAGGCGAATCAATTTATCGAGCTGCATGATGATGGCCTCGGCATTGTTTTTTGGCGTAGGCAGCGGGCTTTGTATGCCGGGCTGGCTGATGAGGGCTTCCATCACGACGGCGGTTTTATTGGGCCACCAGCGATAAATTGTAGTTTTTCCAACTTTGGCGCGTTTGGCGATGGCTTCGATTGAGAGATCCTGCACCGTCATATGCAGCAGGAGGCTGTTGGTGGCTTTTAGGATGGCTTTTTTAGATTGGGTGCTGCGCGGTCGGCCCTTTTTTGTCAGGGGGCCTATTTGATTATCCGTAGATTCTTCGTTGTGATCTTCGTTATCAAGCGCTGCTTCTATCATCACACATCCTTTTAAATATTTTGAAAGGTCTTAAATCTGTATTTCTATACTGGCCGTATCGTATTTTATAAAAACGTATAATTTTTTTTGGAAGAATGTCGTTTTTTTTCTCAAAAGGCAAGAGTGCGAGCAGGAATATTTTGAATTTTATTTGCACTATTGTGCACAAATTCTTCTTGAGTTTTAGCAGAAAATAGGCGTGTACGTCTTTTCAAATACTTACGAGCGGGGTGTCTGGTTTGGCGTTTGGAACGTTCTTGGTGCATCCTCGATTATGACGCGGCGTCCGTTTTGAAATTCAAAAACGGCGAGCCCACGTTCCGCGCGCCCGTCAGACCGGAAACGGAAAATACCATCGAGGCCGGAAAAGCCATTTGGATCGGTTATAGCGTTACGATTGTATGCCGGTGCATTTGTTCCGCTTTCAAACCCCTTGCGCGCAAGGGCGGCCGCAAGGGCTGTGGCGTCATAGGCGAGCGTTGTCAGTCTTGGTGGTGTGCTGCCGTAGGTTGCGCGGTAGCGCTGTTCAAACTGGTCCCGTAGAGCGGTAGGCGGCGCCGCGAACCACGTGCCCTGCAGGGCGGGATTGCGGGCGATGGCATCGTTTTGTCCGTTTTCATCCAGCAGCCCGGTGCCCAGACGTTTTAGCCGTGAGGGGGGAAGCCCAGCGGCGCTAAAGCGTTCGGAGAGACTGGCGCTCAGGCGTGTGTCTGCCGGGAGGAGGAGCGCCTGCGCCTGCGCCGCGGCGGGGGAGAATTTTTGTATGATCGGTTCAAAATTAGTGCCGTTGGCTGGAAAGCTCGCCTTTGCCGGGATGCTTATGCCGTAGCGCGGCGCCAGTGCCGAGAAGGCACCAGTGACGGCCTGACCATATTCATCCGCCGGAGAAAGTACGGCAACTCTTTGGATATTTTTTCTGGCGGCGTAGTCTGTGATTCGCTCTACCTGATCAAAGGGGGTGAAGCCCATGATGTAGGTATTGCCTCCCGTTAATTTCCAATCGTTGGAAAAAGCAATCATGCCAATGCGAGCGTTTTCAGTGACAGGTTTTACAGCCCGTACGGAGGCGGAGAATATGGGGCCCAGGATCAGCTGCGCCCCGTCAGCGATGGCCGATTGCGCCGCTTGCCGGGCTGTGTCCGGCGAATCGCCGGTATCGCGCGGGATTAGCTCGAAGTTCGTATAGCCGGTATCGAAAAGGGCCAATTGCGCCGATTGAAGCATGGCCGCACCCAGCGCGGCGTTTTGACCGCTGAGGGGGAGGAGAATCCCCACCTTTACGGGCGGAAGATCGTGCGCCCCGGGCGTGTTCATGGCGTTCATGGGGGTTTGTGCCCCGGTTGATGGCGTTTGCATTTCCGCCCGTGGGCCGGCGCTTCGCGGCGTATTGTTGCCACCGCAGGCGCTTAACAGCCCTATGGCAACGATTGAAAACAAAGCGGCAGTCAGGTGCGATCCGGCAGGTCTCATTTTAAATCTTCCTGAAAATATTCCCGGAATGCGCGTTTGTTTTTATAAATACGGCTTTCCACGGATTTCAAAATTGTTCACTATGGTTATATCAAGGATGTATATGCACACTACAGAAAAAGAACGTGGCTGGCTACTACCCGATTCACGCATTGGCGCTCTGAGGCCGGGGTTGTATCTCGTTTCCGGCCCTATAGGCAATATGGGTGATGTGAGCTTGCGGGCGCTGGATACGCTGGCGGCGGTTTCGGCTGTTTTATGTGAGGACACGCGGGTTTCCGGCAAGTTGCTC
This sequence comes from Alphaproteobacteria bacterium, assembly GCA_020848095.1. Lineage (GTDB taxonomy): Bacteria > Pseudomonadota > Alphaproteobacteria > Micavibrionales > Micavibrionaceae > JADLAT01. The sequence continues at coordinate 72,523 of JADLAT010000002.1, read as the reverse complement.
TCTCGCTATAATATACGGGCGAAGCTGGTGGTTTATAACGATCACAGCGATGATAAAAAGCGTAAGGCCATCATTGAGAGAATTGAAAGCGGTGAGGCGCTGGCGCTGTTGAGTGATGCCGGGACGCCTCTTATTTCCGATCCCGGGTACAGGCTTGCGGAGGAGATCAGGGCCGCCGGGCTTTATGTTACCAGTGTTCCGGGTGCGAGCGCGCCCGTAACAGCGTTGCAGCTTTCCGGTCTACCTTCGGACCGATTTTCCTTTATTGGATTTTTACCGCCAAAATCCGGCGCGCGCCGGGCTTTGCTGGCGGAGTGGAAAACGGCGCCCGGAACATTGCTTGCCTTTGAGACGGCTCCCCGTTTATTAAAAAGTCTGGCCGATATTCAAGATGTATTAGGAGGGCGGCGCGTTGCGGTGGCGCGGGAGCTTACCAAAATGTTTGAGGAAATCAGGCTGGACGAGCCGGAGGCGTTGATCGCTCATTATACGCAAAACGGTCTGCCCAAGGGGGAGATTGTGCTGGTGATTGCGCCGCCTGCGCTGGAGGCTCATTCTACCGAGACTCTGGAGGTGTTGCTGAAAGACGCTCTCCTGCGGATGGGGACAAAAGATGCCGCGGCCTTTATCAGCGTGCAAACCGGCGTTCCTCGTAAAACGCTTTATGCCATGGCTTTGGCGCTGGATGTGAAGTGAACACGATGGGGGATCTGCGCAAAAGCTATGATTACGGGCTGTGGGCCGAAACGGTTGCCGCGCTCTGGCTGTGCCTTAAGGGGTATAAGATCCTCAGGCGGCGGTATAAAACGCCCGTTGGTGAGATTGATATAATCGCCCGCAGGAAAAACCATCTGGCTATCGTCGAGGTGAAAGCCCGCGCGGCGGTTGGGGACGCTCTGGAGGCGGTGAGGCCGCAAGGTCGGCGGCGGATTGAAAAGGCGGCCCGGTATTTTCTGGCTGCTCATCCTTTATATGTCGATTTTAGTCTGAGTTTTGACGTTGTCGCAGTTTCGGGGGCTATTTCCGTTCTGCATCTGGACAATGCGTGGTTTGAAGGACAATAATGAAACCTGTATCTTGTTTATCCCGGATCATCTTTCAGATTGGTTTTTTATCATGCACAAAAATTTCGGTTTGATTGCTACAGCTTTGGCTCTGGTTCTTGTTTTGCCCGCTTGCGCCCCGGTCGGGGTTGCCGCCGGCGTAGGGGCAACGATGGGCGTTGCCGCCGCACAGGAGGGTGGTTTGTCGCGCGCGGCGACGGATGCCCGCATTCAGGTGGAAATTAACGATCTGTGGTTTCGCTCTAACGTTGATATGTTTTCCAAGCTGGATTTGACGATTAATGAGGGCCGCGTCCTGATTACCGGGGTTGTCCAAAATCCGGAACACCGGGTCGAGGCGGTGAGGCTGGCATGGCAGCCCAAGGGCGTTAAACAGGTTATAAATGAAATTCGTGTGGCCAATAGCGAGGGCATTACCGGCTATGCCAAGGATACCTGGATTTCTGCACGTCTGCGGACGGCTTTGATTTTTGACAAGAAAGTGCAGTCGATCAATTATTCGATCGATACGGTGCAGGGCACTGTTTATCTTATGGGATACGCGCAGGATAAGCTGGAGCTTAATCTCGTTTTGGAAAAGGCGCGCACGATAAATGGCGTTAAAAACGTGGTGAGCTACGTTAAATTTGTCGGGGGTGATCTGGGCGATTCGGGAAGTGTGAACAGCAATAATGCGGGGTATAGTGCTTCTCCTGCGGCGGCTCCGGTACAGAATTATGAGTCGCAAAGTTACGGCACGCAGACGCAGAGTTATGGTCAGGAAAATTCGCCAGCACCGTCCTCTTACGAAGCGCCCGCTTATAATGTGCCTACGTCCTCTTCCGGTGGAATGCAAAGGCAGGGTATTGAAAGTGAGGTTCTGAACTGAGTGAGGACGAGGTGATGGATCAGGCGCAATTATTTGACCCGGAGCATTATCTCTCTTTAGTCGGGGCTTTGCCGGATCAGGAAATTGATCTGGCGCAAGCGGCGCTGGCTTTGGCACTTCTGGATAGGCCGGGGATTTCGCCGGGGCCGTATTTTCATCATTTAAAGAGGCTTGTGGCTGAGGTGGGGGAACGACACCTTCATTTGCTGGAGGGCGGGGCCGTTGATGATGTGATGACCCAGTTGGCGGCGCTTAAACATATTTTATATGATTCTCATGGCTATACGGGGGATGTTCGCCATTATGATGATTTACAAAATGCGAGCCTGATTTGTACGATTGATCGGAGTCTGGGGCTGCCTGTTGTGCTGTGTATTCTTTATATTCACGTGGCGCGCGCGCAGGGATGGCATATGGATGGTTTGAATATTCCCGGCCATTTTGTCTGCCGGATTGAAAAGGCTGGTCAGAGGGCGCTTTTTGATCCCTTTGATTCGTGCCGGTTGCTGGAGGCTCCGGATTTAAGATTTCTGGTGAAGAAAGCCCTGGGACCGCAGGCTGAGCTTTCGGCTTCGTATTACGAATCTGCCGAGAATCGGGAAATTTTGTTGCGGCTTCAGAACAACATTAAAAGTCGTCAGGTCGAGTTGGAGGATTATGACGCCGCTTTGAAAACGGTTGAGCGGATGCGCCTTTTTGCGCCGGAGGAATACAGATTGTTTCTGGATGCCGGGGTTTTATACGCCCGCACCGGGCAGCCAGTGGCGGCAATCGGCATGTTAGAGCGGTATGTTGCGCAAACACCGGACCCGGTGGAGCGCCGGGAAGCGGAGCTTTTTTTACGGCAATTGGTTGATGCGTTGAATTGAATCACGATTATTTTCATTCTGTTTGCGGAACACTCTTGCGTCCTTGTGCGTACGTGCTAATACTTTTGTCATTGCAAGATATAACAACGTGCCTTTTGCAGGGGCCCATTACAAAAACAGTTTTTTTTAAGGAGAAAACCTCATGTATCTCTCTGTATCCCGTCAAGTCTCTAAAAATCGTTCGCCTTTGATGCGTTTGTGTCTGGTTGCTGCCGTAATGTTTACGGTTTCGGCCTGTTCTTCGGATGATCCGGCGGCTGAGGATATGCTCGTTACCAATCAAGATGGAATGGCTTCCGCCCCGTTTGATGAATCCTATCAAGGCGACATGCAAGGCGGCGCAGCGCCCGGTACGCAGGCTGATCTGGTTGTGAATGTCGGCGACCGTGTGTTCTTCGGCTATGACCGTTATGATATCAGCAGCGAAGCGCAGATGACTTTGAACAAGCAGGCTTCCTGGTTGCAGCAGTACCCTAACCTGAACGTGACGGTTGAAGGTCACTCTGATGAGCGCGGTACACGGGAATACAACCTTGCTCTGGGCGAGCGTCGTGCAAACTCCGTGAAAAACTTTCTGGTGGCCTCCGGTGTTGCTGCGAATCGTATTAACACCATCAGCTACGGCAAGGAACGTCCTGCTGTACCGGGTAGTGATGAGACGTCTTTCGCACAAAATCGCCGTGGTGTGACCAAGGTCGATTAGGATAATTTATAAAAAAGGAGAAGCCAGTGGCTAGAGGCTATTGTGCATTTTCGGATCAAAAGGCCTGGAGTATTCCGGGCCTTTTGTGTCTTTTGCTGTTGATTTGTCTGGTTGTAATGCCGGGGGCAGCGTGGGCGCAATCCGATCGAGAAATGAATAACCGGCTTAACCGGATGGAAAATGATATCCAGACCTTAAGCCGCGCTCTGTACAAGGGGGAGCAGCCTCCGGCGGGGGCGATTTCTCCGGGCGTGAGTGCGAATGCCGCAGATATGGAAGTTCGTTTGCAGCGTATGGAGGCGGATTTGCAGGAAATGCGTGGCCGCGTTGAAGAGCAGTCACATGAAATACGCCAGTTGCGTGATCAGTTAGAGCGGGCAACGGGGGATATGGAGCTTCGGTTGAACGAGCTTGAGGGGCGCGGTGGCGCTTCTAATAGCAGGAGCGGCTCTGGAGATCATGGTTATGTGAATGATGTGCCGAATCAGGAGCGGGCTTTTGAGGGGGCTCCAGCGGAATCGCAAGATGAGGGTTATCGCTGGGGCACATCCGGTGCGGCGCGCGGTGCGGATAGTTCGTCGGGCTCCACATCTCGCTCCTTGCCGTCTTCGGATGATGCGGCGATGGCGTATGAGAATGCCTTTGCGATGATCAAGAGCGGTGATTTTGATTCGGCCCGGAGCGGTTTTGAGGATTTTTTAAAGCGTTACCCGGACCATGTTCTGGCGGGGAATGCCAAATATTGGCTGGGTGAGGCATATTACGCGAAGGGTAAATACGAAGATTCCGCCCGCATATTCGCAGAAGGGTACAAGGAATATCCGAAGGGCTCGAAGGCTGCTGATAATTTGCTGAAGCTGGGGCTTTCCCTGCACGCTTTGGGTCATAAAGATGACGCCTGTATAGCGCTTCGGCAATTGCAAAATGAGAATATTGCGGGCGCAGCCCCCGTTATCCGTCGTGCCGGGCAGGAAATGACGCGTATTGGCTGCTGAGGCTTTGTCTTCTGCGCAAAAGGCAATTATGAGTGCGTTAACACTACAGGAATTTACGGCGCTTCTGGAGCCCTTTGCGGCGGATATCTCCGATCAGGCGGTGCTCTCGGTGGCGGTATCGGGTGGCCCGGATAGTATGGCGCTGGCCTTTTTGCTCTCCCGCTGGGCCAATATGCAGTGCAGGGTACCGATTATACAGGCTTTGATTGTTGATCACGGATTGCGGGCGGAATCGGCAGATGAAGCGGCGCAGATTCAAGAAACACTCCGGCTATGGCCACACATCCAGCCCGCTATAATGAAGTGGCATCACGAAAAAGTTGAAAATCGTATTCAAGAGAAGGCTCGTAAGGCGCGTTATGCCTTGATGGCGGAACAATGTGCGGCGCAGGGTTCACGATTTTTATTTGCAGGACACCATCAGGATGATCAGGCGGAAACATTTTTGCTTCGTCTTGCCGGCGGTAGCGGCCTGGATGGTTTGGCGGGGATGCGCCCGGCGCAGGTTCTGGACGGTATTACCGTATTGCGGCCTTTGTTGAGTATTCCCAAGGCGCGATTGTTGGAGACATGCCGACAGGCCAATGTGCCTTTTGTTATGGATTCATCCAATGAATATGAAGCATTTGCCCGTGTACGTGTGCGCCGGGCGCGGGCGGTTTTAGAGCGCGAGGGATTAAGTTCCTCCCGGCTTTGTGCAACGGCGCGCCGTATGTCCCGTGCCAGAGAGGCTCTTGAAATCGTTACCGAAAAGTCGTACATGCAGATGGCGATGGTAAACGATACGAGCCGCATCGAATTTGATTTTGGTGTCTTTAAAGAGCAGCCTGAAGAGATTGCCTTCCGGTGTTTGTGCAAGGCGATCCGGACTCTGGGTCTGCAGCGTGACTACGCGCCGCGTCTGGAGCGTCTGGAGGGGATTTTTTCCGATCTCCTTCATAGCGATCTGTTTAGAAAGCGGACGTTGGGCGGGGTGATTATTGAACGCCCTTTGCGGGCGGAGAAATCCGTCAAAATTATTTTTCGGGTGGAGGCGCCGGACAAGCCTGTAAAGCCGGCCAAAAAATAAAGCGGATTCTTGTTTGCAAGCCTAAACGGATTAGTTCATTATGACGGCGTTAGCAAAGAGTTGATGCGGGTTTGAAAGGTAGGGCGTGACGTGAACGGATTGGGAAAAAATGCGGTTTTTTGGCTGGCAGTGGTTATGCTGGCCCTGTTTTTATTTAATGTGTTTCAGGGTGAGCAGAAATCTACGATCGGTCATGCCTCCGGCTTATCTTACAGCGAGTTTATGACGCAGGCGCGTGCCGGGCAAATTTCCAAGGTTACCATCAAAGGTGATGAGCTTTCCGGGGTTTTTGCCAGCAATGGTGAGACCTTTAAGGTGATGGTCCCTCCGAATGAAAATGTGGTGGAACGCTTGCAGGGAACTTCGGTGCAAATTACCGCCGAGCAGATCGACCCTAATCGCATCAGCTTTATGGGGGTTTTTATTTCCCTGTTGCCGGCCTTTTTGATTATCGGTGTGTGGCTGTTTTTCATGCGCCAGATGCAGGGTAAGGGCGGTGGCGGCGCTATGGGGTTTGGAAAGTCCAGAGCGCGGTTGCTTACTGAGAAACACGGGCGCGTGACTTTTGAGGATGTCGCCGGGATTGAAGAGGCCAAGCAGGAGCTTGAGGAGATTGTCGAGTTTTTGAAAGACCCGCAGAAATACTCTCGTCTGGGCGGGAAAATTCCCAAGGGGGCGTTGCTTGTGGGTTCGCCCGGTACGGGAAAAACGCTGGTGGCCCGCGCGGTCGCCGGTGAGGCCAATGTACCGTTTTTTACCATTTCAGGCTCTGATTTTGTGGAGATGTTTGTGGGCGTCGGCGCAAGCCGCGTGCGGGATATGTTTGAACAGGGCAAAAAGAATGCCCCGTGTATTATCTTTATCGACGAAATTGATGCTGTAGGCCGCCATCGTGGCGCGGGGCTGGGCGGTGGTAATGATGAGCGCGAACAAACGCTTAATCAGCTTCTGGTGGAGATGGATGGCTTTGAATCCAACGAAGGCGTGATTATTCTGGCGGCGACCAACCGCCCGGATGTTCTGGACCCTGCGCTTTTGCGTCCGGGGCGTTTTGACCGCCAGATTGTCGTGCCTTTGCCTGATATCAAGGGCCGCGAGAAGATTTTACAGGTGCATATGAAAAAAGTGCCGATGTCCAGCAATGTCGATGCGCATGTGATTGCGCGGGGAACGCCCGGTTTTTCCGGTGCGGATCTTGCGAATCTGGTGAATGAGGCGGCTCTTCTGGCGGCGCGGCGCGGCAAACGTGTTGTGGCGATGGAAGAATTTGAAGAGGCGAAGGATAAGGTTCTTATGGGGTCCGAGCGCCGATCCATGGTGATGAGCGAGGACGAGAAAAAGCTGACCGCTTATCACGAGGCGGGACATGCGCTGGTGGCTATTCATGAGCCAGCATCCGACCCGGTGCATAAGGCAACAATTGTACCGCGTGGCCGGGCTTTGGGGCTGGTGATGCGCCTGCCGGAGCGCGACCGTTTGTCTATGGCGCGGGAGAAGTTGCATGCGGATCTGGCTGTGGCTATGGGCGGGCGCGTGGCGGAGGAGCTTATTTTCGGTTACGAGAAGGTTACGACCGGGGCCTCGAGTGATATTTCCATGGCGACCGGCATGGCGCGGCGTATGGTGACGGAATGGGGTTTGAGCGATAAATTAGGCCCGTTGCGTTATGCCTCCGATCAGGAAGAAGTGTTTTTGGGGCATTCCGTGACCCAGACCAAGAATATGTCCGATGAAACCGCAGCGATTGTTGATTCTGAAATTCGGCAGATCGTTGAAAAGGCCTATGCGCGTGCCAAGCAAATATTGACGGATCATCTTGATGATCTTCATAAACTGGCCAAGGCGTTGCTCGAATATGAGTTGCTTTCCGGGGATGAGATTAAAAGTATTCTGGCCGGGAAACCAATTATTCGGGATGATTCAGACGCGCCTTCGGATGCCAAGCCGCGCTCTTCGGTGCCGAGCAGCAGTGGCAGCGGTGAAATTCCTCAAGGGGCGTGATCACTGGTTTTTGGCTTGTTACGGATAAGTGAGTTTTCATGACACGGCGATATTTTGGAACGGATGGTATTCGCGGCGAGGCCAATACGTACCCTATGACGGCGGAAATGGTGCTGAGGGTGGCTATGGCGGTGGCCTGTGTCTTGCGGGCGCGGCGCGGCGGGCAGCCAACGGACCGGGTTGTGATTGGTAAGGATACACGCCTGTCGTGTTATATGCTGGAGCAGGCGGTGACCGCCGGGTTTCTTTCCATGGGTATGGATGTAATTTTGACCGGGCCGGTGCCAACGCCCGCGGTGGCGATGCTCACGCGGTCCTTGCGCGCCGATTTGGGCGTGATGATTTCGGCCTCTCATAATTTGTTTCAGGATAACGGCATCAAGCTTTTTGGCGCGGATGGCTATAAGCTGGATGATGACATTGAGCGCGAGATTGAGGCGCAGCTTGAGCAGGACATGAGTGCTGCTCTGGCATTGCCGGGGGATCTGGGGAAGGCGGCGCGACTGGATGATGCGCTGGGCCGTTATGCCGAGAGTGTCAAGCGGTCCTTGCCGCGCGGGGAATCTCTTGAGGGGCTGCGGGTTGTGGTCGATTGCGCGCATGGGGCCGCGTATAAGGTTGCGCCGCAGGTGCTTTGGGAATTGGAAGCTGATGTTATCTCTATAGGCGATGAGCCGAATGGCCGGAATATCAATGATGGCTATGGCGCAACGGCGATTGAGAATCTTTCAAAGATGGTTGTGGAGCGTAAGGCGGATATTGGTATCGCGCTTGATGGGGATGCGGACCGCCTGATTGTGGTGGATGAGCGCGGTCAAAAGATTGATGGCGATCAGCTGATGGGTATTTTGGCAACAACCCTGCAGGAGCAGGAAAGTCTGGTTGGTAATACGGTTGTCTCGACCGTGATGTCTAATCTGGGGCTGGAACGGTTTTTGGAGCAAAAAAATATACGGCTTTTGCGAACAGCGGTCGGTGATCGCTATGTGATGGAAGAAATGCGCGCCGGTGGTTATTCCCTTGGCGGAGAACAATCCGGGCATATTATTCTTTCCGATTATTCGACCACGGGTGATGGGTTGATGGCCGCGCTCAGGATTTTATCAATTTTGAAGACCTCGGGGCAAAAGGCCAGTGAGGCACTGAACGTGTTTACGCCCTTGCCGCAAATTTTGAGGAATGTTCATTTTAAAGGCGGTAAGCCGCTGGAGAAAACCGAAGTGCAAAAAGCCATTTTAGCGGCGGAACATATTTTGGTCCATAAAGGCCGGGTTCTGGTGCGTGCCTCCGGGACGGAGGCGGTGATCCGGGTGATGGCCGAGGGGGATGATCCGGAGATGGTTGAGAATGTTGTAGGCGATTTATGCGCCGTTATTGAAAAAGTTGCCTGTTCGTCCTAGGGTCAGGCCTTAGTTAACAACCACAATGAAGACAACGGGTTTATGTCTATGAATGAAAAAGCCGGAGAGCGGGCGCTCCTGCCGAGCGGGTTTGAGGATCTTCTGCCGCCGCATGCGCAGAGGGAATATCAGGCAATCGGAACATTGATGTCGGCCTTTGGCCGTTTCGGGTATGAGCGCGTCAAGCCGCCTTTGGCGGAGTTTGAGGAATCGCTTATGTCCACCGGACCGGGCGCGGCGCTCTCGCAGGAAACATTCAGGGTTATGGACCCGGTCTCGCATCGTATGATGGGGCTGCGTTCCGATATAACGGCGCAGATCGCGCGGATAGCCGTTTCGCGTTTGCCGGGGGCCTCCCGCCCCTTGCGTTTGACATATGCCAATGATGTGATTCGTACGCGTGCCAGTCAGCAGCGCACCTTGCGACAGTTTACGCAAGTCGGGTGTGAGATGATCGGGACGGATGATGCGGATTCGGATGTCGAGATTGTGATTGTGGCGCTTAATGGTCTAGCCTCTCTGGCGCTTGGATCTGTCAGTATTGATTTTGCCGTTCCCCGCCTTTTAGAGGCCGTGCTGGAGAGTTACGGCATGGACCCGGCGCAGAGGCGGGATTTGTGCAGGCGCCTTCAAAGCCGGGACGAGCAGGTTTTGGAAACGGTTGAAGACCTCGATCTTCGCGCTATTTTGCAAGGGCTTTTGCATGCGTCGGGGGCTTCTGATCGTGCTTTGCCGAAGCTGGAGGCTCTTGATCTGCCCGGTGCGGCGGCGTCTTTGGCAGCCCGTTTGCGTGACGTGGTGACGGGTATTGAAAAGGCGGCGCAGGCGCTCGGGCTGGGCGGTGTCAGTTTAACGATCGATCCGCTTGAAAGCAGAGGGTTTGAATACCATGATGGTGTTGCCTTTACTTTCTTTTCCAAAGATGTTCGCGGAGAGCTGGGCCGGGGAGGGCGCTATCGTGTGCCGGGCGGACAAGGCGCGGATACCAGTGCCGCAGGTTTTACCTTTTATATGGATACGTTGCGCCAGGCTATGAAAGATGAAACGCTAACGCAGCGCATTTACGTGCCCAAGGCCGAGGGATGGTCTTGTGTGAAGATGTTGCAGGATGCCGGGTGGGTTGTTATTCGGGGAGCGGATGAGCGGCCATCGACGCAGGATTTTAAAGCAATTTATAAAAACGGAAAAATTCAGGAGATTTAGGCTATGGCGAATGTTGCGGTGATTGGTTCTCAATGGGGTGATGAGGGCAAAGGGAAGATTGTCGACTGGCTCTCCAGCCGCGCCGATGTGGTGGTGCGCTTTCAAGGTGGTCATAATGCCGGACATACGCTGGTTATTGACGGGGTGACGTATAAGCTTCATTTGCTGCCGTCCGGGATTGTGCGCGAGGGTAAGCTTTCTATTATTGGTAACGGCGTGGTTATTGACCCGTGGGCGTTGATGAAGGAAATAGATTCCATTCGGGCGCAAGGCGTGAGTGTCAGCCCGGAAAGCCTGATGATTGCAGAGAATGCCCCTTTGATTTTGCCTATTCATGCCGCGCTTGATAATGCCATGGAGCGGGCTTTGGGCAATCAGGCGATAGGCACTACAGGGCGCGGTATTGGCCCGGCTTATGAGGATAAGATTGCCCGGCGGGCGATTCGTGTTTGCGATCTTGAATATCCGGATATTTTGCGTGAAAAGCTGACCCGTATGATGATTCATCATAATGCCCTGCTTAAGGGTTTGGGGCTGGAAACGATGAGCGCGGATGATATTTACGACCAGCTTATGGATGTGCGCGACAAGATTTTGCCGTTTAGGGCCGTGACATGGAAAATGCTGGACGAGGCCCGTTTACAAGGCAAAAAGATTTTATTCGAAGGCGCGCAAGGGATGATGCTCGATGTTGATCACGGCACTTACCCTTATGTGACGTCTTCGAATATGTCCTCGGCGCAGGCGGCGACCGGTTCGGGTATGGGGCCGGATGCGGTTGGATTTGTGCTCGGGATTACCAAAGCCTATACAACGCGCGTGGGTTCGGGTCCGTTTCCAACCGAACTTGAGGATGAGGTTGGGCAATGTCTGGGCGAGAAGGGCAAGGAATTTGGCACCACCACCGGACGCAAGCGCCGGTGTGGTTGGTTTGATGCGGCGCTTGTGCGCCAGACGATCAAGGTTGGCGGTATTCACGGCATTGCCCTGACCAAGCTTGATGTGCTGGACGGGCTGAAGGAAATAAAAATTTGCACGGGCTATGAGCTGGACGGTAAGCTGATTGATTACATACCGGCGTCACAGGTGCAGCAGGCCAGGCTCAAGCCTGTCTATGTGACGATGGAGGGCTGGGAAGAGAGCTCTTATGGCGCGCGCAGCTGGGCCGAGCTTCCCGCGGCGGCAATTAAGTACGTCAAACATGTAGAGGAGCTGATCGGTGCGCCCGTGACATTGCTCTCAACCAGTCCGGAGCGGGATGACACAATTTTGATGCGTGATCCGTTTTTGGGCAAGCAGTAAAATCTGCCGTATTTTTAAAAGGCAGTGCGGATGGTTGCTTAAAGCGAAGGTAAGCCGTTTTACTTTTGTGTGGATTGGCCTTACAATGGCCTGTCTGGTGGTTTGTCTGCCTTGTTCTGGCTCTATTGATTTTAGATATGGAAAAGTCCTGAATGTCCGATAAAGACACCAGAGACGTTGCACATAATGTTGGCGGTTCGGCAGCCCAGCCCGCTGATAGGAAAATGTCAGCTGAAAAAGGCGGCGGCCAGCCTTTTGTTCTTTTTGAAGACAAGATTGAGATTTATTACGGACAGAATATTGCGCGTCTTGATGTTGCGGAGAACAAAGCTTATCGAGCCATTGCCGTAGATAAGGCGCGCACGCCTCTTGTCGCGGTTATTTGCGAGCCGCATTTAATTCCCCGCATTTCGAGCATTAGCGCTTATGGCAGTATATCCAACCCTTTTCTTTTGCAGCTTGTGCGCTATGGAAAAATATATTGGCCACCAGCCAAGCAGGAACGTTTTGTTCTGTTTTATTTCGATAACCCCGGACAGGCTATTTTTAAAGAAGGAGAGCGGGCGGCTCTGGGGTGGCGGCAAGAGGAAGTTGTGCAGGCGATTGTTAAGCCGATGCTCGAGGTCTTTATGGATTTCAGAGATAAGGATTTTGTTCACGGGGCAATCCGTCCATCGAATATGTTCAATATGGCTCCGCCCGATGCGCCTAAGAAGATTATGCTGGGCGAATGTCTCTCGGCGCCAAGTTTTTATACGCAGCCCCCGCTTTATTTATCTGTAGAGCGGGCGCACGCTGACCCGGTTGCCAGAGGGCGAGGGACGCAAGCGGATGATCTGTATGCGTTTGGCGTGTCTCTGGCCGTGATTTTACGGCAATATGATCCGCTGTTCGAGATGAAGAGCGCGGAGGTTATTCGTAATAAAATTTCGGCGGGAAGTTATATTACCGTGACAGGTAAGGAGCGCTTTAAGGGCGAAACGCTCGAATTATTACGTGGGCTTTTGCATGATGACCCGGTCCAAAGGTGGAAAATTGATGAGATTCAGGCATGGTTGGATGGGCGACGCCTGACGCCCAAGCAATCGATTGTTGTCAAGAAAGCCCGGCGAGCGATTAGTTTTGCGAATGATAAAATACTCCTTACGCCGTTGCTGGCTATGGAGTTGGGGCGTAATCTTTCGGAAACAAGAACGATTGTTGAAGATGATTCCCTGTTTCAATGGCTTGATCGTGCGATTGGGGAGGAGGAGCTTAGTCTGCGCTTTGACAAGGCGTTGATGAGCGCTAAATTACCCGGGGTGGGGCCGGGCTATGAAGAGCGGCTGGCGGCCAATTTATCCATTGCTTTGGATCCTAATGCGCCGATCAGGTACAAGAATATTCACACTACAGGGGATGGAATTGGCACGGCGCTGGCTAAAAATGTTGTGCTAAAGCAGCCTTTGGCACCATTTGCGGAGATGATCGGCAGCGGTATTGCTACGAACTGGCTGGCTATGCAGGATAATCCCAGCGTGGATACGGTAGGGCTTCACAGTCGTTTTGAGGCCTGCCGCAGATTTTTGCGCAGTAATAAAATAGGAGAGGGGCTGGAGCGGGTTTTGTATGTGCTTTGTCCCGATTCCTATTGTTTGAGCGATATTGTCAAAGATTACTATGTTATGAGAACCGGCGATCTTTTGCTGGCTTTTGAGGATTTGTGCCGGAAAAACAAGGTGCCGAGCATGTTTTTGGATCGTCACAGTGTCGGATTTTTGATGCAGCGGGATTCAAAGGTGATTGAGCCTTATGTATTTGATTTGAATACAAAAGATCGGCGTAAGGCGATTTTGGTTAATTTAAAATGTCTGGCAGCTATACAAAAACGTCACGATACGGGCGGGGTTCCTTTTGTAACCAAGGCACTCTTTTCCATGATTTCTTCCGTTTTTGAGCGTTATCATGATCGTACGCTGCGGGAGAAGCTTAAAAAGAGCGCGGCTGAATACGCGGAGAAGGGGGATCTTCAGAAGATGTCGGCTTTGCTGGAGAACCCTGAAACCATTAGCCGGGATTTTACCGATTTCCGGCGGGCTATGCTTGAGTTTGCTGTTATTGAAAAAGAGCGTTATGCGCTTGAAGCCGGGCTTGCGGGTAAAGATAAATTTGGACTGGAGTCGGGGCGTGAGTGGTCGGCGATTGTATCTTGTGCGATCGCTGCTATAGCAATTATGGTCATTGCGACAATGTTTTTATCAGATAAACCGCTTTTTTGAAGGTTAAGATGGCAAAGAAAACAGAAAAAAAAGAGGCTAAAAAGAAGAAAAGATCCGGGGCCAAGTTTAAGGTGCAGATATTCCTTATCGGATTTTTGCTTCTTTCTGCGGTTTTTCTGCCGACGGCAGTGCTGCTTTTTATTAGTCTGATGCCCATGTTCGCGGCGTTTTTTATTGATACAACAAAGAAGAAGCTTAAAACCGTTACGGTTGGGGCTATGAATATGGCGGGTTGTATGCCGTTTTTGATGGAGCTTTGGACGAGCGATCATACGCTGGAGAAATCTCTTGATATTATTTTGGACCCTATGGCCATTATTGTCGTTTACGCAGCGGCGGGCGTTGGATATTTGATCGACTGGACCTTGACCTCGCTTGTGGCCAGTATGGCTTATCAGCGGGCTATTTCCAGAAAAAAAGCAATTGAGGAGCGTCAGGCTGCGCTTATAGAACGCTGGGGCCTGGAGGTTAACGGCACTATTCCGCTGGATGCGGAGGGTTTTCCGCTTTCGGATACGTCTAATAGAATGGATTCTTCTGCGTATTAAGGGTTCATTCATTATTGTGATCGATAATGGTTGTAGCGGGTGTATCGGAGATAAAGCGGTTTTCGCCGCTTTTTTTGTGCCTTCGATATAGACAAAATTTGAGATAAAAACGGGATAGTTTTGAAGACGATGCCGGGCAGGTTTTTAAAAAAGTGGCTAAAAGACTCCGCTGGCACTACGGCCATAGAGTTTAGTCTTATGATTGTTCCTTATATGGTTTTGACGCTCGGCATTATCGAGCTTTCGGTTATGTATGCTTCGGCCAGTTTGCTGGAGGGGGCTACAAGCTCCGCATCGCGGCTGGTGCGCACGGGTCAATTGCAGCAATCTGGGGCTGATCCGGAGGAGATGTTTCGGCAGGCCTTGTGCGATTATGCAACTGTTTTAATTCGCTGTAATGATATCCAGCTTGAGGTTTCTCCTCTTGCCAGTTTTTACGATGCGGGGGGGATGGGGCCTCAATTTGATGAAAATGGCGATATGATCAGCAGCGGATTTAATGCAGGAGGATCGGATGAACGCGTTTTAATTCGAGTTGCCTATCGCTATGAGATGATGACGCCGTTTATTGGCCGTTTATTAGCCGGACCGAGTAATGAAAGGCTTTTTCTCTCTACTATTGTTTTACAGATCGAACCTTATGAGTTTCAAGGCGATGTTTAGGGGTATTAAAATTACGAAGCTATCCGGATTTTTTCAACGCTGGCTTAGGGCGCGGGATGGCATTGCTGCGATTGAAGCCGCTATGGTTTTTCCGTTATTGATGACGTTGCTTCTGGGGACGTTTGATATGGGCAATGCGATTTTATCCAACCAAAAGACTATTCGCGCTTCGCAGATTGCTGCAGATCTCGTTACGCGTACGCGCAGTGTGGATAGCGCCATGATTGACGAAGCCATAGAGGCCAGCCGTTTGGCTTTTTCGCCTTTTTCTACGAATAGCTATGGCGTGGATATGGTCAGTATCAGCTTTGATGATGACTCCAACCCGCAGATTGTCTGGCGTGAGACCCGTAATATGACGGCAGTTGCCGATGTTCTGGACCGGGTGAGCGCGTTGGCGGAACCGGGCGGTGGTGTTATGGTGGTGGTGGTTGAGTTTTCTTTTGAGCCAATTTTTGCCGGGTTTGTCGTGGATGAGATTCAAATGCAGGAAGTTGCCTTCGCAAGAGGGCGAAAGAGTGCGGTTGTTTCAAGGATTTGAACGGAAAGCTCGATGCCATTTATGGATAGGTATAATAAAAAATGACAACATATAGACAAAAGTTATCGCTGTATCTGCGCCAGGCTAAAGGCGCGATTGTTATTATGTTTGCATTGATGGCGCCTGTTGTTGTGGGTTCAGCCGGGATGGCGATTGATTTTGCCGGCGCTTATCTGGTGCAGCAAAGATTAGCGCAGGCTATAGATTCTGCGGCATTGGCCGGCGCGGCTTCTTCTTCGGATGCGGCGGAGATTGAAAACCGCATTCGGAAATTTTTTGAGGCGAATTATCCGCCGGAAAAGCTGGGCGCTACGTTTGATCCGGAAGTTGAAATTGTCGGTGATGAAATCCGTGTTGGTGGCCGGGCGCGTTACCACACCAGCTTTTTGACCTTGATTGGCATTAATGAAATTGATGTGAATGCCTATACGGTTGTGCAGCGGGAGGTCCAAGGGCTTGAGGTTGCTCTTGTGCTTGATAATACCGGCTCTATGGCTACGAATGATAATATCGGCACGCTTAAGAGTGCGACCAAATCCTTTATTAATATTCTTTTTGAGCGCACGTCCAATCCGGATTATGTGCGCATTGGCATGGTTCCCTATAGCAATAGTGTGCGGATCGGGCGTTATGGTCTGGGCTATACACCGGATGGTCAGGTGTATGGTGATGGGGATGTCTTTGTGATTCTGCCGCCCGGCGTTAGTTACACGACTAATCATGATAGCAGTTCGGGCTGGTACGGTTGTGTGGTTGAGCATATGGAGTCCGGCTATCAATCTTCGGCGACCCCTGTGAATAATGCTTATGGCCAGCTTTGGCGCTATAGCAGTAATTGGAAAGGGCATGGCTGGAATCCCGGAAGTTCGTCCAATGACCCTTATGATTTTGATGTGCTCGACCAGCATGACGGGCCGTGGGATATTTATATGTACGGTAAGGTCGTCAGCAATGGCGAGTATTGTAACGGATCGGGCTATAGCTCTTCCCGGTGCAGTGATTGTACCGGGAACAACAACAGATGTAACTCAAGTTATTGTTATTGCCGCAACAGCACGCCCAACCGTGGATGTCCTTATGCGTATATCATCCCACTCTCGAGCGATCAGGAAACATTGCTTGATCGGGTAGATGATATGGTGCCAGAGGGTAACACGCTGGGGAATGTTGGTATGCTCTGGGGCTCGCGTTTGATTTCGCCGGAGCCGCCTTTTACTGAAGGAAGTTCCTGGGGTAATGAATTTTGGAAAAAAGCAATTATTATGATGACCGATGGGGACAACACCAGTGACGGAACGTATTCAAATTACTGGTTTGCCAACAAGCATAATATGAATGTTACGAAATTTAATACGCGCTTTGGGGAAACCTGTGAAGATTTGAAAGAAAAAGGCGTGCTGATCTATACGATCACCTTTGCTTCGGGGACGAGTGATAATACCAAAGCCTATTATCGCGATTGTGCCAGCAGTGAATCGCAATATTACGACGCGCCAACACAGGAAAAACTGTTAGAGGTGTTTGACGCCATTGCCCGCGAGCTTAGTAACCTTCATATCAAGCAATAAAAGTGAGAGTGTGTGTTTGTGGATGGTCTGTGTTTTAAAAATTAAATAAAATTTAATATTAAGAGTAATAAAATTTTTTATTGAGTAAAAATATTTTTTTTGATATAATTGTAAAATAACTAATTCATTAACCTTCCTTTAAATATATATCTGATACTCTATAGGTATAACGGTTGGATGTCTTGGAACGCTGTTGGCGATTTCGGGGGATCAAGGGTAAAGCCGGAATTTAAAAAAATCTTACAGGAGAAATTAAAAATGTTACATAAACTGCTTGCTTTTAAAGATGCTTATTTGAGTGATATTAAGGGCGCGACGGCCATTGAATATGGTTTGATCGCGGCGGGTATCTCTCTGGCTATTGTGGCTGTGGTCTTCACCTTTGGTGATCAGCTTGAAGAGACATTTAACACAATGGAAGCGGCTATGGCTGGTGCCAATGCCAATTTGGATAATGGTGCGCCATAATATTTTTTGAATATGAAAGAGCCCGCTTTGCTGTTGTGCAGGGCGGGCTTTTTTGTTCCCTGATGTTTTATTCTGTTTTATAATGGTCCGGATATGATGCTTCTTACCTTTTTTTTGGCTTTCGTTTTTGTTGCGCTGGCGGCGGGTGTTTTGGCGGCCCTCTCGGATTTGCGGGGGATGGTTATTCCTAACGTATTGAGTGTTATTATTATTTCGGCGTTTTTCCTTGTCTATGTGGTTTTGTGGTTTGGGGGGCGGGATGATGTGTTTGCGCCTTTCCTCTCGCATGTTGTTGCGGCGTTGATTGTTTTTTGTCTCACGCTTTTGATGTTTTTCTTTAAGGGGCTAGGCGCCGGGGATTCTAAATTTGGTACGGCTTTTGCGCTGTGGGTCGGTTTGAAGGGGCTTGTGCCGTTTTTGTTTTATATGGCGCTTGTCGGTGGCGCGCTGGGTGTGCTGGCGCTGGTGCTCCGGAAATGGAAGCTGATTCCCAATGCCAAAGAGGGGAGCTGGGTTGCCCGTGTGCAGGCTGGCGAAAACAGTGTCCCTTATGGCGTGGCCATATTTTCAGGTGCTCTGGCATCTTTTGTTAAATTGGGGTATCTTGGGCCGGAGGTTCTGTCTTCCTTTCTCTTGCAATAGCGGCGGCGTTCTTGCGCTTTTAATGAAATTTCCGCATCGGATGAGGCTTTAAATTATGAACAAAAATATCCTTGTTGTTCTGGGGGGCGCGGTTTTGGTTGCTGTGCTGGTTGCTGTTCTGGTTCAGGTAAGTCTGGGCGGTAAAAAGCGCGAACAAGTCGTTTCCGAGGCCAAGGTTCATATTTTGCTGGCCAATGGTGATCTTAATATCGGGCGCGAATTGAAGGCAGGGGATACGCGCTGGCAGGAATGGCCCAAGGCGAGCGTTTTTCCGGGCGCGGTTATTCGTGAGGGTGAGCAAAAGCCTGAGGAGGCTTTGAAGGGCCGTCTGGCGCGGGATATTGCCAAGGATGAGCCGGTAACGAAATCTGCGCTTTTGGAGCAGGTTAAGGGCAATATGGTGGCGGCCAGTCTTGAGCCGGGTATGCGCGCTGTGGCGATTGGCGTTTCGGCCTCAACCATGGTGGGCGGATTTATCGGTCCCGGTGATTTCGTGGACATTATTTTGACTTACAAAGCCACAATGCATGCTGATGATGAGGATCCGCGCGTTCAGAAAATGATCGAGCTTAATCTGGATAAGCGGGCAACGGAGACGATTTTGCAAAACGTTAAGGTGCTGGCGATTGATCAGACTGCGGAGCGGGCGGCTGATAATAAGATAAAGGTTGGAAAAACGGTGACTGTGGCGGTTAACTCCGAGGATGCTGAGCGGCTTTCTCTGGCGGCGGATATTGGGGAGCTTACTCTGGCGCTGCGCGGTATAGGTGATTCCGCGCAGGTTGAAAAAAACTGGCCGACGGTGTCTGATCAGCGTTTGACCAGTGTCGTCGGAGAGATATATCAGGAATATGAAAAAATCAAAAAAGAAGATGGCATAAATGGCAATATTGTGAGAATCTATAGCGGCGGAGATGTTATGGCTCTGCCGGCGCGCTAGAGCGTTCTTGTTCTGGCCTTGTGATTAACCAAGTTCCCTGCGTAGTTTTACGGCTCTTTTGTATTTTTAAGTGGAAGTCTTCGTTTTATGCCTTTTTCCGGCTTGATAAAACCTTTTCTTGGGAAGTGTGCTCTGCTGACGCTTTTGTGCGCATCGGCTTTTATGCTTGTGCCCGGTGTGCCGGTTTTTGCGGCGAAGGGGGATCTGCTCTCTGTCGGCGGCCAGTCATCTTCGCTTAAAAAGCCCATGCGTATTACTTTGGGTAAGGCCGAAATGGTTGATGTCGGTGGAAACGTTTCCGATGTGATGGTGGCCGATCCTTCCTTGATTGACGTTCAGGCCGTGCAGAGTGACCGGCTGTATGTTGTTGGCCTCAAGGTTGGGGATACGAATATTATCGTGCTGGATGATAAGGGCGATGTTCTTAAGCGCATTGATATTCATGTGACGTATGATCTTCAGGCGGTGCAGGCTCTGGTCGGTGAATTGTTTCCCAAGGAAAACGTGAAAATAAGCGCGTTGCATGACCAGATTCTTTTGACGGGCACGGTTTCGAATCCGGACGTGTCCTCTCGTATTGCTAATCTGGTTGGGCATTATGTCGGTGATCTGCAAGGGGAGTCCAAGCCTGTGGATGAGCTTGTTTCCAATTTGATGGATGTGCGCGGCGAACAGCAGGTTATGTTGCAGGTTCGGATCGTTGAGGCAACGCGCAATGTGTTGAAAGAGCTTGGTTTAAAGACGAATGCCAATGATTTGAATGAGCTTTCGACCTCCACAATTTTTGGTAATTTTCAGGCGGGGAGCAGCACCGGACGTGGTGATTCCGCGTTGTTTCGTACGGGCGCGGGTATTGCGCTTTCGCAAGAGCCTACGGGTGTGGGGCGCATTTTGGCTGAATCGGGTATTCGGGGTCTGGGGCAAATTGAGCTGGTGTTGAACGCGCTTGAGGAAGAAAAGCTGATTAACGTGCTGGCGGAGCCGAACTTGACCGCTATTTCTGGTGAAACGGCAGGATTTTTGGCCGGGGGTGAGTTTCCCGTTCCCGTGGGCCGGGATCAGGTTGGCAATATTGTAATTGAGTTTCGACCCTTTGGTGTGTCGTTGAATTTCAAGCCCGTTGTGTTATCGGAATCCCGTATCAATATGCAGATGAAAATGGAGGTTTCTTCCCTCGATTTTTCTAACCCGGTTTCGTCCGGTGATCTGGTTATTCCGGGGCTTGATGTGCGACGGGCTGACACGACTGTGGAAATCCCCAGTGGTGGCAGTTTGATGATCGCCGGGCTTTTGCAATCTGAGAATCTCAAGAGTATGGCGGGTCTGCCGGGGATTTCAAAAACACCGGTTCTGGGTAAGCTTGTTTCCTCGGAGGGTTTCAAGCGCAACGAGACAGAGCTTGTGGTTATTGTTACGCCTTATCTGGTTGAGCCTTATGCGGAGAAAGATCGGGCGGAGCATGTGACAAACGACCCGGTTTCTACAAAGGTGTTGCCTTCCCTGTCGGGGGCATCCTCCGTTCCGGTTTTTCCACAAAACAAGCCGCAGCAACGCAGCCAAAAGGCGCTATCTGGATTGTTCATGGATAATGTGCGGCGTATCTATAATCTGAAGGATTCGAGTGTATTCCCTGAAGATGGTCGTTTTGGTTATCTCCCGGATTGAGGTGAGAGCAGGATTTAAGATGAAAACAAGCATCACGATTTTAAACATATTGTCGGTAGCCGTGCTTTTGGCGGGTTGTACGCTTTCTGCGCCCGATCATTTTACGGATAATCGTTTGCAGGTGCAGGAAGAGCAGTTTTCCGAAAGCATTCCGGTTTCGCAATTTGACGAGCGTAGCGTTGAAGCGCTGGCGGCGCATTTTGCCAAGCATGGGGATGGGCCGGTAGAGCTGACCGTTACTTATGACCCTTATTCTGCGAAGGCGACCGCCCGGCGCGCAGATGAGGAAGCCGTGCGGATTGCGCAGTTGTTGAAAAAGAATGGCGTGGAGCAAATCAAGGCGGATATTCTGCCGGTTATGGATTCCGGCGATGAGATGCGGGCTTTGTTCTCCTATACTTTTTACAGTGCATTGCCACCGGCGGATTGCGAAGTTATGCCGGGTTTACAGGGGCGGAGAATTGATGCGCAGGCTGATTATAAGCTTGGTTGCACCGTTGATACACTGGTTGCGCGGCAGATTGCGCGGCCCAAGGATCTGCTCGGGCAAAAGACAGATGGCGGTCTGACAGACGGGCGCCGTGCAGCCAATATTGTCGAGCGCTATCGTACGGGAACCCCAAATCAGCCTTTGGAAGGGGAAAGCGCCTCGGATAAATAATGTGTTAACCAATTGTCGGTTATACTCGGTAGGCTAAAGTCTGGGTAACACACAATCAATTATAAGAGGCGATTACGGCGATCCATGAGCGATGTGGACACTCATATAATATCTGTTCTTCTTCCGGCATCTTCGATTCTTGTGTATTCACAGGATCAGGAGACGCTTCAGGCCGCTCGAAATATGGCAGCAGACTGGCGTTTTGCGCGCGTTAAGATGGAAATTCATGAAGGTGATGTGAAGGCGGCGATCGCTTCGATGAGCACGCAGGCCTCTCCTAACCTGATGATTATTCAGACCGAGACAATTGATGCCGGGTTTACGGATAATCTGGTGGAGCTAGCCGGGTGCTGCGATGAGGGGACGGCGGCTATTGTTATAGGCCCCGACAATGACGTTAATCTTTACCGCAGGCTGATTGATATGGGGGTGAGCGATTATATCGTGCGCCCGGTCGAAACACCGGTTCTGGCCAATATTATTGCCAAAACGATGATTGAAAAAATAGGCGTGACAGGAAGCCGGCTGGTGGCTTTTCTGGGTGCAAAAGGGGGCGTTGGTGTTTCCATGCTTTCTGCGGCGGTGGCCTGCGGCGTGTCGGACATTCTGGAGCAAAAAACAGCTTTGTTTGATCTGGCGGGTGGTTGGTCAACATTTGGGGTTGGGCTGGGGTTTGAGCCGACGGCGACTTTGGCGCAGGCCATGCGTGTTGCGGAGAACAATGAAGAAGATAGTTTAAAACGTATGTTGTTTCGCGCGAGTGAGCGCCTGAGCGTTCTTGCGACCGGTGGCGACTCTATGCTGGGCTCGGCGGTTGATGCGGCGCCGCTTGAAAAGCTGATTGATATGTTAATGGTGAGGTATCCGGTGGTGATTGTTGACCTTTCACAGGCTCCGGAAACATTGCGCAGGATAGTTTTGAGCCGTGCTAATCAGATTATTGTGGCGGCCACTCCGACTTTACCGGCGTTGCGGCTGGCCCGTGGTTTGATGTCGGAATTAAAAGATATGCGCGGCGGCAGTGCAGAGGGCCTGGATCTGGTTATCAATATGCAGGGCATGGCCGGAGCCAGTGAGGTTCCAAAGGGGGAAATAGAAAAAGCCATGGAATGTTCTGTGGCGGCGTTTATACCGTTTGATTCCAAGATGTTCCTTGGTAACGAGAATGAGAGCAGGAAGCTGACAGAAGATAAAAATGCGCGGGCTTTGATTGAAAAAACCCTGTTGCCGGTTGTTGGTAAAACGCTGGATATTTTCGGCAAAGAGGACAAACGCGTTTCTGCGGCGGCGAAATCCGGTTTTATGAGCGGATTTTTAAAAAAGCGTTCTGCAAAATGAGAGGGGCGTAGTCAGATATGTTTGGTAAAAAAACATCCTCTTCTGATGCGCAGCAAAGATCAGACTCTTTTGCGAGCAAGCCTCCGGAAAAGCCAAAACCGAGTGAAGATATGGCTCCATCTTTGGTGGAGAAGCCTGCGGCATTGAAAGAAAATGTTGCGGTTGAAAAGGCTTCCGAAAGCCCCATACAAAAAGATAAAGAAAAACAAAAAATCTCAACAGAGGAAGACCCTTTCGCTCAAGGGTTTATTGATAGTGCCGCAGATGAGGCACGTGGAAATGCAGGGACGGGGAGCAGCGATTCCATTACTGCGCTACGACTGCAAAGGGCGCGTAACCGCATTTGGCTGGATTTACGGGACGGGATTGACTTAAAGGCGCTGGCCGGTATGAATTCCAAATCGGCGCGGGATGAGGTTTATTCCGCAGTTGAGGAAATTGCCCGCTTTCGTAATCTTGACCTGACCCCGGCAGAGCTGCAATCCATAGCGAAGGAATGCGCTGATGATATGCTTGGCTTCGGGCCATTGGAAGAATTGTTAGAGCGCGATGATATTGCCGACATCATGATCAACGGCCCGGGTACGACCTATATAGAGGTGTCTGGAAGAATCCAGAGAGCGTCTATAAAGTTTAGAGATAACCAGCATTTAACAACGATTTGTCAACGTATCGTCGGCGCCATTGGTCGCCGGGTTGATGAATCCTCTCCGATTTGCGATGCGCGACTTCCCGACGGCAGCCGCGTGAATGTTATTATTCCGCCTTTGGCTGTGGACGGCGCGTGTATGACGATCCGGAAATTTACCAAAGATAAGCTGACGTTAGAAAAGCTGATGGAATTTGGCTCTATGACGCCTTCCTGCGCTAAGCTGATTATGGCGGTTGGACGCTCGCGGGTGAATGTTCTGGTTTCCGGTGGGACTGGTTCCGGCAAGACGACAATGCTGAATTGTCTTACACGCTATATCGAACAGGGTGAGCGGATCATTACGTGTGAGGATGCCTGTGAGCTACAGTTGCAGCAACCGCATGTTGTTCGGCTGGAGACGCGGCCTCCCAATCTTGAGGGCGTGGGTGAGGTCACGATGCGTGATCTGGTTAAGAATTGTCTGCGGATGCGTCCGGAGCGGATTATTGTGGGGGAGGTGCGCGGGCCGGAGGCGTTTGATTTGCTGCAGGCGATGAATACGGGGCATGATGGTTCTATGGGAACGGTGCATGCCAATAACCCGCGAGAAGCCCTGAGTCGTATGGAAAATATGATCGCGATGGGTGGTTTGAATTTGCCACAAAAGGCGGTGCGGGAACAGATTGCCTCGGCGGTGAATGTGGTTATTCAGGTGCAGCGTCTTCGCGATGGATCGCGTAAAACTACGCATGTCACAGAGATTACAGGCATGGAAGGCGATGTCGTGTCCATGCAGGATCTTTTTGTGCTCGATATATTAGGTGAAGACGATAAGGGGAAATTGATCACGAAGCATAGATCAACCGGATTGCGCCCGAAATTTTTTGATAAGGCGCGCCAATTCGGCGTTGATAAACTGGTTTTGGATGCAATGGAGGAGGCATTTGATTAGTGGCCGTTTTCGTGCGGCATATATATTTTTTGCGGATAGTTTGAAATGGGCCTGATACAAATTGTGCTGGTTGCTTTTATTGCTCTGATTGCGGTTGCGACGGGGCTATTGTTCATTGTGAACAAAGATAATGCGCGCAAAAAAAAGATGCTGGAAAAAATCAGGGGGCAGGGTGCCGTAACGCAGAGCTCTGGCTTTCAAAAGGGGCAGCAGGATAAACGCAGAGCAGAAATTGCCAGAAAGCTGAAAGACAGCCGTGAGGGCGATGAAAAATCAGATAAAAAGAAGACACCAATTTCGCAGCAAATAGAGCAGGCAGGCCTGTCTATTTCCATTAAAAAATTCTGGATTTTATCTTTTATATCCATGTTTTTTCTTGTTTTTATGGCGAAGATTATGGGGCAGGCCCCCCATATTATTTTATTGGCAGGGGTTATAGGGTTGCTTGGTGTGCCGCGTTTTATGCTCAAACGCTTTGCCGCGAAGCGTCAGAAAAAATTTCTTTCGGAGTTTCCCGATGCTCTGGAGGCAACAGTCAGGCTGCTTAAGGCCGGTATGCCGGTGGCTGAGGCGATTTCCATGATTGCGCGTGAATTTTCCGGCCCGGTGGGGGAGGAAATGTCACGCATATATGACCAGCAGAAAATCGGGGTGCCGCTGCATGAGGCCGCATTGCTGGCTACGCGCCGGATGCCGTTAACCGAGATGCAGATGTTTGCCACGGGCCTTTCTATTCAGGCGCAGACCGGTTCTTCTCTTTCGGAGGTTTTGATGAATCTCTCAGGCGTTATTCGTTCGCGTTTTCGGCTTAAGCGCAAGATCAAGGCGCTTTCTTCCGAGGCGGTGGCCTCGGCCAGCATTATTGGCGCTTTGCCTTTGCTCGTGGCTACGGGGATGTATTTTACAAACTATGAATATATCAGTGTTTTATTTACCGACCCGTTTGGAAAAATTTTGCTGACGATTGCGATTGTCTGGATGTTGATCGGCATCCTTGTGATGAAAGTAATGATTAACTTTAAAATTTAATTGGGAGGCTTTGATGGATGATCAAACCGTTATAACGCTTTTGAGCGCTGTTTTTGCTGCGGCTTCGTTCGTGGGGTTTGCCTTGCCGTTTTTAAACCGGTCAGAGAAAAAAGAACGCTTTAGAGCCGTTATTGAAAAACGACGAAAGGCTTTGTTTGAAGCAACAAAAGACGGCAGCATTCACCGTGGCCGCGCACAGCAAGCAACGACATCTGCACGGGATTCCATGGCCTCTCTTTATAAGATGCAAAAGATGGCCGGTGAGATGGGCGAAAAAATGCGTGATAAAATGCTGCAGGCCGGGATACGTAATCCATCCGCACCTATAAAATTCATGATTGCGCAAGGGGTGCTGCCCTTGGTGTTTTGCGTCTTGACCATGATGGTAATTTCCGGCAGCGAGAAAGAAATTTCCAGCCTTATGAAGCTGCTTTTTATTTTTGTTGCGGCGGTGAGCGGGTATAAATTGCCTGATATTTTGATTAAAAACCGTATCCTTAAACGCCAGCAGGAAATTAATCTGAGCTTTCCGGATGCGCTGGATATGATGTTGATTTGTGTGCAGGGGGGGATTGGCCTGGAGCAAACGGTTGACCGCGTGGCGCAGGAAGTATCGGATCATTCTGAGGTTCTGGCTGAGGAGCTTGGAATTTTAAGCGCGGAAATGGCGATGTTGAATGATCGGCGGCAGGCCTTGCAGGACTTTGCGCGCCGTGTGGGAAGTGGTGCGGCAAAAAGTTTTGCTACGGCGCTTATTCAGGCGGAACAATACGGGACTTCGGTTTCTCAGGCTATGCGCGTTATGTCTGACGAAATCAGGGAAATGCGGATGGCTACGGCAGAGCAGAAGGCGGCTTCCCTGCCGCCAAAGCTGACGGTTCCGATGATTTTATTTTTCCTTCCTGCCTTGTTTATCATTATTTTGGGTCCAGCCGGTATTCAGGCTTCCGCAGCCGGGGTCGGGGGGTAGGGGTAAAAAACAGGGTTTTAGGTTTTTATTTTCTGGCGCGTATGCTGCAAAAAAATGCATAATGAAGATTAATCTTATATGTTTTTATGGCTACAGGGGTTTTTGAAATATGGCTCATATCCTTCTTGCGGAAGATGATCGCTCAATGTGCGGATTTTTGACGTTGGCGCTTCAAAAGGCCGGGCACAGCGTGACGGTCACGCATGACGGGCTGGCGGCCTTGCAGGTGTTGCAGGATGAAACACCGGACGCGCCGTTTGATCTTTTGCTGGCGGATATTGTTATGCCGGGTATGGATGGCATTGAGCTCTCACAAAAGGTTTCGCGCCTGCGCCCTGATATCAAGGTCATGTTTATTACCGGCTTTGCCGCTGTGGCGCTGGGGCGGGAGGATTTCCACCCGGAGAAGAGCAAGATTCTTTCCAAACCCTTCCATCTTAATGATCTTGTAGTGCAGGTGGAGACTTTACTGGCGGCTTGAATTTAGGGCTTGAATTTTCAAGCGACAGCCTATAAGAAATAACGCGTTACCGCACGTGTGGGCGGTTAGCTCAGCGGTAGAGCACTAGCTCGACACGCTAGGGGTCACAGGTTCGATCCCTGTACCGCCCACCATTTCCCTCTTCGTTAACATTCATTCACAATCATTATTAATCGCAAAAGCCTTGGCTATCAAGAGCTTTCATTCCATCATTAATCATAACCGATCATTATTAACCGCTCAAATTTGGGGGTATCAGGGGGTAATTGATAGGGGTAACGCTCACATTATGGGGGTAATATAAATGAAATTAAGCGATTTAGCCTGTAAAAGCGCCAAACCCAAAGACAAGCAATACAAGATGTTTGACGGTGGGGGCCTGTACCTTCTGGTGAGAACAAACGGCTCAAAGCTCTGGCAACTCAAATATCGTTACCTGAAAAAAGAGAAGGTTTTCTCAATAGGGCAATATCCCCTCATATCGCTGGCAGAGGCGCGGCAGGCCAGAGACAACGCAAAACGCCTTTTGCTTCAAAACCCGCCCATAGACCCCATGGCGCACAAGGAAGACAACAAACGCCAAGCTATCCGCAAAGTAGAGAACACCTTCAAAGCCGTGGCGCTGGAATGGCACGAACTCAATAAAGAGCGCTGGAGCGATAATTACGCATATAAAATAATGAAAGGGCTGGAATTAAACGTATTCTCATCAGGCTGTAGCGGTTCTTATAATATAGGCGGTGCGGGAACTATTATCGCTTACCGGGGGGGCGGATAATGTACCTTTAGATACTTTGCATCGTTATGGTGTTGGTGTTGGGGCGCCGGATGTCGACCAAGGTGTATTGGCTTTCGCGTTTTATCAGAAAGTCGTCGGCGGTTTTGGTAATATTTATTCGGCTGATGTGAGCCTGACAGGTCACTCTCTTGGTGGTGGTCTTGGTGGGATGGTCAGTAAAAAGTTTGACACACACACAACCATACATTAGTGCTGAATAAATTATGCGAACGAGGGAATTCATGAAATATGGATTTATGACACTGGCACTTGTTCTGATTGCGGGGGCTGTGGCGTTTGCGGCATCGCAACGGGAGCAGGATAAGGTTTATAGCTGGCGCTATAAAATGACGGTGGAGATTGAAACGCCGGAGGGGATCAGAAGCGGCTCTGCGGTGCGGGAGGTTGATATTACCCAAAAAGTAATTGGTTGGAGTGATGTTAATAAGAAGCCTCATTATTCGACAAAAAGAAATGTTTCCGGAGAGGCTGTCGTTGTTGACCTTGGTGAGCGCGGCAAGATTTTTGCTTTGATCGATGATAGGGCTTATGCCGATGTTTTGCGTGCTTTTGATGTTACAGGATATGAAAATGCTGCAAAATTACCTGTTGGAAGTAAGACGGAATTTAAATGTGATGGCCATCCTTATTGTCCCAAAATGGTAACGTTCACAGATATGAACGATCCAAAAACTGTAAAGCTTGTTTATGTTGATAAAACATATGCAAACGGACAAGATCAAGTTGACAGTTTTGAGGAATATTTCGGAGGAGGCGTGAGGTTAAAGAGCATTACAGTTGAAATGACGGAGGAGTCAATCACTCAAAAAATTGATGAATATTTAACGGATGAATATTACGAAAATTTTAAAGAGTGGTGGCAAGAAGCTAGTTTAAAAGAAAAAATGCTAAAAGCTGATTTGCTTCAATTTAAAATAGGGAGAAAAAATGACACTTAATCTTAATGTCTTCAATGCTATTCTATCCATGGACTCATACAATAGGGGGTATGATCGCGCTATTGAGTTGCCCAGCGATTTTGGAGTGCAAGTTGGCAATGCAACCATAGTAGTTGATTCTAGGATTTTTCAGGACGGAAATGATAGGTTGGATGACGATATTAGCTTTTATGCCCTTGCATATGATTATAACGGTAAAAAGATCATCTCCTATCGCGGGACGGACGATCCCTTTGGCAGCTGGACCAGCCTGTGGACTGATGGTGATGTCTGGAATGGCTGGTTCATTGGTGGCGGGTCGACACAGGCCCGGCAGGCGCAAATGGCCTTCGCGTTTTATCATAATGTAATTGGCGGTCAGGAAAATTCCTATACGGCCGATATCTCTTTTACCGGGCATTCTCTCGGCGGCGGTCTTGGTAATATTTATTCGGGGGATGTGAGCCTGACAGGTCACTCTCTCGGTGGCGGGCTGGCGGAGCGGGAAGACATGCTTTATGCTAAAGCCGTGAATGACAATGAACAAGATGTAAGGAAAGCAGCATGAAAGTAAGTTTCATTGCTTTGGGGATTTTAGTCGTCAGCGTTGTTGCGGCTTATGCGGCTGTTCAAGTTGGTCTTGATCAATATTCCTGGAATTACAAAATAACGATCAATATTGAAACGCCGGAGGGGATCAAAAGTGGCTCGGCGGTGCGGGAGGTCACGAACCGTGATAACACGATATTTGGTGAAAAAATTCCGGAAGCGGGCGCACGGATCAGCAGCGTTAAGGGTGAAGCGGTTGTGGTGGATTTAGGAGCGCGCGGCGTGGTTTTTGGGCTTATCGAGCATGGATCGTACGGAGAACTATATAGCGCATTTGGCGTTGCAAATGCTTCCAATACCACAGAAGGTTTTGACAGGCTAAAAACAGGGGCAAAGGCAGCATTGCCGGAAGAGAACTGGCCGATGTTTGTAACTTTTACAGAGAGGGATGATCCGAAATCTGTGACGCTTGTTCAAGGCTGGAAATTCAATTCAGAGACACAAAAACAAGTGCCTGTCAGGCGATTTGCAGAACAGTTTGGTGATGGTATGCAAATCAAAGACATAGTCATCGAGATTGTGGATGAGCCGGTGACGTGGAAAATAAATGAAATTCTTCCTTGGTTGCCTCAAGTGAAACAAGGAACTTTGGATGGTAGCAAAACAACACATTCATTGAAATTATCAAATATTTTACACTATGGAAGATTTAAGCAAGGAGAAGAGAAATGAACAATGCTTTGATGCACGCAATATTAAGTATGGATGCCTATAACCGTGGGTATGGTGCAGGTTTGATTTTTGGAGATAACCCTGGAACGAACAACTATTCATTTGATCTTCCAACTACTCAAATAGGTACTGCAACAATTTTGCAGACGAAGGGTCAAGCGGATGCAGAAAATATAAGTTTCTACGCCTTGGCGTATAGTTATGACGGGCAGACGACCATTGCGTATCGCGGTACGGATGATTTGGTGAAGGATGGTCTTCACGGCTGGCCGCTTGGCGGTGGTTTTGAAGGGGCGCAAGGGCAGATGGCAATCGATTTTTACAACGAAGTTGTCAATGCAACCAGCACGTCCATTACAACAACGGGTCATTCCTTGGGCGGCGGGCTGGCGGGGCTGGTGGCGGCGATCAGCGGCCAGCCAAGTGCAGTGCGGGCTTTAATATACGATTCCATGGATTATGAAGATGCGGCATCGGAATTGGTTAGCGATTACAGCAATATTTTTATCGGTGCCTATCGTGTTGAGGGGGAAGTTTTAAGTGGTATGACACCTTTTTCTCCTAGCAATCCAAGTACTTTGGTTAATGTCGATATTGGTGATAAGTCGAATTTAGGTGCTGTTGATCTGCACTCGCAAGCTACGCTCGTTTTGGGGCTTTATGCGAAGACAGAAATCGGGGCGCAGACGGATTGGAAGGCGGCCTCTTCATATATGTGGGATGTTTTATACGATGACACGTTTGCCACATCTATTGGGGTTGATTTGGCTGGCGCAAGTTCGCCGTCTGATAAATTACGCACCATCCTCGCCTATTCCGCCATTGACGAAGGCACAACACGCCCGTTCGGTGATACAGCTATTCGGGCGCTGTATAACGATGCGAATAATCTGGGCAGTGCGATAACCCTTGCAGGGGCGGGCAGTGTGGTTGAAACGCTCGGCACCGATATCAGCAAAAATATCGTCGCCTTCGCCGGGGGATTGGCGCTGGCGAAGGATAGGAGTGCTGGCGCGGGTGACCCCGCTCTAGATGGTCTTTTGACTTTCACCAATAATGCGACAGAACATAGTCTCTCTATTGATCTAAGCGTGCCTTACTGGCTAGATACTGTGGGTCTGGGTGGTCTTGACGCACGTATTGTTGCCAGAGATGCTATCTTTAATGGCATCCTTAATCACGCTGGTGATTATAATAATATCTATAGTACGATGTCATTGTCATCCCAAGGCGTGGTTTTTCCCGATCGGGTTGTTTTTGCGTTGCAGGAGGGGGAGATGACAACACTTGATCAATCCTTTACGTATTATGTTGGCTCTGCGGGAGATGATAATACGCAAACCGTTTTTGGCTCTCAAGTACAATTTGGAATGGGCGGTGCCGATACGCTCAGGGGCGGTTCCAGCGCCGATTTTCTGCATGGTGGAGAGGGGCAGGATACGCTCTATGGAGAGATGGGTAACGATATCCTTAACGGTGGTGCTGGGGATGATATCCTAGTTGGCGGAGATGGTGATGATATTCTGTATGGTGGTTTTGGGAATGATATCTATATTGGCGGGGCAGGAGTAGATAGGTTCATCAGCGGTTTAGGGTTTGATACGCTGAGCTATGCTGATGAGGCCGCAAGAATTCAAATTACGAGATTTTCGGACATCATAGACGGCAGTGGTGCGCAGGAAGATGCTGATGGAATGGAACGGATCATAGCGACTTCTTTTGATGATGAAATTTTTGTTGCGACCAATAGTTTATATTTGGGGGGGCGGATTTATGATGGTGGAGATGGAATTGATACACTAATTGTTGAGAGTTCTGACATGATTGTGAGCACTGATAAGATCGAAATAGAGGGTGCTATAGAGGTTATAAATGTCGAAATTATAAAAACAATAAATGATATTAACCGAGGGTCCGTCATTGAAATTCATGATCTTGGTCGAGTTTATCAAGGAGGAGCAACATACGACTACTCTTCTCTAGAGCGAAGTATCACCGCCAACTTTATAACAGGGAAAGTTACTGATGGTATAAACACAGATAGCGTTGATCAGTTTGCCGTTATTATTGGCACTAACAATGGAGACAATATCATCCTCAATGATTCAGGTTATGCTAAATTGGGGTTGGGAGATGATCACGTTACGTTGAGGACTAACAATGTTATTACTTACCGTGGTGGTAATGACGTGATTTCTACAGGTGGTGGGCCCGATAACCTTAGGGTCTTGTTTATGGAACACCTCATTGAGCCCGGTGATGTGAGAATTAATGAAGTTAATGTTGAGCCTGTTGATGAACTTGGGCGAATACACTTTGATTTATCTGTTCAGGTTATTGGTCGTGGCTCCATTTTTATTACAGATTTGCTTAAGGCTGATAATTTTACTGAAGCACCTGAAATTGTATTTTCCGATGGGCGATATTTTGATGAAAATTACGTGCTTAGGGCTTATAACCCGA
This sequence comes from Alphaproteobacteria bacterium, assembly GCA_020848095.1. Taxonomy (GTDB): domain Bacteria; phylum Pseudomonadota; class Alphaproteobacteria; order Micavibrionales; family Micavibrionaceae; genus JADLAT01. Next base: position 40,234 of record JADLAT010000002.1, on the reverse strand, counting down.
ATAACAGAGGGATTCGTGGAACGCCTTATGAGCTAAAGGGTACGCCAGGTGATGATGTTATAGATGCAAATACAGCAACAACTTCATTTGGGTATTTAATGGGCGCAGCAGGTAATGACAAGCTCACAGGTGGTGACACTGTAAGGCACATAGAAGGCGGGACTGGGGATGATTTGCTGATCGCGGGATCTTTTGGTAGTAGGCTTTTGGGTGGGTCTGGTAAAGACACGCTTTTGGGAAACGAGGGGAATGATACACTAGATGGAGGACTCGGTAATGATGAGCTTCATGGCGGAGCGGGAGATGATACGCTTTATGGCGGGTTTGGGGATGATTTTCTTGATGGTGGGGCAGGCAATGATTTTTTGTATGGCGGCGACTCTTATAGTTCTGACTTAGGGCAGGATACGGCTGTGTTTTCGGGCTTTTCACAAAATTATTCAATTCTAGATGCTGTCAATGCTATGAAAATAACAGATAATGTTGGATTAGACGGGGTGGACTGGTTATACGAGGTTGAGTATGCTCAATTTTCTGATGGTACGTATGATTTTTCTGCGGGCGTTTTTATACCGCTGACAACCCTGAATGTTATCAACGGCACCTCGAGTGGCGATAATATTGTGGGGGGCGATGGCGATGATGTCATCTACGGCCTTGGCGGGCATGACAAGTTGTTCGGCAAGGACGGTGACGATATTATCAATAGTGATGATGGGAACGATGAGGGCTATGGCGGTAAAGGTAACGACACCTTAAATGGCGGTGCGGGCGCAGATACGCTGCGCGGCGATGATGATGATGACATCATCAACGGTGGTGAGGGTAATGATTTGCTGCGCGGCAATCGTGGCGCAGATATCCTTCACGGCGATGGCGGTGATGATCAAATCTTTGGTAATGAAGGTGGTGACACGCTTTATGGCGGTGCGGGCAATGATACGCTGCGCGGCAATGGTGGGAACGATATTATTTATGCCGGCGCTGGTGATGATATCAATGTCTATGGCGATGACGGGAATGATGAACTGCATGGTGATGCCGGGAATGATATTATTCGCGGCGGTGAAGGTCAGGATACGATCTATGGTGATGCCGGTGATGACAAGCTCTATGGCCGCGAAGACAATGACGTGCTTTATGGGGGCGATGGCAATGATACGCTGAATGGTGGTAATTCTGACAATGATACCTATAGCAGTGATGATGTTCTCAACGGCGGCGCGGGCAATGATACGCTGCGCGGCGGTAAAGGCGATGACGTTCTGAATGGCGATGAGGGCAACGACGCTTTGCACGGGGATGCTGGCAATGACATCCTGAATGGTGGCGCGGGCGATGATACGCTGCGCGGTTATGATGGCGATGATGTGTATGTCCTGAGCGCTGGAAATGACAATATTCTGGATTCTTCCGGTAGCGCGGATGTGTTAAAGCTTTCCGGCGGCGTGAGTCTGGAGAATATCAGTTTTGCTGCGAATGCGGCCAACAGTAATAATCTGGAAATCACGCTTGATGGCGGCGCGTCCTCTACCCTTATTTATGGCCAGAACAGCGCCAGTAACGTCAAGATTGAATTTATAGAGCTGGGAGATGGCTTTCGGTTTAACTTTGCGCAGTTCGCAAACTGGGTCATGGGTTCTGCTGGTAATGATGTTAAAACTGGCGGCGCGGGCGATGATATTTTGATTGGCCTTGGCGGTAATGATGTTTTGAATGGCGGCGCAGGTCATGACACGCTGGTTGGCGGGGGCGGTAATGATACCCTGCAAGGCGGCAATGGCAATGACATTTTGTATGGCGGTGAGGGGGGTGACACCCTTTCCGGCGGCGCGGGCGATGATAGATATTTCTACACAATTGGGTTGGACACAATTACCGATATTAGCGGCATTGATAGCGTTGCGTTTGCTCAAGGAATTACAATAGAAGACCTTGGGTTTAGCGTTAGTGGTAATGATCTTGTAATTACGGTTGCCGGTAATGCTGCGAACAGACTGGTATTGAAAGACCAGCTTCTGGCGGGCGCAGCCGTAATTGAAACACTCGCATTGTCTGATGGTACAACGCTGGATATATCGGGCTTTGCTGCGTGGGTTATTGCTGATGGTTCTGGCGGTATAGCGAATGGTGATGTGCCGGGCGCTCTGGCAGATTTTATTCTGGGCTCCAATGCGGGGGAAGAGCTGCGCGGTAAAGCCCTGGATGATGTTATCCATGCGCGCGGGGGGAATGATACTATTCGCGGTGGTGACGGGGCTGATACCATTTACGGTGGTAGCGGCAATGATACGATTTTAGCGGATGATGGCAGCTCGAACGCTAATGATACCGCTTTTGGCGGGGAGGGTGATGATGAAATCAAGGGCTTTGGCGGTGATGATTCCCTTTACGGTGATGCCGGTGCTGACAAGATTTATGGCGGCGATGGTGATGACATCCTTTCTGGCGGCGCGGGGCTGGATGAGCTACGGGGTGAGGCCGGCGACGACACGCTCTATGGCGGTGATGGCGCTGATAAGTTGATCGGGGGCGATGGTGCAGACGCTCTTTATGGCGGCTTTGATAATGACAGTATTTATGGCGGTGAAGGCGCCGATAATCTCTATGGTGAATCCGGTGATGATTATCTGCGCGGTGAGGCTGGCGATGACATGCTCTATGGCGGTGCCGGGGATGATGAGCTGCGCGGCGATGCCGGTAACGACACGCTTTATGGCGGCACGGCGAATGACATTTTATATGGTCTTGATGGCGCTGATCATCTCTATGGCGGGGAGGGGCTGGATTATCTCTTTGGCGGCACAGGCAGCGATGTCTTCCATTTTGATGGCAACGCCATATTCAATGAAAACGGCTTAATTGATGACACAGACATTATTCGTGATTGGGGCACTGGTGGCGCGGCCGATAGTCTTTCTATTGAGAATATGTTGTCTGGTTACGATCCTTTGAGCTCTACGCTTTCTGATTTTGTGCAGGCCACGGATACCGGCAGTGATGTGATTATCAAGATTGACCGGGATGGCAGCGCCACCAATTATGACTGGCAGGACCTCGTCCGTGTTGAAGGTCAAGCTGGTCTTGATTTGCAGGTGCTGCTCTCTAATGGACAGATGAGCGTGGTTTAGGGGGTGGTGGGGCAACCCGTCAAACGAGCTTTGAAATTTTTTGTTTAGTCTGACAAGATATTTACTATGATGGCTCATCTTTAAAGCCTGCGCTGGCATCCACACCTTTCATTAGCACTCCCCTACTTGTATCGCCTATGAGCTGCCCCTCATGTTGGTACCAGTTTCAGAGTTAGTCTCCGGTCACTGGATAAAATCCCTTACAAAAATCAATTAAGGGGTAACAAATGGGGTAATGTACTAAACACAACCATAAAAAACTACTTTAAAACAATAATTTAAAGACTAAATCCCATCCCTGTACCGGTCAATTTGGGGTATATAAACCCGCTTTTCGCTAGCGCTACAAGCGGGGATCATCGTCTCGGACGCAACGAACCGGACGGTCTTTGAGCCTGTGGAGGTTGACCCGGATGTTGCAGTCGAACCACTGGACTCTGGCGTTGCTAGTGCCGTGTTCTTCCAGCCAGTAGCCCATTTCTTTATTGAAAACACCTTGCAACTGATCTTGTTGTTTATATGTCTGTATGCCTTCCGCGCCCGACATTAATCGAAAGCCATTTGTTTTCGCATAGGAAACAGCATTGAAGTGATTCATAATTCCAGCATCTTCTATCTGCAACCAGTAATCCTTGCCGGTTGTGGGTGAAATGCCAGCATATTGCCAGTTCGGTGCATCTAAGGTTCCGACAGGATGATCTTCCGCCGCAGCAGTATTAGCAAGTGCAGGTTGCGTTTGCGGGGCATTGCCATTGGCGGGAAGCGGATAAACTGTCACACCGTTCTGCAAGACGGTCACGTTGTCACTGCCATTGAATTGAACTTTAATTCCACCTTGCTCGACAACTGCCCGTTCTTCCGGAGCGAGCGTCAGTTGCGCATTACTACCTTTCAACTCAGTCATGATTTTCCCTTTAAAATTCTAAAACTCTGCCTGCAATTTTTGATACCGGAGCTTATACTTCATAATTATGGAATTTGCAAATTTTTATTTACCAATCTTCCAATAATGGGCGTTATTTCAAGTTAAATCATATGATTATACTCTGGTATAATTCTGCCAGCGTTTTATATTCAACGGGCGCTTCTCCGTCCGGATTTTCCGAGGGCACCTGGAAAGGCTTGTTTGCCTTAAATATGTGTGCCTCGGCTTGATGATGCTTCATCCCCCCGTATTCCTTGCGCCAGCGATAATACGTGTTCTTCGTTACGTCAATCGCCTGTACAATATCGTCAACCATCTAACATGGACTCTTTTATAGGGGGTATCGGAGCGGGTGCGCTATGGAAATTTTGGCTGGAGCGCTGAAGCAAGCTGTTCTTCTGTTGCATTGGAAGCGTTGCGTGCAATACGTTGGGCAAGTGTGTGCTCCATATTTTCATTGGTATTGGCGATATAAACTCCGTTGAACAGTGAACCAAGCGGCATTTCACGACCAGCCAGATTTTTGCCAATTTCATAAATATGAGTTTCATTATGGATTTTATCTGATGTCATAATCATAACTTTGATTTTATCACCAATATTGACGGTTGTGTCCGGGTTGGTACAACTCATTGTGATTGCGCTGTATTTGTTTATGACGGTTCGCTCCAGATCGCATTCGTGGGTCTTTGGGGGGAGTGAAGCGGCGATTGTGGATGTCTCTGTGACAAGCGGGTGAGGGATCTGACGGCTTTCCGAAAAAGCGCCTATTTTGCTGAGATCGTTCAAGAAAGTTGTCGATAAGCCCAGAATTTTATGATTTCCCTGAGCTTCTGCTGATTCTTTTGCCATCAGTGCGGCTTGCCCGGCTAATTCGTAGTTTCTGCTAATTCCCTTTCCAAGCTCGCCGTTTGCTGCAAAGTGCGCAATATCCTGCATGCCCCAGGGTTGTCCGCGTTGCGCTGCTGTTAGCGCCTCTTTTGCCTTTTGTGTCCAGCCTTCTGTATTCAGCCCGGAGAAGAAAGCACTTGGTGTTATTCCGGCGTTATCCAGTATGGAGACTGGGGGTGATGCGTTATCGTTTAGGGGGTACATCTGGATATGGCTCATATCTTTTATAGAGCTCAGTTCTGGTCTGGCTATAATATTTGTCGTGGCCTGCGCAGTGCCCGAGAAAAAGGTGAAGACTTTCTCAAGGGCGGCTTTGAGTTTATCCAGAACCGTTTCCGGGTCTGTATTCAGGGCCTCAAGGCCAAGCGCGGCGCTTGCACTAGTGAACAGGGCTTTCAGTCCATAATTTTTTACGCTGAACTCTGGGCGTTTTTCGCCTGCCTTGTGGGCCTTATAACAATCAAGCGCATATTGTGCGCTTGTTGCGCAGACCCCGACGCCAGCAGCGCCCAGAGCTACGGCGCTCAGGCCAGAAATTCCGATGGCCCCGGCGGCGCTCATGGTTCCGATTTTAACGGCTGAGATTGTGCCCAGACTCAATCCTGCATGTTTCAAGGCAGGCGCAGCTTTGTGGAATGTCTCGCGCAGCCCTTCGCGGCGGATTGTGCGCAGGTGGGTTTTTAGTATCTGTGAAGTATTTTTAGTTGCTTGCGCCATGGTGGTGAATGCTTGACGGAGCCGTCCCTGATTGCCTTGTGTGCCTACAGGGCGGGATACTGTGCAGATACCTGTTTGCAAAGAAGTTTCGATGAGGGGCGGGGTTATCATGTTTCTGACCTTGTTTTGTCATATAGATTTAATATCGTGCGGTTCTCTTACACAAATTTATTATTTTATGCAAATGAAAATGAACAACTCTACGGAAATTTCGTTCACCATAAAATTTTTACGAAATATTCTTGACAGAAACTCAAGCTTATGAGAAGAGAATTGCGTTATTGAAAATCTTGCTTCCCGAATAAAATAATCGGATGAGGCTTTTAAAAAAAGGATGTAGAATTATGAGTTTAACGGAGAATTGGAAACAAAATCTTGTTGCGGCAACAATTGTTCTGGCAAGCGCAAGCGCTTCGGCTACAGGTGGGCACGGATACGAACATGATCGTCCAGGATTTCCAAATACCCCCCAAGTTAACCCCCAGACTAATGTTACTACTGTCGTTGCCCCTGACATTGATAACGTGAATAAAAATAATGCGAATGCAGGGATTGCAATAGAAAATATGAATCCTAATGCAGGCGCTGAAGCTGTTATAAATACTGGCGATCTTGGTGGGAAAGGTGTTGGTTATGGTGGTGACGTCACTATCGCTCCTGGGGCTTTAAGTTCGGCCGGTGGCCATGGTGGAGCCGGTGGCCATGGTGGAGCCGCTACTTCTACGGCAGGAAGTAATGTTACGGATAATAGCCGTGTAGAATTGAACCCTACTCAAACTCAAATTGATAATAGCCGTGTAGAATTGAACCCTACTCAAACTCAAATTGATAATAGCCACACAGAACAGAAAACTAATCAAACTATTACGGATAATAGCAGCCAACAGACAACATCTGCAGCAGGGGCAAGTGGTAACCAATTGCATAGTAACCCAACTGCGAGCGGGAATAGTACTGAATATAATTCAGTCGTAAGCAGCAGGTGGGGGGCGGCGACAAATGTGGCTAATCATTATCTTGAAAGTGCCAGATTTGCAGTTCAAACATGTGTGAACCGTTTTAGCGTAGGGGCTACCGGAGGGATGGTCTTTTTGGCCTATGCTGGTCTTAACTTTACCTATCATCCGTCTATTGGCGTTTTTGTATCCGATGAAGAAACAGGTGCTATTTTTAGTGCTGAAGAGTTGTATATAGCCAAACCTCTTGAGCGGGCTGCAATGACAAGAGGCATGTCTGATAGTAAAATTGCTTTGGCTATGTGTACCGGGCAGGTTTATGCGGATCAGCGTGAGTCCCAGAGGCAGGCACATGCCTATGTGATAGCCAAGCAAACACATGAATATAATTTGCAGGGGGGGGGGGATGCTTCTGGGCGCCGGGAAGAGGGGACCAGAACGGTGCAGCAAATGACGGCACAGCTTTACACCGGTGAAGTTGAGCCTGGTTATATGACGGCGCTAAAATGTAGCTTGAAAGGCTTTGCGGCGGCAGGGGGAACTGGTGCGGCCGATCAGAAAGACGCCCCAACTGTAACGGAAGGGCTTATGGCAATGTTTAGCATTAAGTCAGCTCACAGGGCGGAAGACGGTAACCTGTACCAGCCAGTTAGCGATCCAGAATCTGCGATGGCGGGATGTGGATTTGGGGAGCAGAATTTGATTCCCATTGCGATTTCTGCTGCTCCAGCGCCTTAATACGCTTATTTTCTGCTTTATTTATTGAGAGAACCGCCGTAGATATTTTTGCGGCGGTTTTTCATATAGATGTTGACAGGTACCACCTTTCTATGTAAATAAAATAGGCCATCTAGAAAACTATCTGAGAATTTTAAGTGCCATGTCTGAAAAGAACAATTTTTCTTCTTACTATATGCAGACTTCTATAGGGAAGGCTGTGGTCGCTGCCGGGCTTTCATTGCTTTTTAATGCCTGCTCAACACCCCCAACAAAAAATGTTGTCCAGCACATAACCCCCGATTGTCTCGATATAGAAGAAATAACGTATACACAGTCAGATAAGGTCATGGAAACGATAAAATTTGAAGGGGAAGATGGTAAGAAGATAAAGCAAGTAACCCAAAAAGATGTACAAAACATTGTAGAAAAGCAAGTCCTTAATAAGGGTTTTAATCATACTTGCAGGCGATTTACGGTGTTAGCGCAGACGGCACAGGGGCAGAAAGATAATCAGATTGGAATCATTGCAGGGATGGCGCTTTTGCATTTTGTGTCTTCCGATGATCCAAAAACCAGAGCCTTGGTAACGGAAGCGCTGAAGCGGGTGCATTTAAATGAGTTTCTTTTAGAGGAGCGGATTGCAGATTATTTCCAGAGAGAGGCGCAGTCGGCTGTAACAAAATCTGCGCAGAACATAATGGATGGAGAAGGCTGGAACCTCAAGGAAGTGGCTTTTCTCTGGGAAAGCTGGAACGGGGATAAGAGCGGAAAGGGGCAGGCCTTTGAGCATGTTCCGGTGGAGTTTGTCCGTCAAACGATTCAGAAGGTTTTGTCCGAGCGTAATCCGTCGATGACAATTGGACAGCTTTATGAAGTGTTGCAGCGGGAAACGCCGAAAGAGGACTTTTTTCGTTGTTCTTTGGAAAAAACCGGGGAACATATGGATGACAGTGGGGCAAAAACTAAAATATTCATCCTGTGTGGCGGGCGTGGCGTGGCGGCTGAGCCCAGATTTTGATACAAAAATGGCTATTAATTAATTTCGTATTTGCGAACCTGCGCCTAAAAGGCCCAATCCTTTGTTCTGAATTAAAAAAACCCTTCGACAGGATGCTGAATTTAACCAATTGTATGGAATGGCGCGCCCGGAGGGATTCGAACCCCCGACACCTGGTTCCGGAAACCAGTGCTCTATCCCCTGAGCTACGGGCGCATTAGTCCTAGGCTTGGACAAGCGCTCTTTAAACCATGTGCGGCTTTAATTTTCAATGATTTTATTTAATCATGGGCGAGGCGTTTATTTGCCGGGTCTGCTGTAGGTTCCTGTTTTTAGCCTCTTTTCCTGCGCATGGCGTATGAAGCAGAGCCTATCAAAGCGATAAGTCCCAAGAGCAGGCTAAGTGCGGTTATGGCTATTGGCTGCATTGAGGCCTGGCCAATATTTTTGCTGGCAGCCCGGTTGAGCAGTTCGACCTGCCGGGAGAGGCTGGCGAGCGATTCTCTGACTTCGGTATTTTCCGCCTTTATCAGGTTTATTTCGGAGCGGAGCGCTTCATTTTCGGTGCTGAGGTCGTGCACAGCCTCAATAATCGGCGCAATCAAGCCGATATAGTTTACCGACTTTGTGCCCATTTCGTCTTCGGCTGTGCGGACCAGTTCGGGGAAAATGGTTTCAATTTCCTGCGCCATTACCCCAAATTCAGTGCGCCCTGCCTGATCGTCCTTCATTACGAAGCTGTAGGTTTTGACCTGGTTGATTTTAGCTAACATTTTGCCGAGAGGTCTGATGTTTTTCTTCAGACGCATATCGGAGACATCGGTGAGGGTGCCTGTGTATTGAATGTCGCCTGTTACATCCAGTTCTACGCCCGCGGCGGGAACGGCGCCAATACCAATGCGTTTTTCACTCAGGTCGCCATAGATTGTATCACCGATGTCGAGTTGGTTACTTCCGCCCGCGGTGGTGGCTGCGTTTGAGGATCCGATGATGATGTTACCGCTGCCGCTGGTGAGGTTGTTCCCAGCGAGGTAGCCGATGCCGATATTATCGCTTCCTGTGGTTAAGGTCAGTGCATCGCTGCCGATCCCCAGATTTCGGTCGCCTGTGCTGCCGTCCAGCGCCCATGGCCCGATGGCAACGTTATCAACGCCCGATACGTTGGAAAGAAGTGCGTCTTCCCCAATTGCAATATTGGCGCCGCCGCCTTGATTGCCCCCCAGAGCATTCTTGCCGATGGCGATGCTGGTGTCGCCTGTCGTGTTGGCATCCAGAGCGTATGCGCCGATAGCGACGTTGGATTGGCCCCCTGATTGATTGAGTTTTAGCGCGTTATAGCCAATGCCGATGTTATCAGACATTGTTGCGCCGGTGGTTAGAACATCGTATCCGATGGCGATGTTTCTATCACCTGAGGAAATTGTGTCCCCGGCGTTTTGGCCGATGGCCAGATTGTATTGCCCGGTTGCCGCAATGGCCGCGCCCGCATTTTGCCCCATGAAGAGATTAAAGTCGGTGGTATAGTCGGTTATTCCGTCTGTCAGGCCATCTATGGTGCCGCCGCTGCCGCCGCTGCCCAATTGAATCCAGCTTGTGGATTCCGCATCGTAATACTCGACTTTGTCATTGGGCGTGGCGGTTGTGTTGTAACGGATCATTCCGCCGGCGGGCGTGCCGGGGCGTTGCGCATCGGTGCCGGAGGGGAGAACAATTGCGCCTGCGGTGGTGAACCGGGTTATTCCATCCGGGTCAATTTGTACCCGTGTGGTAGGACGCACTCCATTTCCTGTCTTGAGGCGCAGGCCGCCATTGTCAGTCGATCCGCCCGAGTCTCCGTCATATCCTGTAATAGCGGAGCCGTAGGCACCGTTTCCGCTCCCATCGCCGAATATAATTCCATTTTCCATACTGTTGGGGTAATTGACACGGATACCAAATCCGTAGGGCTCTCCTCCGTCAGGTCTGTTAACGGAGGTTAAGACGACAAGATGTGGTCCTGCGGCTCCCCCTGTAGTTAGTGAGACACGAGCGGTTCCAGAGGTGTCACTGAGGTTAATGTAAGGGAAACCCCATGAGCCCGCTATATCAAAAACAGTTGTTCCTGCAGAGTTTTTCATCTGTATATATTCGGCGTGCTGGTCGTTTTGTTGCATGGCTAAGAGGTATTCGCCATTCGCATTTGCGCCCTTTATATGCAGCGGAGCCGTTGGGGCACTTAGGCCTATACCCACTTTGCCATCAGCATCAATTACAAATGGGGTTGTATCGGAAGCGGCATCATCGACCCGGAAAGACAGCCCATTGCCGGCATTTTGAATCCAGAGGGGCATGGCGGTGGAGGCAGCCAGTGTTGCCATTTTTACGACTGATTGTGCGCCCGCACCATTTGTGGCGGCCAGAGTTTCGCCGAACGTCATGGCGGATTTTGCTGCGGTGGTGAGTGTCCAGTTCCAGGCCTGCGCGTAATCACCGGAGCCAATGGTGTTGGCAGCTACCGCTGCGGTGATGCCAGAGAGCGCGGCTCCGCCGCTGCCGCCGCTGCCTAACTGTATCCAGCTTGTGGATTCTGCATCGTAGTATTCGACTTTGTCATTTGGCGTGGCCGTTGTGTTGTAACGGATCATCCCGCCGGCGGGGGTGACCGGTTGCTGCGCGGTTGTGCCGGAGGGTAGAACAAGCGCATCCGTTGCCGCGCCCAGATCAAGTACGCTCCGGGCTGTGAGCTGCGTTGCCGGGATTGCTGGATCAATGACCATTTTTCCGCCAAACAGGCCCATTTGATTATCGGCAGAGACGACCAGCCCATCCTGATCGCCCATGAAGATGCCCATGGATTGAATGCCGGTTACTTGAGAGGGGGTGGTGATGGTAACGGCATTATCGATCAGGCCGAAGGCTATGGAGCCATCGCCCTTTCCGTTGTTCGCAGTTCCATCGCCTGCAGCTACGCTTACACCCAGCGCGGTGCTGGCAATACCGCTGGCGGTGGTGATGCTTCCTAATGCGACGCTTCCTGCCCCGGAGGCTGTGGTTGTATTTCCCATGGCAACGCTATTCCAGCCGCTGGCAACGGTAGAAACACCCATGGCCGTGCTGGCCGAGCCGCTGGCGATGGTTGAGCTGCCCATGGCGACGCTGTGTGCGCCTGTGGCTTGCGTGGCGTTTCCCATAGCAACGCTGTTTGTCGCGCTGGCCAGCGTGGTATTTCCCATGGCCACGCTGCTTGCCGCGGTTGCAGATGTGGTAAAGCCCATGGCAACGCTTCGGAGGCCGCTGGCGGTGGTTGTATTCCCCATGGACACACTTTGAGAGTTGCTGGCGATGGCGGTGTTGCCTGCGGCGAAACTCTGTGTACCGCTGGCGGTGCTGCTTAGGCCGAAGGCCGCGCTGTAGCTTCCGCTGGCTGTTGTATCTTTGCCGAAGGCTACGCTGTAAATTCCCAGACTGGCCGTATCCCATTGTGCGGCTGTGATGCCGCCAGCTCTGAAGGCAGCAGATTGTGTATCGAAAAACATGCGCGTTCCAGCGCCAGTGGCAGGGGCGCTGGCTGTGCCTGTATAGGTTCCGGTAAGGAGCAGGTCGCCATCTGACATGAGTTTATAGGCGGCGCTTGCGCCCATAACACCCGCATTATTAAATTGAATTTCGCGGTCAGCACCGGCGGGCGCAGCCGTTGTAGCGAACGGGACCTGAATCCATGCCGCACTTTCAGCGTCGTAGTATTCGATGACGTCTTTTGGTGTGGTTGTTGTGTTATAGCGGATCATTCCACCTGCGGGCGTGCCGGGGCGTTGCGCATCGGTGCCGGAGGGGAGGATGAGGGCGTCTGTGGCTGCGCCCAGATCAAGCACGCCGCGTGCGGTGAGTTGCGTTGCCGGAACCGCCGGATCAATAACCATTTTTCCGCCGAAGAATCCTGCCGTATTCGCCGCAGAAAAATCTACGCCGCTATGATTGCCCATGAATACACCGAAGGATTGGGCGCCGGAAATGACAGGATCCGTGGCAGGGTCAACAGTGCTGGCTCCAATAGCAATAGAGCCGCCTCCCGTGACATCGGCATAGAAGCCAAGGGCCATATTCTCGCCATCTGAATTATTGTATGATCCTATCGCAAAACCGGCATGGTTTGTAACGCTGTTGTTCTTTCCTAAAGCCATTGAGCCATCGCCCATTGAGTAATTATTGTATCCGATGGCTGTCGCTCCGCTTGCGCCACTACCCGTTGCTGTATTTGAAGAGCCCAGTGCTATGCTTGCCGAACCGCTTGATGTGTTTTGCTGTCCAAGGGCAACAGCATAGTTATAGCTTGCAATGTTACTGGCGCCCATTGCTGTGCTGTAATTGCCGATATTGACATCATTCCACTGTGTTCCATTTACATACCCGGCGCGGAAAGCGGATGTTTGCGTGTCGAAAAACATGCGCGTTCCTGCGCCGCTTACGGGAACACTGGCAACACCAGTATAGGTTCCTGTGAGCAATAAATCACCATCAGCCATAAGTTTATACGTGGCGCTTGCGCCCATAACGCCCGCGTTGTTGAACTGGATTTCGCGGTCGGCGCCGGCGGGGGTGGATGTCGTAGAGGTAGGAACCTGAATCCATGCTGTGCTTTCTGCGTCGTAATATTCTATGACGTCTTTTGGTGTGGCCGTTGTGTTATAGCGGATCATCCCGCCAGCCGGCGTTCCGGGGCGCTGGGCATCCGTGCCGGAGGGCAGGACGAGGGCGTCCGTCGCCGCGCCGAGGTCAAGCACGCCGCGTGCGGTGAGCTGCGTTGCCGGAACCGCCGGGTCTATGACCATCTTGCCGCCGAACAGGCCCATTGTGTTCTGATCGGCCAGCACGACACCGCCATCCTGATCGCCCATGAAGATACCCATCGACTGGATTCCCGTCACCTGCGGCCTTGTCGTGATCGTTACCGCATCATCAATCAAACCAATCGCCATGGATCCATCGCCAAAACCACTGCCCGCTGTACCGTTGCCAACAACTACCTTGTTGCCAAACGCCGTCCCGTAAACGCCGCTCGATTTGACATTATTGCCTATCGCTATACTTGTATCCCCTTCAGCGCGGGAAGAGTTCCCCCATGCAAAAGATGAATCGCCTGTTGCCCATATTGAATCTCCCCCACCGGCAAAACTATGGCCTCCAGTTGCATTGTTGTTGGATCCAAAAACAATACTGTAATCTCCTGATGCATTGTTGTTGGATCCAAAAGCTGTACTGGCTTGGCCTGTCGCATCATTTTGATCGCCGTAAGCAAAACTGAAAGCATTTGTCGCGGTGGAGGAATCTCCTCCTGCAAATGAAAGAACCCCGCTCGCAATGGTATTGTAGCCGAAAGCCACGCTGTACGCTCCGGCGCTCGCGAAGTTCCATTCCCCGCCTGTAACGCTCCCCGCGCGGAAGGCGCTGTTGGACACATCGAAATACATGCGGGAATCTTCTGTTCCCGTGGTGGTGTCATCGATCTGGTTTGAGCCGACAATCAAATCGCCATCCGTGGTGTAGGTGAATTTAGCATCAGCCGCGAAATCTCCATTATTGTTAAACTGGATACCTCGGTCCGGGGCCGCTGCGCCGCCTGCAATGGCGCTGGTCAGGATGTCCTGCCATGCGCCCGCCTGATAGCCTTCGAATTTGCCATTGTCCGTGTTGTAACGGAGCATCCCGTTCACGGCTGCAGGCTGCTGGGCATCCGTGCCGGAGGGCAGGACGAGGGCATCTGTCGCCGCGCCGAGGTCAAGTACGCCGCGTGCGGTGAGCTGCGTTGCCGGAACCGCCGGATCAATAACCATTTTTCCGCCGAACAGGCCCATGGTGTTTTGATCCGCCAGTGTAACACCGCCGTCCTGATCACCCATGAAAATGCCGAGTGACTGAATTCCTGTAACTTTGGGCTTTGTTGTAATGGTAATGCTGTCATCAACAAGACCAATCGCCATGGAGCCATCGCCTAGTCCGTTTCCGGCGGTTCCATCTCCTGCAACGGCGGCCCGCCCCATCGCTATGCTATAAATGCCGCTGGCTGTCGTTGATGCACCCGCGGCTATACTTGTTGTCCCACTGGCTACCGCTCCAGCTCCAATTGCTGTGCTGGAGCTGCCGCTGGCCAGTGTTCCAAATCCGATTGCCGTGCTGTTGCTACCGCTGGCTAGTACTGTATTTCCGATTGCTGTGCTGGAATCACCGCTGGCCCTTGTGCCGAATCCGAATGCTGTACTGTAATTGCCGATATTGACATCATTCCACTGTGTTCCATTTACATACCCGGCTCGGAACGCGCTCATTTGTGCATCAAAAAACATGCGTGAACCAGCACCGGAAACGGGAACGCTGGCTGTACCGGTATGAGCTCCTGTCAGGAGCAGATCGCCATCAGCCATAAGCTTATACGCGGCGCTTGCACCCATAACACCATTATTGTTGAACTGGATTTCACGGTCAGCGCCGGCTGGGGTGGCACCGCCGGTTCCATCGCTGAGTTGAATCCAGCTTGTGGATTCTGCGTCGTAGTACTCGACTTTATCTTTTGGTGTGGCCGTTGTGTTGTAGCGAATCATGCCGCCCGCGGGAGCGACGGGTTGCTGCGCAGTTGTTCCCCGCGGGAGGATAAGCGCATCTGTGGCTGCGCCCAGATCAAGCACGCCGCGTGCCGTTAGCTGTGTCGCCGGAATAGCCGGGTCAATAACCATTTTTCCGCCGAATACGCCCATGGTGTTTGCCACGGCGAAGTTAACGTTATTATGTGTTCCCATAAATATGCCAAAGGATTCTGAACCGGAAATAATGGGATCTGTCGTTGCGGCGTTCTGGTTTAACCCTAATCCTGCGGAGCCGGGTGCTGAGGATGCAATGTTTATGTCGCGGCCCAAGGCCAGGCTGAAGGCGGCGTCAGCATTGGAGCTTGTGCCCAGGGCCGTACTGTAGCTTCCGCCCGCTTTTGCATTTCTGCCCAAGGCCTGACTGTAAATGCCGATACTGGCGGTATCCCATTGTGTTGAATCAACGGATCCAGCCCGGAAGGCACCCATTTGCGCGTCGAAGAACATGCGCGTTCCGGCGCCGGCGACAGGTGCGCTGGCTGTGCCGGTATAGGTTCCTGTCAGAAGCAGGTCGCCATCGGACATCAGCTTGAATGTCGAACTTGCGCCAAAAACACCATTATTGTTGAACTGAATTTCGCGGTCGGCGCCGGCGGGCGTACTTGCGCTGCTTATGCCGGCGGCGGTGAAGCAATTTTCGCCGGCGGCATCGCAATAATGTGTTGCGCCGAGTGGGCCGTTAACCGCCATGAGCAGATTTTGCCCGGCACCGCCCACGCCCGTTGGAACGCTGGTGGTGCCAATGCCGACATCGCCATTGGCCAGAATATATGCTCTGGCTACGCCCGCTGTGGCAAAGCCCAGCCTGTCGGCAGCGTCCAGATAAAGCCCGGTTGTGGGCGATGTGGTGAAAACGTAGGAGGGCGCAGCGGCAGAGCCATCGGGAACAAGAATTTTGCTTCCCGTTTTTATCAGGCCTTCGACGTATAGATCACTACTGGCGTTGGCATCAATGCCCACGGCGGCGGAGGAGGCGGCACCTATTAAAACGTCGCCATCGGCCTTGTTGCGGCGAATGTCATCGGTTTCTCCGACAAGCGAATCTTCCCATTTTCCGGCATCCTCAAGCGCGGTTTGTGCAAGAAATTCCAGTCCGGTTGCTCCGGCATTGACGACAACAATTTTTCCACCAGCGCCTGTATAGTTGTTGGGTACGTCGGCAAGGTCGATAAAATTGAGTGCACCGCCCGCGCCGCTGCCGCCCGCTGTATCAGCGATACATTCCCAGCCGGTGGTGACGTTCCAGTTCATTTTTTCTGTCGTGGCGTTACAGCTTCCGGGGGGGGTGAAATCTACGCCATTCCATGTGTAATCGGCGGCAGCGATTGTGCCGGAGGCAACGATATCACCGTCATTTTCGATTGTGACTGTGGTTCCAAAGACGGAAGTTCCGGAAACGGCCAGATTGCCTACTATGTCGGTGTTGCCGTTGACCTCAAGTGTGTCGTTAAAGCCGCTGGCGTCATAATCATCGGCAAAACCAATTCCAAGGCGTTTGTTTGTTAAATTACCATGCAGGATATTCCCTATATTGAGGTAGTCATCCGTTGTGGCGCCCGGTACATCTGGCGCAGCCAGTGGGGTTGTCGAGCCAGCGCCAATTACGATATTACCGCTGCCGCTGGTGAGAGTGGATGCGGCGTTTGCGCCCAGGATCGTGTTGTTGTTGCCCGTTACATTCGCGCCGGCATCCTTGCCGAGCAGAACGGATTTATTCATGGCTGTATCAGAGCGAAGCATGGTGTCGCCATCGATCTGGTAATACGCGCTGGTATTGATAATGCCGGCGGCATCGACATCGCCGTTTGTGGCATCCACGGTGAATTTATCGGTATTGATGGTAAAATCGCCCGCGACAGCCAGTGTGTTGCTGAGGGTTGTTGCGCCGGTGACGGCCAGTGTACTGCTGAGGGTCGTTGCGCCACTGACATTCAGGGTATCACCCAATGTCGCAGCGCCTGTTGCGCCGAATGTGCCGCCGATATCCAGCGCGCGCGCCGGGTCCGTGATCGTGCCTACGCCGATATTGGCGGTGTCATAGTAAATCTTTCCCGCGGCGCCGTCTTTCCATTGACCGCTTGCGCTTTGCCAGCCTGCAGCACCCTTACAAACCTGAAGATTGGTACCATTGACGCGCAGCATGCCGACATCGCCGACCCCTGTGCAGCCCGATACGGTTACATCACCGATTTTTATACCGCCCGCGATGTCGATGTAATCCTGAGTTCCTACGTTGATGGGTACGAGGGCATCGGTAATGATGGAGGTTGAGGCCTTGATTGTGGAGCCGACTTCTATCGCCCCGGTAAAGGAGGATGTGCCCGCGCTGGTTACGGTCAATTCACGATCAATGGAGGCACCGGTCGGGCCGGAAACCGCCCATAGGCCGCCTGTGCTGGCAACCGCTTGGTTATAGGTCATGGGCTCAACGATGTCATCGCCGCTGCCGGTGTCTGGTCTTACATAGTCATCCCCCACGCCGTCATTGTAGCATTCGGTGGTGAATACGCCGTCTGGGCCGGATGAGATTATCGCAATAGCAATGTTGTTGGCATTATCGCTTCCGTCCAAAGTGCCCACGCAGGTGGTTTGTCCCGCGGCATCGGGGCCGTGATTCCAGGCGCAATAACCGTATGGATTGCCCCAGGGATCGGTTTTGGTGGCACCGATTGAGCCGGGGATTACCCCGCCGTTTAGCGGCTTATGTGTGCCGGTTGTATCCATAAGCGGTGCTTCGGTAAAGCCGTCAGCATCGCCGCATTCATCAAGAGCCGCGCCCGCCAAAATCAGATTGGCGGCAACCCGCATTTCGGCCTTGGCCTGTTCCCGGCGGTTAACCTCGACCATTGTCGAGAGGGGGCCGCGCATGGTGGACATGATGCCCGCGCCCAGAACACCGACAATTGCGACCGCGCCGAACAGGGCGAAAAAGACGTTTCCCTGCTCATTTTTTCGGGAGGAGGTTTTCGGAGTCATATTGTTTTTGTCCACTTGAGAGTCCCCTGTGATAAGCAATGCTTACCCGTAGATAAATTTATTCACTCTCCATTATGATCGAAATTCCTTTATAAATCCTTATTGAGGTCTTTTAAGGGGTGTGGATATCTGGGGATACAGCTTATTTATTTCATAATACTTAAAAAATCAGGCGGAATCCGGAAAATATTCAATTTTGATAGCGCGTTAACTATTGCGAATCTCTTAAGGCTTTTCAGGCGTAGAGTCGTTCAGGTCAAAAAGATGGAGGGCTTCTTTTTGACGCTGGCGCAAGGTCTCGACGTTAAAGTTCTCGATAAGCTCGTTAAAGAGCCGGTGCCAGTTTATTTCCGCACTCAGCCTGATGAATACCGAACCAAGGCCAAGTGCGGCGCGATCCATGAATACGAATTCGCGTGGGACGCTGATCCCGCCGTTTTCCCGGCTAAGCTCCCGCAGGCGGATATGTACTTTTTCAGCCGTTTCCCGCCCGTAAACGCCGCCATCGGCATGCCCGATGATGCGAATTTTATCTTCCATTATAGGGCCGTAGAGGAATGTTGCCCAGATGTTCAGGGTTTCAACCTGCTCTTTGGAGAGGTTTTTAAAGCCCCATGTTTCGTAGGCGTGAACGGCCAAGGCGTTGTCACCGGTCATGAGTGCCTTGTACAGATTGATGACGCCCCCGACAAATTCCGGCGGGAAAACACGAACGCAGCCAAAATCCAGAAGATTGATGGAAAGATCATCGCGCACTGTGTAGTTGCCGGGATGGGGGTCGCCGTGAATTGTGCCGTAGTCGTAGAATGGGACGTACCATGCGCGAAACATATTAAGCGCGATCTGGTTTCTTTGTTCCAGAGGGGCATCACTCAGGCTGAGAATCCTTTGTCCATCAAGCCATGTGGAGGTCAAAAGGCGGCGCGTGGAGAGTTCGGGCACAATTTCGGGCACATGCGCAGCGGGTTCTTTGCTCAGCATATGGCCGTAAAGCCGTGTATGTTTGGCTTCCCGGTTGTAATCCAGTTCTTCGCGCAGGCGTTCGCCCAGTTCTGTCTGAATGTCTGAGGTTTTTATGGCCTTGTCGTAGCGTTCGTATATGGAGAATATGATTTTTAGCTGGTGCAGGTCTGTTTCTATGGCGCTTTGCATGTCCGGGTACTGCAGCTTGCACGCCAGAAGGCGGCCATCCGGGCCTGTGGCACGGTGGACTTGCCCCAGTGAAGCGGCAGCGGCGGCTTCGCGCTCGAAGGTTTGAAAGCGGCTTTCCCAGTCTGGTCCCAACTCGCTTTTCATCCGGCGGCGCACGAAGAGCCAGCCCATGGAGGGCGCATCAGATTGGAGCTGTTGGAAGGCTTGCGCGTATTCAGGGGGAAGCGCTTCGGGGATAGTGGCCAGAATCTGGCCGATTTTCATTAAAGGGCCTTTGAGATTGCCCAGAGCGAGCATTAAGGCCTGTGCATGCTCTTCGCGCTCGATTTTAAGGCCTAAAAATTTTTCACCGGCCAGCCGGGCTGCCAGACCCGCCATTGTACCGGAAACCTTGCCGTAGCGCGCTACGCGGGTGCCCAGCGTGTTCTCTTTTTCGTCTTCATGGTCAGGGTTTTTAATGCTCATGAGCTCTAAAATGGCGCTTTACGCTGGAAAGTCTATAGAAAAATGAGGATAATGGATATATGGATCAAAATAATCTCTCTTGTATTCGTGATGAAATTATCAGCTGTGCTTTGCCGCACGTGCCGTTTGATGGCTGGGGTGATGCTGCTTTGGCGCGAGGTGCTCAGGATGCTGGATATGATTCTGCCTTGGTGCGGGCCGCGTTTCCCGGTGGTGTGAGTGATGCGGTGGCCGGATTTTCGGATTTGGCGGACCGGGCTATGCTGGCCGCGCTTCAAGATGTGAGCATCGATGATCTTCGTGTGAGAGACCGGGTGCGGACGGCGCTTATGGCGCGTTATGTGTTTTTAGAGCCTCATCGTGAAGCCCTGCGGCAAGCCTTGTGTTTTTGGGCCTTACCGCAGAGGAAGGCGCGCGGTATTAAATCTCTCTGGCGTACGGCAGACCGGATATGGGATTGGGCAGGGGACGTCAGCAAAGATTATAATCGTTATACGAAACGGGGCCTGCTTTCAGGGGTTATTGCGTCTACGACTCTGGCATGGCTGGATGAGCGTGAGAAAAACCGGGGCACAGATATGGAGCATTTACAGGCTTTCCTAGACAGGCGCCTCGAAAATGTGATGAAATTCGGTAAGTTTTTAGGCCAGATCAGGAAAGCATCATGAAGGCACGTATTATTCTCTCTTCCCTCGTTGTTGCGTCTTTGATGTTGTTCTCAGGTGTCGCGCACGCTGGGTTGCTTGAGTTTTTCTTCCCTTCCTTGAAAACGGAAGAGCCAGATCCCATGCAGACCCTGCAGGCGCCCTTTGCTGCCGATGGGCAGGCGCCCCAGCTTGTGGGGCCACGGGCGGTACAGTCGTTACCGGAGAACGCTATCCCTATGCAGCAACCCCATAGGGCAACCCGTCAGATTACGGACTGGGTGGTTACAGTGGTTTCTGAGGCGATGACGTTCGATAGTAAGGATATGGAGGCTGAGAAGGATGGCAGCTTGAAGTATTTCAATACGGGTGGCCGGGCGCAGTATGAGCAGTTTTTGAAAGATTCAAAGCTTAGAAATGTTATTGATTCTCAGAAATATTCTGTGCGCAGCTATGTGCGGGATGCGCCGCTTTTGCTCAATGAAGGTGAGGTTAAGGGGTATTATCGCTGGCTTTACGAAGTGCCGATTATGGTCAGTTATATGGGGCGGAACGAAAAAGATTACCGTCAGGCCACGCCGGTTAATCAGCAGATGGTGATTACGTTGCAGATAGGCCGTTCGCCAATGGCTGAGGATTCTGCTGGAATCGTCGTTGAGAGCTGGAGCGGTAAGGTTCAGGAGTTGGATAAGAAATAAAGACGCTGTTTAATCTCCGGTTTTGTCTTTACAAGCCAGCCTTATATTCTAGACTTTACGCTTTCCGAATCACCTAATCAGGAGTATTTTTAATGTCCCAGAATGTAGCGGAATTCCCCGGTGGCGGGCAAGAAGAGCCTAAGGACGTTGGCGGTGTCGCCGGGAAGCGCCTTCAGAGCTTTATTGAACGTATTGAGACATTGGAGCAGGAAAAAGCCGCCCTTATGGAGGACCTTAAAGAGGTTTATGCCGAGGCTAAAGGCACCGGCTTTGATGTTAAAACTATCCGTAAGATTGTTTCCTTGCGTAAGCAAGATGTCGAAAAGCGCCGGGAAGCCGATGAATTGCTCGATCTATATAAATCTGCAATCGGTATGATTTAGCGCTTAAGAAGCGCAGGTGTGGAATGTTCTGCTCCGCAATCGGGAATATCCTGATTGCGGAGTTTTTCTTACGTTCTGAGGCCCGGCAGATGGGGTGAGTATACAGTTCAAAATTTCGCTATTTTTGCAACAGGTTTAATGGGCCGGCTTTTAATGGACAGAGATCAGATAAGGTTTATAATGGAGTGAAATTTTATCAGGGGGGCTTCCTCCTGATAAATGGAAGGAAACGGCATAATATTAGCTGGCGGATTGTGGCTTGGCCTTGCCGTAAACTCGTCCAATAAAATAGGACCACTTCATTGTAGTTAATAATTTAAATCATGAAGGGAGATTATAATGTCTAGTATTGATATGTCCAGTTGGTGGATTTTTAAAGCTGGAGGGATTGTAACTGCAGCAGATTCGGCGACTTGGCGCGTTTGGAACCCGGGACCGACTGATACTATTGCCTGGGATTCCGGAAGTAACAATGTTGATGGAACCGTCATTCCGGTGCGCCCAACGTTAACGGAAACCAAATTTAATGTCGCCCCTGCCGGTGGGCCAGCGGCCAAAGTTTTAGCGGGTATGTCATACAGAGATGTGGGCGCAGCAGCGGGGACTGTTGTGGTTACAAGCGGCACAGGTTCTTCCAAAGCTGTCCCCGGTATGATTGGTGGCACGAATTGGGAATGTAAATGGAAGATAGGACTCAATGTGACGCCTGGGGCGCCGGGCGCGGCTGTTAGCTATGATGTTTCCGCGTCAGCAAGCGATCCGATTACAATGCCTGTTGGCACATTTGATGATAATACAAACAACCGTACCAGCCTCTATCTCCCTGTGGTTGTGTCTGATCTGGGATACGGAGATGGTGGTGCGGGCGGATTTTCCGTGAAGTATAAAACGGGTGATGGAACCATACAGTTGTTTGATCTCCACTCGTCAGCCGGGGCAGGAATGAGCGTGACAGGTGATGAGCCGGATTTTTTACGAATTTATGTGCTTGATAACCCGCTGGAAAACCCAATGGCTTCAGGTAAGCTCTCATATTCATTATCTGATCTTAAAGATATAATGTCAGCAAAGATGCTTAATAACCAGCAGCACGAATCATTGCAGCTTGGTTTCCTGCTCGAGAATATACCTGTTCCGACCACTGAAGTATCATCCGGGATTCTGGCTGAAATGCATATCGGGTCAAGACTTTCAGAATTTGCTTCTTCGTACCCGGAAGAGAAACAGAAAACCAGAAAATAGGCCTGTTAGGCACGGTGTTGGGCGTGTTTTTTAAGGTTTTGGTCTCAGGCCATTAAAATCCAGAGCAGGCCATTACAAAAGATCAGCCTGTTAAGGCTGTCGCTGTATTGCCATGCGCCTTGCTTTGAGCAGGTCGCCAGAGTTGGAAGCCCGGCCATGGTCAGCCAGATTGTGCCGTTGCAATATTTTAGTGTGTTTAAAGTGGTGTCGTATTCAATTTCGCCTCTGTGAGAGGCGTTGCAAAAGTTTAAAAGTATCGGGGTCCCCAGATTGACCCATTGTGCGCCATCGTAATATTTGTATCTGTTTATGGCTGTGTCGTAATCAAGCGTTCCGGCAATTTGTCCAAAACCCTTTGAGGGTATGAAGACTAGAAGAGCTACGATAAATACAATTAATGGTTGCATTGTAGGGCAAACCATCGCACATACGATTTAGGCCTGTAAAGACAGGAACACTATTGTATGGTTTAGGGGGATTGTTCGTGTTTTCTTGAGTGTTATTTTTGCCTGTTACGCAAGAGATCCTCAACCACAGCGGGTTCTGCCAATGTTGAGGTGTCGCCCAGATTCTCATTTTCTCCGGCAGCAATCTTGCGCAGGATACGGCGCATGATTTTCCCGGATCTGGTCTTGGGCAGGCCGGGCGCAAACTGGATGATGTCCGGGCTGGCTACCGGGCCGATGATGGTACGCACCGTGTTTATAATTTCTTTACGGTGTGCGTCGCTGGTTTGCGTTCCCTCCAGCAGGGTTACGAAAGCGTAAATGCCTTGCCCTTTGATGTCGTGAGGATAGCCGACAACGGCGCTTTCGGAAACGGCAGGGTGTTCGTTGATCGCGCTTTCTATTTCAGCTGTGCCGAAGCGATGGCCGGAGACATTGATCACGTCATCTACCCGGCCTGTGATCCAGTAATCGCCGTCTTCATCTCTGCGTGCGCCATCGCCGGTGAAATATTTTCCGGGGAAGGCTGAGAAGTAGGTTTGTTTGAAGCGCTCATGATCGCCATAGAGGGTGCGTGCCTGACCCGGCCAGGAATCGGCGACACAGAGATTACCTTCCGCAGGGCCTTCGAGTATTTGTCCCTCTCCGTCGACAAGTTCCGGCTTTATACCAAAAAAGGGTTTTGCCGCCGCGCCAGGTTTTAAAGTGTGGCAGGGCAGGGCATTTATCATGTGCCCGCCCGTTTCGGTTTGCCACCATGTATCGATTACGGGGCAGCGTTTTTCGCCGATGATCGTATAATACCAAAGCCAGGCTTCATGATTTATAGGCTCACCCACGCTTCCTAAAATGCGGAGAGATTTGCGGGAAGTTTTGTGCACAAAATCGTCCCCCTCTCGCAGCAAAGAGCGGATTGCGGTGGGGGCCGTGTAGAAAATATTGACGTTGTGTTTGTCTATGACCTGCCAGAAACGGCTGTGGTCCGGGTAGCTGGGCACGCCTTCGAAAACCAGAGAAGTTGCGCCGTTGGCCAGAGGGCCGTAGACAATATAGCTGTGGCCCGTGACCCAGCCGACATCCGCGGTACACCAGTAAACCTCGCCCGGTTTGTAGTCGAACGATATTTCATGTGTGAGTGCTGTATAGACAAGATAGCCACCCGTCGTATGCACAATGCCTTTCGGTGCGCCTGTCGAGCCGGAAGTGTAGAGGATAAATAAGGGGTCTTCCGCGTTCATTTCGGCGCAAGGGCAATCATCACTTTGCTGCGCAACATGATCATGCCACCAGATGTCCCGATCTTCGGTCCATGCTATTTTTCCGCCGGTGCGTTTGAAGACGATTACGCTATGAACATCCGGGCAGGATTCCAGCGCTTTGTCTACATTGTTTTTGAGCGGTACGTTCTTGCCGCCGCGCACACCCTCATCTGCGGTGATAAGAATTTTTGAGCCACAATCCAGAATTCTTCCTTTTAAACTTTCGGCAGAGAATCCTCCGAAAACTACGGAGTGGACTGCGCCGATGCGGGCACAGGCCAGCATGGCAATAATGGCTTCGGGGATCATGGGCATGTAAATGCTCACGCGGTCGCCTTTTTCTACGCCTTTTGTTTTGAGTAGGTTTGCAAATTTTGAAACATCAGTTTTAAGTTGCCCGTAGGTGATATTGCGGCTTTCTTTCGGGTCGTCCCCTTCAAAGATCAGAGCGGTATCATTTTCCTTTTCAGGTAAATGACGATCAACACAGTTATAGCAGGCGTTTAAAGTCCCATCTTCGTACCAGTGGATTGAGACATCGCCTTCGAAGTTCGTGTTTTTGATTTTTGTGGGTTTTTTAAACCAGTCCAGCCGTTTTGCCTGTACGGCCCAGAAGATCTCGGGCTGCTCTACTGATCCCTTATACATGGCTTCGTATTGAGCCTCGGAAACAAGAGCATTTTTAGAAATCGATTCTGCGGGTTTGAAGGTTTGTGACATGGTGTTTTTCCACCTTTTCCATTCGTTGCTTGTTGCCGCATAAAGCGGTTCACAGGTTAGGTTTTTTTAAAGGCCGCCCATCTTGCAAAGTAAAGCCCATTCGGCATCTGAAACCGGGCCAACGGACAGGCGGGATTGCCTGACCAGTGCCATGTCTGCCAGATCCGGTGTGGCCTTGATGGCGGCCAGTGTTACCGGCTGCGGCATTGATTTAACCATTTTAACGTCGACCATCCCAAAGCGGCCTTTCTCGTCGGTATGATCGGGGTAATAGGTCTTAATCACCTCCACGATGCCCACGATTTCCTTGCCTTTGTTGGAATGGTAGAAAAACCCGAGGTCGCCGAGTTCCATGGCTTTCATATTGTTGGAGGCCTGATAGTTGCGGACGCCCACCCATTGTGTCGTGCCATCCTTAATCATTTGCGGCCAGCCGTATACATAAGGTTCTGATTTTAAAAGCCAATATTTCACTAATTTTCCTATTTTCTGGTTTTTTCAGGGGCTTCCGGTTTGAGCGGGCGGTTTAACAATTCTTCCATTGCTTCAGGAATGCTGACATTTTGGTGCAGGCATTTGTAAACGGCCTCGGTCACTGGCATTTCCACGTTATATTTTCGGGCCAGTGCCAGCGTTGATTGTGCGGTGTGCACGCCTTCGGTTACGGCGTTTCTCTGCTTGAGGATTTCTTCCATTGACTGCCCTTCCCCCAGTGCCGCGCCCAGCGAAAAGTTACGAGATTGCATTGAGGAGGCGGTGAGCATTAAATCACCAATTCCGCACAGGCCGAGCAGGGTTTCCTGCCGTGCGCCCATGGCTTCGGCCAGTCTGGAAATTTCTGCTACGCCGCGCGTAAGCAAGGCTGCGCGGGCGCTTTCACCAAGTTTTTGGCCATAGACGATGCCGCAGGCTATGGCGATGACGTTTTTAATGGCGCCGCCCAGTTGTGAGCCGATAATGTCGTCTGTGATATAGGGGCGGAAATGCTTAACGCCAAGTGCCTCTTGCAGAATCAAGCCGGTGTTTTTATCGCTCGTGCCTATGGTAACGGCGCAGGGCAGGCCCTTGGCAACTTCGCTGGCGAATGTTGGGCCGGTTAATACGGCAACCTGATTTGCCGGCAGGAGTTCTTTGCAGATATCAGACAGGAGTTTGCCGCTTTCCAGTTCGATGCCCTTGGCGCAGATGACCAGAATGGTTTTGTCCGAAAGATCGGGCTTGAGCGCGCTTAATGTGGCGCGAATGTGCTGCGCCGGTGTGACCAGCAGTAAAATATCCCGCTGCGCGATTTCACGCAAATTCGTGGTGGCTTTTAAACGCGGGTCGAGCGGAATGCCCTTAAGGAAAACAGTGTTTTCATGCGTGGTGTTGATTGATTCGGCGACTTCGGGTTCACGCGCCCAGATTAAGACATTGCGCCCCCCTGTTGCAAACGCCTGCGCCAGTGCCGTTCCCCATGCGCCCGCACCGATAACGCCGATGGAATGCATCAATCTTTCCTTTTC
Organism: Alphaproteobacteria bacterium; assembly: GCA_020848095.1. GTDB lineage: Bacteria > Pseudomonadota > Alphaproteobacteria > Micavibrionales > Micavibrionaceae > JADLAT01. Next base: position 13,790 of record JADLAT010000002.1, on the reverse strand, counting down.
TGCGGCGCCAGTGCCGCGCTTACGCCTTCACCCCAGCACCATGACGCGGCTCGGCATCCGGGTCAAGAGGCCAGCGCGGGCGTGCTTTGAAATCCAGTGGATTTACAAGCCCCAGTCTCAAGCGCTCCAGCCCGGCCCATGCGATCATGGCGGCATTATCCCCGCAGAGTGATAAGGGCGGAGCGTAGGATTGTATGGCGTGTTTTTTACACAGAGCATCAAGACGAGACCGGATGGCGGTGTTGGCGGCGACCCCGCCGGAGACAACCAAAACTGTCTTTTCCGGGTTATAGTCTTGTTTAAAAAGCGCGATGGCTTTTTCACAGCGGTCGGCAATTACTTCGGCAATGGTGTGCTGGAACGCGCAGGCCAGATCAGCGATGTCTTCGCGCTTGAGATCTCCGGCAGGAAGTTTCTCCACATGCAGGCGCAATGCGGTTTTTAGGCCGGAGAATGAAAAATCAGGCTGCGAGCGGCCTTTCATCGGTGTAGGTAGAGGGAAGCGTTTCAGGGCGGCATCGAGGTCTTTGCATTCTGTGGCAATTTCTTGGATTTGTGGGCCGCCGGGATAGGGTAAGCCCATGAGTTTGGCGGATTTATCGAAGCATTCGCCGGCGGCATCGTCCAGTGTAGTGCCCAGTCTGCGGTATTGCCCTATGTTTTCAACCACCAGAATTTGTGTGTGCCCGCCCGAGACGAGCAACAGCAAATAGGGAAAATCAATTTTATCGGTCAGGCGCGGCGTCAGGGCATGGCCTTCGAGGTGATTGATGGCGATAAAGGGGATGGACTGGCTGGCGGCGATGGCTTTGCCAGCCATCATCCCGATCATGACTCCGCCGATCAAGCCCGGCCCACAGGTGGCGGCTACGCCATCAAGGTCTTTGAATGTTAGTCCGGCATCATCCATGGCAGCCTGTATGAGCGTAGAAAGATGGTCGATATGGGCTCTGGCTGCGATTTCAGGCACGACACCGCCGAAAATTCGATGTTCCTCGATTTGTGAGAGGACAAGGCTGGAGAGGATTTTTCCTTCACTGTTCACCAGCGCGGCGGCGGTTTCATCGCAGGATGTTTCTATACCAAGAACAATGAGAGGGGTGCCGGGCATCGTTTATGGGGTTTTATCCTGCATCTCCTTGAGGTAGGAGGTCATTTTTGCGATGACGGCGGAACTGGCGATCAGCACCACATAGGTCCAGAATATCTTCATGAAGATATCCTCTGGGATAAAGGATGGAAACCAGATTCTGGCCAGCATCACAAAGCTCAGGATCATCGTCAGAACGATCAGAGAGTAGATGGACCAGCGCGGCAATTTAAAAACATTGTTCATGGTCGTGATTATAGGGGAGATAAATCTGTTTGTCATTACCGGTGTGACCGGGTTAAAACCTTGTGGCATGGAAAAGGATTTTAGAAAAATTCGTATTGGCACGCGGGGTTCCCCTTTGGCGCTAACGCAGACGGAGATGGTAAGAGCGGCCCTGGTCTCCGTGTTTCCGCATATTGAAACGCAAGTTATTATCATTAAAACCTCCGGGGATTGGAGTCCTGCCCATGGGGAAGTTGTGCTGAGCGAGGGCGAGGGCGGGAAAGGTTTATTCGCCAGAGAGATTGAGGCGGCTTTACTCAGAGGCGAGATTGATGCCGCCGTTCATTCCATGAAGGATATGGATTCAAACTTGCCGGTGGGTTTATCTATTGATCATATGCTGAAGCGTCAGGATGCCCGCGATGCTTTGATCCTTTGCCCGAAGCTCCGGGCGCTTTCTTCTGGTTCTGCTTCTGAGACTTCTCAGGATTTGGAGCATATATTGTCCGTTTTACCACGCGGGGCGCGGCTGGGAACCTCCAGTGTACGCCGGTCCGCATTTTTATTGCGGGCGCGTCCCGATCTTGAGATGCATGTTTTGCGCGGTAATGTGCAAACGCGTCTTGATAAGCTGGCCGCGGGGCAGGTTGATGCCACATTATTGGCTATGGCCGGCTTAAACAGGCTCGGGCTTTTTGAAAATGTGGATGTGGTCTTGCCGGTTCAGGTGATGTTGCCTGCCGCAGGGCAAGGGGCGGTCGGGATTGAGCTGCGCCGTGGCGATGATGAGCTTTTTTCTGTTTTTGAAAAAATATCCTGCATGGAAACGGTTTTACGTGTGAAGGCGGAACGGGAGGTTTTGCGCGTGCTGGATGGCTCATGCCGGACGCCGATTGGCGTGCATGCCGTCTATCTTGATGGTTGTTTGGCGCTGGATGTGCAGGTTCTCTCGCCCGATGGGCGGCAGGTTTTTACAGACCGGATTACCGGAGAAGTGGCATCACCATCTGAGGCTGTGGCTTTGGGGTATGATGTGGGGCTACGTTTGAGAGAAATCGTTCCGTCCGGGTTTTTTCTTTCCGGTGCGGCGGGGCGTACTGTGAAATGAGTGCCGGGCGCATTTTTGTATTGATAACGCGCCCGGAAGCGGAGGCCGCGTTATATGCTAAAGAGCTTCGGGAGGCGGGTTTTTCTTCGCTTTTGGCGCCAATGCTGGATATTCAGCCTATACCATTTCCTGCGCCCGATCTTGCGTATTATCAGGCGCTTTTATTTACCTCTGTTAATGGTGTGCGTGCGTTTTGCGCTCAGGTTGAAGACCGGGATATTTGTGCTTACACGGTGGGCCAGCATACGGCGCAGGAAGCAAAAAAGCAGGGTTTTACGGAGATACGCAGTGCAGCCGGCACCGGGGTTGATATGGTGCGACTGGTTGTGGAAGAGGCGCAAGGCCCTGCGCGGCCTTTTCTCCATGTGCGTGGAGACCATGCGGCTCTGGCTTTGGATGAAGCTCTGGCCACGCAGGGGCTTCGGGCTGAACGGCTGGTGGTTTACCACGCGCTTCCGGTTGAGGTTTTGACGCCGGAGGTGTTGAGCGCCCTGCGCGCTGGTGAGGTACAGGCGGTGACGTTTTTTTCAAGACGTACGGCTGAAAACTTCATGGAAATTGTCAGGCGTGCAGGGCTTGAGGCCGTGTTGAAAGGCATAAAAGCCTTGTGCATAAGTGAAAGCGTGCTACAGTACGTACAGCCTGATTTATGGCTGGAGACGTACGCCTCCGGCACGCCGGACAGGGGTGGTATGATGGTGCTTTTGCAGCGCGCATGTATCAAAGTTGATGAGTAGTTGAGGCCTTGGACTATGAACGCATCCAGTAGTAAAAATCCGATTGAAAAAGCTGAAGAAATCATTGAAAAATTTGGTGGTATCCGGCCTATGGCGAAAAAGATGGATGTTGCTGTTACGACCGTTCAGGGATGGAAAAAGCGCGATACTATTCCGGCGGCCCGGCGCGAGGCCTTGATTAAGGCGGCCCAGCTCCATGATGTCGATATATCGGATTTGTTGGAGGGGGCTGAGGCTCTTGCTGTTTCTCCCGTTGATGAACCCGAAGTGGTAAATTTAGGGACTCCGATGCAAGAAAGCAAAGAAAACCCGCCGCAAGACCCGCCTTCTTTTATGAAGACGCCTTCTGTCGCCCCTTCAAAATCTGAGAACTTTAGAGGAGGGGCGGATCGCCGCCCGCCATCCTCACCGACGAAAAAAATGTCTCCTGCGGCCTGGATTAATATGGTTTTGGCAATTGTTCTGGTTGCTGCGGCTGTGCTGGTGGCTTTGTTTTGGCCGCATGAGAGGCGGCGCCCTGAAGAAGACCGTCTTAAGGCGCTGGAGCAACAGGTTGCTGAGGTTGAAGAGCGTCAGTCCTTTTTCGGGACACTTATCCCGGAAAATCTGGATACGCAGCTTGAAAAACTCCGTGAGCAAGCCGGGCAGGCGCAAGAGCAGCTGGGTCAGGTTGTAGAAAAAGCGCAGGAAATTTCAGAAGATGTTCTTGCGCAAGATGCAGGAACACTTGAGGAACGTGCTACAAAACTGAGTGATCATTTGCGGGAGATATCCAATTCACCTGCGCTGGTTGCGTTACAGGAAAAATTGCAGATTTGGTGCTCTCAACAAGAGGGGCAGGAACAAATTGGTCAGGCTGTGGCCGAGTTGAGCGCCCTTGTTGGTAGTATGGGTGGCCAGATGGATGATTTCGGGGCACGGCTTCATGAGGCGCGTTTGCAAAGCACCGCGCTGAACCGGGTTTTTGATGGTGTGCCTGCCAGTGAGTTAAAGGCTGCCGCTTTGCTTTTGGGAATGAATCAATTCCGCTCTTCGCTTAACCGCGATAATGAGCCGTTTGCTGATGACCTTCAGGTTTTAAAAAATCTTATAGGGGACGGTGATCCGGCACTTTTGGAGGCGCTGGAGCGGCTGACGCCACGGGCCGAAGAGGGCGTTTTAACACTTCCCGGGTTGGGACAGGAATTTAAAACCGTTGCCGGTGATGCTGTGGTGGCTTCTCTCAAAGGAGAGGATGTTGCTCTGTCCGAGCGGGCGAAGGCGCGTATGAATGATGTTTTGCAAATTGAAAAAGACGGTGAACTTTTGACCGGAACGCATACTCAGGCCGCATTGCTCAGAACGGAAAAATTTCTTGATTCCGGCGATCTGCCTGAAGCTATTCAGGCGGCAGAAACGATAGAAGGCCCGGCGGCAGAAACAATCGCGCCCTGGATTCGGCAGGCTGAGGCTACTTTGCGGGCGCAAAAAGTTAATGATATGCTTGAGCAAATCATGGATGCGGCGGATAGCACGGTTACCCTGCCCGGTGAGCCTCGTCTTATTCATGATGAGGCAACGGGCATAAATATTCTCAAGAGCCATTGAAGGATTTCGTTTTTTCGGGATCGTGATTTGTCGGTGCGGGAGGCGCAATGCTCAGGGCGATCTGGTTTGCAATTAAAGTTGGTGTATTAAGCGTTCTTGCGGTTTGGGTCGCGGGGCGCCCCGGACATGTTCGTATTGAATGGATGGATTATACGATTACCGTGGCTTTGGGGTTTTTCCTGCTCGCGGTGATCGGGGTTATTCTTCTCTCTATCTTTATTTATCAGGTTATCCGGACCTTCGTCGATTTTCCCAGAAGTTTTGCGCGTTATAATGAAATTAAACGGCGCGAGAAGGGCTACCGGGCTTTGACATTGGGGCTAACGGCGGTGGCGGCAGGCGATACGAAAGCGGCCCTCTCACAGGCGCGGCGTGCGGGCGCGTTGTTGCCCGGTGATACGGGTCTGCCTTTATTGTTACAGGCACAGGCCGCACGGCTGGATGGGCGCGAAGATGATGCCGCGCAGGCGTTCGTGGCTCTGATTGAGAATAAGGATGCGTCCTTTCTGGGTATAAGGGGGTTGTTGCAGACTGCGCTGGATGGTGCCGATCATGAAGCGGCTCTGTCTTTGGCAGAAAAGGCCTTGTCCTTGTACCCGCGCCAGAAATGGATTTTAAAAATTACTTATGATCTTCAGATTCGGCTGCGCCGCTGGCCGGAGGCTTATCATACGCTGGCAAATGTGGAGAGCTGCGGGGTGCTCAGCGCGCAAAAGGCACGCAGCGACCGTGCTGTTATTTTACTGGCGCAGGGTTTGCGTGATGAGGAGGAGGGATTTGAGGCTGAAGCGCTGTCTAATGCGCGCGGCGCAGTTATGGTGGATCGCGGTTTTTCGCCGTCATCCGTGATTTTAGCGCATATGTACGATCGGCGCGGTAAGCGTGCAAAGGCGATTCGTATCATTGAGAAAGCATGGAAAGTTTCTGCTCATCCTGACTTGATGCAATCATGGGAGACATTTATTGCGCCCGATAAAGCCAATGATTTTATTGCCCGTCTTCGTTGGGTTGAAAAATTACTGAAGACCAATTCCCAGTCTGGAGCCGGATTGATGGCCGCAGGGAGAGCGGCTATGAATGCCGATCTTTGGGGCGTTGCGCGTGATTATCTGGAGCGGGCGGAAAATTTTGAGCCGTGCGCGGCCCTTTATCGTTTAAGGGCAGAGCTGGAGGAGCGTTCGGGCGGCGATGAAGATCTTGTGAAAGCATGGCTGGAAAAGGCCGCATTGGTGCCGGCAGCCAAAGCGTGGGTTTGCAGTGAAACCGGGCGTGTTTATGCACAATGGAGCCCGGTTGCCCTGCCGCATGGGAGCTTTAATACGATGCTCTGGGATTACCCGCAAGCCGTGCCCGGCGTGGATGGGGTGTTTTCTGGGCACAGGGTGAATATGGCTGAGGCGTTGATTGAAGCCCCGCCTTTGGACGCTAAAGCCTGATTTTTCCTTTTTGCAGGAGCGTGAAAAGAACGAGCCCGGCGAGATATCCTCCAAGATGCGCTTGCCAGGCCAGTGCGCTGCTTTCTAACAATAGACCGGGCAGCACCATCACAAGTCCCCAGAAAAAGACAATTGGCCATGGCCCGTATTTTTTACGGGCGCCAGGACTTTGCTGGTGAATCATGAGAAGGATTGCCGCAAACCAGCCGCTTAGGCCGCCGGAGGCACCTATGATGGGAATGGTTGAAAACGGGTTTAGCGCAAGGGTGGTTAATGCGCTGGCGAGGCAGCAGAGTGTAAAGAAAATGATGGCGGCGCGCGTGCCGTATGTTTTTTCAAAAAAAGTCCCCAGCGCCAAGGTCATAACCAGATTAAAGCCCAGATGCATCCAGCTGCCGTGTATAAAAATGTAAGAGATGGGCGCGATGGCCGCGCCCCAGTGCCAGACAAATGCGCCAGTATAAGAGCCGGGGATAAACCCGAAATTATAAAAAATCTGTAATCGCAAATCTTCTCCGGCCAGTAAATAAAGCGGAAGATGCACAAGTAAAAAAAGTGCGGCCAATGCCCGGATGAAGGGCGGAATATTGCCGAATTTAAAAAAAGGTTGCGGGGCTGTTATGGTTTGGGCCTGCTTTGCCAGTTTTGCGGCGGCTGCGGCACGATCCTGATCCATGCGTTCTTTTTGTTTTTTATGTATATCGCGCTCGGCAGAAGAGGGGAAATGGATGATTTTTCCCTTTTCGTCTTTGTCTTGACCGTTACCGTTATGTTTCATGGTTTTGAATATACGGTGTGCGCTTAGGAACGCCAACTAGAAAAAATCTGAAAAAAAACGCCGCCCCTTATATGAAGGGAAACGGCGCTCAGGTTTTTCGTTTATTATTTTTGCTGGAGTTGTTTTGTCTGTCTTTACATCAGGCCCGGCCTGTAGCCGATATCGGCATTTTTCTCACGGTCGTATTTATAGCTGGCTTGCTCATCGCCTGTGGGTTTCATGAAGGATGGCGGCATGTATTTTGTAACGAATTTACCGGCGGAGGCCAGCATATCCGTAGTGGAAACTTTCATGTGTGCCATGCCGTGTGCGAGTTTCCCCATGACATTGGCGTAGGCATCGCTGGCGATCTTTGTTCCCAAGACTACCATTTCCACGATTTTTCCGATTTCCGGTACTTTACCTTCTATGGCGCTGCCAAAGGCGTTAGAGGCGCGGAGCGTAATTTCAGATAATGATTTTTTCTTGAGGCCCTTGCCGCCGCTCCCGCCTTTACCGCTGGCGCTTCCGCTTTCTCCCTCTTCATCGCTTTCGTCTTCTTTACGGCCCTTGTTGTCGTTAAGGACTTCAATTTCAACGAAGGTGGGGGTCTGGAACGAAACGGGGTAATATTTCAGGCGGCCCGGTTCCAGGTCACGACCTGTAAGGCCCGCTTTGATTTCAATTCGGATTTTTCCGGGACTGCGCCAGTCAAGGACCACGCAATGACTTTTGAACTCTCCGGATTGCTGGCACGTATGGACCAGTCTTTTTCCCGGATAAAAAGCATCCTCTATACCGGATTCTTCCAGAAATTTTTTGACGTTGACTTGCATTGTACACAACTCCTCTATTACCGCAGTTTTGGTTTTGCTGGCTTGTATTTGCCATTTCCTTGTTATCGAGTACCCTCATCATGTACTGAAATCGTTAAAAAAGGCTTAATGGTATAAAAAGGTTTTTTGCAGGCCGTGTTTTTTGATTCATTAACACGATTTCTGCTATGATTATGTGTGGGTAATAAGGGTAAAAAATTGATGACAGGCAGGCGTTTATGCTTATGGGTTTTGGTTTTTCTGCTGGCTGGCTTTGGGCCTGCCGGGGCGCAGGATATTTTTTTAAAGCACAATAAGCCTACCTCTGACAAAGAGGCTGAGACGCCCAAAGCACCCCCTAAGCTTTACGTCGCTCCTAAAAAAACAAAATTGCCTGCGGGGAGTATCAGTTACAAAGAGAAAATTTATAACAGCCATTTGCAACAGGCCAGCCGTTCCCGGCTGGAAACGCTTGAGGACTGGCGTAAAAGTGGTTTGAAGCCTCAAACAGCCGCAGAAATTAAGGCCTATGCCAGCGCATCGCGCGCGGCCAGCCAGAATGTCATGTATAAACGGCGGGAGGCTTTAATTCCGCATCTGGACCGTCAGAGAGCGATTGCTGTTAACGCGCAATTAGCGGCGCAACAGAGCGCGGCGCTTCAGTTTCAGAAAAAATCAGCTCTTTCATCTGCTGGCACACAAAAAACAATAAAGGCGAGTGCGCCTGTGGCTGCAGGCACAGGTGCCGCATCTGCCGCGCGGCCTAAGAAACCAAGGCTTGTTTATGTAAGGCCTGAAAACAAGTCCAAGTCCAAGAAGGTTTTCAATGGGTATGGCCGTTAGCCAGGCCTTCCTCTTGTTTTTCTACGCCTGTTTTTTCTGGTTATGGTGTGATAATTCTTGAACATGGATATTCCGGGCGTATTTGATATATCCGGGTGGGGGGTGATGTTTTTCCTTCTTATGGGGCTGGGGGCCGTTGCGGGGTTTCTCGCGGGGCTTTTAGGCATAGGTGGCGGCATTATTCTCGTCCCGGGATTTTTATTCATCTTTCATATGGCGGGATTTGAATCTGCATCCCTTATTCATGTTTGCGTCGGTACATCTTTGGCTGCGATTATTCCCAATAGTATTATGTCTGCTTATAGTCACTGGCGGCGCGGTGGCGTTGATTTTTCACTGGTTCGGGATATTGGTGTGGGGCTTGTTGCCGGTGTGGCTGCAGGTACCATGATAGCGGGATATTTACCCGGTGCGGCGTTGGTGCTGGTTTTTTCCTGCGCCTTATCCGTTCTGGCGGTGATGATGGTCGTTAATCCGGCGCGCAATCGCTTTTTTCCTGCTTTGCGGGCGCAACCGTGGCCGGGGTTGGCGGGTATGGGAATTGGGACGATTTCAACCATGATCGGGATCGGGGGCGGTTCCTTGAGTGTTCCTTTTATGAGTTTATGTGGCCTGCCCGTTCATCGGGCTATTGGTACTTCTGCTGCTCTGGGGTTGGTTATTGCCGTTCCAGCGGCCATTGGTTTTGTGCTGATAGGCTGGGGCATGCCGGACCGCCCGCCATTTTCGCTGGGGTATATCAATATTCCGGCATGGGCGGCGGTTTTACCGAGTAGTCTTTTATTCGTTCGGGCGGGCGTGCGTGTTGCACATGGGGTTTCTGTCCGGAATATGCGCCGGATTTTTGCTCTGTTTTTGTTGGTTGTGGCCCTTAAAATGTGGGTGGGGGCTTTTTAGCTTATGGGCGCGGCTTTTATTTTATCTCAAGTTAAGCAAGATTCGGTTCGTTTTGCAGCTTTATGTGCCGCTATCCTGATTTATGCATTTTACGGCTCACCCACGCCGGAGACGACGGGTTGGCCGGAGCTCTTTGTCGGTTTTTTGCTTGTTTTGAGTGTATCTTTATCGGGATGTTTTTCGGCATTTCGTATAAATTTTTCAGGCCCGTTATGGCACAGCGCCGGGCAGATTTTGTTAATCTTCGGCCTCACGGTTCCGCTGGGGGCGGGTGTTTTTTCGGCCTATGACGCGCGGCTTATTTTGCGCGATATAGTGCCGTTTTTCTTTATGTGCTTGCCTGTCTTTCTTGCCCCTCTTGTTTCGATGCAAGCTGAGCGATTCAGAGTTTTGCTCTGCTGTGTGCTGGTTCTGGGCGTGGTTTTTTCTATACGGGCTGCGCAAAAGGCTGGGCCTTTGGGGTTTCTTGTCCCGTTTTTGGGACCGGGGGAGCAGCTTTATTATCTGGCGAATATGCCAGATGTTTTATTCTCAGCACTTTTCTTTGCGGGAAGCGCGATTGTTTTATTTGTTCGGGTGTTTAGTCCGGGCGCGCTTGTGAGGGGCACGATTTTGTCTGGTCTGGCGCTGGTGTGTCTTTGGCCGATGGCTATGGCCCAGCAAAGAGCGGGGGTCGGTGTCTTTGTACTGGTTATGCTCTTGATTTTATTTTTCAGCCTCAGGGATCATCCTCGCCGCACGATAGGGTTTTTAGCACTCGGTGTTGTTTTGGCTCTGGTTTTTTGCCGGGCAGAGCTTTTGAGCATTTGGGATGTTTTGCTTCATAAAAATGAAGCTGTGGGCATGAATATGCGCTTTCAGGAAGTGAGCGCGGTGTGGGCGGAAATCAGCCATAATCCATTTTCTCTCCTTTTCGGGCAGGGATGGGGGGCGCGGTTTTCTTCCCCGGCTGTCGCCGGGATTACCGTAAATTATACGCATGGTTTATTTTCAAGTTTATTGCTGAAGACCGGGCTGGCCGGGTTGTTGCTGGGGGTGGTTTATATTGGTGGTATTTTAAGAAATTTGCTTGCCGATTTGAGGCTTTCGCCGGTGTTTGTTCTGGCTTTAAGTGCGCCGATTGCTATCGACGTTCTGTTATATGCCAGCTTTAAATCGCTGGATTTTGGTCTTGTGCTGCTTTTAGCCGTAGCTGGTGGAGCCAAGCGGATTTGATTTTTTTGAAGAGGGAGAGATGAGGAGCGTTGCACCAGAGGCCGGGGTGTTGTATTCAGGAAGGTAAGCCTCTCATTCATCTGTTTTTGTGACCATGCCCAAGCCATCTATTCTTTTTATTAATCGAGTGTATCCGCCTTACCAAGGCGCGACGGGGCGTTTGCTGCGTGATCTTGCACGCGGATTTGCACGTGATGGATGGCAGGTGAGCGTGATTACGACCGGACCTAAGGCTGAGGACGAGCAAGATGGCCTCGTCAGGGTGATCCGTTTGAAGGCGGCGCCGAGACCAGCGGGTACATTTTTGTATTTTTGGATATGGCTCAGGATGTTGTTTGCAGCCTTACGAGTTGCCCGTACGGATGTTGTGGTGAGTATGACAGACCCGCCTTTGCTGGCTGTGATTGGACGCATCGTGAGTCTGGTAAAGAAGAATCGGCACATACACTGGTGTCAGGATTTGTACCCTGATGTTTTGCCCGCGCTGGGTGTGCGCACTCCGGGCTTTGTTATGAAGGCTTTATATGGCCTTAGCCGTAATGCCATGAAAAATGCCGATAAAGTTATTGTTGTTGGCCGTTGTATGGCTGCGCATCTGGAGCAGGAGGGTTTTGCCGCCGGTCAGATCAGCATTATTCCTAATTGGCCTGATTCGGAGCTGAGCTTTCCCCAGAACCGCGAAGGGTTTAATGAGGCCTCGCTTCGGGATGGTGATGCGTATGATGAAGTGCTAAACGGCCATCGTACGCATGATGAACAGGTTAAGCATGGCCCGAAATTCCGGGTTTTATATGCCGGAAACGTAGGGCGCGCGCATCCGGTGGAAACGATCATGAACGCGGCAGAAATCTTGAATAGCGAGCACCCGGAGATCGAGTTTGTTTTTGTCGGAGATGGCCCGCGTTATGAACGGATTGCCCGTCAGCGGGCGCGGCGGCATCTGGACAATATTCGCTTGCTTCCGTACCAGCCGCTTAACCGTCTTAAAGATTTGATGGAGAGCGGCGACATTCACTTGATTTCCATGGAGGATATGGCTGTCGGGATGGTTGTTCCTTCGAAGTTATATGCGGCGCTGGCTGTGCATCGGCCCTGTCTGTTGGTCGGGCCGCCTTTATCGGAAACAGGGCAGGTTATTGATGATTTTGGTTGTGGTTCTATTGTGTCGCAAGGGGACGCTGCGGCGCTTGCTGAAGAAATTAGGCAACTGCGCTTGAGTAGCGAAAAATGGTTTGCCGCGCATAAGGGGGCCGGTAATGCTGCGCGCGTATTTGTGCCCAAGGACGCAATTAGAGCCTGGATAGAGCGTGCGAACGGGGTTTTACCAAAAAACGATGGGGCGAGAGCTGTTTTTATGGATGTGCCTAAAGCAGAGGGCGCGGAATATGAGCGTTAGAAGCGCCGGAGGTGAGCAAACGCTGGCCGATTTATTTCATGAAATACGGCGCGCGCGATTTTACATTTTTACTGGTGCCTCTTTTGGTGTTTTTGCTGCTTTTGTTTTGATGCTTCTGGCTGTGCCGCATGGTGGCGCGCAGATGATTATTGCTCCGGCTGTTGCGATGGAAGCCGTTGTTTCTCCACAAAAGTTCACTGGTAGCTTTGTTCACAATGAACTTGAAAATCAAAATTTCGAACGTTTTCAAACGGTGGTTAGCGGTGCGGCCGTTGCTTCGCTTCTGCTGCGAAACGATGAAATTATAAATGGTTTGTCGGGAGATAAAAATTGGAAATTCTCAGCACCACGTAAAATTCGGACGCCGGGTGAAATGGCAGCGTATATCAAACGCCGGGTGGTGTTTGAGCCTGTGGGGGAAACGGCAATGCGCCGGATGCGCTATACTCATCCTGATCCCCAATTCGCGGCGGCTTTTTTGCAGCGCTTGCATGGTGTTGCCGATGGACTTATCCGGTATGACACGCGCAATGCGGTGAGTGGGCGCGTAGCGTATTTACAAAAGGCGTTGGCGGAGAGCCGTAACCCGGAGCATCGCCGGGCTTTGGCTGATTTGTTGCTGGAGCAAGAGCGCCTGCGGATGCTGGTGTTGATAGATCGTGCTTATGCGGCCTCTGTGGTGGAGCCTTCCTTTACGGTTGCGGGGGTTGTCTGGCCAGACCCGGTTTTGGTTTTTTCTGTTTTTTCCTGTGTTGGTGCCCTGATGGGGTTTGTCGTTTTTGCCGTTCGGCAGCCGGTTTCTCAGCCTGTCGTTGCAACAAGAAATCCGGAGGCTGCCGCCGCGTTGAAATCCCGCTTGAGCGGATTACGCAGGCGCGCGGAGGATGCGGGGCAGGATAATTATAATCGCAGGCGGGGTTTGCCCGCCGATGCAGCGGAGTGAGAGGCTTTTCAGGTGCCTGATTCTATACCGCTGAGTGTTGTTGTTGTAACGCGGGGCGAAGAAGCCTCTCGCCTTGATCGCACGTTAAAGGCGCTTGGTGCGTTTGCTGATCGATGGATTGTAGATTCAGGAAATGATGAGGCCGTAATAAAGGTTGCCTGTGATAACGCTGCAAAATTTCAGAGCTATGTCTGGGATGGGCAGTACCCGAAAAAACGTCAATGGTGCCTCGATCATTTGCCTTTGGCTCATGAACGCGTTTTCTTTGTTGATGCCGATGAGATTGTAACGCCCGCGCTTGTTCAAGAGATCGCGGCGCTTGACTGGCGGGCAGCCGGTTACTTTGTGAAGGGGGTTTATACATTTGACGGGCGGTTGCTGCGGCATGGTCTGCATAATAATAAGCTGGCGCTGTTTGATCGGCGGAAAATTGAATTTCCGGTGATTGATGATCTGGATATTGAGGGTATGGGGGAGATTGAAGGGCATTATCAACCGGTTTTAAAGCCGGCGTTCAGGCATGAGAGAATCGGACAGCTTCGTCAGGCGCTTATTCATGAGGCGTATGGAAATAAAGAAACATGGGAGCGACGGCATTGGCGTTATGCGCTCTGGGAAGTCGGGATGAATAAAAAAGCGGCATGGCCGCAGGACCCGAGCCCCTGGCGAGAGCGTCTGACAGTTTTGTTTCGACACGTGCCGTATCGTTGGTTATTGGCGTTCTTGCATAGCTATATTTTG
>JADLAT010000001.1 GCA_020848095.1 Alphaproteobacteria bacterium | reverse complement strand
CAGCGTAATCATTGCGCCCATTCTGTAGTATGTCTTCTTGGTTTTATTCAACATGGCTTTTCTCCTCTACCATTTGTTGCTCACTAAAATTACGCATCTTCCTACGGTCGCTCAAAACCGCTTCTTACATATAAGAAAATGCGACACCAAACCCCTGAATACCGAGCGTTGTCTGCACGGCATTTAACAAGGGGCCTAAGTTCACGGCCAGCGCACCTGCTACCATATGGGTAACGCCGGACATGATCGAAGCTTGAGAATTTCCTTCAGCCACGCTCCGTACTATAAATATACCACGAACGAAGCTTATAAGACCCACAACAATCACAAACTGAATAATCGCTGTAATAACAGCATGTGCAGAATCCACTTCCGGCGTCAGCATTCCGGTCGTGTATTGCATTGTTGCAAATGTTCGGGTCACTGGTGTACTGAAAAAACTGGTTGTAAAAGCACGCATCAATTCATTATAGGAAATAAGCGCCGCGCCGGTCGCAAAGGTCATGATCGTACCAATGCCGCCGGGACCGCGGGCGCCGTCCTGTGCGCTGCGGATTAAGCGGGAAACCCCGATCATCAGGAAAATAATCCCGGCGCAAAAGGCAAAGAAATTAAGCACCACATGGATGGGACCCATCATATCACCCATAAAGCAGACAATCACGCCGTCAAGTCCCAAGGGGCCCGCGGTTGCCGGGCAACCGCCTCCCAAGGAAAGGCTGGCCAACAGCGTTGCCATCAAACCGCTTCCATTGTTATAGCTTATTACGGGAGCAAGAGATGGTGCGTTTAAAAGGAGAGGAACAAAAGTGGTTCTGGCCACCGCGATCACAATCGGCAGAGCAAAGAATGCGCCGCCGGCAATAAAGCGGGAGATCCCCTCCCAAAGCCCGGTCTGTTGTGGATTTTGAACATGGGCTTTAATCTTGAAAATGCCCCAGAACCCGAAAACAAGGCCGATTAAATAAGAAGCCGCCGTCAAAAACGCAGGAATAGCCCCCGTATGCAGGAATACACCGCAAAGGGCCTGTCCCATCGTGGATGTTCCTGCTAAGCCGTTAACAACCGAGGCCGCCGGATTACATGCCGTTTGCGCATAGGTTGAATAGAAAAACCCAAAAGCGCCCATCAGGGAATTCAATATCCCCAAAACACCGATCCCGTTTCCACCCACCACATCAAACATGGCATTATAGATCGTTGGCAAAGCAAATAACGCGCCGGCCGTTACAAAACGAATAACAACTTCCTTTAAGGGAACCTGTTCGGGGTTTTCGACATGCTCTCTTAATTTAAGAATGCCTGTAAAGCCCAGAAGCAGACCGATGAGATAGGCTGCGGCGGAGATCAGTGCCGGAACCTCTTCGACGGAAAGCCGGATCTGGTTTAAAATCTCATTGACGTTCATCGTCGGCAGGAAACCGCTGACGGTGCCCAGCATACCGGAAACGGCCTGTGTGATAGAGAAGACATCAAAACTCAGTGTTGCGGCACCGGCTGTGCCGTTAATCATCGTATAAGCCGCTTCATAGATAATCGGCAGGGCAAATAGCATACCGCCAATCAATAAACGAATAACGCCAACTTTTAACGGTGTCTGGGTTGGGTTTTCAACATGATCTCGGAGTTTGAGAACACCCAAAACGCCCATAAGTATCCCGAAAAGATAGGCAAAGGCGGCAATTAAAGCGGGCAACGTCTCTGTGGACCTCACCATATTTTCTGTAACATCGCTTACGCTGGGGCCGGCAGGAGCCGCCAAGGCGGAACTGGCCTGTGCAATCAAAACAAAAACAGCAGCAAAAGCGGCGTTCATGGATCGCACTGTCCATGAAGCTGCAAATATACCGCTTTTTTTATTTTTAACTTTTTTCATGCCCGCCATATTTTTTGAACTCGCCCGGAATTTTCGTGTAAACACGCAAAATTACCCCTTTTATACCTTCTCATCCTACATGAGGAGTCGTAAAGAAAGTGTTAAAGATATAATTTGTTTTAAACTCCGCTAAAAAGCTTCGGGATTCAAAAGATAAAAATTTAAAGTCTGGAAATTCCTCAAGCGTTCTAGCGGGACACTTCGCCCTGCGTGCCACGCACCACCCAGCGACCACCCTCCTGCTGGATAGAGACGATGCGCCCCAGTTCGGCCAGAGTATCCCCCACAACAATCGTTTGCAGATCATTGTTATTTTCCCGGGCGAGTACGGCCCGTCCGGGTTGCGCCGATCGTAAGACCCAGCTTTGTTTAGAGGGCGATAATGATGGCTGCGCCGCAGGCGGCATTACCGCCGGAGCAGCGCTTGCCCGCGCCTGAGGCTTTACAACTGGCGCGATAACCAAAGGTGCCGGAGCTTTCGTCTCAGGCGGGGAAGACGCGGTTTTCGGCGAAGGTGCCGGCGTTTTCTTTATGTCCTTTACGGGCGCTTTTGCCACAGGTTTTAAGATTTCTGCAGAATTTTCTTTAAGGGCCGTGACCTCCTTCTTCAGCGCCTCCACCGTTTTTTTCAAATCGGCGATGGTTTCCTCATTAGACGATATCGTTTTTTCAAGCTCGCTGGCTTTTTTTTCAGCGCTTTTGCGCGCCTGATCCGCTTCTTGCGCTTTAAGAGTTGCCTGATCTGCTTCCGCGCGCAAGGCCTGCGTGTCCACAGAAGGGACCGCCTCCAAAACCTGAGGCGCTCCACTTTGTGCCGTAGCGGCAGTAGGCGGACTTTCTGCCAAAGACGCTTTTGGTGTGTGGGGTGTCTCTTCTATGGGCAAGGATGGCGTTTCTTCCGGTAGGCCTTGTAAGAAATCTGATACAGGGCTTGCCTCCAGCGAAGCAGGCTCCGCATTTGTTTCTGCTCCAGCATCAGCCCTTTCTTCAAGCGGCGGGACTGTATTTGCTTCCAGATCGTTTTCTGCCTCCGCGGTTTCCGCAGGCAACGCCGGCTGCTCAGCAAAATCATTTTGTTCTTCCAATTCCGGCATCGGAGTCAAAGGCTGCTGGGCCTCGGCATCGCCCAGAGGCACGCCCGTCTCGTCCGGTGCCTGGCCATCCATCGGCACGGGCATGGGCGGAACACCACTATCCAGCCCCTCTATAGAGGCTGCGTCTTTTGGGAATCCGGCCTCTGTTTGCGATGTTGATTTCGGCTTTGTCAGTGCCGGCAAAAGAAGCATTGCGCCGCCCAGAACAACGATCCCTCCTACAACAAAAGGAAAGTTTTTTTGCAAAAATGTTTTACGTTTCAACGAGGGCGCCTTAGAGGCTGCCGGACTTACTTCTTCGAGTTCTGGAATGTCATCCTGCTCATCCAGATCATTCCAGGGGGCGTCAAAATCGTCATCTTCCTCCAGATCATCAATATCCAGATCGTTTTCGAAATCATCGTGTTCGTCTTGTGGTTTATCGTCTTGCATTTTTTTGCGCTATCTATTTGGTTTTGTGTTTAAAGGCTCCGGATGTCGGCAATGCTGTTACCGCTGGCATGGTAAACGCGCCTGCCGATTCTTCTTTTTCTTGCGTTTCCACCGGCTTGACAACCGGTTCAAGGAAAAGAATACCCAAGGGGGTTCCCGCATGAATTTTAACCATGACTTTGGTTTTGTCCGCCATCTCCGTCAAAATCGTTTGCAGTTCCTCCCCGGCTTCTTGAATACCGGTGGCCACTTCCTGCTCATTCGAAGCCTCATCCGTTGATTCGGCCACCGTTTCCCCTTGTATTGTTACACTGGTCCGACCGGATTCAGCAACGGCGCTCGCCATACCCTGAACAAATGCGGCTGCGGCCGGTAAAATGACCCTTTTAAAGTACCGATGATCAACTTCCGTTGCCATCGCGGGCAGAGTGGTTTTAGGATCAAGAGCCACCGCATCGATGCTGATGCTTTCTCCGTCTACAACCACAGTATCAAAATTGAGCGTCAGCAGCTCTTCTTTCTCCTCGAATGTTCCCAATATTCGGCTCCCCTTCAAGGGACCGGAAACAATCTGGGCCAGAACCGGCCCCGGCGCGTCCGTATTGGCCTCGGTCAGAAGCTGCGCATAGACAATCTGCGCGGCCGGCAGCAAAACCTCCCCCACCGATTCATTCCCGCTGATCACGTTATCAATCGCGTTGTTTTGCGCATCCAATTTATCTTCGTTCAGCTTTTTAAGAAAATCGGGCGGCGTTAGAACTTTGCTGGAAATAAGAATCTGCCCCCGCGTTTCTAAAATAGAAGACATCTGCTGCGCCATAGCCTCGGACAGGGCCGCGACTGCTTCGGCTTGCGCCGCATTTTGCTCTTCGGTTTCCGGTGCCAGCGTTGCGCTTTGCTCCATCTCTCGCTGTAAACGCTCCTCTTGAAGGCGCCGCCAGCGCTGCAAAGGGTCTTCTGCATTCGGATCTTGATTAGGAACACTGATCACGCCAACGGGGGGCTGAACCGGCACCGGCAATGCGCTTGTTCCCTCCCGATAAGCCAGCTCCACCGCCGCCTCGTCCGCCTCTTCAATCGCCTTGACATAGGCCTGAGAGGCCTCTTGCGTCCCGGGCGGGGCGTTGATCTCAGAAGCCTCTCCGACATAAGATGGATCTACTATCTGTTTTTTACCGCCAAAAAATGCCATTGCGCTGAAAATCAAGATAACAACGCCGGCAATAATGCCGACCTTGACCAAAGGATTTTCCTTCCACAATTCCCCTAAAGAACTTTTTTTCCTGTCAAAATCATCGAAAGTATTATCGAGATTCAGATCATCATCAAGATTGTCACTCATCGATTTTCAAGCCCTCGCGATCAGATAATCTGGCCCTTACCATGCGTCCGCGATCGGACAAAAGCAAAACGGGCGCATCATCAATTTCATAAACATGCGTGCCGTCAGCAGACGCCACGGAACTGCTCCAGCCCGGGGACAGCAATGTCAACGGCGTACGTACGTACACGCGCTGATTCAAACGATAGGCCGATGTCCGGCCATCCACGCCATCCACGCCCAGACGCACCGCGCTGCTTGGCACCGCACCCTCAAGAACAGAGGCCATATCTGTACTGCCGGCCGTGGTGGTGATCCCGGCGGCAATCAGGGGCGCTTCGGCCAGAGGACCATAATCGGAAATAATCGCATCGAAACGGTAATGAACCTTATCCCGACCTGTCTCCAGTGTGATAATCACAGGTGTTTTTAACCCCACCAGTGATATGGACATGTTCCCATAGGCAAATTCGGATTGTGGCGATATACGGAACATATGCGTAAAGCCGTCCGTGGCCTTTACGGCCTCCATCACCTGAAAATTACCGGCCCAGCTTATATCCTGCACCGGCCAGGGGGCGCCCGTCACATCCAGAAAAGATACAGTGCTGACATGGCCATAGGCCAGCTTCACAACCGCAGGCTTCGCGCCGGGGTCAAGGCTGATGTTCTGCACCGCCACTTCAGCCGTGGGCGCGGGGTAAATAGGCACCTCAACAGATTCCTGCGTGCGATCAAAACGCTCAAGAAGCGTACGAATTTCCTCAGGCCGCAAAGGCAAAAGCCCCTGAAGGGCCGCATCAAAAGCTTCGTTACGGGTTTTTTCCTTAACCTGATCGGGCGATTTATCAAAGCTGAAGGAGTCATCATCAAAAGAAAAGGCGCTGTTATTCGATCCTGCGGGTAAAGCACTTGATGAGGGCAAGGGCGGCGGCGCGTTTTCCTGCGGTCCGGATTGCGATCCCGCCATCAGGTCATCCCCCGGCAGGCTGGGAATCAAATCTGCGGGCCGGGCCTGCTCGCCGGGCAACTGCGGCATTTGTGCCTGTGCCTGCGCCGTAAAGCTCAAACCCAAAATAAAAACCGCAGCAACCAGCCGCTGATTTTTCATTATTTTATCCAAAACAAGGGTCATGGCTTTAGAATTACTCATCCGTGATACAGGTTTTATAGCCGGAACGGCCCGTGAGTTCCCAAGATAACCGCCTAAAGAGAAACTGTCACCATTCAAAATGCAAAATACCATAAATAACCACAGAGTCCTTGAAATTAACGGGCAACCGCAATCCATTGCTCTATTCCGATTCCATTTGAGCTTTCAAGCCGAGGAACTCGGACAACAACCAGCGTAATCAAAAGATTATCTGTTCTGGTCCGTGCGCCCGACTGGTATGTCAGAATCAGCGGCATTTGTATCTGCCATTGATAACGGCCAGCCACCAGCCCTTCAGAAATAATAATCGGCGCACCCTGCGGCGCTGCGGTCACGACCTGCTGGTTTGCCTCAACCATCTCAATAATACGGGAGCGCGAAAGCGCCTGTGTGAAACTTTCCCAGCCCCGCCGCGTAAAGCTCCGCGAGGATTCCTGTAACCGGCGACGATAATCGTTGAAGCCAAATGTCATCACTTCGGTTGCAGCCTGTGCAACCCAGGACATCAGCGCGGGCGTGCTCATATTCGGCTCGTTCAGCGGCACCATGGGCACAAGCCGCCCATCTTCCGTCGTTGCAAAATATCTGTTTTCCGGCTGATGAACCTGAATAACGAAATACATCGCCCCCAAAAGCGCCAGAATGACAATCCCCTGAAGCGTTGCCAGCCGTAAAAGGCTCCGGTATCCGTCGCGATAGAATTCATTACGAACGATAACCCGACCCAGACCGCTGGTATCGTTTTCCGGCGCATCACCCTCAGACGGCCCGGTAACGGGCGCGGCGGCGGCTACATTCTTTTTATTCTTACCCATGAGGCTCATAAAATTCCGGCTCTTTATATTCTAAAACGCATATTTGCGAATCATATTGGAGGAAAAAATGCGCGGACTCAACCGTTCAGTTATCCACGTTCTTCAATTTTCGCCATAACGGGTCTTTCAGCGTCTCTAAAAATGCCTCATGCGCGGCCAGTTCCTCAGCAGACGGCTCAAAAATACGCGGCTCTTTATAAGGGCGCTGAACGCTCGAAATATTTTCTGCCTCCCCCGCCGCGCCACTCTCCCCCCGTCCGGAGAGGCCCAGACCGTGCTGGCGTCCGCCCAAAAGCTCCAGATAGACCTCGGCCAGCAATTCGGAATCCAGTAAAGCGCCGTGATAGACCCGGTTTGTATTGTCTATGCCAAAACGGCGGCAGAGTGCGTCCAGACTGGCCGGACTTCCCGGAAATTTCTTGCGCGCAATGGCCAGTGTATCAATCACACCGGCCCAGCTCAAAGCCTTATGACCGACCTGCCCCAGCTCCCAGTTCAAAAATTTCATATCAAACGCCGCATTGTGAATAACCAGCTTTGCGCCCGTAATAAACTCCAGAAACTCCGAATATACCTGCGAGAACACCGGTTTATCGGCCAAAAACTCATTGGTAATGCCGTGAACGGCTATGGCCTCGGCGGGCACCTCGCGCTCGGGATTGATATAGACCTGAAAAACGCGCCCGGTCGGAATATGATTTACCAGCTCCACCCCGCCAATCTCGACGATGCGATCACCATTGGCCGGGTCCATACCCGTGGTTTCGGTATCCAGAACAATTTCTTTTATATCGGTCATTCCTTATAAAGTGCTCCTGTCCATAGTTCTCTTGCTCATGGGGGACATTTCCTGCCCCGCCGAATTTGCCTTGGCTGCATTTGTTCTGATCGTTTGTAGAATACTCTGCAGCTCCCGCATCATCTGCGCACGACCCAGCCCGCTATGCACCACAAAATCGCACCGGGCACGTTTTTCCGCATCGGGCATCTGGCGCGCCAGAACCGCCTCAAACTTCTCCGGCGTCATACCGGGACGGGCCAGAACGCGGGCCCTTTGCACATGGGCCGGGGCGCTCACCGTCAGGGTATAATCGACCCGGTTTTGTGCGCCGGTTTCAAACAGCAAGGGAATGTCCAGCGCCACCATCTTGCGGCCCAGCCTTTGCTGCCTACGGATAAATTCGCGCTGCGCGGCCTGCACATGCGGGTGTAAAACCCCCTCCAGCCGCGCTCTTTCTTCCTGATCGGCAAAAACGATTCGGCCCAAAGCGGCCCGATTTACCCCTGTGGCACCCCTTTGCCTGAAAAACCAGAATCCGCGCCCGGTATAGATCTGCGGATAACGAAAATGCGGGAAAGCGGCGGTAAATTCCGGCCATGCCGGGCTGCCGGGCCGTAAAAGCTGGTGAACCTGTGAATCCGCGTCATGCACCGGCACACCCAGCTTCTCCAACATCGCGCCCGCCATGGATTTTCCCATACCAATGGAGCCTGTCACGCCGATTACGATCATCGCAAAACCATCCGTTCCAGCGTTTCATCCACATCCGGCAAAACGCCAAACCACGCCTCAAAAGCCGGGCGAGCCTGATGCAGCAGCATCCCGATCCCGGTTACCGCCGGATTTCCGCGCATTTGTGCCTCCTGCAAAAGCGGGGTCATAAGCGGCGCATAGACAATATCGCTCACCAGCGCTTCCGCCGGTAAATGCTTTAAATCTATCGTCAGCGGCGGCTGGCCGCTCATCCCCAGAGAGGTCGTGTTAATGAGGATCTCTACCGCCGCCAGCGCCTTGTCCTTTTCCTCCCAAAGAATCACTTCGATATCCTGCGCCCCGGCGGCTAGCGCCAGCGCCTTTTCCCGCGTGCGGTTGGTCAGGAGGATACGAGAGACTTCATGCGCCCGCAGCCCATCAATCACCGCCCGCGCAGCGCCGCCCGCCCCCAGAACCAGCGCCGTTTTGCCGCTCATAAAAAAGCCGGGCTTTTTCTGTGCAATATTGGCGGTGAAGCCGTAAGAATCCGTATTTAGCCCCCGTATGCGCCCGGTTTCTTCCACGACGAGCGTATTCACCGCACCAATGCGCAGGGCCGCTTCCTCAATTTCATTGCAAAGCCCCATAGCCGCTTCTTTATGCGGGACCGTCAGGTTAAAGCCGCTATACCCCTCTTCGATCAGGCGCTTTATCCCAAAGGCCAAATCCACAGGCGCCAGATCAATTGCCTCGTAAGAGCCTTGCAAGGCGTATTTCTCAATCCAGTAATTATGAATTAAGGGCGATTTGCTGTGCCGAACCGGATGGCCGATCACGGCGGCTTTTATGAACGCGCCGCTCATGCGCAACCGCCTTCCAGATCAATATTGTGATGCGTGCGCAACTGCTTCAACAGCGGCAATAACGGCAATCCCAAAATGGTGAAATAATCGCCTTCAATCTTTTCAAACAAATGCACACCCGGCCCCTCCAGCGCGTACGCGCCCACATTTTTGGTCAGGGCATCGCCCGCTTTTTGGCAATAACTTTCCAAAAACCCCTCGTCAAAATCACGCATCGTTAAACGGGCGCTTTGCGTTTCCGCGCAGAGAATTTCGCCATCCCTTACCAGTGTAAAAGCGGAAATCAAATGATGCGTTTTTCCGCGCAGGGCGCGGAGCTTCTCTCTGGCCTCGCCGGCATCCAGCGCCTTGGAAAGCAAGACCCCGCCGCATTCCAGAACCTGATCTGCGCCAATTACTAAAGCGCCGGGATTTGTCCGCGCGATATAAACGGCCTTTTCTTCGGCCAGTTTTTCGGCAATGTCCTGCGCCGCAACCCCCTCACCCTGCCATTTTCGGGTCAGGGCCTCCTCATCAATTTGCGCCGGGATGCTCTCAAACACAAGCCCGGCAGCGTGCAGCATTTCCTGCCGCGCCCGGCTTTGAGAGGCCAGTATAAGACGTGTTTTTTCTTTTCCTGCGCTCATCCGGCTCTTTAATCCCCTTTGGGTGGTAATTCCTGTTTTTCCTGCCGCGCCTGCAACAGACCCATAATCTCCGCAGCGGTTTCCTCGATTGATCGTCTTGTCACGTCAATCACCGGCCAGTTTTTCTTGCTGAATAACCGGCGGCCCTTTCGGATTTCCTCCTCGATCGCATCGAGATCCATATACATGTTTTCTGCAAACCGGGCACCCTTGCCGTCCTCATCGTGGTCTCCCGCATTCATCCGCGAGCGGCGCAAATGCACCAGCCGGTCCGGGGTAGCGGTCAGGCCAACATATAAAGGCTCCTCCAGAGAGAATTTCTCATCCGGAACCTCAACACCGGGCACCAGCGGAATATTGGCCGCCTTGATACCACGCCGCGCCAGAAAAACCGAAGTCGGGGTTTTCGAGGTTCGCGATACCCCCACCAGAATTACATCGGCCTCCCGCAAACTATCGAGCGTTTTGCCGTCATCATGGCGCATTGTGTAATCAATTGCCGCCACACGCCGGAAATACGCATCATCCAGCGCATGCTGTAAACCCGGAACACCTTTGGCGTGCGCCCCCAGATAGGTGGAAAGTGACCGCATGATTGGGTCCAGCACCGCTACGCACGGCACGCCGATTTCATCGCAAAATTCCTGCAAACGATAGCGCATCTTGTTATCGACAAAGGTAAAAATCACCGGGCCGGGATTTTTCCGGATGGAGAGCAGAATTTTTTCCAGCTGCCGTACAGAGCGGATCAGCGGCCAGAATTTCTGCACCGGCTCGATATGCTCAAACTGGGCCAGACAGGCCCGCGCCAGCCCCAGCAGGGTTGTGCCCGTCGCATCAGAGACCAGATGAACATAAAAAACCCGTTTTTCGGGCTGCTCTATGTGGTCATCGGGATCCTCTGCGTAGGAATCCTCAAACATATTGTCTTCGCCGCCGTCCATGCCTGTTCTTCTGTGTATCGGTTTTTTATGCGCCCATCCTAGCAGGATCGCCGAATCAGGAAAGAAAATTCCACCCGCTTCTCCACTTCCCTTTCCAGCGCAGGAAATGTTAAGATAAATCATGAGGATGAGACATATTCAAAAAATTTTTATACTGGGGCTTTTCCTTGTGCAGCTGGGGTTTGTCGCCGGAGCGCGCGCGCAGCAGGCGAACGATCCCCTCACGACAGAGCCACCGCCTTTGGACATGCGGACCGTTCCCGAAAAATACCTGACTGAGGCGATGGCCTTCAATGACCGCTGCGCCGCCGACAGGAATATGACGCAATATTATGACTGCCAATGTCTGTCTTTGGCCTATCTTAAGAAACGCGTGACCGAAGGCCCAATCCCACCGGGCAGCTCAATCTCTCTTTCCGTTTTAGGGGAATGCCGCGACGCCACGCAAGCGGCGGGCACCATTTATAATGCCTGCCTGAACCGCGCGGCCTCCTTTCAGCCAGGCACAGACCCGGAGATCTATTGCACCTGCGTTGCCAATTCCTATGTCCGCCTTATGGATGGCCTGCGCCCACCGATCAATTCCCGAACAATGGTCCGCTATCAAACACAAGCCATGGTTTCCTGCAATGATCCCGCACTGGCGCGCAAGCTTTATCACTACGTCCCGCAGGAGTAAAAAAGAGGAAAAATAAGATTAGAACCCTTCAGCTTGACAAAGAATCTGCGATCCCTGCAAAGCGGCGGCCAGATGCCCGGCGGCCATCGGGAGAATATTGCCGATAAAAAATTCTGCGCTTTGACGCTTTTGCCGTGCAAAATCGTCTTCCCTCTCGCCCAGCGCCGCGATACAGGCCGATAAAAGCGCCCCGCCCGCAATGATGCCCAAAGCCTTAAGGGCTGGCGCGGCCATGGCCTCGACCAGATCGTGATTGCCCTGATTTCCGGCCTCCACCAGCGCGGCAATCGTGTTTTCCAGCGCGGTGAAATGCGCTTCAAATTGCAGCGCATCCTCGGCCCGAACGCGTGTTTTCAATGTCTGTATGTATTCCCGGCTTGCCGCACCACCATCACGGATGGTCTTGCGAAAGGCAAAATCCAGCGCCTGAATCCCGTTCGTGCCTTCGTAAATCGGCAAAATCCGCGCATCACGATAAAACTGCGCCGCGCCCGCTTCCTCGATGAAACCCGCGCCACCAAAAACCTGCACGCCGAGCGAGGCCACTTCAACGGCCATATCCGTACACCATGCCTTGACGATGGGTGTCATAACATCCACCCGCGCCCTGTCTCCGGCATCGAGCGCCAGCACCGCCTCAATCGCCAGTGCCCGCCCCGCCTCAACTTGCGCCCGCATGGACAGCAGCATGCGTTTCACATCGGTATGGGCGGCAATGCTTACGCGCTGACCGGTTTTGTAATCCTTGCCCTGCACCCGCTCCCGCGCATAGGCCAACGCATGCTGATACGCATGTTCGGCAATCGCCACGCCCTGAAGCCCGACCGAAAGCCGGGCATTGTTCATCATGGTGAACATGTATTTCAGGCCCTGATGCGCCTCACCGATCAAATAGCCTCTAGCGCCGGAAAACTCCATCGTGCAGGTGGGGGAGGCATGAATACCCAATTTATGCTCAAGCCCGATACATTCCACATGGTTCCGTGTCCCGTCCTCGAGAATTTTTGGCACGACAAACAGGGATATGCCCCGCACATCTTCCGGCGCGTCCGGCAAACGGGCCAGCACCAGATGAATAATATTCTCCGCCATATCGTGTTCACCATAGGTGATGAAAATCTTCTGGCCGGTGATTTTATAGCCCTGCGCCCCGTCCGGTTCGGCTCTGGTTTTCAAAAGCCCCAGATCGGACCCGGCCTGCGGCTCGGTTAAATTCATCGTGCCTGTCCACGTCCCCGCGATAAGACGCGGCAGATAATGCTCTTTTTGCGCGTGCGATCCATGATGCAAAATCGCCTCGACCGCGCCCTGATTAAGGAGCGGACACAGGCCAAAGGATAAATTCGCGCCCTGCCACATTTCCTGAACCGGAAAGGCCAGCGCCCAGGGCAGGCCCTGCCCCCCATAAGCGGGCGGAAAGGGGACCGCGTTCCAGCCGCCCTCGCAATAGCGGGCATAGGCTTCCTTAAAACCCGGCCCGGTGGTCACCACGCCGTCCTTTAACATGTTGCCGTTCTTATCCCCTTGCGCGTTCAACGGCGCCAGCACCTCAGAGGCCAGCCGCGCCGCCTCTTCCAGCACGGCCTGCGTGGTCTCCCGGTCCAGATCCTCATGCGCAAAGCCAAGAACCTCATGAAGCAAAAACTGCATGTCTTCGATCGGGGGATGATATTCACTCATGATCTCAAAGGCCCTTTTAAAAAATCACTGAAAAAACTGCGACGAATGAAGCGCCGGCAGAAACTGGCACGCGCCTTGCAAATTAAACCACAGATTAATGGCGAAACAAAAAGTTATTATTTTATGACCGGATTAACAAACACCATTGCAAACAATATCTTAAGCGGGCTGGGCGCACGCGTGCCGCATGATGTCCTAAGCGCGATTAAAAACGCCAGCCTTAAAACAGGGGTCGATTTTGCCTATATGGTGCAGCAGGCCAAAGCCGAGAGCAGCTTCAACCCGGAGGCCAAAGCCAAAACCTCCAGCGCATCGGGGCTTTACCAGTTTATCGAAAGCACATGGCTGGGCATGGTCCGTAATCACGGGGAGAAATACGGGCTGGGCGATCTGGCCGCCAAAATTGATGCCAAAGGCCGCGTAGCGGATAAAGCGGCGCGGCGGGAGATTCTGGCCCTGCGGAACGACCCCAAAATTGCTTCCAACATGGCGGCGGAATTTGCCTCGGATAATCAAAAATTTCTGGAAACGCACTGGCGCAATGCAGAGGGCAATATCGGCGCGACAGAGCTATATTTTGCCCATTTCATGGGCGCGAGCGGCGCGGCGGCCTTTTTAAACGCGCGGGATGAAAATCCGCTGCAACAGGCCGCGCTTTTATTCCCCAAAGCGGCTGCTGCCAACCGGAGCGTCTTCTACGATACCAAAACGGGTCGCCCGAAAACCATGGATGAGGTCTATGCGTTTTTTGATAAAAAATTCAATCTTAAAGACATCGTGATACCGGAATTAAAGCCGGAGGCCCCTAAAACGCCGGAACATACGGGCCAGAGCATGGCAGAAGCACTCCCGGCTGTGCAAAAGGGCAGACCCGCCGCCTATGGACAAATCGCAGGCAATAATTTTATCACCAGCAGCGTCTTTAAAGGCGGGCGGAACGCACCGGGAATTTATGCCGCAAATCCACCCGCAATCCCCCGCGCTTACCAAAATCTTTTACGCTCGCCCATTGACCTTATGCTGCTGACCCAGCTCGACCCGCCGGGCGGCCCCAAAAGCAAGACATTGTTTTAAGGGCCATCTTCAGATAAAAACTTTTGTTTATGACTGTAAACGAGCCTATTTATCTCCTGAACCGGCGCTTGAAGCTGCACCAGCCTGCGGATGGTTTTCGTACATCCATTGATGCTGTTTTACTGGCGGCGTTCTGCCCGGCCAAGGCCGGACAGAGCCTTTTGGATATGGGCTGCGGCACCGGGGCGGCGGGGTTTTGTGTTCTGGCGCGTGTTGAGGGGGTGTCTCTGCACGGGGTTGATATTCAAGGCGATCATATCGCGCTGGCGCAAAAAAATGCGACCCTGAACGAC
Source organism: Alphaproteobacteria bacterium (assembly GCA_020848095.1). Lineage (GTDB taxonomy): Bacteria > Pseudomonadota > Alphaproteobacteria > Micavibrionales > Micavibrionaceae > JADLAT01. Next base: position 24,711 of record JADLAT010000001.1, on the reverse strand, counting down.
CTGCAAGAGGTCTGCATGTTCACACAGGCCCATATCGGTGATTTCACCCGCTATAAGGCCGATGGCACAAATGCGCCTTTCGATCATATTATCTGCAATCCGCCCTATAATGAAGCCGCCGCGCATACGCCCTCACCGTCTTCGGCCAAGGCGCTGGCCATGGGTCATGCGGATACGGATCTGGCAGATTGGGTGGCCTGTGCCAACCGTAATCTTAAATCGGGCGGCAGCTTCACCCTCATCCATAAGGCCGCGCATATTGATAAAATCCTCCAGACGCTTGGCCCCCGTTTTGGCGCGGTTGAAATTTTACCGCTCTACCCCCATGCGGGGCAGGAAGCCCGCCGGGTGATTATCCGGGCGCTTAAGGGCCGAAAAACTCCGGCGCGGCTGTTTTCAGGGCTGATCTTGCATACGGAAAACGGTGATTACACCCCGGAAGCACAGGACGTTTTGCGTGATCTGGCGGCGCTTTAGATCTGTTTTATCTTTTTAAACGGCCTAGAAACGGTGCGGCGGGAAAACCGGGCCTTCCGGTGTGAATACGCCGCCGGGGAAAATGCGCGCCGCCAGATGGGCGTCCCGAAACGGCACGCCTTGAACCTGCGTAACGCGAATATCGTGTAAAATCTGCAGCAAATGGCTTTGATTAATCTCATCATCCATTCCGGCATAAAAGGGATCGCGCAGAATTTCCCGGCCATAGCCCTGAAGATAGGCGGTTTTATCCGGCAGACAGGAAAGAATCTCTATGCCCACGGGGCCGAGCTTTTTATAGCCGCCATTCCGGCGGGCCTGAAGATCGGGCATAATCGAATCGAGATAATCAAGCGTTTCATGGTCGCAGGCATTAATGCGCTCATCATCGCGGAACCACTGGGTAAAGGCGGCATAAAGCGCCCGTCCGTTAAAAGATGCGGCGGGCTCTTGCTCTAACATACCGGAAAAGCGCAGGGCAATATCCCCATCTTCCGAACCGATCATATAGCGCCATAAACCGCCTAAAGATTCGCTTCGTAATTCCCAGGCCACCAGCGTGGCGATAACATCAAGATCGGCAGCGCGCATGCGCTCCAGCATCAAAACATCTTCGGCGGCATAAATTTCATCAAAGGCCCCGTGGCGCTTTTCCTGCCATACATCGCGCAGGGCTCTGGTCAGAGACACAAGCACAGGATAGCTAAAATGTGCGGAGCGTTTAAAGGCCGAAAACAAAAGCCCGTTGCTGTTTAGTACAATCAGTTTTTCCGGCACATCAAGGTGAAAATCCGGGCCGTCCAGCTGTTCCAGCGCCAAGGACCAGTCCTGCTCCGCCGCTTCAAAAATCATCCGCCGCGCGCTGGGGCTGGCCGAGAGTATGCCAACCGCCCAGGAGAGAAAAATCTTGCGATCCTCCGGGAAAATCTGGGTGCTAAAGGCCTCAGTGTCTCTTGCAAGGGAATCACAATAAAGATCATCCAAAAGCCAGCTTTCCGAAACGAAATCTGCGCCCGTATTCCGGCACAAATCACCCGAGGGGCCCGGCACGAGGTCGCGCCCTGCCTGCTCATTTTTTTCGGTATCGGCAATGTGCTCTTCGAAACTCAAGTTACCCATCTTCCTGCCCGCATTGATCGGGGCATTATTCTCCGGACCAGCGGCGTATATAAACGACGTTAGACCGGTCGTCTCCTTGCTGTATTCGCTGTTGCGGTTCTGTGCGTGACAGGCGTCCGGCGTTTTTTCCGGATTTATCCACAGCTCCGGCGTTTTGGCCTTCCGGGAAGAGCGAGACGACTTGGCCGGTTGCGGCTTTTGATGGTCCATCTGGAGAATCCTGTATGTTCGAGCGTGATGCGGCGGAACGAGCGTCCTTCGCGGAAAGATCACCCGATGTTTGCAACTCGCGTTCCGTTTCGCGGAAAGAGCGTTCAAACTTGATAAACCATAGGAAATTCGCGTTAGACCGATCCCGGACATCTGTAAAGATCGGGTCGCCCATAATGGTTGCGGCATGTTCTGCCAGGTAATTTTTGCCGAAAGGCATGGCCCCCAGCGCGGCGATCAAAACTGGCGTAACGGCCTGACCGGCTGTTTTGAGGTCAAAAACATAACCCCGGTGATCGGCCAGCATCTGGCTGATCAATGTTTTATCCTGCGCCCGGCAACGCTCGGAGAGGAACCAGCTTTCAAAAACCGAGGCCGAGGCCTCTCCATTATTAATGGTTCTAAAATCAAGGAAAGCTTCGCGGGCAAAGGCGCGGCCCAGATCAGCCATGGATGATTCTTCTATGCGCTGCCATGCCCGTCTTTCGCCGGATAATTGAAGCTCCCAGGCGATTCTCACCATGGAAACGGCCAGATCGGCAACCTGCGCCCGGTTTACGAGAATGGCGTTATCCGGGTGGAACATTAATGGATTGATCAATGCGCCCTGACGGTGCTGCCAGTGATGACGAAGTTTTTGCGCCGCCAGCAAAAGCTGGTCAGCCATATTATTGTCCGGATTAATAAAGATCGCTCCGGCCTCGCGGTCATAGCTGGCCATTTCAACAAGCCGGGAATAGTGCATCTCTACACCATGTTGTGCGGCAAAATCCATATAGGCGGCGGCCAGACGGCTTTGAGCCAGAATGGTTTTCAGATCTTCGATCGCGCATTCTTTGGATTTTTTACGAAATTGGGTTATTTCATCGCTATCGCTTAAAAATTCTTCCATTTTTTCATGGCTGGGGCGTGCAGATGGATAAGTGATATCTTCAATATCCTTGATGCTGTTTTTCAACGCATTGATTTCATTTTTTAAAATGGCCTCTTCTGAAGCATCAAACGCGGCGTTTTCATCAATGTAATCAACATCGAAATCCATATAAAATAAGGGCTGATCGCCAATGATCGTACAAATAACCGGTTGTACGTTGTTTAGCGTGTAGGCCACCCGGCATGCCGGTTTGCTTTTTTGCCCTGTTTTAATCAACTCTCCGAAACTATCGCTCATAATTTTAACCAGCCTTATTTTTTTATTGTAACTTTATGCATTTTCTCCGAAGAGGATTTATGCGCTTTCAGTCCTTATTATGGCGGGCAAGGTATTAACGCTTCCTTTCTAAAACGATTAAATTTTAAAAAAAGTTCAAAAAAATGCGTAGTTTACAGAATATTAAGGTCTGCTTGCCAAAGAGGTTTAAGCTCCTAAAGAAGGGCTTTAGAGACGGGGCTTTAAAACGGGCTAAATATTTAAAGGTGGGACTTAAAAAACTTACTGCGTGAGCAGATCATCCAGAACCGGAATATCTTCGAGCAATAATTCCTCATCGCTTAAGGAAATAAGACCGCTAGGCTCAACCTTTATTTTGCTCCTGAAAAGAGAGTCTTTAAAAACCATACAGGCTTTTAAGTGAAAACAGCCCTTTTCATCAATTCTTTCAAGGGTCATAGGCTCAATCATTTTTCCGATGGTTCGGCGGGCGGTCAAGGGCGGATCGTTTTTCCAGCTTATCTCATCAATATTTTCAATGATTATAAAACGGCCATGACGGCCCCTTACAAAACTAAAGAAAAAGCGCACATAATCCATGACGTTATGTTCATCGAGAAGAATGGGCAATTCCCGGTTAAAGGTATAAATCGGCTCATTGGAAAAGTTTATGAGGAAATGATTTTGCGGCGAAAAAACGGCAAACCGGCGGCGCGGTGATAAAGTGGTATGATCGGCGATGTCCAAAAGGCGATATCCCGGATAAAAGGAAATATCCATCGCCATAATAACGGTTTCCAGCGGATCAAAAACAACGCCTTCTAATTTTGGATTAAGCACGTCTAGAATTGTTGCCGCTTCCGCAAGATCCAGCTTTGTAAAAGCTTCTTTATACATTCATACGCCAAAAAAAATTGTAAACTGAGAAAACCTTATAAAGGCTGACGGCAGCGAATCTATCATAGAATGGTCCCTCTTGATAGAGCTGTGCGTAAGTCTTGAATATGTGTCCGTATAAAACCGGGATGAAGTTATCCGGAATCTGTTCTGTATGCGTATGATGATTCGTCCCGCTGTTCAAAAGTGAAATTGGGAACTTTTTGGTTATCTGGGCGAATCATTGCGAATCGATGAAAAGCCTAAGAAGAATGATCCTCAATGTCTGGGGGTTAAATTCTGGATAAAACTTATACCCGTTTTGCAGGGCCTCTATAACTATCAAAACTCTTTTTAAAAAAGATATAAAGTTTAGTATGAGAGGTTAGAGTGTGCCATGTTTTGGGGAGACCGAAGGGCGAATCAGGTTTGCAGGATTTTGAGGGAAGGTGATTGAAAAATGAATATGGGGGTGGATGTGAAGGCTTTTGAGATTCGCAGTGGGAAACCGTTTTTGGATGTTCTGTATGGGCAGAGTTCGCAAAGGCTGCCGTTTTGGTTTATGCGCCAGGCCGGGCGGTATTTGCCGGAGTATCGGGCGCTCCGGGCGGATAAGGGTGGTTTTTTAGCCATGGCGCTGGACCCGGTGGCGGCGTGTGAGATCACGATGCAGCCGGTGCGGCGTTTTGGTATGGATGCGGCAATTATTTTTTCAGATATTTTGACCATTCCCATGGCGCTGGGCCGAAAGCTGGAATTTATTGCGGGTGAAGGGCCGAAGCTGGATGCTTTGGAGTCGATGGCTGAGGTAGCCAATCTGGATTTTTCTCAGTTTTCCAAACTGGAGCCGGTTTATGAAGCTCTGCGGCAAACCCGGTCGCAATTGCAAAAAGAGGGGTTTTCAGAAACGGCGTTGATCGGGTTTTGCGGCGCCCCGTGGACGGTGGCTACGTATATGATCGAAGGCGGCAGTTCGCGGGATTTTGTGAAAACCAAAGTGATGGCTTATAGCGATCCTGAAGGGTTTAGCGCGTTGATAGAGCTTTTGGTGGAGGCCAGCGCGCAATATTTGATTGAGCAGGTTCGCGCCGGGGCGGAGGCTTTGCAGATTTTTGACAGCTGGTCCGGTGCTTTGGATTCGGATAGTTTTATGCGCTGGTGTGTGCGGCCCATGCGGGAGATTGTTACGCTGGTGCGTGCGGCTTGTCCGGATGTGCCGATTATCGGTTTTCCCAAGGGGGCTGGTTATAATTATCAGGTCTATGTGCAGGAAACCGGCGTAAATGCGGTGGGGCTGGATTCTCAAATCCCGGTGGAATGGGCGGCGCGCAGCCTTCAAAATTTTGTACCGGTACAAGGCAATCTTGATCCGCTATGTCTGCTGGCCGGGGGGGATAGCATGATTTTGGCGGTGGAGAAAATTCTGGTTACGCTGGGCCGGGGGAAGTTTATTTTTAATCTGGGTCATGGCATTCACAAAGATACGCCGGTTGCGCATGTCGAACAGCTTGTTGCGATGATTAAAAATCATAAGGTTGGAAATTAATGGTGCCTGAAAAAACAGCTGTTATTTTGTTTAATCTGGGCGGGCCTGATTCACGTGAAACAATTCGTCCGTTTTTATTCAATTTCTTCATGGATAAAAACATTATTCGCCTGCCGTTATTGCTGCGCTTTTTTATTGCAAAGCTCATCAGTATTCGTCGTTCAAAAAAGGAAGCCGGGGCCAGCTATGGCGAGATTGGTAATCGCTCCCCGCTTCTTGAAAATTCTCAAGCGCAGGCCAAAGCCCTTACAGAAATGCTTAATCAAAGGCCAGAGGGGCTGGAGGGAAAAGAGGGGCTTTTCAAGGCTTTTGTCTGTATGCGCTATTGGCATCCTATGGCGGATCAAATTGTAAAAGCGGCCAAAGAATGGGGAGCGCAGCGCGTAATTTTACTGCCGCTTTATCCGCAATACTCAACCACGACCACGCGCTCTTCCCTGCAACAATGGCATCTGGCGATGCAGCGGGCCGGGCTTGATTTACCAACAAGCACGATCGGGTGTTATCCGCTTAATGCCGGATTCATAAAAGCCTCTGTAAAAAATATCCGGCAATGCTACGACCGGGCGCAAAAAGACGGGCATAAAGATATTCGTATTTTATTTTCTGCGCATGGCTTGCCGGAAAAATTTGTGAAAGATGGTGATCCCTATCAATGGCAATGTGAGCAAACGGTGCGGGAGATTGTAAAGGCGCTGAACATAGAAAATCTCGATTGGCAAAATTGTTATCAATCCCGCGTTGGGCGTATGGAATGGATTGGCCCCTCAACGGAAGAGGCGCTGGCGCAGGCCGCGCAGGATAAAAAAGCTGTAATTATTTACCCGCATGCCTTTACGCAGGAGCATGTAGAAACGCTGGTGGAGCTTGATATTGAATATCGGGAAAAAGCTCATGCGCTGGGTTTAGAGGGGTATTATCGCGCGCAAACGGTTGGTACAGATCCTGATTTTATTACCGGGCTGGCGGATCTGGTGGGTGCGCATCTGGATAAAGAAGGTCTCTTTGCCGAAGGTCTTACCCGGCTCTGTCCACCTGATTTTCAACATTGCTGTATGAATAAAAACAAAGGATCATAAAAATGCAAGAATTTCTCCAAAACTATTATCTTTGGATCATGGCCTTTCACATTATTGCGGTGATTGCCTGGATGGCCGGGCTTTTATATCTGCCGCGCTTGTTTGTGTATCATGCCGAGGCAAAGCCTCATTCCGATAGTGTGGGCACGCTTAAAATTATGGAGCGCCGTTTATTAAAGCTGATTATAAATCCGGCGTCCTTTGCCGTGTGGATTTTTGGCGGTTTGATGCTCTATGCCAATCCTGCATTATTTAGCGAAGGCTGGCTTCATGTGAAGCTGACATGCGTAATTTTGCTTACGGCCTTGCATCATGTCTTTGCACGCTGGGTTAAAAAATTTGCGGCGGATAAAAATACGCGTTCTGCCAAATTTTACCGTATTGCCAATGAAGTTCCGACCGTGCTGCTGATCGTGATTGTGATTATGGTTGTGGTAAAACCGTTTTAGGCAGAAGTGTCTCTGGCACGGGTGTTTTTATCGGATTTGTCTCTTCCGTTTTTGCCTCTTTGGAAAGACTTACAGAAAAAATTTCCCTCAAACGCGGCAGGGCGTTTTTAACGTCCTGCGTGATGTTTTTTGAAACGGCGCGTTCTTCCGGGGTTATGTCGGCAATGCGGGCATAGGCTTCCAGATAATTTTTAATATAGGGTTTATCCAGCGGATTTTGTGTATGGATATTTTCGTCAAAAAACCCGCCATCATACAGCCCCCTGATAAAGGCATAATGCATGCCGGGATGCTCTTTGATAAAGGCGGCGCCGATTTCAATATTTTCCTGATTAAAGATCTTAAATTTATCTTCGGGATCGTCGCTTTGATATTTTATTTTACTTGCCTGAAGCTCTATCAAGGCGGGCATGGCTAAAAAATAGAGCTCTGGTGATTTAACTATTTCCGAGAGTGTATCCTCATCCAGATTATTTTTAATCAGGGAGGCATGCTGGCCATATTCTTTATCTATAGCGGCATGAACAGAGGGGCGGAGTGCGCCGCCCAGGAGGGAGGCTACAAGCCCGTTAAGGGAGATGAGATTTTGCGTATGCTCCTCTCCTCGTTGATCCGTGATGTCTTCTTCTCTGGAAAGGAGGCCGGTGCTGTGTCCGTGGACATAGTCGCTTTCAAAATGGCGAGCCTGTGCATGCTGAAATGTTGCGATTGTCCGCAGATCAAAAAGTGTATCTATGGTTTGTAAATCAATTTCATCGTGGCCCTGAGCCTTCATATATTCAAGAAAATCTTTGGCTGTTTTATCGGCAAAAGCTTCGCCAGCCTGAATATGTGTTGTTGGTTGCGCATGATGAGCTGCTTCATGAAATAAGCAGAATAAATGGGCGGTATGTCTATTAAAATCGATATTCTCTTTAAGGGGAAGGGCCATATTTTGAGAAACCATCGCTAAAAAATCTTTTGTGTCGGGAAGATATTCCGGGCTGATGATGAGATGTGTTTTACTATCGTCTTTATTTTTGAGTGTTAGAGCTAAATATCCAGGGTCTGTGTGTTTGCGCTCATAAATATGTTTAAACGTATCAGAATCGTCGTTTCCTATTTTCCGGTTCTGAAAATCATTTAATTCCATAAATTTCTGAAATGCCTTGTAAAAATCTTTTGTGCGCGGATCGCCCTTTGAGGTTAATGCGAAGTTCTCTTCAGAAATTAAGGGCGGCGGCGGCGGATTTTTAGCGTTAAATCTGTTGAATTGTTGGGATAAAGAGTGATCCTGCGCAGGGTTTTCTTTTTCTGCCATAATGTCGGAAAGGCGTATTACTGCCACACTCTGTTTAGCCACATCGGGCAGATGGAGAGCCATTGCGCCAATTGTTTTTAAAGTTTCCGCGCTGATGAAAAGCGTGTGCTCACCGCTTTTGCTTGGTATATGGTTAAGCAGCCTCATGCGCGTATTTTAGGGCGCGAGTCTTTAAATTAGCGTTAATGCAAAGAAAAAGGCTTGACGGCTTTGCCTGTGTTATCGTATATATTGGCCTGTCTGTAACAAATCCCTAGAAAAATCAGGATTTTTATCTGGTCGTTTTTTCGACTTATGGGCTCGTTTAGCGGATATTTAATAAAACAGTTAAAAAACGGTCGTGTATGCCCCGCGTTTTAAGTTTTAAGTACACCCTTTCAGACATCATTGAATTTTTAGGTGTTTCCAACTCAATTTAAAGAGCTTTTTCATGAATTTACAGCAACTTAAGACCCGTTCGCCTGCCGAATTGCTTGCCTTTGCCGAAGAGCTGGAGATCGAAAACTGCAATGCCATGCGCAAGCAGGATATGATGTTCGCTATTCTTAAACAGCTGGCACAGCAAAATGTCCCTATATCCGGTACGGGTGTACTTGAGGTTTTGCAGGACGGATTTGGTTTCCTGCGCAGCCCGGAAGAAAACTATCTTCCCGGCCCGGATGATATCTATGTTTCCCCGTCACAGGTTCGCCGTTTCGGGTTGCGTACAGGGGATATTGTTGAGGGGGAAATTCGCGCGCCCAAGGATTCCGAGCGTTATTTTGCGCTTCTCAAGGTGGGGTCCATTAATGATGAATCACCGGAGAAAATCCGCCACCGTATCAATTTTGACAACCTCACCCCGCTTTATCCCGATCGCAAAATTAATCTTGAATATGATGATCCGACCAAGAAAAACTACGTACAGCGCGTGATCGAGCTGACGGCGCCGCTTGGCTTTGGCCAGCGGGCGTTGATCGTGGCGCCGCCACGTACGGGTATAACCGTGATGATGCAGGAGATTGCAAAATCCATTACCGCCAATCATCCGGAGGCCTATCTCATTGTTTTGCTTATTGATGAGCGGCCTGAGGAAGTAACCGATATGGCACGAAGCGTACGGGGGGAAGTTGTTTCCTCCACGTTTGATGAGCCGGCGGCCCGGCACGTACAGGTGGCGGAAATGGTCATGGAAAAGGCCAAACGTCTTGTCGAGCATAAGCGCGATGTGGTGATTTTGCTCGATTCCATTACGCGTCTGGCGCGGGCCTATAACACGGTTGTGCCTTCTTCGGGTAAGGTTCTGACCGGCGGGGTGGATGCCAATGCCCTCCAGCGGCCAAAACGCTTCTTCGGGGCGGCCCGGAATATTGAGCAAGGCGGCTCGCTGACCATCATCGCCACGGCGTTGATTGATACCGGCAGCCGGATGGATGAGGTTATCTTCGAAGAGTTCAAAGGTACAGGTAATTCCGAGATCGTTCTGGACCGCAAGATTTCCGATAAACGCGTGTTCCCGGCCATTGATATTCAAAAATCCGGTACGCGGAAGGAAGAGCTTCTTGTTTCCCGCGAATATCTCCAGAAAATGTGGGTGTTACGCCGTATTCTCAACCCGATGGGGACCGTCGATGCGGTGGAATTCCTCATTGATAAGATGAAGACCAGTAAAAATAACGCCGAGTTCTTCCAAAGCATGAATCAGTAGGAATCCGACCGGTCGGTCTGGCATTTTGATCGCCGCTGTTTATGCGGTGGTGCTGTCTTGTCGCTGTTATAAATCATGATTTATTGAAGTAAACGGTTCCTTCCTCGCGGCCAGGAGCGGCTGGATGGGAGGAAGATCGGGTCGATGCGAGAGAAAGCTATGAAAAAATGGGTATTCAAATTTTGGAGCCCGTCGGGGATGATCTTCTCCGTGTCCAATTGCCCGAAGGATGGTCGCTTCAGATGGCGACAAGAGATTCTATTACGGGTTTCCTACATCGGGTTTCCTACATAATGATGATAACAGGCAGCGCGCAGCCAAAACATTTCTTAACAGGGCGGCGGGGGGGTCCCTATATCAATTTAACAAAGCGATTTGACATCGCTGTGCGGAACGAAGGGGTTCCGGGAGAATTTCGCGAAAAGCTGAGCCTTATATTTAGTGATAAGGTTAATGGTAAGGGATTTCAAGTTGGGGCGCTTAAGATTTTTTCTGAAAGCTATTATAAAGATTCCTTGGGCAATACATTTTCTGATCTACGTGGAGATGCTGTGGGTGCGGAACGCGCAAAAATTCTGGAGCGTGTAAAGACCGTAAAAGACAGCTTAAGGACCGACGCACACACTATTTTGCAACAGGCCTTTCCCGATTGTAAAGATGGAACGGCTTACTGGGACGAGGAGGATCTTGAGCCACAGAAGGCTCAGCTGCAAGAAAAGCTGGAGACATTTTTTGAGCGGATGAAGACCATAGAAGGGCCTTGGGTCGTTCCGGATAGCTCTGTTTCAGCGAAGGCGGCTTCGAAAGTAATGTCGTTTTTGGGCAAGCCGTCGCCCTAGGGCTCTGTCTATCGACAAGTAGAAATCCGGTTGGCCGGCATATATGAAGGACAGACCCGGTTTTGCCGGGTCTTTTTTTAAAATTTTATCTAAATTTCTCCTTTAATCTCTTGAAATTCCTTGTAAATTCGAAACGATATTATTTGCCATAATCTAATTTATATGGTCTCATGAGTTATGGGATAACTGGGTAGTTAATAACCGGGTGGTGAAATAATGAAAAATTTTAGAAATGTGTGTATTGAAAAATTAACCTATATGTCCGGGCCGCAGGTTGCGCTGGTGTTCGGGTCGTTTCTTTGTCTGTTTGTCATGATCCTCTGCGTTGGTGCCGGTGCGGCGTGGTCTAACGAAATTGCCGGCGTGAAAGGACAATCGGTTTCCAAACATATCTCTCCCGCGGTTCTGACGGATTCTTGCTCCCCTCTTTTGAAGACTGTCTATAATCCTTCCTCATACACCGGACAGGATCGCAACCAGCACTCTGCTGGAACGGCAGCAGTCCTCGGCCTTGTGCTTGGCGTGCGCTACGCCCTCCCGCCCGTCGCACAGGCCGAGGCTGTTGATTTTCTTTCTGTTTCTCAAAACGAAGCCACGGCGCAAGCGGTTATTGCCTGGCGGTATTGTCAAAAGCAGCAGGCCTTGCGCAGTCATCGCTGGCAACGTTAAAGGCTCCTTTGTCTTCCCGCCGTCCTTTTAAGATTTTTCAGGAAATAAAAGCCGTAAATTCTTTGCCATGCTTTGCCGGGTACAGGATTTTGCCAGATAAAAACCGGTTAGGGCCAGAAGCGTCGGCACGGCCAGATCTGCAAAAATCTGAAGTTCGGCCTTGCTGGTCATCGCCATAACGCTCGCTCTGGCGGTGTACGCGTACAAAGCGTATAGCCCCGCCATTGTTGCCATACAAACGAGGCGGCAGGTCAGCACGGACCGATGAGAGAGGTTTTTAAGGCCCGCTGCGGATAAAGCGGCAATTTTTTCAGCTCCCTCCCCAGAGAGCCCCAGCGGCCATTTCTTTAACAAGGCCCGCGCTGTCTTTTTCGGTCCCCAGCGGGCACAGGCCTGCAGGGCGTAGCGAAGCGTACGGTATTGTCCGGCGCGTTTCAGGGCTTCGGCGGCGCTGCTTTTGCTGGCGGCGGCTTCTTCCAGTGCGATCATGCCGGGTAAAACTGCGTTTTCCAAGAACGGCGGCAGGTTATAAAGCGCCCCTTGCGTTCCGAAAAGCGTCCCGGCGACCTCCTGCTTGTCTATTTTAAAGGTGATGTCGGCAAAGGGAAGCTGGATCTGAAAACGGATATGCGATTCTTGCTTTTCGTTTTCCATTTGCGGCGGCAGCGGGGTAAGCACCACATGGTTTTTTAAATCGGCCCCGGCGTTGTCTATCGCGGCCAGTGCGGCGGGGGGCAGCGGCTCGCGCTCAAAGGAAAAAACGGCCAATGCCGTGGTTTCTGCGGTTGTGATAACCGAATTGAGCTTTTGCCCCTTGCAGTGCTGGCAAATGGCTTTGCCTTTTCCCTTGCAAGTGGGGCATTGTACTGTACGTGTTTGCTGGCAGAGCGTACAGGGGGTTTTCCCAGAGCCATTACAGGTCAGGCATTGCTGTTTTTCGTTTTGTCCATTCTGGATGTATTGGCGGCCATTGCAATATGTGCAGGTTTCCCGTCCGGAGGCGTGGCAGCGCGGGCATTGCTCCTGCCCCTTGCCCTGACACCGGTTGCAGACATTTTGCCCCAGACCGCGACAGGTTCCGCATGGCTCATAATAAACGTATTCCCGGTTCAAAAACGGCAGGGCAATTGTGGCTTCTTTCACGCCTGCTCCTGCGTTTGGGTCTTGCAGGACGGTCATGTGTACGCGTTGCAGGGTTTCGGGATCGGACAGGGCGCTTTTTTCCCCATTCTCCAGCGCGGCGGGCAGGGCCTGCGCGTTGGCGAGTACGTGCTGACCTCCGATTTTTCCGGGTTGTTTGCGGCTTTTATGGCTGGTCTTGAGCGTTAGCGTGATGAGGGCCGGAAAATCAAGAAGTTGGGCCTCAAAGGTTGTGATCTCGATTTGCTCCTTCTTAAGGCCGTTACCTTTCAGCTCTTCTTGAATCTGGATCAAGGCCCGGCTTTCAAGTTCCGCCAACGCAGGAAGGGTTTTTTCCGGGGTTTGCTCATTCATTTTGCATGCCGTTTGTTTTTGGCTGTTAAGGCCGGGTTAGCCAGCGCGGCGGTTAAAAACGCATCTGTACGCTTGTTGGCCATTTGCGCAGCCTGTTCATTGTAATGCAGACCCTCTCCTCTGGCAAAAGCGTGGCTCATGCCGGGATATACGTACAGTTCTGCCGTGGGATGTTCGAGCATGGTGCTTTGAATATCGGCCTGTTCATTCTTGGGAACGTATTCATCCTCCCCGGCGATATGCAGCAAAAGCGGCGTGGTGATTTTATCTGCCTCCTCCAGCATTGTCCCCAGACCAACGCCGTAATAGCTCACAGTAGCGTCAATATCCGTACGTGCGGCCATCATATAGGCGAGTTTTCCGCCGAGGCAATAACCGATACAGGTTACGGGGCCTGCGCATTCTTTCATGGCGCGTGCGTGGGCCAGTGTGGCGCGTAAATCTTCCAGCCCCTGTTCCTGATCGAATTGTCCGAACAGGGTAAAGGCACGCTCAAGCTGTTCGGGGATGCGGTCGGTTAAATGAATGCCCGGCTCTATGCGCCAGAAAAGATCCGGACAAAGGGCGATATACCCCTTTGCGGCCATTGCATCGCATTTTTCCCGCATTTCATGATTTATACCAAAAATTTCCTGTATTAAAATAACAACCGGCGCGGGCGTTTTCTCTGGAAAGGCAATATAGGCTTCAAAATCTTGACCGTCATGGGCCTTGATGGTTACAAAGTTGTTTGACATGGCGATTCTTCCTTGTCTCTGGTATTGTCGGCATAGCGGGGCGATTTTTCGCTGCAATCCTCACATCATACACGGGATGAATATTGATGAAAGTTACTTTTGATATTGAATGCTCGCCTGAAGAAGCGCGGCGTTTTTTTGGTCTTCCGGACGTTGCGCCCATGCAAGAGGCCGTCATGAAGGAGATCGAGCGTAAAATGATGGATAACATCAAGGCGATGGACCCGGAGTCTATGATGAAGAACTGGGCGCCGATGGCGATACAAAACTGGAACGAGATGCAAAAAATGTTCTGGAATCAGGTCGGAGCCAGTACGGGTTCTGCCAAAAAACCGGCGAAATAAATCAATGAGCCGCTCTGGTGTAAAAAATACGATATGCGCTTTGGCCAGTGCGCCGGGGCGCGCGGGCATCTCGGTATTGCGTGTATCGGGCCCACAAAGCCTTGAGAGTTTACAAAGACTTAGCCAGCGGCATGATTTTATGCCCCGGCTGGCCAGTCTTTGCCCCATTACGCACCCTGTTTTCCATCAGATCATTGACCGGGCGCTGGTTTTGTTTTTCCCCGGCCCAGCCAGTTATACCGGAGAAGATGTGGTTGAATATCACCTGCACGGGAGCCGGGCGGTGGTGGATGCGATGCTCGATGTGCTGGTCAGGCAGCCGGGGCATCGTCTGGCGGCGCCGGGCGAATTTACGCGCCGGGCCTTTGAGAATGAGCGCATGGACCTTACGGCGGCGGAGGCTGTGGCGGATCTGATCGATGCCGAAACCGAAACGCAGCGTTTGCAGGCTCTGGCGCAAATGGGCGGCGCGCTTTCCCGGCTTTATAATGGCTGGTCGGCACAGCTCAGCCGCGCATTGGCACATCTGGAGGCGGATATTGAATTTCCGGATGAAGACCTTCCTTCCGGCGCGCTGCCGGGTATTTTGGAGCAAAGCCGGGCGCTGGCGGCGGAGATCAGTGCGCATCTTGATGATAATCGGCGGGGGGAGCGTTTGCGCGAAGGGGTGCATGTCGCGATACTGGGCGCGCCCAATGCCGGTAAATCGAGCCTTATCAATGCGCTGGCGCGGCGCAATGTGGCTATTGTCTCTGACATTGCCGGGACGACGCGTGATGTGATCGAGGCCCATCTGAATATTGGCGGTTATCCGGTGATTGTCTCGGATACGGCCGGGTTACGGCCAGAGGAAATTGAGGCAACCGGGCATGACGGGCTGGAGGCTGAGGGGATACGCCGGGCGATCGAGCGCGCGGGGGAGGCTGATCTTAAAATCCTGCTGTTTGATGGGACGGTGGATATGCCCGACCCCTATACGCTTAATCTCATTGATGATGCGAGCCTTCTGGTTGTGAATAAGATGGATGATGTTTTATCAAAAAACATTATCGAGGGCGCGATTCCGGTTTCTGTGAAAACCGGGCATAATTTACCGCTGTTGCTGGAATTTTTGCATGAGCGACTGGTTAAGCTGGTCTCCAGCGATTCACGCGGGCCTTCCCCGACCCGCCGGCGGCACCGGGAGGCGCTGGAGGAGGCGCTGGATTGCCTTCATCGCGCGGATAAGGCCGATCTGCCGGAACTGGCGGCGGAGGATTTGCGGCTGGCTATGCGCGCCATTGGCCGGATCACCGGGCAGGTGGATGCCGAGGATTTGCTGGATATGATCTTCCGGGATTTTTGTATCGGTAAGTAAGCTCAGGGCAGTTTCAGGCCTGTTCCGCGGCCTCAACGGCATTGATCAGACTTTGCAGGAAAGTCTCCGCGCGCTCGATGTGCAGGAGTTCTACACCACGGGCGGAGAGGGTTTTTAAATTCTCGATAAGTCTGTGGATCGTTCTTGTATCATTCGCAGACAGCGCCATTTCCGGCCCCGTTGCGCTATCGGTCGTTTCCAGAAGGATGGTGCTTTTCTCGCGGGCTTCGGCGGCGTGGCGATACATTTGCGCAGCCTGCGCGGCTCTGCCCTGTGGAGCGGCCTGCACAGGAACTTCGTCTGTTGTTGATTCAGTCTCACCTTGCGTACGCGGCCTTGCGCGCCGTTCCAACCCCTGCCCGCTTTCCCGGATAAAATTCTCCAGAAAAATCCGCAGCGCCTCGGTGGAGACCGTCGCGCCATCGTCCGTGGCCTCGGGATCCGGCTGGTCTTCCGCATCCTTGCGGTGGCGGTGGAAATCCGGGTCATGCCGCTGGATGGCCTGCCGTGTGTCCACGGCCTCCGTCTGGCGCTCTTTGATAATGTTTGTTATGCCGGATAGAGAAAACATTGCTTTCACCTTTTCTACCTTCCTGTGGATAGTTTAGCATAAAGGCGCGGAATTGGCCAGCAAACGCCTTTATTTCTCCATAAGCTCCAAAAGCTCGCTTTCGGCGCTGGAGAGGTACCACGGCGCGGTATAGGTGTATAGGGACATTGGTTTTTGCGTTGTTCCTTCCGGCGGGGAAACTTCCAAAGTCAGATAGGCAATATCTCCGCGCAGCAGCCAGAGTTTTTCCTGTTCCTGTAATTTCAGCGGCTTATGTGCATCAACGCTTAAGGGTCGTATGCGCATTCTTATCTGCCCCGGAAAGCTGCCGGTGCCGGGGAAACGCTCTTTGATTTGCGTGTATTCCTGCTGTGACAGCGGGATTTTCATGAAATTGCCGAGGCCATCATCAACGACCAGAGCAATCCATTCAGCGCCGTAATTATACGGGAAATAGGGGCTTTCACCCTGTTGGTTGCCTGGAAAGACAAAACGAAGACTGAAATCCTCATTTTCTCCGTGCAGCTCCATCAGAATGTCCGTCCTGATCTTCAGGTAATCATTGTTTGGATCAAATGTGCCAAACCCCCATTTCAGGCGCGTTTCTTCTTCTTGATAAACGCTTTCTTTTAGGAAGTCTGGCGCATTTTTATAGCGGGCGGTCTGGGTGATCCATTTGGAATAATCCGGGTCGGTTTTGGCGAGTTTAAAGAAAGAAAATACGGCTTTTTCCTGCTCACTTATATTCATGGCCGCGCGGGCGCCGGTACAGCAAAGTGTTATGAGCAGGAGCGAGAGAAAAAATATACGCATGACGCGCCGGGGCCTCCTTGTAAAAACCACCCTTAACCACCGGGATTGATCTTATCTTTTATTTCCCCCATAGAATAGAGGGATGGCAGATAAAAAAGACGATGATGGCGATGAACAGGCGCTCTGGCGGGCGGCAATGCGGGATGTTGTGCCGCTGGCCCCTGTGGAGGCGCCTGTGCTTGAAGAGGCCCCTCCGCCTCCTCAAAAGAGATTACGCAAGGTGCCTCCACGCGTTAAGGACGTTCCGCCGCTGGCACCGCCTCCTGCCAGGGCCGCTCTTAATCCCGGGCTGGATACACGTATGGCTGAAAAATTCAGACGTGGTAAAATGCCCATTGAGGCTGTTTTAGATTTACACGGCTATTCCCGAAGCGCGGCTTATGCGGCGCTCAACGTTTTTATACAGGGGGCGTACGCTTCTAAGAAACGCTGTGTACTTGTAATTACGGGAAAGGGCGGCGGCTTGCGTGATCCGCTTTCTCCGGCTGATGGTGTTTTGAAAGCAAGCGTTCCTGAATGGCTGGCGGAGCCTGTCTTGCGCGGCTATATCCTGAAAACGGCCCTGGCACGCCCTAATCATGGTGGGGCGGGGGCGCTGTACGTCTTGCTGCGCCGCCGGCGGGGCGCGGATTAAGGCTTTTCTTTCTGCCGGATTTAAAGGTAATGCGCGAAGATACTGGCTTTTTTCCTGTTTTAGCGTTATAAACCCGCGCCATGGATACTCATTTTGATGTGATCGTTGTTGGCGGCGGGCATGCGGGCTGTGAAGCGGCAGCCTCTGCGGCGCGTATGGGTGCGAAAACCGCATTGATGACCGGTCGTCTGGATACGATCGGCGTGCTGTCCTGTAATCCGGCGATTGGCGGTCTGGGGAAGGGGCATCTGGTCCGGGAAATTGATGCGCTCGATGGTTTGATGGGCCGGGTGGCGGATCAGGCCGGGATTCAATTCCGGATGCTGAATGCCTCGAAAGGTCCGGCGGTGCGTGGTCCGCGGGCGCAGATGGACCGTAAGCTCTACCGGGAGGCGATGCAGGCTTTGTTGCAGGACTATCCCAATCTCACCTTGATCGAGGGGATGGTTGAGGATCTGATTTTAGAGAACGCTGCGGCGGATATTCCGGCGGTTCGGGGTTTAAAAACGCTGGATGGCCGTAGTTTTGGCGCGGCCTGTGTGGTGTTGACAACGGGGACTTTCCTGCGCGGCATCATCCACCGGGGGATGGAACAAACGCCAGCGGGACGCGTAGGGGAAGCGCCGAGCATAGGGCTGGCTGAAACGCTGGAGCGCCTGAATTTTCCGCTGGGGCGGCTTAAAACCGGAACCCCGGCGCGGCTGGATGGCCGGACGATAGATTGGACGCAATGCGAGGTGCAGCCCAGCGATGCCTTGCCGCGGCCTTTTTCCTATCTGCATGACCGGATTTCGGTGCCGCAGATTGATTGCCACATTACCTATACTAATCCCGAAACGCATAAGATTATTGCGGATAATCTTCACCTTTCCGCCATGTATGCGGGGCAGATCACCGGAACGGGGCCGCGTTATTGCCCCTCGATCGAAGATAAAGTCTCGCGTTTTGCGGATAAGGCCCGGCATCAGGTTTTTCTGGAGCCGGAAGGGCTCACCGACCATACGGTGTATCCGAACGGGATATCCACCTCTTTGCCCGCTGAAATTCAGGAGCAGTATATAAGGTCTATTCCGGGGCTAGCGCAGGTCAAAATTCTGGAGTGGGGTTATGCCATCGAATATGATTACTGTGATCCGCGGGCGCTTAAAAATACACTGGAGAGCAAAAAAATGGACGGTTTGTTCCTCGCGGGGCAAATCAATGGCACGACCGGCTATGAAGAGGCCGGAGCGCAAGGGCTGATGGCCGGGGTGAATGCGGCGCTTTTGGCGGCGTCCGGCATGCAAGAGCCTGCGAGCTTTGTTCTGGACCGGGCGGAGGCCTATATCGGGGTTCTGATTGATGATTTGATTACGCGCGGCGCGCCGGAGCCGTATCGCATGTTTACTTCGCGGGCGGAATACCGGCTGCGCTTGCGGGCGGATAATGCCGATCAGCGCCTTACGGACAGAGGGATTGAGATCGGCTGTGTTGGTGCGGAAAGGCAGCGTGTATGGGCTGAAAAGTCTGCAAAATTACAGGCGGGAATGGCGCTGGCCTATGATCTGGGCGCTACGCCCAGTGCGCTGGCCGGGCATGGTATTGATGTTAATAAAGATGGTGTGCGGCGGCGGGTGATTGATCTTTTGCCCTATCCGGGTATTGAGTGGGCGCATCTGGAGGGTGTCTGGCCCGCGCTGGCTTCGATTGAGCCCGCTATCCGGGAGCAGATTGAGTGTGACGCGCTTTATGCTGGCTATATGGAAAGACACGATGCCGATGTTGCGGCTTTCCGCAAAGATGAAGAGCTGCGTTTGCCGGTTGATCTGGATTATGGATTAATTGGCGCTTTATCTAATGAAGTGCGCGGAAAGCTGGAAAAAGTCCGTCCGCAAACATTGGGTGCGGCGTCCCGTATTCCGGGCGTTACACCGGCCGCTATGGTCGCGCTGTTGCGGCATGTTCAGCGTAAAACGCCAACGGCGAAGGGAAAACGAAAAAATGTGGCCTGAATCTCTAGGAATTGGTGTCTCTCCTGAAATTCAGGAAAAGCTGGAAGCGTTTCATGCGCTGCTCGTGAAGTGGCAGCCAACGATCAATCTTGTGAGCCCGACAACGATGGCGGATGCGTGGAATCGGCATTTTGCCGATTCGGCGCAAATTGCGCAATATATCCCTGATCAGAAATTACGCATTGCCGATATGGGCAGCGGCGCAGGATTTCCGGGGCTTGTGCTGGCGATGATGCGACCGGATCTTGAAATACATCTGGTGGAATCGGATGATCGCAAGGCGCAATTTTTGCGCAGTGTTTCACGTGAAACAAATACGCCGGTGCAAGTTCATGCAGAGCGTTTGGTGCATGTTATTGATGAAATTTCGCCGCAATGGTTGTTGGCGCGGGCCGTGGCGGATTTGCGAAAATTGTTGATTTATGTGGCGCCGTATGCGCATCAACATCCTGAATTTACTGCACTTTTTATGAAAGGTGCGCAGGTTGATGCGGAAATGGCTGTGGCCAAAAAAGAGTTTAATTTTAAGGTTAAATCTTTTCCCAGTTTGACCGATGCGCAAGCGCGAATTTTAAAAATCACAGAAATTAAGGATAAGAAACGGGCTTAATCTTGACCATCGGGCTGAATTACGTCAGGGTGTGAATCATCCGTATAGTGTTTTTGCCACGTTGTCTTAACCCGCACGAAAAGGAGTTTTCACCTGTGGAAAATGCCGTTCCTTCTTTTTCGAATATATCCAGCCCGCGTATTTTCGCCGTTGCCAATCAAAAGGGCGGGGTGGGGAAAACCACCACGGCGATTAATCTGGCCACGGCTTTGTGCGCAGTGGGCAAACGTGTTTTGTTGTTGGATCTGGACCCGCAGGGCAATGCCACAACGGGGTTGGGCGTCAAGCGGGCGATGATTCGTACCAGTGCCTATGACGTGTTGTTCGGTGATTCATCTGTCGCCGATGCGGCGGTGGAAACCAAGGTTCCGCGTTTATCGGTTGTTCCATCCTCCGTTCATTTGTCCGGCGCGGAGATAGAGCTGGTGACCGCGCATAACCGTGAATATCGCTTGAAAGAGGCGCTGCGCCAGCCATTGCCCTATGATTACGTTATCATTGATTGCCCGCCATCTTTGAGTTTATTGACGCTTAATGCTCTGGTTGCGGCGCATTCTATACTGGTGCCGCTCCAATGCGAGTTTTATGCATTGGAAGGGCTTTCGCATCTGACGAAAACGATTGAGCGTGTGCGCCGGTCGTTTAATCCGGAGCTGGATATTCATGGGATTGCGCTGACGATGTATGACCAGCGTAATAATCTGACGGCGATGGTTGAAAATGACGTGCGCCAGTTCTATGGCGATAAGGTCTATAAGACCGTTATTCCGCGCAATGTACGTTTGTCGGAAGCGCCGTCCTATGGGTTGCCCGCCATTGTGTATGACATGCGCTCGGCGGGGGCGCAGGCCTATATTCATCTGGCCAGTGAGGTTATTCGCCGGGAGCGCAAGATCATGAAAGACAAGATTGCCGCTTGATCCGGCTCCCTATAGAGTGTCGCCGGGTAATAGCCAGTAAGGTATTGAAACTAATTATAAATAAAATTTTGAAAGGTGAGTTTGAAGATGTCCGATACATTGAAGCCCAATCCGAAAACGCGGGGTCTGGGCCGTGGTTTGAACGCTCTGTTTGAAGATGATGAGGGCGTTTATCCGCAGGTGGATGTGGATGGTCCCGTTCAGGGCCGCACACGCACTATGGTTGGTCTTGACCAGCTGGAGCCGGGGAAGGGCCAGCCGCGCCGTATTTTTAAGGAATCCAGTCTGGATGAGCTTGCCGATTCCATCAGGCAGCATGGCGTTTTGCAACCCCTGCTGGTGCGCGAGAAGAATGATAGCAGCGGGCGTTATGAGATTGTCGCCGGGGAGCGGCGCTGGCGCGCGGCACAAAAGGCAGGCCAGCATGAAGTGCCGGTTGTCGTCCTGACGATTACGGATGCGCAGGCCTTTGAAATTGCGTTGATTGAAAACTTGCAGCGTGAAGACCTCGATCCCGTTGATGAGGCGCAGGGCTATCAGAAGCTGATGAATGAATACGCCTATACGCAGGAAAAACTGGCAGAATCTCTGGGGAAATCCCGTTCGCATATCGCCAATATGATGCGGCTTTTACAATTGCCCCATAGCGTGCAGAATTATTTGAGTGACGGGCGCATTTCTATCGGTCATGCGCGGGCATTGATTCCCGCCGGCGAGCGCGCAGAGGCGCTGGCCAAGCAGATTATGGAGAAAAATATGAGCGTTCGGGAGACGGAAAAAACCGTTTCCGAGGCCGTTGGCCGCGAACCTGCGGCGAAGAAAAAGGGGCCGCGTATTAATTTTGGTCCTGCCGAGAAAAGCGGCGCTTCGCAAAAGGATGTGAATACGCTGGCGCTGGAGCGGGATTTAACAAATATGCTGGGGATGAAGGTCAGTATCGATTCGCGGAGCGATACGCAAGGCGTTGTTAAAATTGAATATTTATCGCTCAATCAGCTTGATGACGTGATGTTGCGCCTTGCGCGCATGGATGATTTACGCAATACGAAGTGGAACCGTCCGGACCCGGATTTGGAGTTGGGTGCAGAAGATGATGGTGCATTATAAGGCATTTTTTCTGAGGCCGTGAAATTTAAAGGGGTGTTTTAAACACCCCTTTTTGCTTTTTTAACGCTATAGAAACGAAAGGGTTTCGACCCTAGATAGGCGGGATAATGATGGGGTGGTCGCCCACGATATTCCCGGTGCTTATGAGTTCGGCCATGGTTTGTGTGAGGCCGCCGTCAAAAAGCGCGATGGTGGTAAATACGCCGCCCGGATCACCATCCTGATTGATTTGAATTTCTGTATCGCCATTGCCGTTATTGACCAGTTTAACGAAGTCGCTTAAGGCGTCAGTCAGCGGGTCATACCCTTGTAAAATATTGCTGATGTTCAGGATATCGCCGCCCACGCCAGTTTCAAAACCGTAGATTTTATCAACCAGCGTATCGAAGAAAGAGAACAAGATCGTATCGGAGCCAGAACCGCCATAGGCTTGGTCGAAGCCTTCGCCTATGTCGAGGATGTCGTCTCCGGCCTCTCCGTAGAGGATGTCATTTCCCGCGCCGCCAACCAGTATATCATTGCCTCTTTCGCTGGCGTCCACATGCACGCGGTTGATGTCCAGATCGAAGAGAACATCCTCGTAATCGGCATCGCCGAGATTGGGGAGATCTTCAAAGCCAATGCGCAGGATGTCCTGATTGGACTGGTCCAGCATACCGGAGAGGGCATGGGTTTTTCCATCCCAGTTTATATCGGGGGTCTCTGCGCGGTCGGTGGTGTGGTAGTGATAGCCGCTCAGGACTTTAATGGTGACCCCGTCATCATAGATGATGGAAACATTATTGCCATTATCGGTGATTTTGGCCGCACGTTCCCCGGCCAGACCGTAATTATATATGAAGTTGATATGGTCGTTGCCCGTCATATCCAGATTTGCGTAGTTGGCATTTACGGTGGCGCCATCGGCAATGATAAAAAAGCCAAAACGGCCACCGTCTTCGCCCACAGGCAGGTCAATCTGGTGTTCGATATTCAGGCCGGCGGTCTTGACGTTGCCCCAGAGAACACTGGCGTTTTCGATTGTGCCATCTTCGCCGATCGCATAGATGCCAAGCGTATTTTTATAGCCGGCAAAGCCCTCACGGAAGGTAAGGGTCGCGGTTGCGCCGAAATCCACGGTCAGATTATCGCTGTTGATGCCCAGAGCTGCGCTGCCGGGTGGAACGAGGTTAACGATGTTTACGCCCTCTTGCAGCGTAGGGAAGGTGATATTATCGGTGAAGCTTTTATCAAAGGTCCTAAGGCCAAGGTCGGTTCCGCCGTAGAGGATGTCATCACCGTTCTGGCCGCGCAGGATATCGTTACCGGCGCCGCCGAACATTTGGTCGTTATCATCGCCGCCGAAAAGTCTGTCGTTTCCGGGGCCGCCGTCGAGAATGTCATTTCCAAAGCTGCCTGAGATGGTGTCGTTCCCGACATTTCCCCAGAGGATATCGTCGTTAGGACCGCCGGAAATAATGACATCGCCATATGTGATGGTGGCATGGGCGAGATTAACGATATCTGCGCCGTCTGTGACGACGATCTGTTCGATGTTCCAAAAATGCTGTATCCCCTGGGCGTTGACGATGGAGATATAATCGCCATATTCGGACCCAACCATGGCATCATGGCCACCCAGGCCATCGTAGGAGCCTGCGACGTTGTATTCGTCCTCTATGTAGTAGGTTTTGCTGCTGTAGGGGTTGACCAGTATGAAAGAGACGGTCTGTAAATTATCCGGTTCGAGATAAAAAACGTCTGTGTCATTTGAGCCGAAAATTGTCGCCATTTTTGTACCTCACCCGATGTTTAGACCTGTTTTTATAGGTTTGTTTTTTTAAAGTGCCGGTTATCCGGAACGGGGTTTTGTGCCCCTTATTAACAAGATTAGATTAAATTAGTTAATGTTTTATGTAATGTATTAATGTTTTTGAAATTATTTTTCTGAATTTTTGACTCAGGGCATAAAAAATATTCAAACCGCTTGCCTGTGAGGGGCTCGAGGTCTATTGGATAGGCATGACATCTAAACCCCTCCCATACAGCCATAAAGGCGATTTAACGACCGGCCCGGTGGGCGGGCATTTGGTGCGCATGACCGTGCCGATGATCTGGGGGTTGCTGGCGGTGATATCCGTGCAGCTGGCCGATACGTATTTTGTATCGTTGCTGGGGGATACGGATGTGCTGGCGGGGATCAGTTTTACGTTTCCGGTGACGATGTTGATCAGCCATTTGACGTTCGGGATTAATATTGCCCTGTCTTCCATTGTTTCGCGTCTTATCGGGGCGGGCAAGCAGGAGGATGTGCGCCGCGTGGTTCTGCACGGCATTATCATGGCCTTTAGTGTCTCGGCGGTGATTGCATTTTTGACGTATATTTTTCTGGAACCGGTTTTTAAGGTTCTGGGCGCGGATGCGGCGACTTTTCCGGCGATTTTGGCTTATATGCCTTTGTGGCTGGCGGCCTCGGCGATTCTGGCTGTGCCGGTGAATATCAATTCAGCGATTCGGGCCTCTGGCGATACCAAAATTCCGGCTTTGATTATGATTATGATCGCCTTGATTAACTTTGTTCTCGACCCGGTTTTGATCTTTGGCTGGCTTGGTTTTCCGGCTATGGGCGTGGAGGGTGCGGCCTTGGCGACGCTGATTGCATATGTTTTGGGCGCGGCTTTGGCGCTGTGGGTTATTATTGCGCGTAAGAATTTGATGGCTACGGACGGGCTGCATCTGGACAAGTTTAAAGATTCAATGCGGCGGCTTTTGGT